>NZ_RWJX01000174.1 GCF_004123805.1 Cellulomonas endophytica | reverse complement strand
GGCTCCAGCACGCGCAGCCACCGGGACACGGAGTCCGTGACGAGCTCCTCCGCGCCCCCGGCGTCCGTGATGAGGATGGCGTCCATCCCGTAGCGCGCCGCGCGCCACTTGTTCTCCTGCGCGAACCAGGGCGGCAGGGTCGGCAGGGTCTCGCCCGCGTCCAGCCGCTGGGAGAAGTGCTCGACGAGGCAGTGCGTCAGCGCGGAGATCGCCCCGACCTCGAGGAGGTTTGAGGCGCCGTCGGCGATGCGCATCTCGAGCGTGCCGAAGCGCGGGGCGGGGCGCACGTCCCAGCGCACCTCGTCGAACCCCTCGATGACGCCCGTGTGGAGCATGTCCCCGACGTACTGCTCGAGCTGCTCCCACCGGTCGAAGGGGAAGGGCAGGCCCGCGGTGGGCAGCTGCTGGAACAGCAGGGCGCGGTTGGACGCGTACCCCGTGTCGGACCCGTCCCAGAAGGGCGACGAGGACGACAGCGACTGGACGAGGCCGAACACCGTGAGCATGGCGCGCTGGAGGGGCAGGACCTTCGCGCGGTCCTCGACCCCGACGTGCACGTGCACGCCGTAGATGAGCATCTGCCGGCCCCACCACTGCGTGCGGTCGATGAGGGTGGCGTAGCGCTGCTTGTCCGTGACGCGCTGCTGGTCCCACCGCGCGAAGGGGTGCGTCCCGGCGCCCATGAGCTCGATGCGCAGGGGGG
>NZ_RWJX01000018.1 GCF_004123805.1 Cellulomonas endophytica | reverse complement strand
CCGCCGCCCGCCGCCGCGGCGCCGCCGCCGACGGCGTCGGCCGCCCGGCGGGGGGCCCCGGCCAGGGCCGGCTCGGCGTCGTCGCGACCGTCCGCGCCCCCGTCGAGCGCCGAGACGTCGTCGGGCACGTCGCTCCCGGCGGGCGAGGAGAAGCGCCCCCGTCCGACGTACCGCGACCCGGCCGCGCCGAGACGACGCGGGTCCAGGCCGGAGAGCGGGTGGCCCTGCGCGAAGAACTTCCAGCGCGAGATGACCCGCAGCATCGGGTGCGTGAAGAGGAAGACGACGAGCAGGTCGATGAGCGTCGTCAGGCCCAGCGTGAACGCGAAGCCGCGCACCCCGCCGACCGCGAGGACGTACAGCACCGCGGCGGCGAGGAAGTTCACCGCGTCGGAGGCCAGGATCGTGCGCCGCGCGCGGTCCCACGCGCGGTCCACCGCCTGCCCGAGGGTGCGGCCCTCCCGCAGCTCGTCGCGCAGGCGCTCGAAGTAGACGATGAAGGAGTCGGCGGTGATGCCGATGGCGACGATGAGACCCGCCACGCCGGGCAGCGACAGGCGGTAGCCCTGCAGCCAGGACAGCAGCGCGATGACGCCGTAGGCCAGCACCGCGGCCACGAGCAGCGAGCCCACGGTGAGCAGGCCGAGCGCCCGGTACTGGAACAGGGAGTAGACGACGACCAGCGCCAGGCCGACGAGGCCCGCGAGCAGGCCCTTCTCGAGCTGCTCGGAGCCGAGGGTCGCCGAGATCTGCTCCTGGCTCTGCACCTCGAACGTCAGGGGCAGCGCGCCGAAGTTCAGCTGGTTGGCGAGCGTGGCGGCGGTGTCCCGGGTGAAGGTGCCGGAGATCTGCGCCTGCCCGTTGGGGATCGGCTCGTTGATGGACGGTGCCGACACGACGAGCCCGTCCAGGACGATGCCGAACTGGTTCTGAGGGCTGGCCAGCGAGACGAGGCGCTCCGTCGTGGCGGCGAACTGGCCGGTGCCGGTGCCCGTGAACTCCAGGCTCACGACCCACTCGTTGGAGGTGCCGCCGGTGGGCAGGCTGCCGAGGCCCGAGGACGCCGACTCGATCTCCGTGCCCTCGACCTCGACCGGGCCGAGGACGAACTTGGCCGTGCCGTCCTGGGAGCAGGTGACGAACGCCGCGTCCGCGGGTCCGTTGACGCCGCCGGTGAGGCTGGCGGGGTCGGTGCAGTCGAGGGCGTCGTACGCCGCCTGCACCTCGGGGGTCAGGTAGAACGCCGTGTCGCTGGGCGACGTCGGGCCCGTGGCACCGCCCTCCGCCGGCGGCGTCGCCTCGGGAGAGGGCGCCGGCGTGGCGGCGGCGGCCGTCCCCGCGCCGGTGTCGAAGGCGGCGGGGGCGATGACGGCGGAGCCGGGCTCGGCGGCCCCGGTGGTGTCGCCCTCCGTCGCGGCGCCGTCCCCGGCGTCGACCGTCGGCTCGGGCGTCGGCGTCGCCGCCGGGTCCGTGCCCTCCGTCGCAGGCTCCGTGCCGTCTGTGCCCTCCGCGCCCTCGGTGCCGGCACCGTCCGTCGGCACCGGTGCCGGCGTCGGCGCGGTGGCGGGCGTCGGGGCGCCGTAGGCGAGGACGGGGCGGAACTCCATCTGCGCGGAGGTCTTCACCAGGTCGAGCGTCGCGTCGTCGGGGCGGCCCGGGAGGGCGACGACGATGTTCTGCCCGCCCTGGCTGGTGATCTCGGCCTCGGCGACGCCCGAGGCGTCCACCCGCTGCCGGATGACGTCGATGGCCTGGGTGATGTCCTCGTCGGTCACCTCGGAGCCGTCCGTCGTCACCGGCTGCAGGATGATCTGCGTGCCGCCCTCGAGGTCGAGGGCGAGGCCGGGCGTGAAGGACGCGTCGGACCAGCGGGTGCCGGAGAGCAGCGCGCCGAAGAGGGCGACGACCAGCACCGCGAGCCCGACGAGGGACCGGGCCGGGCGGGCGTGGCGGCGGGGAGGGGCCAACGGAGGTCTCTTCTCGTGCGCGGCCGCCGCGGTGGGCGGGCGGTGGGGCGGGGCCGCGGCCCGGTCGTGGGCCGGCGGCGTGCGGGCCCGACGGGTCGCGGGGCCGCAGGGGGGCGGGCCGGCGGTCGCGCCGGCCCGCCGGGGTCAGCGCGCGGTGCCGGTCTCGGGGCCGCCGTCGCGCCGGTCGGCCTCGGGCAGGCCCGACAGGTCGTCGGGGACCTCGAGGGCGGTCGCGCCCGTGGTCGACGCGGTCGCCGTCGCGGCGGTGCCGGTCGCGCGGCGCGTGCCGTCGGGGTCGAGGTCGCGGTCGGCGTCCGTGCCGTCCGTGTCGTCGTCGTCGTACGCGTCGTCGTACTCGTCCTCGTACGCCTCGTCGTCGTCCTCGTACTCGTCGTCGTCCTCGTCCTCGTCGGTCGCGGCGGGCGGGTCGACCCGCTTCGCGATCGCCGCGCGGAGCCAGCGCGTGGGCTGCCCGGGCGTCGACTCGAGGGTGATGACGTCGCCGTCGACGGCCACGACGGTGCCGAACAGGCCGGAGCCCGTCATGACCTCGTCGCCGGGCGCGAGGTTGGACCGGAAGTTCGCCGCCTCCTTCTGCTGCTTGCGGCCGTTCCGGGTCATGAACCACAGGACGGCGCCCATGAGCACGACGATGAGCAGGAAATCCACGAGGAGGGGCTCCGATCGGGGGTGAGGTATCGGCCCGCAGTCTAGGCGCTGGGGACCCGGCCTCCCAACGACGCCGCCGCGGCGCCGGTTCCCGCGGGCCGCGTCGGCGGTGCGTCAGCCGAAGAGCGTCGACGGCCCTCCGGCCGGCGCCACCAGCCCCAGGTGCTCCCAGGCCGGGGGGAGCGCGACGCGGCCCCGGGGTGTGCGTCCCACGAGCCCCTCGCGGACGAGGAACGGCTCGGCGACGGTCTCGACGGTCTCGGGCTCCTCCCCCACCGCCACGGCCAGCGTGGCCAGGCCCACCGGCCCGCCGCCGAAGCGGCGGCACAGGGCGTCCAGCACGAGCCGGTCGAGCCGGTCCAGCCCGCGCACGTCCACCTCGAACACCTCGAGCGCGGCCCGGGCGGCGCCGAGGCCGAGCGTCCCGTCCCCGCGCACCTCGGCCCAGTCGCGCACGCGGCGCAGGAGACGGTTCGCGATGCGGGGGGTGCCCCGGCTGCGCGAGGCGATCTCGTGGGCCGCCGGGGCCGTGAGCGGGACCCCGAGCAGCCCCGCCGAGCGGACGAGCACCCGCTCGAGCTCCTCCGTGTCGTAGAAGTCCAGGTGGCCGGTGAACCCGAACCGGTCGCGCAGCGGCGCGGGCAGCAGGCCGGCCCGCGTCGTCGCCCCCACCACGGTGAAGGGCGGCAGCGCGAGCGGGATGGCGCTGGCCCCGGCCCCCTTGCCGACGACGACGTCGACGCGGAAGTCCTCCATCGCCACGTAGAGCAGCTCCTCCGCCGGACGCGCGAGCCGGTGGATCTCGTCGAGGAAGAGCACCTCGCCCTCCTCCAGGGAGGAGAGCACGGCGGCCAGGTCCCCCGCGTGCTGGATCGCTGGGCCGCTCGTGATCCGCAGGGAGGTGCCCAGCTCGGCGGCGATGATCATCGCCAGGGTGGTCTTGCCCAGCCCCGGCGGGCCGGACAGGAGCACGTGGTCCGGCGTGCGGTCGCGCTGACGGGCCGCCTGGAGGACGAGCGAGAGCTGCTCGCGCACCACCCGCTGCCCGACGAACTCCGCCAGCCGCTTCGGCCGCAGGGCCGCCTCGGCGGCCCGCTCGACGTCGTCGGCCGCGGGCCGCACGAGGGACCCGGCGCCCTCCGGGCCGTCGGCGGCCTCAGCCACGCTGCCCGCCCAGCACCCGCAGCGCCCCGCGGAGCACGCCCGCGACCTCGTCCGCGGCCACCGGACCCTCGGTCCCCTCGAGGACGGTCTCGACGGCGTCGCCCGCCGCGCGCGCGTTCCACCCGAGCCCGACGAGCGCCTCGACGACCTGCTCGCGCCCGTCCGGGGCGGCGGCGGGCCGGGCGGCCGCGGCCGGGCCCGACGGTGCGCCGAGCCGGTCGGCGAGCTCGAGGACGATGCGCTGCGCGCCCTTGCGGCCGATGCCGGGGACGCGCTGGAGGGCGGTGAGGTCCTCCCCCGCCACCGCCGCGCGCAGCCCGTCGGGGGTGTGCACGGCGAGCATCGCCAGCGCGAGGCGCGGACCGACGCCCGTCACGGTCTGCAGCACCTCGAAGACCTCGCGCTCGTCCGCCTCCGCGAACCCGAAGAGGGTCAGCGCGTCCTCCCGCACGACGAGGGACGTGTGCAGCCGCGCGGTGGCGCCCACCCGCAGGGAGGCCAGCGTGGCGGGGGTGGCCTGGACGAGGAGGCCGACCCCGCCGACCTCGACCACCGCGGCGTCGAGCCGCACCGCCAGCACCGTCCCGTGCACCGACGCGATCACGCCCGGCCTCCCTCAGCTCCTGCGGCGACCCGTCGTCGCCACCCGTCGCGGACCCGTGGCCCGACCGGGGCCAGGGTGCCACGACGGGGCGAACAGGTGTACGAACGACACACCGGCCGCGGACGCCTCAGCCCCGGCGCCGGGCGGCCTGCTCCGCCGCCGCCCAGGCGCGCTGCGCCGACGTGAGCTGCCCCGGGGCGCGCTGCGGCGCGCCGAGCGCACCGGCCGGCCGCCAGAGGTGGCAGATGGCCAGGGCCAGCGCGTCGGCGGCGTCGGCCGGGCGGGGGCGCTCGTCGAGGTCGAGCAGGCGCGTGACCATCGTCTGGACCTGCGCCTTGTCGGCGCGGCCGCTGCCCGTGACGGCGGCCTTGACCTCGCTGGGGGTGTGCAGCGCGACCGGGATGCGCCGCCGCGCCGCCGCGACCATCGCCAGCCCGGCGACCTGCGCCGTGCCCATGACCGTGCGGACGTTGTGCTGCGCGAACACGCGCTCCACCGCGACGGCGTCGGGCGCGTGCTCCTCGAGCCACTCCTCGATGACGGTGCCGATGCGCAGCAGGCGGTGGTCGACGTCGACCTCCGGGTCCGAGACCGCGACGCCCACGGCGACCATCCGCGCGCGGCGGCCGGGCAGCCCGTCGACCACGCCGAGGCCGCACCGGGTCAGGCCGGGGTCGACCCCGAGGACGCGCACGGCGTCAGCCTCCCAGCCCGCGGCGCCGGCCCCGCGGGGGCGCGCCGGGGCGCCGCCCGCCGGGCGCCCTCACTCGTCCTCGTCGAGCTCCGCCAGGACCTCGTCGGAGGCGTCGAAGTTGGCGTAGACGTTCTGCACGTCGTCGGAGTCCTCGAGCGCGTCGATGAGCTTGAGGATCCGGCGCGCGCCGTCGGCGTCGACGGCGATCTGCGTCGCCGGGTAGAAGACGACGTCGGCGGAGTCGTAGTCGATGCCGGCCGCCTGGAGCGCCGTCCGCACCGGGACCAGGTCGGTCGCCTCGGACAGCACCTCGAAGGAGTCGCCGGCGTCGTTGACCTCCTCGCCACCCGCCTCGAGCACGGCCTCCATGACGGCGTCCTCGTCCGTGCCCTCCTTGGGCACCATGACGACGCCCTTGCGGGAGAAGATGTAAGCCACGGAGCCGGGGTCGGCCATCTGCCCGCCGTTGCGGGTGAACGCCACGCGGACGTCCGAGGCGGCGCGGTTGCGGTTGTCCGTGAGGCACTCGACGAGGACCGCGATGCCCCCGGGGCCGTAGCCCTCGTACGTGATCGACTGGTAGTCGGCGCCGCCGGCCTCCTGGCCGGAGCCGCGCTTGATGGCGCGGTCGATGTTGTCGTTCGGCACCGACGTCTTCTTGGCCTTCTGGACCGCGTCGACCAGCGTCGGGTTGCCCGACAGGTCACCGCCGCCCGTGCGCGCCGCGACCTCGATGTTCTTGATGAGCTTCGCGAACGACTTCGCCCGCTTGGCGTCCACCACGGCCTTCTTGTGCTTCGTGGTGGCCCACTTGGAGTGACCCGACATGACTCGCTACCCCTTCAGCGGCTCTCGCCGACGATCTGGACGAACAGCCGGTGCACCCGCGTGTCGCCCGTGACCTCCGGGTGGAACGACGTGGCGAGCAGGGGCCCCTGGCGTACCGCGACGATCCTACCGGCGCCCGGGCCGGCCTCGACGCGCCCGAGCACCTGCGCGCGCGGCCCGACCGTCTCGACCCACGGCGCGCGGATGAACACGGCGTGCAGGGGGTCGTGCGCGCTGTCCTCGATGCCGTCGATGGTGAGGTCCGACTCGAAGGAGTCCACCTGCCGCCCGAAGGCGTTGCGCCGCACCACGACGTCCATGCCGCCGAGGGTCTGCTGGTCCGACGTGCCGTCGAGCACGCGGTCGGCGAGCAGGATCATGCCCGCGCAGGACCCGTAGGCCGGCATGCCGCCGCGCAGGCGGTCCCGGACCGGCCCGTCGAGGTCGAACGCGCGCAGCAGCTTGTCGATGACCGTCGACTCGCCGCCGGGGATCACGAGGCCGTCGACCTCCGCGAGCTCGCGCTCCCGCCGGACGGGGACGGCGCGTGCGCCGACGGCCTCGAGCGCGTGGACGTGCTCGCGCACGTCACCCTGCAGGGCGAGCACGCCGATCCGCGGGCGCGCGTCGGGGGCGGGTGCGACGCTGGGGTGGTCCTGGGTCACCAGGTCATCCTACGAGCGGGGCCCGGCGCGCGGCGGGCCCGGACGGGCGGGCGGACGTGGCACGCACGGGCGACGCACGCGGCGGGCGCGCCTCCCGTGCCGCGGCTCCGCCGTCCAAGCCCTGCGTCGTGTGCGGACGCACGATCACCTGGCGCAAGAAGTGGGAGCGCGACTGGGACGGCGTGCGTCACTGCTCGGCGGCCTGCCGGCGTCACGGGCTCACGCCGCAGGACGCCGCCCTCGAGGACGCGGTCCGCACCCTCCTGGCGGCCCGTGCCCACGACGCGACGGTCTGCCCGTCCGAGGCCGCCCGCCGGGTCGGTGGCGAGGACTGGCGCGCGCTCATGGAGCCCGCGCGGGCGGCGGCCCGGCGGCTCGTCGCCGCCGGGGAGGTCGTGGTGACCCAGGGCGGCTCCGTCGTCGACCCGTCCACCGCGCGCGGGCCGATCCGCATCCGCCGGGCCTGAGCGCCGGCAGGTCCTAGGCGCGGGGGCGTCCGCGCACCGGCACGGGGGTGCGGTCGCGGGGCACGGGGCCGGGCTGGCAGGTCGCGCACCACCACGTCCGCCGCCGCTCGGGGTCCCCGGGACGCTCGTCGACGACGCGCACGGTCGTGCCGCAGCGCAGGCACGGCCGGTGCGCGCGGCCGGAGACCCAGTGCTCCTCGCCCCGGCGCGCCCGCCCCGGCAGGACCTGCGGCGTGGTGACCTGGTACGCCCCGGCGACCGTGGCGGAGCGGCGCAGCCACGTCGCCGCGCGGTCGACCAGCGCCGGCACGTCGACCTCGCCCACCGGCGTCCAGGGGCTCGTCCCCGTGAGGAAGGCCAGCTCGTTCGCCCAGAGGTTGCCCAGGCCGGCGACGAGGCGCTGGTCGAGCAGGGCCGCGACGAGCGGGCGCGCCGGGTCGGCGGCGAGGCGTCGGACGGCCTCGTCGGGGTCCCAGTCGTCCCGCAGGGGGTCGGGGCCGAGGTGCCCGACGAGATCCGCCTCCCGCCGCGTCGGCACGGCCCGCAAGTCGTGCAGCCGCAGGCCGTACGCCGTGGTGCCCGCGTCGGTGGTCAGGACGAGCCGGACCTCGTGCCCGAGGCGCGCGGGCAGCCGTCGCCCGACGCCCGTGACGGTCCACTCCCCGTCCATGCGCAGGTGGCTGTGCAGGGTGAGGCCGCCGCTGAACCGGGTGAGCAGGTGCTTGCCGTGCGTGACGTGCTCGTCGACCGTCCGTCCGGCCAGGTCCAGCGTGGCGAGCTGCGGCACCCGCACGTCGGAGCGGACGACGCGCCGGCCGCGCAGCGAGGCGTCCAGCCGCCGGGCGAGCCGGTACACGCTGTCCCCCTCCGGCACCCGCCCATCCTCCCCCGGCGCACCTGTGGCCGCCCCGTGCGGGCAGCAAGTCGTAGGGTCGGCGCGTGCCCCGCACCATCGCCACCACCACACCCGTCGACCGCGACGCGCTCCTCGACTTCGTCCGGCCCCGCCACCACCTCGTGCTGCTCACCCGGCGCGCCGACGGGTCCCCCCAGGCCTCGCCCGTGACCGCCGGTGTCGACGGCGAGGGCCGGATCGTCGTCTCGACGTACCCCGAGCGCGCGAAGGTCCGCAACGTGCGCCGCGACCCGCGCGTGAGCGCCCTCGTGCTCTCGGACGACTTCGGCGGCGCGTGGGTGCAGGTCGACGGCGAGGCGGAGGTGCTCGACCTGCCCGGGGCGCTCGAGCCGCTCGTCGAGTACTTCCGGGTCATCTCGGGCGAGCACCCCGACTGGGACGAGTACCGCGCGGCGATGACCGCGCAGGGCAAGTGCCTCCTGCGGATCACCCCGACGCGGTGGGGGCCCGTGGCGACCGGCGGCTTCCCGTCCCGTCTCGCGGACGGCTGAGGCGTGCCCCCCGACGCCGGCGCGGGCGTCCCGGCCCTCCTCGCCGAGGCGGCGGCGCTCGACGCCGCGCACGCCGCCACCGACCTGCGCGCCCGGTTCCTCCTGCCCGCGGGGCTCGTCTACCTCGACGGCAACTCGCTCGGCGCCCTGCCCGCCGCGGTGCCCCCGGCCGTCGCCGACGCGGTGGCGCGGCAGTGGGGCCAGGACCTCGTGTCCTCGTGGAACACCCACGGCTGGTGGGACGCGCCCGGCCGGGTCGGGGACGCGGTCGGGCGCCTCGTCGGCGCGGCCCCGGGACAGGTCGTGGCGGGCGACTCCACGAGCGTGCGCCTCCACCAGGCCCTGCACGGCGCGGTGCGCCTGAGGCCCGACGCGGACGTCCTCGTCACGGACCCCGGGTCGTTCCCCACCGACCTCTACGTCACCGACGGCGTCGCGGAGCAGACGGGGCTCGAGGTCGTCCACGCCACGCCGCCGGAGGTCCCCGCGGTGCTCGACCGCCTCGCCGCGGCCGGCCGGCGGGCCGCGGTGGTGTCCCTCTCCCAGGTCGACTACCGCACGGGCGAGCTGTGGGACCTGCCCGCTCTCACGCGCGCCGCCCACGCGCACGGCGCGCTCGCGCTCTGGGACCTGTGCCACTCGGCCGGCGCCGTGCCCGTCGGCCTGGACGAGCACGGCGTCGACCTCGCGGTGGGGTGCGGGTACAAGTACCTCAACGGCGGCCCCGGGGCCCCGGCCTGGGTCTACGTCGCCGCGCGACACCTTCCCCACGTGCACAACGTGCTGCCGGGCTGGCACTCCCACGCCCGCCCGTTCGCGATGGCCGCCGGGCACGCGCCCGCACCCGGTCCGGAGCGGCTGCGCGTCGGGACGCCCCCGATGCTCTCGCTCCTCGCCCTCGAGGCGGCGCTCACGGCGTTCGACGGGGTCGACGTGGAGGACGTGCGCGTCCGCTCGCTGTCGCTCACCGCGTTCCTGCGCCGCTGCCTCGAGGCGCTCGTGCCGGGCGTGGCCTTCGCGAGCCCGGCGCAGGACGACCGCCGCGGCTCGCAGGTGGCGGTCCGGCACCCGGAGGCCTACGGGGTGGTCCGCGCCCTGGCGGCCCGCGGGGTCGTCGGCGACTTCCGGGAGCCGGACATCGTCCGCCTCGGGGTGGCCGCGCCCTACCTCACCCACGGCGACATGGCCGTCGCGGCGCAGCACCTCGCCGAGGCCCTCGCCGCCGACGAGCACCGGGACGCCCGGTGGACCGAGCGCGCCACCGTCACCTGATCCGGGTCACGCGGCCGGCGCGGCCTGCGGCACGGGCGCCGCGCACGCCGGGACGAGGGCGCCGCGCTCCTCGTCGAGCTGGTCGGCGAGGCGGTCCAGGCCCGTGAGCAGGACCTCCGGGGCGGCGGCGAGGCTCACCCGGACGAAGCCGTCGGCGGCGCCGCCGAAGGTGGACCCCGGAGCGACGGCGACGTGCCGGTCGGCGAGCAGGCGGCGGGCGAAGCCGTCCGTGTCCCGCGTGCCCACGTCGACCATGAGGTAGAAGGCGCCGTCGGGCCGCACGCACGGCACCCCGCGCGCCGCCAGCAGCGCCACGGCCGCGTCGCGCCGGGAACGGTACGTCGCCACCGCCTCCGCCACCGAGCCCTGCGGCCCGGTCACCGCCGCGACGGCGGCCGCCTGCGACACGCTCGACGGGCACGCGACCGTGGCCTCGGCGAGGTGGCCGATGAGGTCGTGCGCCCCCGCGTGCGGCACCACCGCGTAGCCCAGCCGCCAGCCCGTCATCGCGTAGGTCTTCGACAGCGTCCGGAACAGCACGACGCGGCCGTCCGTGTCGTGCACCAGGGGGCTCACGTGCGGCACGCCGAACGTGATGGCGTCGTAGCACTCGTCGGACAGCACCCACAGGTCGTGCCGGCGGGCGATCGCGACGAGCTCGGCGACGACCTCCGCCGGGTACACGGCGCCGGTGGGGTTGTTCGGGGAGTTCACGAGGATCGCGCGGGTGGCGGGGGTGATCGCGGCCTCCACGTCGGCGGGACGCGGCACGAAGCCCGCCTCCGCCCGCGCGGGGTACGTCCCCACCCGGAGCCCGGCCGCCACGGCGGCCATGCGCCAGTTCGGGAACTCCGGGTCCGGCAGCAGCAGCTCCTCCCCCGGCGCCAGCAGGGCGGAGAAGGCGAGGGCGAGCCCGTTCATCGCGCCGTGGGTGACGACGACCTCCTCGGGCGTCGTCGGCCGGCCGAGGCTGCGCGCCACCTCCGCCGCGAGCACCGCGCGCAGGGCGTCCGTCCCGATGGACGACGTGTAGCCCGTCGTGCCCGCCCGCGCCGCGGCGGCCGCGGCGTCCACCACGTGCCCGGGGGTGCGCAGGTCCGGCTCGCCGATCTCCAGGTGCAGGGCCTCCGGGTCCCGCAGCGCCAGCTCCATGAGGGTGCGGATCCCCGACCGGGGGACGCGGGCGGCGGCGGGCGAGGTCGTGGGCACGTGCGGAGGCTAGCGCCTGCACGTTACCGACCGGTACGAGACGGGCGGGCGCGCCCGACCGCACCTACTCCTGGACGAGACCCAGGTGCCGCGTGACCCCGTCCCAGCCGGCCAGGAGCGGGCGCACCAGCGCGACGAGGTCGACGGGGAACACCTCGATCTCCACCCGCGCGAGGTCGTCGAGGTGCCACCAGCGCACCTCGTCGAGGACGTCGTGCTCCATGGCCGTCCAGCCGGCACGGCTCAGCCCCTCCCCGTGCGCCTCGACGCGGGCGAGGTAGAACTCCTCGTCCTGCCGCAGGTGCGAGGCCGCGAAGTCGAACACGGCCGAGCGGGTGAGCACGGGCCCCACGAGGTCCTCGGGCGCGACGACGAACCCCGTCTCCTCGAGCAGCTCCCGCGCGGCCGCCGACCGCGAGTCCTCGCCCGGGTCGAGGCCGCCGCCGACCGTGAACCACCAGGAGCGCTCGAGCTGGTCCACGTCGTGCCCCCGCAGGAGCAGGAGCCGGTCGTCGGCGTCGAGGAGGAGGACGCGGGCGGCCCGGCGGCGCAGCACGCCGTCGGGCCCGACGACCCCGAGCGAGGTCACCAGCCGCGCTCGGCCAGGCGGTGCGGCTCGGGGACGTCCTCGACGTTGATGCCGACCATGGCCTCGCCGAGGCCGCGCGAGACCTTCGCGATGACGTCGGGGTCGTCGTGGAACGTCGTGGCCTTGACGATCGCGGCGGCGCGCTCGGCGGGGTTGCCCGACTTGAAGATGCCGGAGCCGACGAAGACGCCCTCGGCGCCGAGCTGCATCATCATCGCGGCGTCCGCCGGGGTCGCGATGCCGCCGGCGGTGAAGAGCACGACGGGGAGCTTGCCGGCGTCGGCGACCTCCTTGACCAGCTCGTACGGCGCCTGCAGCTCCTTCGCGGCGACGAAGAGCTCGTCCTCCGGCAGCGAGGTGAGGCGGCGGATCTCGGCGCGGATCGTCCGCATGTGGGTGGTCGCGTTCGACACGTCGCCGGTGCCGGCCTCTCCCTTCGAGCGGATCATGGCCGCGCCCTCGGTGATCCGGCGCAGGGCCTCGCCGAGGTTGGTCGCGCCGCAGACGAAGGGGGCGGTGAAGGCCCACTTGTCGATGTGGTGCGCGTAGTCGGCCGGCGTCAGCACCTCGGACTCGTCGATGTAGTCGACGCCGAGGGACTGCAGCACCTGCGCCTCGACGAAGTGGCCGATGCGCGCCTTCGCCATCACCGGGATCGACACCTCGGCGATGATCGAGTCGATGAGGTCCGGGTCGCTCATGCGGGCGACGCCGCCCTGCGCGCGGATGTCGGCGGGCACGCGCTCGAGGGCCATGACGGCCACCGCGCCCGCGTCCTCGGCGATCCGGGCCTGCTCGGCGGTGACGACGTCCATGATCACGCCGCCCTTGAGCATCTCGGCCATGCCGCGCTTGACGCGGGCGGTCCCCGTGGCGCGCGCGGCGGCCACGGCCTCGGACGGCGCGTCGATGACGGTGGGCTGGGCGTTCTCGGTCACGGGGGGCCTCGCTGGGTCTGTCGGCGCGCGGACGCGCAGGTCGGGGACGCGGGGCGCCGGGACGGCGGGGCACGGGTCGCCCCGTGCCGCCTCGCCGGTGCCCCTCCCATGGTAGGACCACGGGGCCCGCCGCCGGTGCGGCCTCTCAGCCGGCGGCGGGGTGGCCGAGCGCCTCGCCGAGCGCCTCGGGCAGCTCGTCGTCGATCTCGAACGTGATCGGCATCGGTGCCCGCCCGGCCAGGCGCAGCGTGCGCACGAGCACCCCGCGACGGACCCGCTGGGTCTGCGCGACGGCCTCGTTGTGGAAGCGGCGCGCCAGCTGGACGCGGTACCAGGCGGCGAGCAGGTCGTCGAGCAGCTCGTCGCCGCCGGGCTCGGCGCGGACCGCGGCCACCTCCTCCGCCTCGTCGAGGACCGTGCGCAGGGTGTTCGTCAGCTCGCTCTCGATCCGCGCCCGCTCCCGGGTGCGGGCGGCACGCTGCCCGGGCGTGGGCCGCGGCGGCACGCTCGGGGGCGGGCCCGGCCGCGGGCCGCGCCCGGGGTGGACGAGACGCTCGGCGTCCTGGTCGAGCAGGGCGCGCAGCTCCGGCGGGAGCACGACGACGGTCTCGGCGTCCGCACCGCCCGCGGACAGCGCGGCGAAGGCGGCCTCCCCGACGAGGACGGAGCTCACGGGGTCGAGCAGCCCCGAGGTGGCCAGCTCGGAGGCGGCGGTGGCGCGGCGCAGGAGCTGGGTGTCGACGACCGCCCGGGACGCCCCGACCTTGCGGTGGAGGCGGTCCAGCCGCGACGCCGCCACCCACACCGACCAGACGAGCAGGGCGCAGGCGAGGAGGACGACGACCGCGACCTCGGCTCCCGACGTCCCGTCCCCGGGGCTCACCGCGGGCCCTCCCGCGTCGCCGCGTCCGTCGGTGCCGGCGTCGCGCCCTCCGCCCAGCCCCGGCGCAGGCCGCGCAGCCGCGCACCGCGCAGGGAGGAGGGGTCCTCGCCCACCGGCGCGTCACGGCCGGCGACCACCATCTCGTAGACCGCGAGCACCCCGTCGGTGACGACGGACCAGTCGAAGCGACCGACCCGGCGCGCCGCCTCGGCCCGCACCCGCGCGCGCAGCGCGGGGTCGCCGAGCACCCGCACCAGCGTGTCCCCGAGCGCGTCGGGGTCGCCGAGCGGGAAGAGCACGCCCGTCTCGCCGTCGTCCAGCACCCGCGCGAAGGCGCCGAGGTCGCTGGCCACGACGGTCGCACCGGCGCTCATCGCCTCCACGAGGACGATGCCGAAGCTCTCACCCCCGGTTTGGGGCGCGCAGTACACGTCGACGGACGCGAGCAGGGACGCCTTCTCCTCGTCGCTCACCCCGCCGAGCAGCTCCACCGCGGAGGCGTGGTCGCCGAGGACCTCGCGCACGTCGTCCGCGTCCGTGTCCCCGCGTCCGGCGACGAGGAACCGCGCCCCGGGGTGGCTCGCGAGGACCCGCGGCACGGCGCCGAGCAGCACGTGCAGCCCCTTGCGCGGCTCGTCGAGGCGGCCGAGGAAGGCCACGGTCGGCCGCTCGGGGGTGCCCACCCAGCGCGGGTCGGGCCGGGCCGCGGCGAACGTCTCCGTGTAGACGCCGTTGGGGAGGACCACGGCGTCCCCGCCCATGTGCTCGACGAGGGTGCGGCGCGCGTCCTCCGAGACGGCGATGCGCGCGGAGATCTTCTCCAGGGACTGCCGCACGAGGGGGTAGGCCATCTGGAGCGAGCGCGAGCGCTGGAGCGCCGTGTGGAAGGTGGCGACGACCGGGCCGTCGGCGATCCAGAGCGCCAGGAGGCTGAGGCTCGGCGTGACGGGCTCGTGCAGGTGCAGCACGTCGAACTCCCCCGCGGCGAGCCAGCGACGCACCCGGGCCGCGGCCACCGGCCCGAAGTTCATGCGGGCGACGGCCCCGTTGTAGCGGACGGGCACGGCGCGCCCGGCCGCCACCATCCACGGGGGCACCGGCGTCTCGTCGTCGGCCGGGGCCAGCACGGAGACCGTGTGCCCGCGCGCGAGGAGCGCCTCGGCGAGGTCGCGGACGTGGAACTGCACGCCGCCCGGCACGTCGAAGGAGTACGGGCAGACGATGCCGACCCGGAGCGGGCGGTGGGGCCGGGGGTCCCTCATCCGGCGGCTCCGCCCGTGCCCGTGCGCCCGCCGGTGCGCTCCCCCGTGCCGCCCCCGGCCGACCCCGCCCGCACCGCGGCGTCCCGCGCCGGGTCCAGGTCCTCGACGAAGACGCGCTGCAGCATGTGCCAGTCCTGCGGGTGGCGGCGGATGCCCTCGGCGAGGGCGTCGACCCAGGCCTGGGTCAGCGCGCGGACGCGCTCGGCCCGCTCGGTGCCCGCCGGCACCGCCAGCGCGGGGCCGAACGCGACGACGAGCCCCCAGGGCGAGCGCGCGGCGCGGCGGCGGGCCCCGGTGAGGCGCTCGTAGTGCAGCACCACCGGGTGCAGCGACGCCCCGGTGCTGAGGGCGAGCGCGGCGGGGCCCGCGGCGACGCGCGCCGGCCGGCCGGCCAGGTCCACCTCGACGCCCCGCGCCGTGAGGTCGCGGTCGGCCAGCAGCGGCACGAGGCGGCCCCCGCCCCGCACGGCCCGCACGAGCCCGCGGAAGACGTCCTCGCCCCCGGTGAGCGGCAGGATCTCCATGCCGAGGCCCTCGCGGAATGCCAGGAACTCGGCGAACACCTCCGCCGGCTCCAGGCGCTCGGCCACGGTCGTGACGGGTCCGAGGTGCCGCGTCGCCCAGGCGCCGGCGAGGTCCCAGTTGCCCAGGTGCCCCAGGGCGAGCACCACGGAGCGTCCCTCCGCGAGGTGCCGCTCGACGTGCTCACGGCCCTCCGCGCGCACCCGCGCGGCCAGGACGTCGGCGGGCCAGTGCGCCAGGGCGAACGCCTCGCCGAAGTAGCGCAGGTAGGACCGCATCCCCGCGCGCGCCAGGCGGCGCACGCGGGCGGGGGCGAGGTCGGGGCGCACACGGGCCAGGTTGGCCTCGAGCCGGCGCACGCCGGCGCCCCGCCGCCACCAGGTCACGTCGGCCGCGAGGGCGCACGCGCCGCGCAGCAGCGGACCCGGCACGCGGCCGGCCCACCGCCAGGCCAGGGCGTAGGCACGGCCGGCGTCCGGGCGGCTCACGCGGTGCCTGCCGGCGGCACGGGCCCCGCCGGCCGGGCGGCGCGGGCCTGGCGGTGGACCGTGGCCATGCGCTGCCCGACCGTGACGGCCGCGGCCACCGCGAGGAGGCCGAGGACCACGGTGAGCACGACCGGCGGCAGGCCGAGCCCCACGAGCCCGACGGCGACGAGGGCCACGACGAGCCGGTCCGCCCGCTCCGCGATGCCGACGGCCGCCGTCATGCCCAGGCCCTCGGCGCGGGCGCGGGCGTAGGGGACGACCGAGCCGAGCACGAGGCAGGCGAGCGCGACGAGCGCCAGGGGCTCGTCGTCGCGACCGACGGCCCACAGCAGCACCCCGGCGAAGATCGCCCCGTCGGCGAGGCGGTCGAGCGTCGAGTCGAGGAACGCGCCCCACGGCCCCTGACGCCCGGACAGCCGCGCCATCGTGCCGTCGAGGGCGTCCGTCAGCGCGAAGGCGCCGATGAGGACCGCACCGAGCAGCAGGTGCCCCGTGGGGAACGCCCACAGCGCCGTGACGACGACGACGAGTGTGCCCGTCACGGTCACGGCGTCCGGCGAGACGCCCGCGCGGAGCAGGGCGCGGGCCAGGGGGGTCAGCAGCGCGGTGAGGAACCCGCGGAGGTGGTCGAGCACGCGCCCTCAGCCCTCCGTCGGCCAGGCGGCCGCCAGCCGCTCCCGCGTGTCGGCCAGCAGCTCGGGCAGCGCCCGGCTCCGGCCCACGATCGGGAGGAAGTTCGCGTCGCCCAGCCAGCGCGGCACGACGTGCTGGTGCAGGTGCGCCGCGATGCCGGCCCCCGCCACCTCGCCCTGGTTCATGCCCAGGTTGAAGCCGGCCGGGCGGGCGACCGCGCGCAGGACGCGCATCGCCGTGCGGGTCAGCGCGGCCACCTCGTGCGTCTCCTCCTCCGTCAGGTCCGTGTAGTCGGCGACGTGCCGGTGGGGGCACACGAGGAGGTGGCCCGTGTTGTACGGGTAGAGGTTGAGCACGACGTACGCGCTGCGCCCGCGCGCCACGACGAGGCCCTCCGCGTCGTCCCCGGCCGGCACCCGGCAGAAGGGGCACCCCTCGCCGGCGCCGGCGTCCGGCGGCTTGTTCTCGCCACCGATGTACGCCATCCGGTGCGGGGTCCAGAGCCGGTCGAAGCCGTCGGGCACGCCGGGACGCCCGGCGGCCGTCTCCACGACCGGGCCCGCGGCCGCGGCCGCCCCCGTGGCGTCCGGGCTCCCGGGCGCACCCCCCTGCGCGTCGGCCACGTCAGACCTGGACCCGGTCGCGCACCGCCGCGACGACCCGGGCGACCGCCTCGTCGACGGGCACGCCGTTCTCCTGGTGCCCGTCCCGGAACCGGAAGGAGACCGCGCCGGCGTCCACGTCCTCGCCGCCGGCGATGAGGACGAACGGCACCTTCTCCTTGGCGGCGTTGCGGATCTTCTTGCCGAAGCGGTCGTCCGACCGGTCGACCTCGGCGCGGACGCCCTCGGCCCGCAGGCGTCCCACGACCTCGTCGAGGTAGCCCTCGAAGGGCTCGGCGACCGGGATCGCGAGCACCTGCACGGGCGCGAGCCAGGCCGGGAACGCCCCGGCGTAGTGCTCCGTGAGCACCGCGAAGAACCGCTCGATGGACCCGAAGAGGGCGCGGTGGATCATGACGGGGCGCTGGCGCGTGCCGCCCGGCGCGGTGTACTCCAGCCCGAACCGCTCGGGCAGGTTGAAGTCGAGCTGGATCGTCGACATCTGCCAGGTGCGGCCGATGGCGTCCTTGGCCTGCACGGAGATCTTCGGGCCGTAGAACGCGGCGCCGCCGGGGTCGGGCACGAGCTGCAGGCCCGAGCCCTCCGCGACCTGGCGCAGGGTCTGCGTGGCCTCCTCCCACGCCTCGTCCGAGCCGACGGACTTCTCCGGGTTCCGGGTGGACAGCTCGAGGTAGAAGTCCTCGAGGCCGTAGTCCTTGAGCAGGTCGAGGACGAAGGTCAGCAGGCTGGTGAGCTCGCCCGCCATCTGCTCGCGGGTGCAGTAGATGTGCGCGTCGTCCTGGGTGAAGCCGCGGGCGCGGGTCATGCCGTGCACGACCCCGGACTTCTCGTACCGGTACACCGTGCCGAACTCGAACAGCCGCAGCGGCAGCTCCCGGTAGGACCGGCCGCGCGCCGCGAAGACGAGGTTGTGCATGGGGCAGTTCATGGGCTTGAGGTAGTAGTTCTGCCCCTGCTTGCGGACGGCGCCGTCGGCGTCGCGCTCCTCGTCGAGCTGCATGGGCGGGTACATGCCGTCGGCGTACCAGTCCAGGTGCCCCGAGATCTGGAAGAGCTGCTCCTTCGTGATGTGCGGGGTGTTGACGAAGGAGTAGCCCGCGGCGACGTGCCGGCGGCGCGAGTACTCCTCCATCTCCATGCGGATGATCCCGCCCTTGGGGTGGAACACCGCCAGGCCCGACCCGATCTCGTCGGGGAAGGAGAACAGGTCGAGCTCGCTGCCCAGACGGCGGTGGTCGCGTCGCTCGGCCTCGGCGATCCGGTCGAGGTGCGCCTTGAGGTCCTCCTTCGTCGCCCACGCCGTGCCGTAGACGCGCTGGAGCTGGGGGTTCTTCTCGCTGCCCCGCCAGTAGGCGGCCGCCGACCGGGTCAGCTGGTACCCGTTGCCCAGGACGCGCGTCGACGGGACGTGCGGACCCCGGCACAGGTCCTGCCACACGACCTGCTCGCTCTCGCGGCCGGCGCCGCGCACGTTCTGGTACACGGTCAGGCCGCCCAGGCCGACCTCGACGGAGGCGCCGTCGGCCTCGCCCGCGTCGCCCTTGAGGCCGATGAGCTCGAGCTTGTAGGGCTCGTCCTTCTCGATCTCGCGGGCCTCCGCCTCGCTCACGTCGACGCGCCGGAAGGTCTGCCCCTCCTTGACGATCCGGGACATCACCTTCTCGAGCGCCCGGAGGTCCTCGGGCGTGAAGGGGGTCTCGACGTCGAAGTCGTAGTAGAAGCCGTCCGTGATCGGCGGGCCGATGCCCAGGCGGGCGGCCGGGTTCACCTCCTGCACCGCCTGCGCCAGCACGTGGGCCGCGGAGTGGCGCAGCACGGACAGCCCGTCCGGGGAGTCGATCGTCACGGCCTCCACGACGGCCCCGGCGGGCAGCTCGCGGTGCAGGTCGCGCAGCTCGCCGTCGACGCGGACGACGACGACGTCCCGGCGCCCGGGGTACAGGTCCGTGCCCGTCGTCCCCGGCTCCACCGTGGTCGCGACTCCGTCGACGGTGAGGGTGATGGGCTCGGGCACCGGTGCGGCCTCCTCTGACGCGGTCCGCCCGGGCGGCGGACCGGCCCCGATGCTACCGGCGGCCCCCGCGCCCACCGGGCAGCCCCGACGGGCGGCGACCGACCTGCGCCGGCCGGGGCTGGGGGCGTCCCGCCGCGGTCGGCCGCCGGCCCGCCCGGGGTGGGACGCGACGAGGGGCCGGTCGCGATGACCGGCCCCTCGTCCTGCGGTGGGCGATACTGGGTTCGAACCAGTGACCTCCTCGGTGTGAACGAGGCGCTCTACCACTGAGCCAATCGCCCGCGACCGCCGGCCGCGGGGACCGTGCGGTGCGTCGGTCGCAGACTCTAGCCGACGTCGGGCCCGAACCAGAACTCGGCTCCCGGACGGTGCGGCGGACCCGGGGCGTCACCCCGACCGAACGGGTGACCGCCTCAAGTCGGGCACGGGCGGGCCCGATGCACCGACCGGACGGCGATCGGTGCCGTCCCGCCCGGGCCGGGCCCTAGGTCCTACCGGGTGAATGGACGAGGAACACAGGTGCACGAGGGCCACGGACTGCCATGATGGGTCCTCCAGGCACCGCGCCAGACAGGAGGACCGCGATGGCGAACCCCACCTTCGACGTGGTCGAGGTCGTAGCCATGCAGCTCATCGGGTCCGACGCCAGCGTCGTGCCGGTGGCCACCGAGCTGTCCTTCCGGGCTGCCGATCCCTACACGGTGCGTGCCGTCTTCACGGGCGCCGCCTCCATGTCGACGTGGCTGCTCGGTCGCGAGCTGCTCGCCCAGGGCGTCCACGCCTCCGCCGAGGCCCCTGCCGGCAGCGGCGACGTGCAGGTCTGGCGGGACGAGGACCCCGAGTTCACCCTCGTCTCGCTCAGCGGGGTCGAGGGCAGCGCCCTCCTGGCCGCGCCGACCGAGCCCATCCTGCGGTTCCTCGAGTCCACCGAGCGCCTCGTGCCCCTGGGCCACGAGGGCGAGCGGATGGAGACCGAGATCTCGGCGCTCATCGCCGCCCTGCTGACGGCCTGACGGCCGCACCTCCCTTCGACGACGGGCCCTCCTGCGGGGGGCCCGTCGTCGTGCTGCCCGGGGGTGCCCCTCGTCGCCCGGGCTCCTCCCGGCGATCGCACGCCCCCGACCGCGCCCGTCCCCGCGCGTCCCCGAGACCCCGGCGTCGAGGACGACGACGACGCCCGCCCCGGCCGTGGCCGGGGCGGGCGTCGTCGGTGCGGCGGTCCGAGGACCGCGCCGCGTCAGGCCGTGGGGCGCGTCCCGACGAGGAGCACCAGGGCCGGCCGCTGGCCCGTCGTCGCCGACTCGCGGGAGGCGAGGGCGAGACCGTCCGTGGAGTCGGCGACGAGCGCGAGCGACACGGCGCCGGCACCGGTGACCCCGCTCAGGGGCGTCGTCACGCGACCCACGGCGAGGGCGCCGAGGTCCGCCACGGGGGCGGTGCCCGTCGTCGCCGGGCGGCCGACGTTCCAGGACAGGGTCCCCTCCGTCCAGCTCGTCCCCGTGCGCCAGACCTTCGGGCCGTCGGACGTCCCGTCGGTCACGGTGAGCCCGAGACGCGAGCTGAGCACCTGCTCCCCCGCGGCCAGCGACGGCACCGTGAAGCGCAGGTAGGAGGTGACCCGGGAGGTCCGCCCGCTGACCTGGTCGACGTCGGACAGGAGCGGGGTGACGCCGCCGGAGACGGTGTTCGGCGCGTACTGACGGGCCATCGTGTCGGCGCCCGCGGTGACGGTCACGGTGCGCGAGGTGCCGCGCAGGGTCGACGTCGCGGTGCCGGCCGTCCCCGTCCCGACGGTGTTCACGGCCTGCACGGTGAACCGGTAGGTCGCGCCGGGGACGAGCCCCGTGAAGGTCTGGGACCGGGCCGTCGCCGCGAGGGTCGAGGCCCACGCCCCGCCACCGGTGACGCTGCTGCCGTCCCGCGTGACGCGGTAGCCGGTGACGGCGGCGCCGCCGGCCTGGGCGGGCGGCGCCCAGGTGAGGGTGGCGGTGCCGCGGACGTGGTCGGTGGTCACGGCGACCGAGGCGGGCACCCCGGGCACCGTGACGGCGGCCCGCGCGGGCGTCACGGGCGCGGACGGCGCGGACGTCGTGCCGGGGCCGGAGGCCGTCTCCGCGCGGACGGTGAAGGTGTAGGCGGTGCCGTTGGTCAGGCCCGGCACCGCCACGGAGCGCGCCGCGGCGGCGGGGTGCACGACCGTGCCCCCGGGCTGGGCGGTGACCGTCCAGCCCGTGACGGCGCTCGCGTCGCCGGCGGTCCACCGCACGGTCGCCGTCGCGTCGCCCGCCACGGCCGTCACGCCCGTCGGCGCCGCGGCCGCGGTCGTCGCGGCGGGCGGCGGCGCCACGTGCAGGAGCCCGTCGTGCCCGGCCGAGCGGGAGTCGGTGACCACGCCGGGGGTGGCCGCGCCGAGCAGGGCGGCCGTCACCTGGGCCGGGGTCGCGGCCGGCGCACCCTGGAGGTGGAGCGCCGCGGCGCCGGCGACGTGCGGCGCCGCCATGGACGTGCCCGAGAGCATCGTCGTGGCGTCGTCGGCGTCCACGGAGCTCGACAGCACCCAGTCGCCCGGCGCGAAGAGGTCGAGGCAGGAGCCCGTGTTCGAGAACCAGGCCCGCGCGTCGCCCTCGGCCGTGGCGCCCACCGTGAGGGCGGAGACGGAGCGCGCCGGGCTGGCCGTGCAGGCGTCCGTGTCGTCGTTGCCCGCGGCGACCACCGTGGTGATCCCCGCGGCCACCGCGCGCGCCACGGCGGAGTCCACCGGTGCGTAGGCGCCGCCGCTGCCGCTGAAGTTGAGGACGGACGGCCCGCTCCGGTGCGCGATCGCCCAGTCGACGGCGGCGATGACGTCGGACCAGTCCCCGTTGCCCGTGCAGTCGAAGACCCGCAGCGCGACGACCTGCGCCCCCTTCGCGACGCCGTACCGGGTGCCCGCCACGGTGCCGGCGACGTGCGTGCCGTGACCGTCGCAGTCGCTCGCGTCGGCGTCGTCGTCCACGAAGTCCCACCCGCTGCGCACCCGGCCGACGAGGTCCTGGTGGGTCGCGCGGACGCCGGTGTCGACGACGAACACGGTGACGCCGGCGCCCGTGCGGCCGTAGCTGTAGGAGCCGTCGACCACGGCGCCGCGCTGGTCGATGCGGTCCAGGCCCCACGGCGGCTGCACCTGGGTCGTGGCCACGCCCACCCGCGCGTCGGGGGTCACGGCCAGCACGCGCGGGTCGCGGCGCAGCGCCTCCGCGCGGCCCGCCGTCAGCTCCGCGGAGAAGCCCTCCATCGCGCGGGAGTAGACGTGCTCGACCTCCGCCCCGCGCGCGGTCTCCTCCGCGGCGACGGAGGCCACGGCCGATGCCACCGCGGCGGCGCCGACGGCCGCCTCCCCGACGCCCTCGGCCGCCGCGCCGGCCTGCTCCGCGAGGCCGCGCTGCGCGGCCCCCGGCCGCAGCTGCACGACGTACCGCTGCCGGGCCTCGCCGGCGGGCGCGGCCGCCTGCGCGGTCACCGCCGTCCCCAGCAGACCCATGACCAGGCACCCCAGCACGCTCGCCGCGCGCACGCCCGCACCCCTGGTGCTCATCCCGTGCTCCGTTCCCCGCCCCCGAAGAAGAACCGCAGGCCGCGCCGCGCCGACGACCACCTCGTCGTCCGCCGTCCGGGGTCGCCCCTGCCCCTGCGCCGAGGACCTCGGTCCCGGGCTCGCGGCGTCAAGGTAGCCCTCCGGACGGCACCCGGAGAGGCCGTCTTGACCCCGGGGGGCGACTTTCACCCGGTCGCCGCAGCGGTGCTGGTCGCTCCGTCCGCTTCGCCCGTCCTGTCCCCCGTGCGGGTGAGCCCCGCAGCCGCCCTCAGGGGTCCAGGTCCTCGGCGGCCCGGCGCACGTAGAGGTCCCGGACGGCGGAGAAGGCGTCGCCCGGGTCGACCGGCCGCCCGTCGAGCCTCACCACCGGTGTCAGCCCGCGCACCGACCCGGACAGGGCGAGCGCCGCGCGCCCGGCCGACGCGTCCTCGAGCACCGTCTCGTACCGCAGCTCCCCCGGACCGGCCTCGCGGACCGGCAGCCCGGCCGCGGCGGCCCACTCGAGGACGAGCTCCCGCGTCACCCCGGCCAGGCACCCCGAACGCAGGTCCGGGGTCAGCAGCTCGCCGCCCCGGGCGACGAAGACGTTGGCCGCCGCCCCCTCGCACAGGTCGCCCACCGTGTTCGCCAGGAGCGCCTCGTCGGCCCCCTGCGACCGGGCGTGGGCCAGGGCGACGACCGCTTCCGCGTAGGAGGTGGTCTTCAGGCCGGCGACCGCGCTGCGCTCGTTGCGCACCCACGGCACACGGACCGCCCGCGCCACGTCGGAGGCCGTTCCCGCGGGTGCGGCCGCGACGAGGAGCACGGGCGCGAGCGCGTCCCCGGTCGCCCGCGCCGGGCCGAGCGGCGACGGCCCCCCGGTCACCGTGATCCGCAGGCGGCCCGCATCGGGCGCGGCCGCCAGGACCGCCGCCACACCGGTCCGCACCGCGTCCTCGTCGGGCGCCGGGAGCCCGAGCCCCGCCGCGGAGTGCTGCAGCCGGCGCAGGTGCCGGGTCAGCGCGAACACGCGCCCCCCGCGGACGGCGCACGTCTCGAAGACGCCGTCGCCCACCGTGACCGCGTGGTCCGTGGGGGCGAGGAGGGGGGCGCCGGGCTCGACGAGCCGGCCAGCGGACCACACGACGACGCTCACGCCGCCAGTCTGGCAGCGGGCGCCGACGCGCACGCGCCGGCCGGGAGGGGGCCGTCAGCGCACGCCCGACGCCAGCCCGACGAGCCGCGCGGCCTTCAGCTCCGTCTCCGCCCACTCGCCGTCGGGCTCGCTCCCCCACGTGATGCCCGCCCCGGTCCCGAAGCGCAGGGTCCCCCCGCCCGAGCGGTCCCACCAGAAGGTGCGGATGGCGACGGCCAGCTCCGCGCGCACGCCGCCGTCGGGGTCCACCTCCACCCAGCCGACCGTGCCGCAGTAGGGGCCGCGGGGCACCGGCTCGAGCCCCGCGAGGAGCTCGAGCGCCGCGCCCTTGGGGGCGCCCGAGACGGAGCCGGGCGGGTACGTCGCCTCCAGGAGGCGCCGCCACAGGTCCGGCGCGCGCAGGACGGCGGGCTCGAGGTCCCCGGCGACCGTCGAGACGAGGTGCACCAGGCCGGGGTGCGCCTCCACGCGCAGCAGGTCCTCGACCCACACCGAGCCCGGCCGCGACACCCGCTGGAGGTCGTTGCGCACGAGGTCGGTGATCATGACGTTCTCCGCCCGGTCCTTCGCCGTCAGCCCCCTCCCCGTCGGGGCCGTGCCCTTGATGGGCGACGAGAGGACGCGCCCGTCGCCGACGCGCAGGAACAGCTCCGGCGAGGCGCTGACCACCCAGGCCGCCCGGTGCCGCCCGCCACCGGGCACGTGGACGCCGCCCGCGAAGGGGGCGGGGTTGCCGGCCGCCAGCACGGCGGCGAGCGCGGCGGCGTCGGGCTCCTCGCCGGACCCGCCGGCGGCGTCGCCCCCGCGACGGCCGAGGGGCAACGGGGCCGCCAGCACGCGGCAGAGGTTCGCCTGGTAGACGCGCCCCTCGCGGACGGCGGACCGGACGGCGCGGACCCCGTCGCGGTAGCCGGCCGCGTCGAGCGACGAGACCCAGGACCCGGGCGACGGGCCGCGCCACCCCCCCACGGGCCGCACGGGCCCGGGGGCGACCTCCGCGAACCGCCACGCGTGGACGTCGCCCTCGAACGTCCCGACGAGCGCCCACAGCCCGGGCGTGCGCAGGCGCTCGGGAGCGGCGAGCACGTCCACGTCCTCGACGACGCCGCGCGCCACCCGGCCGCCGAACCACGCCGTCCCCGGCGCCGCAGCAGCGCCCGCGTGCTCGACCATGCCCGCACGCTAGGCGACCGCGGGGGCCCGGCCCGTCGTCGGGCGCCCGCGCGGACCGGCGGGGCGTCCCCCGCCCCCGCCCCGGGGGCGCGGTCGACCGTCCGGGGAGCCGGTTTGGATCTGGCGTCCGGAGCCGTATAGAGTCTTCCACGCACACGGCGCGCCGGTGAAGACCGGCGGGACGTGCAGTGCGGACGTGGCTCAGTGGTAGAGCATCACCTTGCCAAGGTGAGGGTCGCGGGTTCGAATCCCGTCGTCCGCTCGGAGGCTCTCCCCATCGACCCCCGGGTCGCTGTGGACTGTTGTCTCAGGGTGGAGTGGCCGAGAGGCGAGGCACCGGCCTGCAAAGCCGTTTACACGGGTTCGAATCCCGTCTCCACCTCGCAGAGCACCACCACCGGGCGATTGGCGCAGCGGTAGCGCGCTTCCCTGACACGGAAGAGGTCACTGGTTCGATCCCAGTATCGCCCACCCACGCAGCAGCACGACAGAGGCCTGGCTCGGACCCCGAGCCAGGCCTCTGTCGTCGGAGCCCTCCGGCCGTCCACGCCGACCGGCTCTGGACGTCTGGATCAGCGCTGCCGCGAAGGGGTCTCCGGACCTGCTCGTTCTCCCGGTCCCGTGCCTCCCTCGGTCCCCACGCCCCTCGGCAGGCAGTGGCGAGCGCGGGTGCCCGGGCCGCCCGGTCGCCGTCGTGGGGATGAGCTCCCCCGCTGCCCTTCCGCCGTGCGTGGCGCTCCGAATGTTCGTCCTGCCGCCACCGACAGGCTCTCGCCGGTGGGTCCGTGGCAGCCGGCGCGGCAGAGGAGGCGCCGCGGCGCTCACCAGTCGTGGACGGTGCCGTCCGCCAGCCGGTTGTACGGCAGGTAGGCGGTCTCGTACGGGAACTTCCCGGCCTCGTCGACGTCGAGCTCGACGCCGAGCCCTGGCCGGTCGCCGGGGTGCAGGTGACCGTCGACGAAGGTCATGCCCTGGTCGAACACGCGGTTGGTGCGCTCGCCGTGCTGCATGTACTCCTGGATGCCGAAGTTGTGGATGGCCAGGCCCAGGTGCAGCTGCGCCGCGAACCCGACGGGCGAGATGTCCGTGGGCCCGTGGAACCCGGACCTGATCTGGTACTGGGCGGCGTAGTCCATGACCTTGCGGAGCGGGCTGATACCGCCGAAGTGGGTGGAGGCGGCTCGCACGTAGTCGATGAGCTGCTCGCGGATGAGGCCCTGGAAGTCCCAGACGGTGTTGAAGACCTCGCCGATGGCCAGGGGCGTGGTCGTGTGCTGCCGGACGACGCGCAGCGCCTCCTGGTTCTCCGCGGGCGTGCAGTCCTCGAGCCAGAACAGGTCGTACGGCTCCAGGGCCTTGCCGAGCCGCGCCGCCTGGACGGGCGTCATGCGGTGGTGGCCGTCGTGCAGGAGCGGCAGGTCGGGCCCGAACTCGTGGCGGACCGCCTCGAAGACCCCGGGCAGGTGGCGGAGGTAGGAGCGGGTGTCCCAGTCCTCCTCGGCCGGCAGCGCGCCGCGCTGGGCGGGCTCGTGGTCGTACCGCTCCGCGCCGGCCTCGGCGGGACGGGACTGGGACGCGATGCCGTAGATCTTCGTGAGCCCGGGCACGCCGGTCTGCACCCGGATGGAGCGGTATCCCAGCTCCTGGTGGTGGCGGATGGAGTCGAACAGCTCGGGCAGGTCCGCTCCGGAGGCGTGCCCGTAGGCCATGAGGCCCTTCCTGCTGGCGCCGCCGAGCAGCTGGTAGACCGGCATGCCGGCCGCCTTGCCCTTGATGTCCCACAGCGCCATGTCCACGGACGCGATGGCCGCCATCGTCACGGGGCCGCGGCGCCAGTAGGCGCTGCGGTAGAGGAACTGCCAGGTGTCCTCGATGCGCGCGGCGTCGGTCCCGATGAGCAGCGGGACGACGTGCTCGCGCAGGTAGGCGACGACGGAGAGCTCGCGGCCGTTCAGGGTCGCGTCCCCGAGCCCCACGAGCCCGTCGTCGGTCACGAGACGCAGGGTGACGAAGTTCCGGTTCGGGCTGGTGACGACGACGTCGGCGGTGACGATCTTCATGGTGTCTCTCCGGTGCTGGGGGTGGGAACGGTCGGTGTGCGGGAGGTCGGGCGTGCCGTCAGGAGGTGGCGGGGACCGCGAGCCGTGCGTCGACGGCGGCGGCGAGCCGGTCGACGAACGCGTGGTCGGCGGCCAGGTCGGGGGCCAGGGCTGCCACCACGAGCGCGGCGACGTCGGCCGGGGCGGCGGTCCGCAGCCGCTCCGCGAGCTCGAGGGCCCGGGGGTCGGCGTGGGCGACGTCGCAGCGACGCAGGTGCGCGGCCCAGTCGGCCAGCACCTCGACGCCGGCGCCTCCGACGGGGAGCCCGGCAGCGCGTCGGGCACGGACCACGTCCAGGACCCGGACGGGGAGCTTCTGGGACCCGTCGCGGGCGATCTGCTCGAGCCGGTGCTCGATCCGGGGGTTGGCGAACCGGTGCCGCAGCGCGGTGGTGGCCGCCTCCACCTCCGCCTCCGGCAGGCCGAGGACGGCGGCGGCCTCGGACCACAGCGCCTCGAGCCGGCCACCGATGGCGGTGTCGGCGACGGCGTCCGCGACGGTCCGGTGCCCGTGCGGCAGCCCGGCGTAGGCCAGCAGGGAGTGGCCGGCGTTGAGCAGCCAGAGCTTGCGGCGCTCGTACGGCGCGACGTCCGGGACGAACCGGGCGCCGGCCTGCTCCCAGGCGGGGCGGCCCGCGGGGAACTCGCCGGCCAGGACCCACTCGCGGAAGGGCTCGGTCACGACCGGGGCGGCGTCGTCGGTCCCGGTGGCGGCGCGCACCGCGGTGCGGTCGGCCTCGACCGTCGCCGGCGTGATGCGGTCGACGACGGTGCTGACGAAGGACACGTGCGCGTCGATCCACCGGGCGTGCGCCTCGTCGACGAGGGCCGCCATGCCGCGCACGACGGCTCGCAGGACCACGCCGTTGGCGGGCAGGTTGTCGCACGGCACCAGGGCGATCGGACCGGCCGCGGCCGCGCGGCGGGCACGGAGCCCGTCGACGAGCCGGCCGGGAGCGGTGCGGCAGGCCGGTCCTCCCCCGGCGGAGGCGTCGGGGCTGCGCAGGAGCGCGAGGTCTGCTCGGACCTCGGGGTCGACGGTGTCCAGCACCGCGTCGGCTCCCGTGCCCGTCGCCCGGTAGCCGGTCTCCGTCACCGTGAGGGTGACGACGCCGACCTCCGCACGGCTCAGGCGGTCGCGCCAGCGGTCGGCGTCCGCGCCGTCCCGGGCCTCGACGAGGGCGTCGACGACGCCGATCGCGTCCCCCTCGGCGCCGCGGACGACGAGGTGGTAGCGGCCGTCCTGGGCGGCGAGCGTCCGGGCGACCCCGCCGGACCTGCCCGTGAAGCCCGCGACCCCCCAGCGCTCGGGGGCGTCGACGAGCTGGTTGGCGGCGTCGGTGAAGACCACGGCGTGCGCCCGGGCGAACGCGCCCAGCCCGAGGTGCACGTGGCGGACGGGCGGCGGCGGCGCGGTGCGCCCCCAGCCGGTGGTGGCATCCATGGTCCGGTCCTCCTCGTCGTCGGCCGCCCTCGGTGGCGGCAGGACGACCGAACCGCAGGACCGGACCCGGTGGCCACCGGTTGCCACGGCTTGCACCGACGCGACCCTCCGCGGCCGCCCGCGCCGGCGTCAGCGGCGACGGAGGCCGGCCGTGACCCGCGCCGGCGCGGTCGACCCGCGCACGACCAGCTGCGCGGGCAGCAGGGCAGGCCGCACGCCGGCGGGGGTCCGCGTGCCCAGCCCCTCGAGCAGGGTGCGCACGGCGTGCTGGCCGAGCGCCGACAGCGGCGCGGCGACGGTGGTGAGGGCGGGCGTGCAGAAGTCCGCGCCGAAGATGTTGTCGAAGCCGACGACGCTGACGTCCCGCGGCACGCCGACCCCGGCGGCCGCGAGCCCGCGCAGGAGCCCGATCGCGACGAGGTCGTTGTACGCGACCACCGCCGTCGCGCGGGTCCCCAGCACCGCGGTGGTCGCCCCCTCGCCGCCGGCCAGCGTCGGCGCCAGCGGATCCGTGCGGTGGACCCTCACCCCGAGGTCCGGGGCGGCCTCCAGGAGCGTGCGCCAGCGCATCCCGTCGGCCCAGGACGCCTCCGGCCCGGCGGCGTAGACCACGCTGCGGTGGCCGAGGGCCGCGAGGTGCTCGAGCGCGGCGCGCGCACCGCGGGCGTTGTCGGTGACGACGGACGGCACGCCCGCGACGACCCGGTTGACCACCACCGTCGGCCGCTCGCGCGCGACCACACGGATGGCCGCGTCGGACAGCCGCGAGGTGCCCAGCACCACCCCCTCCACCAGAGGCAGGGCCCGGTCCAGCGCGAGGCGCTCCGCGGCCACGGACTCGTGCACGTCGGCGACCAGCAGCGTGCGGTCCGCCTCCGTCGCCGCGCCCTCGGCGCCGCGGATGATCTGGAAGAAGAAGGGGTTCGTCACGTCCGAGACGACGAGCGCCAGCATCGACGTCCGCCCGGTGGGGAGCGCCCGCGCCAGGGGGTTGGCGCGGTACCCCAGCTCGGCCGCGGCGGCGTGGATGCGGGCGGCGGTGTCGACGTTGACGCGGCCGGGGCGGGAGAACGCGCGCGAGACGGTCGACGCCGCGACGCCGGCGGCCTCCGCCACGTCGTAGATCGTCGGGCTCCGCCGCTCGTCGCGCCCTCGCGCCCGTGCCACCTCCGGACCGTACGAGCCCACGGCAAGTCGTGGCAACCGCTTGTCCCCCCACGGGCCGCGGGTGGCCAATGGACCCAGTGCCGGAGGCGACGACGCCCGGCCGACCCGACAGGAGCACACGATGCTGCGTCCTCAGGACACCGCCACCCGCGACAGCAAGCGCCTCGACGGCGTGTGGGACTTCCGCCTCGACGCCGCCGGCGACGGCCGCCGCGAGGGCTGGGCCGCCGGTCCGCTGCCGGGGGCCCGGCCCATGCCCGTCCCGGCGAGCTACAACGACGTCCTCGTCGGCTCGGTCGGTCGCGACCACGTCGGGGACGCCTGGTACACCACCACCGTCCGCGTGCCGCGCGGCTGGGCCGGGCGCCGCGTGGTGCTGCGCTTCGACGCCGCCACCCACGCGGCCGTCGCGTACGTGGACGGCGCTGAGGTGGCCCGTCACACGGGCGGGTACACGCCCTTCGAGGCGGACGTGACCGACCGGGTCCGCCCCGGGCAGGAGCTGCGGGTCAGCGTCGTGGTGAACAACGAGCTCACCTTCCAGACCATCCCTCCGGGCGTGGTGCACGACGGTCCCGCGGGCCGCCGGCAGCAGTACTTCCACGACTTCTTCAACTACGCCGGGCTGCACCGCAGCGTGTGGCTGACCAGCACGGCCGCCACGCACCTCGAGGACGTCACCGTCGTGACGACGCTCGACGGCACCGACGGCGTGGTGGCCTACACCACCGTCACCGCGGGCGACGAGGAGCACGGGGTCCACGTCACGCTGCGGGACGCCGACGGCCGGGCGGTCGCCACCGCCACCGGGGCCGCCGGGACCCTCGTCGTGCCCGAGGTGCACCGCTGGGGCGTCGGCGACGGCTACCTCTACGACGCCCACGTCGAGCTCGTCGCCCCGGACGGCGAGGTCGTCGACGACTACCACCAGAGCGTCGGGGTCCGCACCGTCGAGGTGCGCGGCACGCAGCTGCTGCTCAACGGCGCACCCGTGCACCTGACCGGCTTCGGCAAGCACGAGGACTCGCCGGTGCGCGGCAAGGGCCACGACGACGCCTACCTCGTGCACGACTTCGCGCTGCTGGACTGGATCGGCGCGAACTCCTTCCGCACCTCTCACTACCCCTACGCGGACGAGGTCTACGACATGGCCGACCGGGAGGGCGTCCTCGTCATCGACGAGGTGGCCGCCGTCGGGCAGAACATGAAGCTCGCCGGCGGGATCTTCGGCGGCCAGGGCTACACCACGTTCTCCCCCGAGACCGTGAACGAGGAGAGCCGCGAGGCGCACGCGCAGGCCATCCGCGAGCTGTTCGCCCGGGACAAGAACCACCCCAGCGTCATCCTGTGGTCCATCGCGAACGAGCCCGAGTCGGACACCGAGGAGGCGCGCGCCTACTTCGAGCCCCTCTTCGCGCTGGCCCGCGAGCTCGACACCACCCGACCGGTCGGGTTCGTCAACGTCATGCTCGCGCCGCACGGCACCTGCCGGGTCTCCGAGCTGGCCGACGTCGTCATGCTCAACCGGTACTACGGCTGGTACACCCACACCGGCGACCTCGTCGGCGCCGAGGCCGCGTGGCTCGCGGAGCTGACGGCGTGGGCCACGGACGGCAAGCCGATCATCATCACCGAGTACGGCGCCGACACCGTCACCGGCCTGCACTCGCTGACCCCCCAGCCGTGGTCCGAGGAGTACCAGGTCGCCTACCTCGAGATGAACCACCGGGTCTTCGACGCCGTCGACGCGGTGGTGGGCGAGCAGGTCTGGAACTTCGCCGACTTCGCCACGTCGTCCACGAGCGTGTTCCGGGTGGACGGCAACAAGAAGGGCGTCTTCACCCGCGACCGCCGGCCCAAGGCCGCCGCGCACGCCCTGCGCCGGCGGTGGAACCCGAAGGCCGACCGCACCCCCTGACCGGACCCCTCGGACGGACCGTCCGACCCACCGCCCGACCGCGCGCCCTCGCGCGCACGGGGCCGGGGCCCGCCCGGGGCCGGCCCCGGCCCGACCACACCCGCCCACGCGCCGCGCCGTCGCGGCCCTCCCGAGGAGCACCCATGAGCAGCACCGCCGCTGCACCGGCCTCGACCGGCAGCACCACCACGAGCAGCACCGCAGGCGCCGCCCCCGCCGGCACCCCGGCGACGACGGCCGGCCGGCTGCGGCTGTCGTCGTACCTCGGCTACGGCGCCGGCGACGCCGCCAACAACCTGGCCTTCTCGATGAGCTCCATGTTCCTGCTGCTCTACTACACCGACGTGGTGGGCATCTCCGCCGCGGCGGCGGGCACGCTGTTCCTCGTCGTGCGGGTGTGGGACGCCTTCGCCGACATCTTCGCCGGCCGCCAGGTGGACCGCGCCATGACGCGGTGGGGCAAGTTCCGCCCCTTCATCCTCTTCGGGTCGTTGCCGCTGCTGCTGCTGTCCATGGCGACCTTCACGGTGCCGGGCGGCCTGTCCGGCACCGGCAAGCTCATCTACGCGTACGTCACCTACGCGGCGCTGGGTCTGGCCTACAGCCTGGTCAACATCCCCTACGGCTCGCTGGCCTCGGCCATGACCCAGGTGCCGGCCGAACGCACGCGACTGGCGAGCTTCCGCCTCATGGGCACCGCCGCGACGATCATCCTGCTCGCGTTCGTCGTCGCCCCGCAGATCCGCGACGCCGAGGACCTGCAGCAGTCGCTCACCCTGACCACCGGCCTGTTCGTCGTCGTCGGGTTCGGCCTCTACCTGCTCGTGTTCCGCACGGCGCGGGAGGACGTGGTCCGCGACGTCGCGCACGTCACTCTGCGCCAGAGCCTGGCCACCCTGCGCGGCAACCGCCCGCTCCTGCTGCTGTGCCTGAGCGCGCTGTCCTTCCTGACGGGCATGTTCACGCTGCAGACGCTGCAGGCGTACTACGCCCGCGACGTCCTGGGCGACGCGAACCTCTTCATCGTCCTCACCCTGGTCAGCACCGGCCTCATGTTCGTCGTCGCCCCCCTCATGCCGCGCCTCGTGCGCGCCGTCGGCAAGAAGCGCGGATACGTGCTGGGCGGGGGCCTCGGTGCGGTCGCCGGCCTCGGGATCGCCTTCACCCCGCCCACCCTGCCGGTCGTGGCCATCGGGTTCTTCGCGCTCTACGGCATCGCCGTCGCCGCGGTGAACACCCTCATGTTCGCCCTCGAGGCGGACACGGTCGAGTACGGCGAGTGGCGCACGGGCGTGCGCACCGAGGGCACCACCTACGCGGCGTTCTCCTTCACCCGCAAGGTCGGCCAGGCCGTCGGCGGTGCCGCCGCGGCCTACGGGCTGGGGCTCGTCGGCTACGTGGCGGGAGCACCGAGCCAGGCCGCCGGCACCATGGACGGGATCCGCCTCGTCGCCGGCCTCGTCCCCGCCGTCTTCATCGGGATCGGCGTGCTGATCATGCTCGCCTACCCGCTGACGGAGCAGCGCTTCACCGCGATGGTCGCGGAGGTCGCCGAGCGCCGCGCCGCCCGCACCGCCGCGACGACGGACGCCACCGCCGCACGCGAGGGGGCGTGACCATGACCGCGGCCGGGACCGCGGCCGGGACCGCGAACGGGACGGCGGTCGGAGAGGTCACCGGCCCCGCACCTCATCCCGATCGGCTGCTGCCGGCCGACCCCGGCGTCCGTCGTCTGGCCCGCGCGCTGCACGCCGAGGTGGCCGACCTGCCGATCGTGTCCCCGCACGGGCACGTGGACGCCGGGCTGCTCCTGCAGGACGCGCCCTTCCGGGACCCGGCAGCCCTGCTCCTCACGCCCGACCACTACGTCACGCGGCTGCTGCACGCCTCGGGCGTGCCGCTGCAGGAGCTGGGCGTGGGGCAGGGGCCGCTCGACGAGACCGCGGCCCGAGCCGCGTGGCGGCTGCTGTGCCGGCACTGGGCCGTGTTCGCGGGGACCCCGGTGCGCTACTGGCTCGAGCAGAGCCTGCACGACGCCTTCGGACTGACCACCCGCCCGTCGTCGGAGAGCGCCGACTCGCTCTACGACGCCGTCGCGGACGGGCTCACCACGCCGGGGCTGCGCCCCCGGGCACTCCTCGAGCGGTTCGGCATCCGGGTCCTGGCCACCACCGACGACCCGGCCGACGACCTCGCGGCGCACGCCGCTCTCCGGGACGACCCGACCGTCCGCACCCGTGTGGTGCCGACCTTCCGGCCGGACCGCTACCTCGAACCGGGCCGGCCGTCGTGGCGTGCGGACACGGACCGGCTGGGCGATGCCGCCGGGGTCGACGCCGGCACGTGGGACGGCTGGGTCGAGGCGATGCAGCTGCGGCGCGCGCACTTCCGCCGCCACGGCGCCGTGTCGGCGGACCACAGCCACGAGGACGTCGGCACGCAGCCCCTCTCCCCGGCCGATGCCGCACGCCTCTACGCCGCAGCCCGGGCGCGGACGGTCACCGTCCCGGAGGCGACGGCCCTGCGCCGGCACATGCTGCTGGAGATGGCCCGGATGTCCACGGAGGACGGGCTCACGATGACGCTCCACCCGGGTGTGCGGCGGGGCCACCACGGCCCGACGAGCGCCCGGTTCGGCCCCGACACCGGTCACGACATCCCGCTGCCGGGTGCCTTCACCGACGCCCTGCGACCGCTGCTGGAGCGCTACGGCACCCACCCGTCCCTGCGACTGGTGCTCTTCACGCTCGACGAGAGCGTGCTCTCGCGCGAGCTCGCCCCGCTGGCCGGCTTCTACCCGTCGGTCTACGTCGGGGCGCCGTGGTGGTTCCTCGACGCCCCCGCCTCCATCCGGCGGTGGCGCGAGACGGTCACCGAGATCGCCGGGCTGCGCCGGACGAGCGGTTTCATCGACGACACGCGAGCCCTGCTGTCCGTCCCCGCCCGGCACGACATGGCGCGCCGCCTGGACGCCGGGTTCCTGGCAGGGCTCGTGGCGGAGCACCGCCTCGACGAGGACGAGGCCGCCGAGGCCCTCGTCGACCTCGTCGTCGGGCGGCCGGCGGAGGTCTTCGGGCTCTAGCGGGCTGGGGGGGACCGCGTCCTTCGGGTCGGAGCGGTCCACAGGACGACACGGGCGCCGACGGTCGCCCGACGTCGGACGCGACCCTCGGGTGCAGAGCCCGACGGTCGCAGCTGCGCTCCGGCCGGCCGTGCTGTCGAGCAGGTACGCCCGCGCTGACTCGTGGGTCAGCGGTTGATCATGCGCTGCTTGGATTCGGGGTAGCGGTCGGGCTGAGCCGGGAGCCCGTCGGAGGCCGCAGTCAGGTCGGCCCTGTCCTGCGCGGTGAGCTCGACGTCGACGGCGGCGACGTTCTCGGCCAGTCGGTGCTGCTTCGTGGTACCCGGGATCGGCATGTTCCAGGGGTGGCAGCCGAGCCGGGAAGAACAGCCACGGCTACGGCGCCGCCGGCGGTGCCGTGCTGGAGTGCGGGGTGCTGTGGCCGGGAGAAGTCGCGGAAGGCGCTGCACGCGCTGGCCGGGGCATCTCCACCAGCCGACGCTGCGTCCGCCGGGTCGCCCTGCGGTTGCGCCAGGACCACGCGTCGTCAGCCCAGACGTCCGGACCCTCCTCCGGGGTCCGGTAGTGCCGCGACAGCACGACGAAGGCCTGGCTCGGACCCCGAGCCAGGCCTTCGTCGTCCTCGCCCGCCGACGGTGCACACCGACCGGCTCCGGGAGCGCCCGTGCCCGGTGGACCGCGGCGACCCCGCGGCAGCGCGGTCAGGTCACCGGGACGAGGTGCGCGAGCGGGATCGGGCGGCCGGCCTTGGCCGCGTAGTCCCCGAAGCCCGGGGAGCGCGCCACGACGACCTGCGACCAGGCGCGGTCGCGCTCGTCGGGCGGCAGGACGCGGACGGTCACGTCCTGGTGCTCCGAGCGGACCTCGACGTGGGCACGGGGGGCGGCCCGCAGGTTGCGGAACCACTGGGGCTCGTCGGCCGACCCGCCGCCGGAGCCGACGACGAGGTACCCGCCCTCGTGCTCGAACCAGCTCACGGGCGTCGTGCGGGGCACGCCCGTGGAGCGGCCCGCGACCGTGAGGAGCAGCACGGGCGTGCCGCCCTTCGCCGTGCCGCCCACGCGCCCGCCGGACCAGCGGTAGAGCCGCACCGCCAGTGCCATCGCGCCCCGCACCAGCGCACGTCCTCGTCGAGCCACGTCCCGGCCTCCCGTCGCGGCGCCCGTCGCCGGTGACCCTGCGAGCGTGTCCCCGCAGGACCGGCCCGTCAAGGCTCCGGCCGTGGCGCCCGGCGCGAGAGACCGGGGGCCCCGGTCCGCCGCCGCGGTGGGTCGGGCGGCGGCCCCGCGGTGCGCCGGACCTTGTGCCCCGGCACCGGCCGGTGCCACGCTCGGAGGTCCCAGCGCCGACGCCTCCTCGTGCTGCCCGCGCTGGGGTCGAGGAGGCGGAGCCGTGCCCGATGCCCCGCCTCCGGTCGACGTGGCCCACGACCGGCACCTGCTGCGCTTCCGGGTCGTCGTCGTGCTCGTCCTCTCCGCGCTCGCGGTCGCGGCGGTCGCGGTCGACCTGCACCGCACGCTGGGCGGCGCCCTGGTCCTCGTCGTGCTGGCCGCGCTCGTCGTCTCCACCGCCGTCGGGGCGTGGACCGTCCGACGCGGTCAGGAGCGGGCCCCGACGCGGCGGTGGTGGGTGTGCGAGCTGCCGTTCGTCGACCACGGGTGGCGGCGGGTCGGGGCCGGACCCGACAGCGCACCCCACTGGCGCTGCGCCCGGTGCGGCACCCGCCGCTGGACCCGCCCGCGCTCGGCGGGCGAGTCCGTCACCGCCGCCGAGGCGGAGACCCTGTGGATCCGGCGCGACCACGAGCCCTGATCCACCGCCCGCCTCGACCGCAGCCCGGCACCGTCCCGGCCACGCACCGTGACGGCGCGCACGGACCGGTCCCCACCGCGCACGGGCTCGCCGCGCCGTCCGGGCCCGACACTGCCACGCTGGGGTCGGACCCGGGTCGGCGGCGACTCCCCCAGCTCCTGCCGGCCCGGGGTACCCAGCCCCGTCGAGGACGACCGGCCGACGCCGCCCGGCGGCGGGTCCTGGCAGGACGAGCGGCAGGGCGACGCCCGGGCCGCCGCGACCAGCGGTCCGCGAGGCCGTCCGGCGACGAGCTCGGCACGGGCACCGGTCCGGCGCCGACGGAGCCGGCGGCCGTGGGAGGCGACGACCACGGCGGCGGGCGCCACGTCGAGGGCGTCCACCAGCTCCTCGGCCAGGCCGACGGAGAGGTGGTTCGTCGGCTCGTCCAGGAGCAGCACGTGCGGGGACCGCGCCACGACGAGGGCGAGCACGAGACGTCGGCGTCGGCCCACCGACAGCTCGCGCAGGGGCCGGTCCAGGTCGGCCGGACCCACGAGCCCGAGGCGCGCGAGCGGCGGCGCGTCCGGCCGGTCCGCCGTCACCGCCGTGGAGAGCCCCCGCGGCGCGCGGGGGTCCGCGGAGAGCCGCACGTCCTGCTCCAGCAGCGCCACCTCGACACGCCGTGCACCGTCGACGCGGCCCCTCGCCCGCGCCAGGTCGCCGGCGAGCAGGTGCAGCAGGTGCAGCAGGTTCAGCAGCGTCGACGTGCCCGAGCCGCTCGCGCCCGTGACCAGCAGGGCAACGTCGGCGGTGAGGTCCAGCGCCGCCACCTCCAGACGCCCGGGCACGAGCGCGCCACGGACGGACAGGACCACGGGCGTCGGCGCCCGGCGCGGGGAGGGCAGCGCGAAGCGCAGGGGCTCGGGCGGTCGGCGCACCAGGCCTCTGCCGTCCACCGCGCCGCCTCCGTCCCCCTCACCCGGCGCACACCGGGCGTCCCGAGTTCACCCCGCCGCCCCGCTCCGGACGCACCGGCGCCACCTGGCCTGCCTAGCGTGCCGCGGTGGTGCCCAGGTCGGGCATCACGGACGAAGGGGACCCCTCGTGCACACTCCTGTCGGATTCCGGGGCGCACTCGCTCTCGGCCTCGGCGCCACGCTAGTCGCCTCGGTCGCCGCACCGGCGGCCGCCACCGCCGCACCGGCTCCGGGCGAGCAGGCCCGGAACGTCATCCTGTTCATCGGCGACGGCATGGGTCAGACCCACGTCGACGCCGCCCGCCAGGTGGCCGTCGGCGCCGCCGGCCAGCTCGACATGGAGACCTTGCCCGTCCGCGGCGCGGTGAGCACCTGGGCGGTCCTGCCCGAGTCCGACACGCCGGAGCTCGTCACCGACTCCGCCTCCGCGGCCACCGCGTGGTCGTCGGGCCGGAAGACCTACAACGCCGCGATCGGCGTGGACGCGTACGGCGAGATCCTGCCGACGCTGATGGAGCAGGCCAAGGGCGCCGGCATGCGGACCGGCAACGTCTCCACGGCCGAGGTCACGGACGCGACCCCGGCCGCGCAGTTCTCGCACGCCGCGCTGCGGGGCTGCCAGGGCCCGACGTACTCCCTGGAGAGCTGCGGCACCCTCGGCGGCCAGCCGTACCTGCCGATCGCGCAGCAGATCGCCCGCAACGACGTCGCCGACGTGATCCTCGGCGGCGGCAACAACCGCTTCACGGCCGAGGACCAGGCCGTCATGGAGGGCAACGGGTACACCGTCCTCGGCGAGCTGGGCGCGCAGGTCGCGACCGGCGACGAGCTGCAGGCCGTGCGCGACGGCTCCGAGCAGCGGGTCATCGGGCTGTTCAACACGGGCAACCTCACGCCCGAGGTGAACAAGGCCAAGGCGTTCCCCACGCCCGCCGTCCAGGAGGAGCCGAGCCTGTCGCAGATGACGCAGGCGGCCATCGGCCTCCTCGCCAAGAGCCGCGACGCACGCCAGAACGGCTTCTTCCTCCAGGTCGAGGGCGCCAACATCGACAAGCGCTCGCACGCGAACGACGCGGCGCAGACCATCGGCGAGACCATCGAGTTCGACAACGCGATCGCGGTGGCGAAGAGGTTCGCCGCCAAGGACAAGAACACGCTCGTCATCGTCACGGCGGACCACGAGTGCGCCGGCTTCAACATCATCGGCAAGGGCTCCTACACGAACGCCGAGGCCGTCACGCCCCCCGGCAACCAGAGCGGCACGAGCTCGACCGAGACGCCCGTGCGCACCGAGAGCGGCGCGCTCGACCCGGAGCGCTCCACCGGCCCGGTCAACGGCTCCGGCTCCGCCGACCCGACGAACTTCGCCCCGGCGACGTTCCGCACGGCCGACGACCCCGCCGGCGTCGAGGACGGCAGCCCCGAGGCGAGCCTGTGGCTCACCTACCTCTCCGGCAACCACACCGGCGCGGACGTGCCGCTGTTCGCCGGTGGCAAGGGCTCGGAGATCTTCTCCGGCAACCAGGACAACACCGACCTGTACGGGAAGATCCTGGCCGCCACGAAGGCGCTGAGCACCCCGTGAGGACCCCGGCCACCGCGCGGACGCCCGTCCGCAGGACCTCGGCGCCCCTCGCGGTGGCCGGGCTCGCCGGCGCGCTGGTCGTCGCGCTCGCCGGCTGCTCGACCCCGGACGCGGCGACCGTGGACGTCGCGGGGCAGGCCCGGGAGGTCGCGCTGAGCAGCCCGGCCCCGGCACCGGCCGCGGCGGAGGCGCTCGACGCACCGGCCCCGGCGGGCACGGTCGTCGTGCTCGACGGCCCCTTCACCGACCGCATCGAGCTCCGCGAGCTGCGGCTGGAGGAGGGTGGGCACGTCGTCGCCGCCGCCGACGTCACGAAGGACGTCAGCGAGCTCCTCGAGCTCGAGCTCGAGGTCGCCTGGTACGACGCGGCCGGCGCGCTGGTCACGAGCGTGCGCCACGTGGTCGACCCGGAGGACGCCGAGGAGCACCACAGCGCGGCCGGCGTCATCGGGCTGCCCGTGGACGTCGCGCCGCCCGTGCCCGTGCCGGCGGACGCGTCCGCCACGGTCGCGGTCCCCGTGCTCGTGAACGAGTAGGACCCCTCCGCCGCGCCGCCCGCGGCAGGCACCGCACGCACGGCAGGCACGGCACGCGACGGCCCGGGACCCGCACGACGGGACCCGGGCCGTCGCACGCCCACGTCCCCGTGCCGAGGGGAGCGCCGTCCGTGGCGGCGGCCCCGACGGTCCTCCACGGGCGTCCCACCGACGAGGTGCCGACCGGCGCCCCCGACCGTCGTGCGGGGCCGGGCCCCGTGTCGCGCCCCCTCGGTCTCGGACGCGCGTCCCCGCCCTCGCGGCCCGCGGCGAGGTGCCGGCGCCCGGTCGCCCTCCCGAGCCTCCGGGCCCCTACCGGTCCAGCAGGGGCGGCACAGCGGCGCCCGGCCGTCCGCGGGGGGACGGCCGGGCGCATGCGGGAGGGGCGCCCGTCGTCGGACGGGCGCCCCTCGTGCGTGGCCGCGGGGTCGGGGTGCGGTCAGCGCAGGAGGTCGAGCCCCAGGTCGGCCCAGACGAGCCGGTGGTCGGACGTCGGGAACGGGAAGAGGCCCGTGAGCTCGGAGCCCGGCTCCCCGGCGGCGGGCCAGAAGACGCCCGCGTCCTCGACCTGGACCGTCGTCGAGGGCAGCACGTAGTCGACCCGCAGGTTCCCCGGAGCGGTGTCGGCGAAGTCCGCCGTGTCGAGGGCCGGGTCACCGGTGTGCGCGACGTTGGCGCCGGCCTGCAGCGCCGCCGCCTCCGGGCCCCCGGCCGAGGTCGGCAGCGGGTCCTGGACCAGGTCGAGGTCCAGGAGCTGCCGGATCGCCCCGTCGACGGAGTCGCCGTCCACCGGGTCGGCGTTGTAGTCGCCGACGACGACGAAGCGCTCGCCGTGGTCGAGGCCGCCGCGGACCCCCGCGTCGTCGTAGACGTACGCCGCGTCCCGGACGTAGTCGGCCCAGAAGCGGATCTCGTCGTGGTTGCGGCGGCCGTTGCGGTCCTCGGGACCGTCGAAGGTCGGGGGCGTCGGGTGCGCGGCCAGGACGTGCACCGTGCGCCCGTCGACCGTCACCGGGACGTCCCAGTGCGACTTGGAGGACAGCGGGAACCCGGCCAGCTCCTCGTCGGAGTAGAAGCCCTCCGGGAGGACGTTGCCGGGCATGTCCTGCCAGCGGAAGTCGCGGAACGTCCGGACGGCCTCGGTGTCGATGGGGTACTTCGACAGGACCAGCATCCCGTACTGGCCGGGGAAGGCCCCGAAGCCCCACGCGTCGTCCGGCCCGCCGACCGTGCCGTCCCCGTCGAGGTCGAACCCGGACGGCACCCCGGTGTTCACCGGCGCCCAGAAGGCGTAGGGGTAGGTCACCGCCCTCTGGTCGCCCTGCGGCACCTCGAGGTAGTTCTGCCGGAACAGCCCGGCGGACACACCCGCAGGGTCCCCGTCGAACTCGTTGAGCAGCAGCACGTCCGGGGCGACCGTCTGGACGACCTCCGCGACCGCCCGTGCCTGCGGGTCCTCCGGGGTGGCGAGGTCGGTGGCCAGCTCGCCCTCGGCGGACCGGTTGAGCGAGGCGTTGTACGTGGCCACCCGCAGCTGCTGGGTCACCGCGACCGCCGGGTCGTCCGTGAAGGCGTTGTCCATCCCGGCCTCGACGAAGGCGCGGATCTCCCCCGCCAGGTCGCCCGCGGCGTTGGGGTCGTCGCCCCGGCGGAACTCGGCCGGCAGGTACTGGTTCTCCTTCCGGAACGTCCAGCCCGTGACCTCGAGCCCCACGCGGTGCGCCAGGTCGACGACCGGGGTCGGCTCGCCGAGCGTGCCGTCGGTCCTGCGCGGGATCATGACGTCCTTCTGCAGGCTGACGACGTCGGCGTACTCCGCGACGTCGTGCAGGCCGGCGCGGGTGACCATGTCGGCGTACGTGAGCGGGTCGCCGGCGGCGACCCTGTCCGCCGGAGCACCGGCGGCGTCGACCAGCTGCACCAGGCGGACGGTCGTCAGGCCGTCGAGCTCGACGAGGTTGGCCACCTCGAACGACTGGATCTGGACGGGGAAGCCGCGGCTGTCCCAGCCCGCGTCGGCGATCGCCGCGACCAGGGGCTCCTCCATCGACAGACCGAGGCCGTCGAAGTAGGTGCCGTGCTTGATCTCCGGGACCACGCCGACAGGGCGTCCGTCGCAGGAGACGGAGCGCCGGGCGAGGTCGATCACCTCGTCGAACGTCGGGATCTCGTAGAGGCCGTCGTAGGCGGTGTTGCCCGGCCGGACCTCGGGCAGGCGCTCGACCGCCCGCAGGGTCTTCATCTCGGCGAGCGTGAAGTCCTCGGTGAACCAGCCGGTCAGGGAGACCCCGTCCACGGTCTTCGTGGTCCGGCGGTCCGCGAACTCCGGCCGCGTGGCCACGTCCGTGGTGCCGCTGATCTCGTTCTCGTGCCGGACGACGAGGGCGCCGTCCTTCGTCGCTACGAGGTCGGGCTCGATGTGGTCGACGCAGGCGAGGATCGCCCGCTCGTAGGCGGCCAGCGTGTGCTCGGGCCGCTCGCCCGAGGCCCCGCGGTGCCCGATGAGGGTGAGGTCCGACGGCGCGGCCGCGGGGACCCGGCGCAGGTCCACCACGGCGAGCTCGGTGTCGTCCGGCGTGCCGGTGACGCGCGCGTCGTTGCCCGGGTAGTTGTTGTCGTTCGCGAGGAGGAGGCGGCCGTCGCGCAGCTGCACGATCGTCTCGAACGACTGCACCGGGAAGGAGTAGGGGTCGTCCGTGCCGTAGCCGTCACCGGCGCCGAGGCCGTCCGGGTTGGCGATCTTGAGCGCGTCGAGGAGCAGCGTCTTGCGCAGGTAGCCGTCGGGCTCGGTCTGCGTCAGGTCGATCGAGTAGACCCGCTTCGTCACCGCGGCGGAGCCCTCGAAGTCGTCGCGCTCGAGGACCAGGAGGCGGCTGTTGCCGACGGCGAAGGCGTCCCCCAGGACGTTCGCGTCCCGGTCCGCCTCGTACTGCCACGTGGTCCCCGTGTACTGCTCCGTGCCGAGGTCGAACTGGTAGATCGTGCGGCGGCGCTGCTCCGTGTCGTCGACGAAGGCGCCCTCGGTCATGGGGTACAGGAACTTCCCGTCCTTCGACACGGCCATCGCCTCGAAGCCCCGCGACGCACGCACGTCCGGGGTCTCGTCGGCGCCGAGGTCCGGGTTCTGCGGCGACTTCCCCCCGACGAACGGCACCGGCGCGGACAGCAGTGCGCCGGTCGCGTCGACGTGCAGCAGGAAGGGCCCGAACTCCTCCCCGATCCAGAAGGTGCCGTCCCGCAGGCGGACGATCGACTCGACGTCGAAGTCGCCGCCGGTGAGCAGCCGCTCGGGCGTCGCCTCGTTCACGATCGGGAACGGCACGTGGCCGTCGGGGTCGCGCAGGGGGAGGAACTCCCCCACCTCGAGGGTGCCGGAGCCGCCGTCCGCGGTCTCCCACCCCGGCGTGACCTCGTAGATCCGCAGGAGGAAGTCCGTGGAGTTCTCCTTCGTGCCGAAGCCGTTGTCGGGCAGCGCCCAGAACCGGCCGTCGTCGCCCTCGACGACGCCCGAGAACCCCGGGACGACCTGGCCCGGGAACGGCCCCGTGCGTCCGTTCGCCGGCGTCGCCAGGGCGCCGGAGTCCGGACCCGGTGCCGAGAAGTCGGCGTCCAGCGTGGCGCGGGCGACGAGCGTCGGCTCCGTCAACGGGGCCAGACGGGTGCTGCCGGTGACCGGCAGGGGGACGGAGGCGCTGGCGAGCGCCACCGGGACGAGGACGAGGCCGGCGGTCAGAGCGACCGCCGAGGCCGTGGCCGTCAGGAGCGCACCGGTGCGCGAGGAGGGGGATCCCATGGCACCAGGACACCGCGCCCGGCGGACGGGGCGGGGACCGTGGGATGGCGGTGACGTGACGGGTGGGTGAAGAGGCGCTCGACGCGGCAGCGGTCGTCCGGCGGGACGGCGCCGGGCCATCGACGCCACGGCGGCCGGGGAGCATGATGCGCACGACGTCCCACCCAGGAGATCGAGGCCACCCCATGCTCGTCACATCCCGACGACGGACGGGGTCGAGGTCGGCAGCCGCCCTCCTGGCCGCGGCCGTCGGCCTCGCGCTCGCCTCGGCGTCCGCCCCCGCGGCCCGGGCCGAGGGACCCGCAGAGCCCACCTGCGCGGACGTGCTCGTGCTGGGCGCGCGCCCACCGGGTGACCCGGTCACCGGCAGCGGGGCCGTGGTGGGCACCGTCGTCGGCACGGTCGTCGCCGACCTCGCCGCCGCCGGGCGCACCGTGGCCACCGAGGACCTCGCGTGGCCGGCCGTGCCCGTGGGGGTGATCCTCGGGCCGGGCGGCGTCGACCCGGAGGGCCTGGACGCGTACGCCGGCAGCGTGGCCGCCGGGACGCAGGCCGCCCTCGTGAGCCTGGGCACGCACCTCGGCGCGTGCCCGGCGCAACGGCTCGTGCTCGTCGGGTACTCCCAGGGCGCGCTGGTGTGGCACCTCGCCCTGGACCGCCTCGCCGACGACGCCCCCGCCGCGCTCGCCGCCGTCTCAGCGACCGTCCTGACCGCCGACCCGGCGCAGGTCCCCGGCACGGCGACGGTGCGCCGGGGCAGCGCCGGGCCGACGGCGATCGGCCTCGCCGAGCTGGCCCGCCGCCTCGGGCTGGCCCCGGCCGGCCTCACCGGCGACGGCTCCGACGTCCCCGACGCGGTCAGCGACCGCACGCTCTCCCGGTGCGAGGCGGGCGACGTCGTCTGCGACGCCTCCCCCGCCGTCCTCACCGACCCGGTGGCCCTGGCCGCGGGGGCGCGCGTGCACGCCCTCTACGGGCTCGCCGGGGTCGCCGGGCTGCAGGAGGACGGCTCCTGGGCGGCCGCGCTCGCCGAGGCCGACCTGGCGCGGACACCCCCGACGCTCGCGGACCTGCAGGCCCTCTACGACGCCCTGCGCGCGGACGGCGAGATCACGGGGCCCGTCGCCTACCTCGTGTCCCAGGACCTGCGGACCGCGCAGCGCCTCGTCGACCGCGGCTTCGACGAGCAGGCCGCCCGGCAGGTCCAGCGCCTCGTGCGGCACGTCACCTCGCCACCCCCCGCCAGCACCGTGACCGTCGCCGCGCGGCAGGACCTCCTCGCACTGGCCGCCGGGCTGCTCGGCGCCTGGTCGGCCACGACCGCGTAGGCGGGGTGCCCGACGAGGGCACCTTCCAGCAGAGGACCCCTCCCCCGCCACCGCCGACGTCCACAGGTCCGTCAGGTCCATGCCCATCACGACGAGGGCGTCGGGCGCCCCGCCGCCGTCGGGCACCACGCTCCGCTCGGAGACGACGCGGCGACGACCGCCCCAGCGGTCCTGCCGCTCGCCCCCGCGGGAGGGCGCGGACCCCTCGCGCAGGGCGCGGTCGAGGTCCTCCGGGCCCTGTCGACGCCGTCGGGCGCGACGACCAGCTCCCAGGACGGCCGCCGTCGCAGCTCGTCGGGCGTCCAGCCCGTCACACGTCCGAGCGCGGTGCTGCTGTGGACCGCGCGGTGCGGACCCGGTCGCCGCGCGGGCAGTGCGGCCGGCGGGCCGCCGGCCGGTCAGGCGCCGCCCGGAGGCTCCGCCTCGCGCAGCACGTGCGCCACGAGGTAGGCCGGGGCGTCGTCCTCGCCGGGGACGACGGCGGCCCGCACGCGCACCGGGACGGGCGACCCGTCGGCGTGCAGGTAGCGCTTGCGGACGTCGTGCACCAGCACGTCGCCGCGGCGCGCCTCCTGCAGGTTCGCCGCGTCGTGCGCGCGGTCCTCCGGCACGGTGAGGTCCTGGACCGTGCTCCCGAGGACGTCCTCGGGGGTGCGGCCCAGCAGCTCGGCGAACGCGCGGTTGACCCGCAGGAACGTCCCGTCGAAACCCGTCATCGCCATGCCGATGGGGGCCTCGTCGAAGGCCCGCCGGAACCGCCGCTCGTTCGCCGCCAGCCGCCGCTCGCCCTCCACGACGACGGTGACGTCCCGCGCGGTGCTCACCACCTCGCGCACCTCGCCCTGCTCGTCGCGCAGCGCGGTGGTCGTCACCGCGAGCCACCGGGGCCGCCCCGGTGCCGGCAGCCGGGCCGCGAAGCGGTGCGTCCCCTCCGGGACCGGGCCGCCGGACCCGCCGTCCGCGCCCTCGGCGTCGTCGGGCCGGCGCAGGTACGACCTCCACGGGGTGCCCACCATCTCGGCCGGCGCCCGGCCCAGCACCGCCACGGCGGCGCTGGAGGCGAAGCGGACGCTCCCGGCGCGGTCGGTGACCACGACGAGCTCGTCGGTCCCGGTCAGCACGGGCGCGTGGCCGGCCGGCGCGGCCACGGGGCCCCCGAGGCGGTGCCCCGCGAGGGCCGGGGCCAGCGCGGGGTCGGTGAGCCCGACCGCGCGGGCGAACCACCAGCCCTGCGCCCGGTCGCAGCCCAGCGCGACGAGCTGCCGCGCCTGCTCCGCCGTCTCGACGCCCTCGGCGCAGACCCGCATGCCCAGGGCGTGCGCGGCGTCGATGACGAGGCGGGCCAGCAGCGCGTCGCGGGCGTCGCCGGTGATGTGCGCGACGAAGGACCGGTCGATCTTCACGACGTCGATCGGCATAGTCCGGAGCATCGTCAGCGAGGAGTACCCCGTCCCGAAGTCGTCGAGGGCGATCTGCACGCCGAGGTCCCGCAGGGCCTGCAGGCGGCGGCCGGTGGCGGGCAGGTCGTCGACCGCCGCCGTCTCGGTCACCTCCAGGCAGAGCCGCTCGGGCGCCAGCCCCGTCGACCGCAGGACCGCGGCGACGTCGGCGAGGAACTCCTCGTCGGACAGCTGGAGGGGGGAGACGTTCACCGCCACGCTGATCGGCGGCTCCGTCGGGGGTCGCCGGCTCATGTCGCGGCAGGCCCGCTCCAGGACGTGGCGGCCCAGGTCGACGATGAGGCCGGTGCGCTCGGCGACGGCGACGAACCGGTCCGGCGGGACGGTGCCGAGCTCCTCGTCGTGCCACCGCGCCAGGGCCTCGACGGACAGGCAGCGCCCGCCCGGCAGCTGCACGACGGGCTGGTAGTGCACGTCGATCGCCCCCGCGCGCAGCGCCAGGCGCAGCCGGCGCTCGACCCGACGGGTGTCGTCGACGGTGGCGTCCCGGGCGTCCTCCGACGGCTCGTGCCACGCCGCCCGGGCGCGCCCGCGGCGCTTGGCGCGGTGCAGGGCCGTGTCCGCCGCGACGAGGAGGTCCACGACCACCCGCTCCCCCGCCCCGCGCGCCGGCGCCGCGATCCCGACGCTGACGGTGAGCTCCACCGGACCCGCGGCGGAGGTCGGGTAGGGCGCGCCGGCGACCTCGAGCACGCGCTCCGCGAGGTCCTGCGCGCGGTCGGCGGCGCCCCGGCCGAGGACCAGGACGCCGAACTCGTCCCCGCCGAGCCGCGCCACCAGCGAGTCGCCCGCGACCGCGGCCAGGCGCCGCGCGACCTCGACGAGGACCTCGTCGCCGACGGCGTGCCCGTGCTGCACGTTGACGTCGCGGAACCCGTCGACCCCGACGTGCAGCAGCACCGCCTCGCGACCGGCCCGGGCCGCGGCGTCCACGGCCTGCACGAGTGCCGTCCGCCCCGGCAGCCGGACCAGCCCGTCCAGTTCGCCGTGCGCCTCGCGCCCCTCGCCCGTGCGCGTGCCGCGCGGCCCCCGTTCCACGGGTGCCATCCTGCCGTGCGCGACGGCCCGGTGTGGACGCCCGTCCGGATGCGGTCGCGGTGGTGCGGGGGCGGCGGGGCCATGGCATGCGGGAGGAGCGACGGCGCTCGTGCTGGAGCCGGGCCGTGCACCGACGGCCCCGGCCCGGCCCCGGAGGCGGCTCGGTCAGATCTCGACGTGGCCCTCGAGGCACGGCACGCAGGAGCCGATCAGCTCGACGCGGTCGCCGACGAGCCGGCAGTCCAGCTCCCGCGGGCCGACGCCTGGTACGCGAGGAGCATGTCGCGGCCGGTCCGTGCCGCCCGGTACGGGACGAGGGCGCGGTGGGCCGTCCGCGGCCACGGCCCCGAGCAGCGCCTCGTCCGGGACACGGTCGAGCAGCACCACGGCGGCCGGGTTGCCCGCGGAGCGACGCGTCGTGGACGCGTCGAGCGGGAGGACCGGGACGCGCACGCGCGCACGGCAGACGCGGCCCGGGGCCGGGCCTCGGGGCGTGCGGCGCGGACGACCCGGGAGGCCGGTCAGGCCGGCGGGACGTTCTGGTTGAGGTGGAAGACGTTGCCCGGGTCCCACGCCCCCTTGACCGCGCGGAGCCGCGCGAAGGTCGCCGCCCCGTACGCCCGGTGGACGCCCGCCGCGCCCTCGTCGCCCATCGCGTTGACGTACGCGCCGACGCTCCAGGGCTCCATCGTCGCGGCGAGCCGCCGGCACGACGCGACGTGCCGCTCGTCGTCGGACGCGTCCTCCCACCGGGCCCCGGTGTCGTACTCGAACCGCGCGTCGCGGTGGGTGAAGGCCGTCGCGCCCGGGTCGACGTCCGCGATCGCGCCGCCGCAGGCGAGGAGGCTCGCCGCGCCCACCTCGGCCTCGGCGTGCGCGAGGAAGGCCTCGAGCGCGGCGTCGGGAAGCTCGCGCAGGTAGTGGCTCTTCATGTACCGGCGGAAGCCGTGGGCGGCTCCGACGTCCGACTGCCGCTGCAGCTCGAGGTAGGGCAGCGCCGTCACGCGACGGGCCAGCGGCGTGCCGAGCGCGTCGAGCCGCGCGACCCACGGCGCGGCGTCGTCGGGCTCCCCGACCCAGACGAACCCCAGCGTGAGCGGGCCGCCCGCCCGCACCTCGGCCAGCGGGGTGGCGCGACGGGGGGCGACCTCGGCCGTGGCCAGCCAGTCCCGCAGCGGCCCGAGGCCGGTCGCCGCGTCGAGGTCCACCTCCGCGACGAGGGCTCGCGTGCCGACGTCGTGCAGCCGCAGGTCGAACCGGGTGACGACGCCGAAGTTCCCGCCGCCGCCGCGCAGGGCCCAGAAGAGGTCCGGGTGCTCCTCCGCCGAGGCGTGGACGAGCCCGCCGTCGGCGGTGACGACCTCGTACCCGGTGGCGTTGTCGCAGGTGGTGCCCAGCAGCCGCGCCAGCCAGCCCACGCCCCCGCCGAGGGCCAGGCCGCCGATGCCCGTGTGCGAGACGATCCCGGCGGTCGTCGCGAGCCCGTACGGCTGCGCCGCGGCGTCCAGCGACCCGAGGAGCGCGCCGCCCTGCACCCGTGCCGTGCCCGCCCCCGGGTCGACGTCCACGCCTCCCATCCGGGACAGGTCGATCATGAGCCCGCCCTCGGGCACGGCCCACCCGGCGGCGCTGTGCCCACCGCCCCGCACACCGAGCGGCAGGCCGCGCTCCCGGGCGATCCGGACCGCGGCGCGGACGTCCTCGGACCCGGCGCACCGGACGACCACGGCCGGACGCCGGTCGACCGCGGCGTTCCAGACGGCCCGCGCGTCGTCGTAGCCCGGCGCACCGGGGACCAGGACCTCGCCGCGGACGGCGCCGCGCAGGGCGTCGGGGAGGGCGGCGGGGAGGGCGGCGGCCGGCGGCATGCCCCGAGCCTGGCCCGCCGGGGCCCGCCTGCCAAGAGCCGGCGACAGGCACGGGCCCTCGACGGGGCCTACCCTCTCGGTCACCGGCCGGGGCTCCTCCCCGGCGCGCCGACGCAGCGGGGACGGGCGGCTCGCGCCGCGGCGTCGCCAGGCAGGAGCACGTGCATGGAGGTCACCGCCGTCGTGTGGGCCCTGACGGTCGTCGGGATCGTCGCGCTCCTCGCGTTCGACTTCGTGTTCCACGTGCGCAAGGCGCACGTGCCCACGCTCCGCGAGGCGGCGACCTGGTCGGCCCTCTACATCGGCATCGCACTGCTGTTCGGGGTCGGCGTCCTCGTGCTCGCCGGGCCGCAGGCGGGGTCGGAGTACTTCGCCGGCTACGTCACCGAGAAGGCGCTGTCCGTCGACAACCTCTTCGTCTTCCTCATCATCATGACGAGCTTCCGGGTGCCCCGGGAGGACCAGCAGAAGGTGCTGCTGTTCGGCATCGTGTTCTCGCTCCTGGCGCGGACGGGCTTCATCCTCCTCGGCGCGGCGCTCATCAACTCCTTCGCCTGGGTCTTCTACCTCTTCGGCCTGATCCTGCTCCTGACGGCCGGCAACCTGCTGCGCTCGGAGGGCCAGGACTCCCACGCCGGGGACAACGTGGTCATCCGGCTGGCGCGGAAGGTCCTGCGCACCTCGGAGGAGTACGACGGCGACAGGCTCGTCACGACGGTCGACGGGCGACGCGTGCTGACGCCGATGCTCCTCGTCATGGTCGCGATCGGCGGCACGGACATCCTGTTCGCGCTCGACTCCATCCCCGCGATCTTCGGCCTCACGCAGAGCACCTACATCGTGTTCACGGCCACCGCGTTCTCCCTGCTGGGGCTGCGGCAGCTGTTCTTCCTCATCGACGGGCTGCTCGACCGCCTCATCTACCTGTCCTACGGCCTCGCCGCGATCCTCGCGTTCATCGGGGTCAAGCTCGTCCTGCACGCGCTGCACGAGAACAACGTGCCGTTCGTCAACGGCGGGGAGCCGGTCGAGGTCGTGGAGATCAGCACCGGGCTCTCGCTCGGCGTGATCCTCGGCGTCCTCGTCGTCACCGTGCTCGCGTCCCTGCTCAGCCCCGCCGGCAAGGCGCAGAACGCGATCGCCAACGCCCGCCGCCACGCCACCTCCTACCTCGACGCGGAGTACACCGCCGACCCGGGCGAGCGCGAGCGCATCTTCCGGGCGCTGCTGCAGGAGCGGGACCAGATCGTCGCCCTGGGCCCGAGGTACAAGCAGAAGGTCCGCGACGAGCCGGAGCTCATGGACCTCCTGCAGCGCGCGCGGGACAGCCACGACGCCGCCGTCGGGCGCGGGGAGGCCGCACCGGCCGGACCCACCCAGATCCTGCCCGACCGCCGCAGCGCGGGCTGAGCCGCCCCGGGCCGGCCGGGGTACGGGCCCGCCTGCCCCTACAGTGCTCGCATGCGCGCCCTCGTCGTCCGTTTCGACCTCCCCGACGAGGCGGCCGCGGCCCGCTTCGACGCCCTCGTCGCCGGGGTCCTGCCCGGCATCCGCACCCAGGAGCCCGGCACCCTCGTCTACGCGACGCACCGGGTGGAGGACGCGCCGCTGGCCCGGGTGTTCTACGAGGTCTACCGGGACCCCGAGGCCCACGCGGCGCACGAGTCGCGGCCGGAGGTCGCCGCCTTCCTCGACGAGGTGCGCACGCTCGTCAGCGGCGTGCGGGTCGAGCTCCTGGTCCCCGACGAGGCGGCGTGAGCACGCTCGACGAGGTCGGCGAGCGCGACGGCTGGCGCTGCTGGCTCTGCGACGAGCCCGTGGACCCCGACGCCTCCGTCAACGCCGACCGCGGGCCGAGCATCGACGGCGGCGCCGGCGGCAAGCCGTCGAAGGGCGGCAAGGGCCGCGGCAGGGGCCGGGCCCCGGCGGGGGCGGCCGAGCGGCTCGCGCACCGCGCGTGCAACACCCGCAAGGGCGCGGTGGCGCCCGTGGTGCCCTGGCGCGCCGACCTCTTCGTCGTCGACCCGGCACCGATCATCCCCGCGGTCGAGCGGCTCGCCCGCTCCGGCGGGCGCGAGGTGGTCGCACGGTGCCCGAGCCGCGGCGACGCCGACGAGGCCGCCGCCTGGCTCGTCGACCGCGTCTCCCGGCTCGCGCCCGACCTGGCGGTGGAGGCGGCGGTGGAGCCCGGCGGCGGCCAGTTCCTCCTCGTCCTGCGCGCGCCCTGAGGGGCACCTCACACCTCGGGACCCTGCGTCGTCGAGGGTGGTGACGGAGCACGTCCGTCGGGACGGAGGGGCACGGTGCAGGACATCCTGGTCGTCGGGGGCGGGTACGCCGGGCTGTACGCGGCGTGGGGGCTGGAGCGGCGGCTGCGCCGCGGGGAGGCCCGCGTGACGGTCGTGGACCCGCGCCCGTACATGACCTACCAGCCCTTCCTGCCGGAGGTGGCCGGCGGCCAGGTGGAGGCCCGGCACACGGTGGTCCCGCTGCGGCGCCACCTGCGGCGCACCCGCGTGGTCGCCGGCTCCGTGACGGGCCTGGACCACGCCACGCGGACGGCTGGGATCACGACGGTCGACGGCGCCCGGTGGACGGAGCACTACGACGAGCTCGTCCTCACCGCCGGCGCCGTGACGCGGACGTTCCCCGTGCCCGGCCTCGCGGACCAGGCGATCGGCCTCAAGCACGTCGAGGAGGCCGTCGCCGTCCGGGACCGTGTGCTCACGGCCTTCGACCGCGCCGCCGCGCTGCCGGCCGGGGACCTGCGCCGCCGGCTGCTCACGGTGACGTTCGTCGGTGGGGGCTTCACGGGCGTCGAGGGCTTCGGCGAGACCCTCGCCCTCGCGCACGCGCTGCTGGCGCGGTACCCGGAGATCCGGCCCGACGAGGTCGCGTTCCACCTCGTCGAGGCGACGGGCCGCCTCCTGCCCGAGGTCTCGGACGGCCCCGGGCGGTGGGTCGTCGAGCACCTGCGCGCACGCGGCGGCCACGTCCACCTCGGCACGCGGCTGCTCTCGGCCGTCGACGGCCACCTCGTGCTCTCGGACGGCACGCGGTACGACTCCGGCCTCGTGGTCTGGACGGCGGGCAACGGCGCGAACCCCGTCGTCGCCACGCACACGGACCTGCCCCTCGACGCGCGCGGCTCCGTCACCGTCCTGGCGGACCTGCGGGTCGCCGACGACGGGCGGGTCGTCCCGCACGCCTGGGCCGCCGGGGACGTCGCCGCCGTGCCCGACCTGGCCGTGGGCGGCGGCGCGCGCACCGTGCCCAACGCCCAGCACGCCGTCCGCCAGGGCCGGCTGCTCGCACGCAACCTCGTCGCCGCCCTGCGTGGCGAGGACCTGCGTCCGTACCGGCACCCGAGCCTCGGGGTCGTCGCCACGCTCGGGACGGGCCACGGCCTCTTCCAGTGGCACGGCCTCGTGGTGCGGGGGCGCGCCGCCTGGCTGATGCACCGCGGCTACCACCTGCTGGCCGTCCCCTCGTGGGAGCGCAAGGTCCGGGTCGGCCTGGACTGGGCGGCCGCCGCCGTCGTCGGACGGGACACCGCCTCGCTCGCCGACGTGGCGGACCCCCGGGCCGCCTTCGTCCGGGCGACGCGGCCGTGGGACCGCGTCCGGGTGCCCGTCCCGTGAGCGCCGGGCCCAGCGGGCTCCCGCTCGTCGTCGAGGAGCACCGGCACCTGCTCTCGCTGGCGTACCGGATGCTCGGCACCATGGCCGAGGCCGAGGACGCGGTGCAGGAGACGTACGTGCGGTGGTACCGCATGACGGAGGCCGAGCGCGCGGCGGTGCTCAACCCCGCCGCCTGGTGCACGCGCGTGGCGAGCCGCGTCTGCCTCGACGTGCTGGCCTCCGCGCGGCACCGGCGGGAGCGCTACGTCGGCGAGTGGCTCCCCGAGCCGGTGCCGGCGGACCTGTTCGCGGGGACGGGGTCGGGGGCGCCGGCCGCCACCTCCGACCCGTTCGACCACGTGAGCCTCGACGAGTCGGTCAGCACGGCCGTCCTCGTCGTCATGGAGGCGATGACCCCGGCGGAGCGGGTGGCGTTCGTCCTGCACGACGTGTTCGCGCTGCCCTTCGCGGAGATCGCCGAGACCGTCGGGCGCACGCCCGCCGCGGTGCGGCAGCTCGCGACGTCGGCCCGCCGGCGGGTGCGCGAGCACGGTGCGGTGGTGCGGGACCGCCGCGCGCACGACGACGTGGCCCGCGCCTTCGCGCACGCCGCCCGCACGGGCGACCTCGACGCGCTCGCCGCCCTGCTCGACCCGGCGGTGACGCTGCGCTCCGACGGCGGCGGCGTGGTGGGCGCGGCGCGGCGCCCGGTGCTGGGCGCCGACGACGTCGCCCGGTTCCTCCTCGGCATCGCCCGCAAGGACCCGCACCTGACGATGGAGCCGGTCCGCACGGGCGACGGGCTGGCGTTCCGCGTCGTGCACCGCGGGCCGGACGGGGACGCGTTGCGCGGCCTGCTCGGCCTGCACGTGGTGGACGGGCGCGTCCGGGACGTCTGGCTCCAGGTCAACCCGCACAAGCTGACGGCCTGGGACGGAGGGCCGGCGCCGCAGGCCCGCCCGTGAGGGTCGCCGTGGCGGGCGGGACCGGCCGCCCGGGCCGCGCCTCGCCCGCCGGCGGTCCGGGCGTCACGACGTGGTCGTCCTGTCCCGACGCGCGGGGGTCGACGTGCTCACCGGCACCGGGCTCGGGCGGCGCCGGCCGGGCTGCCGGAGCGGTGCCGTGGCTCAGCGCCCCACCACGTCCGCCAGCCATCGCGCCGGGGTGGTGGTGCCGCGGTCGGCGTCGGGCCCCGGCAGGAGCGTCCCGTCGCGGAACGCCCGCCCGAGCGGCCCCGGCACGGTGACGGGCACGACGGGGCCGCGGCGCCCCGCGCGGCGCGCCCACGCCCGGACGAGGCCGGCCATCCGCACCTCCTGCGGCCCGGCGAGGTCGCGGGCCCGTCCCGCCGGTGCGGCCACCGCCAGCGCGAGGAGACGCCGCGCCACCTCCGCCGCCGCGACGGGCTGCGAGCGCATCACGGGGACGGGGTGCACCGGGCCGACCGCCAGCGCGGCGTGCACCTGAGGCGCGAACTCCAGGAACTGCGTGGCGCGCAGCAGCGTCCAGGGCACCGGGCCCGCCGCGACCAGCCGCTCCTGCTCGACCTTCCCTGCGTAGTGCCCGTACGGGGCCCGGTCGCAGCCGACGACGGACAGGGCGACGTGGTGGCCGACCCCGGCCGCCGCCCCGGCCTGCAGGAGGTGCGCGGTCACGGCGCCGAAGAAGCGGCGGCTCGCCGCCGTCGACGTCGAGGTCACGGAGGACACGTCCACCACCGCGTCCACGCCCGCCAGCCGCTCCGCGAGGCCCGCGCCCGTGGCCGTTCCCGTGCCCGTGCCCGTGCCCGTGCCTGCGACGAGGTCGACCCCGCTCGAGCGCGTGAGGACGACGACGTCGTGCCCGTCGGCCCGGGCGGCGTCGACGACGAGCCGGCCGACGGTGCCGGTCCCCCCGGCCACGGCGAGCCTCACCGGGCCACCTCCGCCGCCGGCGCGGTGGTGCCGGCGCGGGCCGGCCGGCGGCCGGGGAGCAGCAGCGCCGCCGCGAGGAGGAGCGTGCCGCCCAGCGCGACGGTCTGCGCCACCGCGTCGGCAGGACCGAGGTGGTCGAGGTGGGCCACGTGGTAGGCCAGGTGGGGCACGGAGTGCACGACCCAGGCGAGGGCGACCGCGGTCGTCGTGCCGCGCGCGGGGCGCAGCGTGGCGACGGCGCCCGCCGCCGCCAGCGCGAGGTGGAGGGTGCCGACGTCGCGGACGAGGTGCTGGTCGTACGGGCCGTCCTGCGCCACCCACGGGCCGAAGGGGCCGGGGAAGGACGCGTGGAACGAGGCCGGGAGGACCGCGGCCCAGAGGCCGACGTACAGGCCGACGAGGACGAGGGCGCCAAGCAGGAGCCGGCGGGTGGTGGAGGTCATGCCCCCTCCGACGAGGCAGGCGGCCCTCGTGTGAGGTCACCCCTCGGCCGGCCCGGTACGACAGGGCCGCCGGAGGTCCCGCGGGTGCGGGACCTCCGGCGGCCTCGGGGCGTGCGTCCTCAGCCGATGCCGCGGAACGCGAACCGGAACGTCAGCTCCCGGCCCGTGGGCAGGAGGTACTCCGGGTGGGTGCGCGCCCCCCAGGAGTCGTCCCCGCCGACGCCGCGGCGCTGGAGCGCCGGGCGCAGCACCGTCCGGTGGACGGGGGGCAGCTCGTTCGGGTGCGCCGCGTTCTCGATCTCGAACGGCGTCCACGGCAGGGCCGACAGCTCCATGCCGCCGGTCGGGCCGGGCTCGCCGACGTGCTCGAGCCGGATCCCCACGCCGTCGTCGTCCGTCACCTCGGCCCACCGGACGCCCGTGCGGCTGCCGGACTCCTGCGGGCGCAGGTAGCGGGTCAGCGCCGTGCGCACGTCGAACGCGTGCACGCCCAGGCGGGCGCCCGCCCGGCGGTCGACGTAGCACTCCTCGGGGCCCTCGCCGTAGAACCGCACCCGGTGCAGGTCCGGGTCCGTGGTGAGCAGCATGCCCATCTCCGGCATGTCCCCGAGCCCCTCGCCCGGCCGCACGACCTGCGTCACCTCGACGCGGCCGGTGCCGTCGACCCGGTACGTCACGTCGCAGGCGCTCGCGGGCGACGTCGGCAGCACGTACCGGAAGGTCAGCTCCACGGCGTCGTCGTGCCGCACGAGCGCGGGCTGCGGGACGTCGGGGGCGAGGGCCGGGTACCGGCTCGCCAGGAGCCAGGGACCGTCCTCCCCCGGGCCGCCGTAGCCCCGCTCGTTCGACGTGGGCGCGTGCCAGAAGCTGGGCTGCGGCACGGAGCGGACGAGCTCGAGCCCGCCGCCCGTCGCGGTGCCCGGACCCGTCCGGTAGGACAGCAGCCCGCCGTGCAGCCGGGAGAACAGGGCGCTGAAGCCCTCGCCGTGGACGCCGACGTTGTGGATCCCGTCGACGACGGTCGGCGCGGGGCCGGCGGCCGCGGCGGTGCGCGCGGGCGCGGCGACCCGGACGACGGCCTGCTCGTGCGCGACCTCGTGGCCGGCGTCGGCCCACCGGGTGGCGGCCCGCAGGCGGAAGGACACGTCGACGGTGTACTCCCCCGGGTCGCCCGGCACCTTGACCGGCAGGGCGTAGACGCCCTGCTCGCCCGGGGACACGTCCGTGTCGAGCGTCTGCTCGTCGAGCACCTGCCCCTCGCGTGCGAGCGTCACGACGCACGCGTGGGCGGACGAGGACGTGAACAGGTGACGGTTGTGCACGACGACGCCCGCGTCCGGCCCGTCGGCGCGCAGCTCCAGCCGGTAGGGCTGGTAGAGGTAGCGCACCTCCTGGACGATCGGCTTCGGCGTGTGGTCGGCGAAGAGGATGCCGTTGCCGGAGAAGTCCGCGTCGTGCGGGGTGTCGCCGAAGTCCCCGCCGTAGCCGTCGAACGTCTGCCCGTGGCGGTCGGTGACGGGCAGGGCCTGGTCGGCGAAGTCCCAGATGAACGCACCCTGGAAGAGGCGGTCCCGGTAGGCCAGGTCGAGGTACCTGCCGACGGCGCCGAACGAGTTGCCCATGGCGTGGGCGTACTCGCAGAGGATGACCGGCTTGTCGCGGTGCTCGGCCAGGAACGCCTCGACCTCCGCCGCCGGCGTGTACATCGTGCTGACGACGTCCGTGGTCGCCGGGTAGCGCGGGTCCCAGTGCACGCCCTCGTAGTGCACGGGGCGGTCGTCGACGGACCGGAACCAGTCCGCGACCGCGAGGAGGTCCGTGCCGCCGTACGACTCGTTGCCGCAGGACCACATCACGACGCTCGGGTGGTTCTTGTCGCGCTCGAGCATGTTCGCGGCGCGGTCGAGCAGCGCCGGCAGCCACTCGGGCCGGTCGCCCGGCAGGGCCTCCTCGAGGGGCGCGTCCTGGCGCCGGATCCGGTCCCACATCGCGTGCGACTCGAGGTTCATCTCGTCGATCACGTACAGCCCGTACTCGTCGCACAGGTCGTAGAAGAACCCGTTGTTCGGGTAGTGGCTGGTGCGGACCGCGTTGATCCCGATCCGCTTCATGAGGACGAGGTCCGCCTCGGTCTCCTCGCGGGTCATGACCCGGCCGTGCGCCCCGAACTCGTGGCGGTTCACGCCCGTGAACACCACGCGCCGGCCGTTGACCGCCAGGACGCCGTCCTCGATGCCGAAGCGCCGCACGCCCACGCGCAGCGGCACGACCTCGGTCACGGCGCCGCCGGCGTCGCGCACCTCGAGCCGCAGGTCGTACAGGTGCGGGTCCTCGCCGCTCCACAGGTGAGGGTCGGGGACCTCGACGACGAGCTCGCCGTCCGGGCCGGGCACGAGCGGCCCGACGCCGTCGAGCACCGCGGTCACGGAGCCCTCCCCCTGCAGGGCCACCCGCACCCGGACGACCGCGCGGTCGAGCCCGGGCGCCACGTCCGTCACGACCCGGACGTCCTCGGCGTGCACGGCCGGCCGGTGGCGGAGCACCACGCTGCGGAAGAGGCCGGAGAACCGGAAGAAGTCCTGGTCCTCGATCCACGAGCCGGACGTCCACATGGGCACCTGCGCCGCGAGGGTGTTCTCCCCCTCGACGAGGGCGTCCGTCACGTCGAACTCCGACGGCGTGAACGTGTCCGCCCCGAAGCCGACGTAGCGGCCGTTGACCCACACGGCCACGGCGCTCTCGGCGCCGTGGAAGGTGATGCTCACGCGCTCGCCAGGCGCCGGGGTCCGGTCGAGCCGGAAGGTGCGCACGTAGCTGCCGACGGGGTTGCTGCGCTGCGGGACCTGCCCGGGCTCGAGCGTCTCGTGCCCGTCCCAGGGGTACTGCACGTTGACGTACTGCGGCCGGTGGTAGCCCTGCAGCTGCAGGTGGCCCGGGACGGTCACCTCGTCCCAGCCGCTGCGGTCCAGGCCCGGGTCCTCGAAGCCCGGCAGGACCGCGCCGGGGTTCTTGGCGTAGTGCAGGCGCCACGTGCCGTCGAGGCTCTGCTCGAAGGAGCTGGTGCCGAGGGCGGCCTCCTCCGCCGAGGCGAACCACCGGTGGTCGGAGTGCGGGGCCAGGCGGTGCTCGGCGACGTAGCGCGGGTCGGCGGTGCGGTCGAGGCTGAAGGTCACTTGATGGCTCCGGTGATGCCCTCGGCGAAGCTCTTCTGCAGCGCGAGGAAGACGAGCATGGCGGGCAGGGAGGCGATGAGGACCGCGAGCATGAGCATCCCGTAGTCGGTGACGTAGCCGGCCTGGATGTTCGTCAGGAGCATCGGCAGGGTCTGCACGTCGTTGTTGACGAGGACGACCTTCGGCCACAGGAAGTTGTTCCACGCGGTCATGAAGGTGATGACGGCGGCGGCCGCGAACGTGGGCTTCATCGTCGGCAGGTAGATCCGCAGGAAGATCTGCAGCTCCTTGAGCCCGTCGATCCGGGCGGCCTCGATGACCTCGTGCGGGAAGGACCGCGACGCCTGCCGGAACAGCAGGACGAGGAACGGGGTCGAGATCGCGGGGAGCACCACGGCGATCCAGCTGTTCACGAGCCCGAGGTCCGCGAACATGCGGAACAGCGGGATCATCGTCGCGGCGAACGGGATCATGATCGCCAGGAGCAGCAGGCCCATGAACCGGTCCTTGGCCTTCGTGTGGAAGACCTCGAAGCCGTAGCCGGCGATCGACGTGACCAGCAGCGCCAGCACCGTGGTGCCGACCGCGATGATCGCCGAGTACCAGAGCGCCGTGCCCAGCGGCTGCGCCCCGAGCAGGGACCGGAAGTTCTCGAGCAGGTGGGTGCCCGGCAGCAGCTTGGAGGCCAGGACCTCGTTGCTGGAGTTCGTCGCCGAGACGACCATGAAGTAGAGCGGGAACACCGAGGCGACGGCTGCCAGGGTCAGGAAGAGGTACCCCGGGACCTTCTGCATGGACCTAGTCACGCTTGTCACCGACCTTGAGCTGCACCACGGCGAGCGCGGCGACGATGATGAGGATCACGTAGGAGATGGCCGACGCGTAGCCGAAGTTCGGGCTGTTGCGGAACGACACCATGTACAGGTAGTGCGAGATGGTCATCGACGTGTTCGCGGGGCCGCCGGCGGTGAGGGCGTAGGACTCGTCGAAGAGCTGGAGCGTGCCGTTCGTCGACATGATCGCGGTGAGCAGGATCATGGGCTTGAGCTGCGGCACGGTGACGTACCAGAAGGCCTTCGCCGAGCTGGCGCCGTCGATCTTGGCGGCCTCGATCGTCGAGCGGTCGATGGTCTGCAGCGCGGCCAGGTAGAAGATCATGTTGTAGCCCGTCCAGCGCCACAGCAGGCCGAGCACGAGGACGAACCGGGCCGTGCCCGTCTCGCCGAGCCAGTTCACCGGCGAGTCGATGAACCCCATGCCCTGCAGCAGGTCGTTGACGAGGCCGTCGTTGGCGAACATCGTCCGGAAGACGAGGGCGTAGGAGACGAGCCCGACCGCGCTGGGCAGGAAGATCGCGGTGCGCCACAGGCTCTTGTACCGCAGGTTCGGGTTGTTCAGGAGGTTCGCCAGGACGAGCGCCATGATGAGCATGAGCGGGACCTGGATGATGAGGTAGAGGAACGTGTTCTGGAGCGTGAGCTTGAACGTCTCGTCCTCGAGCAGGCGCGTGTAGTTCGACCACAGCGGCTCGGCGAAGCTCAGCCGCGTGCCGCGGCCGGTCTGCAGCGACAGGATCGCCGCCTGGATCATGGGCCAGAAGCTCAGCCAGAGGATGAGCAGCGACGCGGGGAGCAGGAACACCCAGCCCGTGAGGCTCTTGCGGCGCTCGAGCCGCGAGATCTTCGGACGGGGCGCCAGGGGCGCAGGGACGGTGCCGGCGACGGGAGCGTCTCCCGGGACGGACCTCTGCGCCGTTGCAGTCGGACGAGCCACGGCGGACCCACCTCTCAGGTGTGCGCGGGACGGGGGCACGGGGGTGGGTCAGGTCAGGAACCCATCGCGAACTCGACGGTGGACTGCGCCTCCGCCAGCGCGGACTCCGGGTCGGCCCCGTTCATGATGTTCGTGATCGCGACGCTGACGGCGTCACGCCCCTCGTAGTAGTAGGCGCCGGTGTTGTTGCTCGGCACCTGCTCGGCGAAGCCCACGACCTTGCTGTAGACCGCGTCGCCGCCGAAGAACTCCTGCGGCTCGCCGTAGACGTCGCTCTCGCTCGCCGGGATCCAGTTCGCCAGCGCACCCGCGGTCGGCAGGATCGTGTCGTAGAGCTCGGCCGAGCCCGCGAACGTCTTCGCCAGGAAGTCCTGCGCCAGCTCGACGTCCGCGTTGGAGCTGATGGCCCACGAGGAGCCGCCGTTCGCGGTGTAGTGGGTCGCGCCCTCGACGCCGTCGAGCATCGGCACGTTCGTGACGGCCCACTTGCCGGCCTGGTCCTCCGCGCTCTGGATGGAGCCGAGGATCCAGACGCCCTGGACCGTCGCGGCGACGGTGCCGTTGACGAGGGTGTTGATGAACTCGTCCCAGGTGTTGACCTCGATGTAGACGCCGCTCTCCACGAGGCGCTGGTACGTGTCGATCGCCGCCAGCAGGGCGTCGTTGTCGACGATGGTGGGGTTGCCCTCCTCGTCGAAGAGGCTCGCGCCGGCGCTCTGCAGCATCATCACGGGCATGTCGGAGGAGCCGGCCTGGCCGGAGAGCAGGGGCTGCCCCGTCTTGGCCAGGACGTCCTCGCCCAGGGTGATGAACTCGTCCCAGGTGATGTCCGTGAAGTCGTCGACGGTGTAGCCGGCCTGCTCGAGCACGTCCGTCCGCAGCGCGGTGATCGCGGTGCCGTTGTCGAAGGGCACCCCGTAGTTGACGTCGTCCACCGTGGAGTACGCCACGACGGACTCGGGGAACTCCGAGAAGTCGACGTCGCTGCCCGACAGGTCGCTGAACAGGTCGGGGTAGTTGATGACGTTCTTCTGGAACGCGTTGTTCTGCATGAGGAAGATGTCGGGCAGCTCGCCCGTCTCCTGGGACTGCGCGAGCGTCGTCAGGCGCGTCTGCACGTCCTCCCAGGGGACCTCCTGGACCTCGAGCGTGAAGTCCGGGTTCTCCTTCTGGTAGACCTTCTCGGCCTCCTCCAGCGCGTAGATGTTGAAGGCCGGGTCCCAGGCCCACACCGTGAGGGTGTTGTCGCCGTCGCCCCCGCCGCCGCCCTCGCCCGAGCCGGTGTCGTCGCCACCGCCGCCGCCGCACGCGGCGAGGGCGAGCCCGAGCGGCAGCACCGCTGCCATGACGCGGATCGTGCGTGCAGATGTCCTCATGGAGGCCGTCTCCTTCTGGTGTGTGTCGCGTCCTCGCGTGCCACGCCCGCGCCGGTTGCCGCGGACCGGTGCCCGGGCAGCCCTGCCCGCGCACCCTGACCTGCTCCTGACGTCGTCGTCCCGAATGGTGACGTGAACATAGCAGCGGGGGACGCTCGCGCCGCAACCCCCCCAGATCACGCTCGGGTAACGATGCGGCCGCCCGCGGCACGCGTCACCCCTCCGGATGGTGACGTCGCCATCCGGAGGCCCCGCTCGGTCTAGCATCGCCGCCATGTCCACACCGACGACGGCGCGGCGGCGGTCCACCGGCCCCTCGATCGAGGACGTGGCGCGCCTGGCCGGGGTCTCGGCGCAGACGGTCTCCCGCGTGGCGAACGGCGCCGCGGCCGTGCGGCCCGTGACGCGGGACCGCGTGCTCGAGGCGATGGGCCAGCTCGGCTACTCCCCCAACCGCGTCGCGCGGGCGCTGCGCAGCGGGCGGTTCGGGACCATCGGGCTCCTCGCGCACGCGTTCGACCGCACGGGCGAGGCGGGGGTCACGGAGGCGGTGCTCGAGGCGGCCGAGCTCGAGGACTACACCGTCACCCTCATCCACGTCCGGGCCCCCGGCGCGGCGGACTGGGTCCACGCCGCCCGGCGGCTCTCGCAGCGGGCGGTCGACGGCCTCGTCATCATCCGCGCCGAGGAGAGCACGCCCGAGACCCTCGTGCTGCCGCCGGGGCTGCCCGTCGTCGCCTCGTACTCCCGGCTCGTCGGCCACTACCCCGCGGTCGCCGCGGACCAGGTGCAGGGCGTGCGCGACGCCGTCGACCACCTGCTCGGGCTCGGCCACCGCACGGTCCACCACGTCGCGGGCCCGGCCTCCTCCGAGCCCGCCATGGTGCGCACGGGCGCGTGGCGCCGCCGGCTGCAGGAGGCCGGCCTCACCCCGCCCCCGCCGTGGCCCGGGGACTGGACGCCGCGGTCGGGCTACGCGGCGGGGCAGCGCATCGCGCAGGACCCGGACGTCACCGCCGTGCTGTGCGCGAACGACGAGACCGCCTTCGGCCTCGTGCGGGCGCTGCACGAGCACGGGCGGCGGGTCCCCCAGGACGTGTCGGTGGTCGGCTTCGACGGCATCGCGCTGTCGGAGTACAGCGCGCCGCCGCTGACGACCGTGCAGCAGGACTTCCACCGCATCGGCCGCGAGCTCGTCGACCTCCTGCTCGTGCAGATCCGCGGCACGGGCACGCCGGGGCTGGACCCCGTCATGGTGCCGACCCGTCTCGTCGTGCGGGCCAGCTCCGGACCTCCGCCGGCCTGACCTCCGCCGGCCCGACCCCCGCCGGCACGGCCCCCCGTCCGACGAGGGCGCCGGGCGCGCGCCGGCGGTCAGGACGCGCCGGGCGGCACGACGAGGGCGAGGACCAGCCCGGCGGTGTACGCCAGCGCGAAGAGGGCCGGCACCAGCGCCTCCACGTGCCCGACCGGCCGGTAGCGCGCGGGGTCCCGGCCCGCGCCGAGGGCCCGCCACTCCGCCCGCCACCACGGGGACAGGGGCAGCACCTCCTCGATCGCCCCGATCACCACGTACTTCGCCGCGTTGAGCTGGCGGTAGGCCCGCAGCACCGAGAACCACGCGAGGCACTGCGCCAGGAGGGCCACCCAGGGCACCACGAGCGTGGCCGGCACGTCGGGCCGCACCTCCGCCCCGAGGACGCCGACGGCCGTGACGACCGCGGTGTTGAGCGTGAGGAAGAAGGAGTTGGCCGTCGCCCGCCGGGCGCTCACCCGGTCCGCGCCCTCGACGTAGGCGTCGTACTGCGCGAGCACCGCGTCCCGGGTGGCGGGCGGCAGGTCGTCCCAGGCCGCGGGGGGCGCGCCCGACCACAGCGTGCCGCGCACCTCCGCCACCGGGGGCGGGGCCGCCGTCCGCACCCACCGGTCCCACACGGAGCCCCGCCCCTCGTCGGGCCCGTCGGGTGCCCCGTGCGCGCTCACGGGCACGTCGCCACATCCTCGGCGGGCAGGCCGAGCTCCGCGAGCTCGGGGGGCGTGAGCGTCCGGCCCGCCGCGCGGCAGGCGAGGTCCGCGAGCGCCGCGGGGTCGAGCAGCCAGGGCGTCACCGCGCCGTCCTGCACGACGAGCGCGGCGCGACCCCGGTCGGCGAGGAGCAGCCCGCGCACGGCGGAGCGCCCGTCGTTCTCCCGGAGCCGCTCGCGGGCGGTGAGCGGGCGCCCCACGGGTCGCTGCCCGGCCAGGTCCGTCTGCACCACCCGGCCGTCCTGCCCGCCGCTGAGCAGGCGTCCCCGTGCCGGGTCGTGGGCGAACCACCAGACGGCGTCGTCGTGCCCCACGACCGTGACGTCGCGGGTGGTGTCGCCCCCGAGGTCGAGGACGCGCGGCGGCGCCCCGCGGTCGTGCCCGACGGCGAGGGCGTCGTCGCCCACCCACGCGAGCGCCGTGGCGACGACCCCCGTGCCCAGGTCGCGCGAGCGCAGCGCGGCACCGTCCGCCACGCGGCGCTCCGCCACGCCGGCCGACGCGTCCGCGAGCGCCAGGCGCGTCCCGTCCTCGGAGAGCGCCAGGGCGCGCACCGGCGGCGCCGGCACCGCGAGCGGCGGGGGCGGGGCGCCGCAGCCCCCGACGTCGAGGAACCGGACCACCGACCCCTGGGCGACCGCTGCCAGGCACGTCCCGACCGCGACCGCGTCGGCCCCCTCCGCGAGCGGGACCGGCGCGGGCCCGCCCACGGCCCACAGGGCGGCGGGCCCGCGGTCGAGCTGGGGGCCGCCGGTCTCGACGACCGCGCCGCCGCCGGCCCACCAGGCCCGGCGGGCGCCCCGCGGGGCCGGCACGGGCTCCTGCCCGGTGCGGCGGAGCCAGCCGGCCGCGGTCACGACGGCGACGGGCCCGTCCCCGGCGACGAGCGCCGCCACGGCCTCCCCGTCCGTGCCGGGCACCGCCACCGCGGGCGCCACGACGGACCGCGCGCCGCGGGTGTCCCACAGGACGGCGGTGGTGTCGTCGGCGGACACCACGGCTCCCCCGCCGGTCGTCGTGAGCCCGCGCACGTCCCCGGCGTGCCCCGTGAGCGGCTCGCCGCGCGCGGCGCCCGTGACCAGGTCCCACTCCCGCAGGTCGCCGTCGGCGCCGGCGGACCACAGGACGGGCGCCCCCGGCTCGACGGCCAGGGCGGTGACGGCGCCGCCGTGCGCGCCGAGCCGCCCCGCGGGGACGAAGGCGCCGGCCGCGGGGTCGAGCGCCCACCGGGCGATCTCGGGGTCGCTGCCCGCGCCGAGGAGCTCGAGGGCGCCGTCCGCACCGTCCGCACCGTCGGCACCGTCGGCACCGTCGGCACCGTCGGCGCCGCCCGCGTGGAAGGCGAGCACCTCCTGCGTGGGCGTGCCCGGCGGCACCTCGACGAGGCGCTGCGTCCCCGCGGGCCGCCCGTCGACGAGGGGGTGCACGAGGACCCCGCCGGCGGAGGCGTCGGCCGCCCAGGTGCCGTCGGGCGTGGCGACGAGGGACGTGACCCGGTCCGGGTGCTGCGCGACGGGCTCGGGGGGCGCCAGTCCGTCGCCCGCCGCGGCGGCCCACAGGACCGCGCCGTCCGCGTCCCCCAGCAGCAGTCCGCCGGGCAGGGACACCACGGCGGTGATCTCCGTCCCGTGCGCGACGAGCCGGACCGCCCCGCCGTCGAGCGCGACGTCGCCGGCGTGGTGGACGAGGGCGCCGCCCTCGCCGGTGACCCCGCTGAAGGCGACCCGGTCGGCTCCCGGCACGGCCCACTGCTCCCGCACGGACACCGGCACCGGCAGCGGCGTGGCCGCCCGGGTGGCCAGGTCCACGCGGGCCAGGGAGCGGTCGGGGGTGACGACGACGCCCGTCCCCGGCGCGACGAGCCGCAGCGTCGGCCAGCGCTGGTCGTCGCCGGTGACGTACCGCAGCGGGCCGCGCGGCGCCGTGAGGGCGTCGAGCAGCGCCGCCTCGGTGTCCACGCCGGCCCGCAGCCGCCAGGCCCGGGCCGCCGCCAGCAGCGCGAGGTCCCGCCGGCCCGGCACCGCCTGCCCCGACTGCGCCGCCACCCGCACGGCCTGCGCCTCCGCGCGCGCCTCCTCGGCCCGGGCCCGCTGCACGAGCGCGAGCGAGCCGAGCACGACGGCCGTGACGGCGAGCAGCACGGTGAGCAGCACGGCGCCGGAGCGCACGCGGCGCACGCGCTCGCGCCGGGCGCCGGCCCGGACGAAGTCCCCGACGACGCCCTCGCGACGGTGCAGCCCCTCCGCCAGCGCGCCGGCGAGCCGGGCGCCCCCGACGAGGAGCGTGGCGTCGGCGCGGCCGCCGGCGGCCCACGCCCGGGCGGTCTCCTCCACCGCGCGCCGGTCGGCGTTGCGGCGCCCCTGGTCGCGGATCGTCCGCTCCAGGGGCTCCCAGCGGAGCAGGTGTTCGTGCGTGACGTCGACGAGGTCCGTCCCGCCCGGCACCTCCACGACGTCCAGGACGTCGTCGACGGCGAAGGACGTGCGGTAGACGAGCAGGCCGCGGTCGCGGAAGGCGTCGAGCCAGGTGCGCTCCCGGTCGCTGAACGACGCGACCGGGAGCGGGTCGCGCGTCGGCGGGAGCGTGTCCGCGGACGCCAGCCGCGACAGGGTCCGCAGCACCTCCTCGCCGGTGGTCGGGGAGCCCTCGCCGCCGGCGACCCGCGTCAGGCCGCGCAGCGCCGCCCCGGCCTGCCCGGCGAGGACGCCCTGCACGCCGCCGAGGCGGTCGAGGCTCTCCTCCCGCAGCGCCCCGGCCACGCGGTCCCGGTCGAGCCACAGCAGGTGCAGCGTGTAGGCCAGCAGCGGCAGGGCCTCGCCGGACCCCGTCTCGGCGACGAGCCGGTCGACGAGGGCGTCCGGCACGTCGAGCTGCGCCTGCCGCGCGGGGAGCCGGACGACGTCGACGAGGTCGCGCCGCTCGACGAAGGGCACGTACACGTCCACGGGCGCCTCGACGAGGGCGGCCACCGCCGCGCGGTGCTCGCTGCGCACGACGGCCAGCACGGACCACCCGTCGGCGACCGCCCGCCCCAGCCACCCCTCGACCCCGGCGCGGGCGGCCGCGTCGAGCGCCGCCAGCTCCTCCGCCTGGTCGAGGACGACGAGCCCGGCGCCGGGGGCCGGCCCGGGCGCGTCCGCCGGCGTCCGGGCGAGCCCGCGGGGCTGCACGGCGTCCAGGACCGTCCAGCCCCGCCGGCGCAGCTCGGGGACGAGCCCGGCCCGCACGAGCGAGGACTTGCCCGAGCCCGACGGCCCGCTGAGCACGACGTGCTGCACCGTCCGCTCCAGGCGGGCGCGGTCGACCTCCTCCCGCACCCGACGCAGCACCGCCGAGCGCCCCAGCACCGCCTCGTGCCCGGCCGTCAGGGGCTGCAGGCCGGGCCACGGCACGAGGTCCGGCGGCACCGCCGCCCCGCCCGCGGCCTGCCCGAGGAGCGCGTCCACCGCGGCGAGGACGGCCTCGACGGGCTGCTCCAGCGGCACGGCGTGCACGTGGGCGACGACGGGGTTGACCGGCGCCCCCGGCCGCACGAGCAGGGGTAGCACGGGCCGCCCGAGCAGCACCGCCATGCCGAGCTCCGCGCTGCACCACACGGAGTGGGAGCCCTCGTCGGCGAGGAGCACGACGAGGTCGCTGCTCTTCACCACCCGTCGGATCCACGCCCGCCAGTCCGTGCCGCCCGCCGGCCCGGCGGCCGCGTCGCTGGACAGGAACAGCCGGTCCCCCGGGCGCGCGGCCGTCCACTCCGTGCGCAGGCGGGCGGCGCGCTCGGCGTCGGCGGCCTGGTGGCTCACGAGGACGAGGCGCACGTGGGGTCCGTCCCCGGGTCGCTCACCCGGTAGTCCCGGACCGTCGGCCGGTCGGCCGACGTGAGCGTCTGGCCCTGGGACAGGTACCCGACCCGGACGACGTGCAGCCCGGCCTCCGCGTCCTGGTCGACGCGGATCGTCACCCGGACCTCGCGGGCGCTGTCGTAGTCCCGCTCGGCGCTCAGGCCGGCGCCGTCGTCCAGCACGTCCAGCGCCCACAGGTCCGACGTGGTGCCGGTCGCCACGAGCACGAGGGCGCCCTCGACCGTGGTCCCCGGCGCGTAGCACCCCGGGGACCGCGGCTCCTGGGCGACCTGCCACGACAGGTGCTGGGAGGCGCGGAAGGCGATGTGGATGCGGGCGTCGAAGGGTCGGTGGCCCGCGTCCCCGGGGGCCGTGACCCGCAGCACGCACGCGTCGCCGATGTCGCCGCTGTAGGAGATGCCGCCCTCGTCGGCTCTGCAGGAGCCCGACTCCGGCGCGACGACCACGGGCGCTCCCGTGTCGACCGCCACCGGCTCCGGGTCGATGGTGATGCTCGAGAAGGTGACGGACAGCGCGTGCTCCCCCGTGATCCGCACGCGACCACCGGGCAGGGCGAGCTCGACCGCCTGGGCCGGCAGCTCCGGGCTCGCGGTCGCGGAGGAACCGGTGCCCGGCGTCGTGCCCGTGCTCGGCGTCGCGGAGCCGGTGCCCGGGGTCGAGCTGGTCCCGGGCGACGAGCCGGTCCCGGGCGACGAGCCGGTCCCGGGCGTCGAGCCGGTCCCGGGCGTCGAGGTCGAGCCGGGCGTCGCTCCGGTCGTCGCTCCGGGCGTCGCTCCCGTCGCCGAGGCGGACGGCGTGGAGGCCGACGGCACGGCGGGTGCGCCGGACGCGGACGCGGTGCCGCTCGGACCGCCGCCATCGCCGCACGCCGCGACCAGGGGCAGGAGGAGGCCGACGACGACCGCGGCGGCCGCCCCCCGGCGCGCGGACCCGAGCCGGCTCCCCCTCGCGGTCCGGCCCGCGCCCCCCGGGGCGGTCCCTACGGCGTCGAGGCGCACGGCGGCACCTCCGTCGGGTCGCCGACGCGGTAGTCGCGGTCGGTCGGGGCGTCGGACGAGGTGAGGGTGCCGCCGCCGATGCTGTAGCCGAGCCGCAGGTCGTACCGACCGGGGGCGGCGTCGTCCGCGACGCGGACGGTCACCCGCACCACGGTCTCGTCGTCCTCGGCGGCCCGGTCCCACCGCAGCTCGGGATCGTTCCGCACCACCTGCAGGTCCCGCAGGGTCGTCGTCCCGCCGGCCACGGCGAGCACGAGGTCGCCGACGACCTGGCCCGGCGCGTAGCAGCCCGGCGACTCGGGCTCGGCCGTGACCCGCCAGGACAGGTGCTGCCCGGCGCGGAACCGGATCGTCAACCGGGCGTCCAGCGCCGCGTGGCTCGCGTCACCCGCCGCCACCACCCGCAGGACGCAGGTGTCCCCCACGCCGCCGTCGAGCTGGAACGAGCCGTCGCCGATGTCCGAGCACACCCCGCCCTCGACGGAGAGGCCCACGGCGGAGCCGGTGTCGAGGGCCACGGGCTCCGGCCGGTACTGCACGAAGGTGATCTCCGTGACGACCTCCTGGTCGCCGGCGAGGACGACGGTGTCGCCCTGCGGGGTGACCACGCGCACGCGCTGCGCCGGCGGGCCGGGGTCGGGCCCCGGTCCGGGGTCCACGGGCCCGGGGCCGGGTCCGGCGGGGCCCGGGCCGGGCGCGGCGGGGCCGGGCCCCGGTCCGGCGGG
>NZ_RWJX01000173.1 GCF_004123805.1 Cellulomonas endophytica | reverse complement strand
TCCCCCACCCACGGCCCGTCCCGCCGGGCTTCCCCTCGCGACCCTCTCCCCCATCCACAGCCCGTCCCGCCGAGCCGGCGGTCGTGTCGGTGGTCGGGTGTGGGATGGGCTCATGGCGGTGGGGGCGGGGGTGCGGGCGGCGGGTGCGGGTGCACCTGTTCGTCGGCGTGCTTCTGGCTCGGGCCCCGCGGCCGGTGCGCGGCCGCAGCGCGGGCGCCGCGGCGGGGAGCAGGACGTCCTGCCCCTGGAGGGCGCACCGCGGGGTGTCGCGGTTCTCGACGAGGAGCCTGTCGGTCGCGGGTGGGGGCGGGACGGGCGTGTGCTGGAGGCGCCGCCGGCACCCTCGCCGGAGACGGGCTGGCACCGGGTCGGCACCGAGCAGGCGGCTCGTGCGGCGACGGAGGAGCAGGTCGAGGCATGGGCCGCCAACCCGGTGGCGGTGGCGGGGTTGCGGGACCAGCACGAGCAGTTCGTGCGCCTGGCGGTCGCGGCGGATGCGGCGGTGCGGGCCGCGACGGCGCAGCGCGCGCAGATGCTGGAGCTGGCGGTGCGGTACGCGGTGCTGGCCGACCGGGTGCAGGACCGTGCCCAGGAGCAGGCCGCGGGTGTGGCGTTGGGCCTGCCGGCGGCGCAGCGGCAGGACCTGTCCTACCGGTCGGTGATCGCCGAGGTCGCCACCGCGCTGGGGCTGCCCGAACGCACCGCCGGCACCCTGGTCGAGGAGTCCCTGACCCTGGTCACCGACCGCCCGGCGCTGCTGGCGGCGCTGGGGGAGGGCACGA
>NZ_RWJX01000172.1 GCF_004123805.1 Cellulomonas endophytica | reverse complement strand
TGTAGTGCCCACGGACGTTGTTGACATGAGGGAGGACCTCCGGGCGAAGTGAGTGGTGTCTGACGCCGCTTCTTCGAGACCGGAGGTCCTCGTGGTCAACGCTATGCCGCGGCTGTCGCCGTGGTCACGTCTGCAGCTGGTGGAACGGGTCCTGGCCGGGCGCCCGGCCGCGCACGTGGCCGCCGAGATGGGGGTCTCCCGGGCGACGGCCTACAAGTGGCTGCGCCGCTTTCGCGCCGAGGGCGTGGCCGGTCTGCAGGACCGGTCCAGCCGGCCGCGCAGCAGCCCGACCCGCACCGACCCGGCCGCCGAGGCCACAATCGTGGCGTTGCGCCGCGACCGGCGCCTGGGCCCGGCCCGGATCGCCGGGATCGTGGGACTGCCGGCCTCGACCGTGCACCGGGTCCTGGTCCGTCACGGCATGCCACGGTTGGCGTGGCTGGACCGACCCACGGGCGAGCCCGTACGCCGCTACGAACGCGCCCGACCGGGCGAGCTGGTGCACGTGGACGTGAAGAAGATCGGCCGGCTGCGTCCCGGGGGCGGGTGGCGGGTGCTGGGCCGCGACAGCCCCGAGCACCGCCGGGCGCGCAACGCCAGCCGGGTGGGCTACGAATACGTGCACTGCGCGATCGACGACCACACCCGCCTGGCCTACGCCGAGATCCACCCCGACGAACGCGCCGACACCTGCGCCGCGTTCCTGCGCCGGGCCGCGGCCTGGTTCGCCGAGCACGGCGTCCCCCGGATCGAGCGGGTCATGACCGACAACGCCCTGACCTACCGCCGCTCAGCCGCCTGGCGCCAAGCGCTGCACGACCTCGGCGCCAGCCCCCGGTTCACCCGCCGCTACCGGCCCCAGACCAACGGCAAGGCCGAACGGTTCAACCGCACCCTGCTCGAGGAATGGGCCTACGCCCGCCCCTTCACCTCCGGGCAGGACCGCGCCGACGCCTTGCCGACATGGCTGCACACCTACAACCATCACCGCACCCACACCGCGCTCGGCGGCCTCACCCCGATCGACCGCGTCAACAACCTCCCGGGGCACTACAGCTAGAT
>NZ_RWJX01000171.1 GCF_004123805.1 Cellulomonas endophytica | reverse complement strand
GGCCGCGAGGACGTCGCCGGGCGCGGCCGCGCCGTCCCGGCCCTTGACGGCCACGACGAGCGCGGCGCCCGCGACGGCCGCCGCCCGGCGGGCGGCGGGCCGCGTGGGTCCGGCTGCGGGACCGGCTGCGGGACCGGCGGGGTCGAACCGGGCCAGCCCGTCGAGGAGGCGCGTCGGGCTGCCGACGGGCAGCGTCTCGTCGCCCGCGAGGACGACGACCTCGCGCCCGGCCCGGACGGCGCCCAGCGCGAGGGAGGCGGCGACCTCGACGGCCGTCTCGAGGTCGGCGGCGCGGTCGGCGGCGCGGTCGGGGCCGTCGGGGCCGTCGGGGCCGTGGTCGGGGCGCACCGCGCCGCCCGCGTCAGGACCCGGGAGCAGCACGACGAGCCGCGTCCGGCGCACGTCCTCGTCCTGCCGGACCATGAGCTGCCCGCGGTGGGCCGAGGTGCGCCAGTGCACGGCCCGCCGGTCGTCGCCGGGCACGTACTCGCGCAGCGCGTGGAAGGACTGCTGCCCCTCCGTCAGCACGCGCACGGCCACGCCCTCGAGGTCGCGCAGCGCCCCGGCCGGCGCCGCCGTCAGCGCCACCGTCCGCGGGTGCACGACGAGCTCGAGCGGCGCGGTCCAGCGCACGGTACGGCGGAGGAGCCCGAGCGCGCCGCCGCGCTCGGAGCGGACGGGCCCGACGGCGAGGACCCCGCGGCGGGCGGCGGGGACGACGAGGAGCTCCTCCCACGCCTCGCCCGCGGCGAGCGCGGGGACGCGCACCCGCGCGGTGCGGGTGCCGACGTCGAGCGTGAGGGTGTGCGGCAGGCTGCGGCCGCGCGCGGTGCTGCGCACCCGCAGGACGAGCAGCGCCCGCTCCCCCGCCCGGACCCGGTCGGCGGCGGGCCGCAGCTCCACGGCGCAGGCGGTGGGGCGCAGCACGGACGCGACGGCGAGCGCGACCAGGGCGCCGAGCCCCGTGGCGAGCGCCGCGGCCTCCGCCCAGCCGAGCCGCAGGGCGACCAGCGCCGCGAGCGCGGCGACGACGAGCACGGCGGCGCCGAGCCCGGTGACGCGCAGCCGCGCCGGGGGCACGC
>NZ_RWJX01000170.1 GCF_004123805.1 Cellulomonas endophytica | reverse complement strand
TGTACTGAGCCATCACGTTGGTGACAGGCGGCTGGTGGGCGGGAGTCCTCCGAGGGCTGTGTGGCGGCGTCGAGTGTTGTAGTGCTCGAGCCAGGGGGCAAGGGCGGCGGCGCGCTCGTCGTTGCTGGTGAAGACCTGCCGGTAGGCCCACTCGGTGGCCAAGGTCCGGTTGAGGCGCTCGACCTTGCCGTTCTGCCAGGGGCAGTGCGGGCGGATGAAGATCTGGCGGGCGCCCAGAGCGGCCACGACCTCGCGCAGCGACCAGCGGTAGGCCCAGGCGTTGTCGGTCATCACGCGCTCGATGCGGGCGATGCCGTGCGCGGCGAAGTAGGCCGCGCCGCGCTCCAGGAAGCCGGCGCAGGTGGGGCCCTTCTCATCGTTCAGGATCTCGCAGTAGGCCAGGCGGGAGTGGTCGTCGACCAGGGCGTGCACGTAGTCGTAGCCGATCGGGGTCTTGTCCACCCGTGACTGGTGGTTGGCCAGGGTCCAGCCCGCTGCCCGCCAGCCGCCTCCGGGCGGGATGCGGCCGATCTTCTTGACGTCCATGTGGACCAGCTCGCCCGGGTGCTGGCGTTCGTAGCGCACCCCGGTGACCCGCGAGGCGCGGATCGGTTGACCGGTCAGCGGGTCGCAGTCGCCCAGCCGTGGAACGCGATGGCGGGCCAGGACCCGTGAGACGGTCCGGGCCGGCAGCCCGGTCTGCTCGGCGATCCAGTCCGGACCGCGGCGCTGGCTGGCACGCAGGTCGAGGACGGCCTGCTCCAGGTCCGAGGCGGTGCGGGGCGGGCTGTGGTGCGGGCGGGAGGAACGATCCTGCAACCCCGCCGGTCCCTCCTCGCGGAACCGTTTGACCCAGCGGTGCGCGCACTGGCGCGAGACACCCAGCTCCTTGGCCACGTGTGCGACCGGGCGGTGCTCCTGCAGCACTCGGCGGACCAGCAGGGCCCGTCCATGAACAGTCAGACGCGCATTACCGTGAGACACGAGAACCTCCGGCGGGACGTGGGCCTTCGACAAGCCACACCCCAGCCGGAGGTTCTCCTCACGTCAACGACCGCACGCCGTCACCAACGTGCTGGCCGAGTACACCTAG
>NZ_RWJX01000169.1 GCF_004123805.1 Cellulomonas endophytica | reverse complement strand
CGCTCGCGCCAGCGACGGGCCCGGCTCGCGGTCGCCACCGCGGTGCTCGTGGCCGCCGCGGGCAGCAGGTCCTCGTCCGCGGCCCGCTGCGCACCGGGGGGCAGGTCGGTGGTCTCGGCGAGCAGGACCTGCACGTGCCGGTGGGAGACCGTGCCCTCCCCCAGGGCCGCCAGCAGCGCCGGGCGCGCGGTGACCAGGGTGACGGACTCCTCGACCAGGGTGCCGGTGGTCCGTTCGGGCAGCCCCAGCGCGGTCGCGACCTCGGCGATCACCGACCGGTAGGACAGGTCCTGCCGCTGTCCCGCCGGCAGACCCAGCGCCACCCCCGCGGCCTGCTCCTGCGCGCGGTCCTGCACCCGGTCGGCCAGCACCGCGTACCGCACCGCGAGCTCGAGCATCTGCGCCCGCTGCGCCGTCGCGGCCCGCACCGCCGCATCCGCCGCGACCGCCAGACGCACGAACTGCTCGTGCTGGTCCCGCAACCCCGCCACCGCCACCGGGTTGCCCGCCCACGCCTCGACCTGCGCGTCCGTCGCAGCACGAGCCGCCTGCTCGGCGCCGACCCGGTGCCAGCCCGTCCCCTCCGATGGTGCCGGCGGCGCCTCCAGCACGCGGCCGTCCGGACCGAACCCGCGCTCCACAGGCTCCTCGTCGAGGACCGAGACGCCCCGCGGTGCGACGTCCAGGGCGAGGACGTCCTGCTCCAGCACCGCCGGGTGCCGCCGCCGGTCACGCACCCCGGCAGCACCCGAGCCAGGCGCACCACGACGGGCAGGCGCACCCGCACCCACCGCCCGCACTCCCGCCCCCACCGCCATGAGCCCATCCCACACCCGACCACCGACACGGATGCCTGCTCGCCGGGGAGCTGCTGTGGACGACCGTCGAGCGGGGAGGAGTGGTGGTGAGCAGGCCATGGACGCCGGCCGACGTCGTGACGGACGAGGCGGCCGACACCGCGGACCCGAGGGCGAGCACGGCGCGAGGGCCACCGCGGCACGACGGCGAACGGGGACGCGGGCGACCGGGACAGGGGCGGACGGGGACACGGGCGGACGGGACACGGGCGGACGGGACGCCGGCGAAGGAGGCACAGACGGACAGGG
>NZ_RWJX01000168.1 GCF_004123805.1 Cellulomonas endophytica | reverse complement strand
TCGGCGGCCTCACCCCGATCGACCGCGTCAACAACCTCCCGGGGCACTACAGCTAGATCCTGGAGCAGGAACGACAGCCCCGGCCCCACTCGGGACCGGGGCTGTCGTGAGTGCGGGTCAGTCAGCTGACGTCCTGCAGGCGCAGGGCGTTGCGCATGGTGAAGTACAGATCGGTCTGGTCGGTCAGGCCGAGCACGTTGGTCGCGCGGGGGCCGAAGGCGGCGATGCGGACCTGGGCGCCGGTGTGGGCCTGGGAGTCGCCCTCCTCGGCGGTGCCGTAGGCGATCGTCATGGGTGCGCCGTCCGCCGTCAGGAGCGTGCGCGTCAGACCGGGGGTGGTGCTGCCCGGGTAGATGATCTGGCTGGAGTGGGCGTGGTCGGCGGTGACGACGACGAGGGTGTTGCCGGCGGTCTTGGCGTACTCGAGCGCGACCTGCACGGCCTCGTCGAGGTCGACCGTCTCACCGATCTGGCCGCAGGGGTTGGCGGCGTGGTCCTGCTTGTCGATGGAGGCGCCCTCGACCTGCAGGAAGAAGCCCTTGTCGTTCTCGAGCAGGTCGATCGCCTTGGTCGTCATCTCGGCCAGGGTGGGCGCGGTGCCGTACTCGGGGTTCTCCGTGCAGGTGACCGGCTCCTCGGCGCCGCCCGTGGCGGTGGCCAGGGGGCCCTCCCAGCGCACGGGCAGGTTGCCGTCGGCGAACAGGCCGAGGACGGGTGCGTCGTCGTCAGCGCTGGTCAGCGCCTCGAACTGCGTCTGGTCGCCGACCAGCTGGTAGCCGCGGGCGTCGGCCTGCTCGAACAGCGTCTGGCCGGCCCAGTCGCCGGCCTTGGCGACCTCCTGGAAGGAGGCGGCGCCGCCGCCGAAGGTGACGTCGGCGCGGGTGTTGAGCAGCTGCTCGGAGATGGACCCCAGGCCGCCGTTCTCCAGTGCGTTCTCCGGGCAGTTCGTCGAGGTGCGCTCGGGGCCGTAGCAGCTGCGCAGCGAGACGTGGGAGACCTGGACGGCCGGGGTGGCGTCCTGGATCTCCGAGGTCGAGACGTTGCCGGTCTTGAGGCCGTTCGCCTTCGCCAGCTGCAGGATCGTCTGCTGCGGCTGGCCCTCCAGGTCCACGGAGACGGCGTTGTTGTAGGTCTTGGTCCCCGTGGCCCAGGCCGAGCCG
>NZ_RWJX01000167.1 GCF_004123805.1 Cellulomonas endophytica | reverse complement strand
GGCCGGCGCGCGCTCCGCCGACCCGCGGGCGGCGGCGTGGGTGCCCGGCCGGCCGGTGCACCGCGGTCCCGCGTCGACCGCGCCCGTCGACGACGCGCCGGCGGCCGACGCGGCGCACGGACCGGGGGCGACCCCTGCCGCGGTCGCCGACGGGACCTCGGACCCGACCACCGGCCCCACCGCCGCGCCGCCGACCACCACGGAGGGCACGGACGGCAAGGGCGGCACGGACGGCACGGACGGCACGGACGGCACGGACGGCACGGACGGCACGGACGGCACGGACGTCACCCGGTGGCGCGGCCCTCGGCCCCTCGTCGAGGACCCCGGCGCCCACGCGGCCGGGGAGCCGGCGCCCGGCCTCCCGTCCGGTGCCGGGTCCGACCCGACCGACGCGACGCGGTGGCGCGGGGCCCGCGTGCTCGACGAGCCGCGCCCGACGGCACCCGTGCCCCCGTCGCCGGACGGGCCCGCCCCGACCCCGCCCGCCGTCGACGAGGTGACCCGGCTGCGCCCGGCCTGGGCGGGCACGGACGACGCGCCGCGCGACCCGGCAGGGCGCCGCACCGCCGCCGCCGGCACCACCGGCCCCGGCGCGACCGCGACGGCCGGCACCGCCTCGGCCCCGTCGGACGCGCCCCGTCCCGCCGGACGGCGCCGCCGCGCCCTCGTCGCGGGCCTCGCGGCCCTGTCGGGCGGCGGCCTGGTGGCGCTCGTGGCCATCGCGCTCGTGACACCCGCCGCCGGCCCGCCGCCCGACGGCGGGGACGGCACGTTCGCCGTCCCGACGACCGTCGTGCGCGGGGAGGTCGTGCCCGCGCCGGTCGGCCTGACGGGCGAGCGGCTCGTCGACGGGTCCGTCCGGCTGACCTGGTCCGACGCGGGGACGGAGCCCGGCGACTTCTTCCAGTGGGGCGTGGAGCGCGGCACCGGCCCGGTCGCCTTCGCCTCCGTGACGGGAACCTCCGTGCTCGTGCCGGCGGCGGACGCGCCGAGCCCGACGTGCGTCGAGCTCTCCCTCGTGCGCGCGGACCGCCAGGCCTCCGCCGAGCCGGCCCGGACGTGCGTGCCGTGACGCGACGCCCCGACGCCCCGCCGCCCGGCCGGGGGCCGGCCGACCGCGCCCGGGCCGCGCTCGGCGCCCTGGTCGGCCGCGCCGGCG
>NZ_RWJX01000166.1 GCF_004123805.1 Cellulomonas endophytica | reverse complement strand
CGGCGGCCACGAGCACCGCGGTGGCGACCGCGAGCCGGGCCCGTCGCTGGCGCGAGCGGCACCACCCCGTCCCGGTGGCCGAGCGGCACGCCCGTGCCCACGCCGACCGGCGGGTGTGGCTGCAGCCGGAGGCCGACGGGATGGCGTTCCTGCACGCGCTGCTCCCGGCGGTGCAGGCCCACGCCATCGACACCGGCCTGTCCCTGGCCGCCCGCGCCCTGCACGAGAACCCCGACGCCCCCCGCCACGACCCGACCCTGAGCCAGCTGCGCGCCGACGTCCTGACCCACCTGCTCCTACCCGACACCGCCACGCCCCACACCGCCACCAGCACCGGCACCGCACCCGCGACCGGCACCGCACACGCGACCGGCACCGCGACCGGCACCGCGACCGGCACCGCGACCGGCACCGCGACCGGCGCCGCGACCGGCACCGGGCAGGGGACCGGCACCGCGACCGGCACCGCGACCGGCACCGCGACTGGCACGCCGACCGGCACCGCGACCGGGACCGCGGGCGGTGCCCTGCGCCCGGACCTGGGGTGCGTGCCCTGGCGGCCGACCGTGATGATCACCGTGCCCCTGGGCACCGTGCTGGGCGGGGACGGGCCGGCGCACCTGGCCGGGTACGGACCCATCGACGCGACCACCGCCCGCCACCTGCTCGCCCAGGCCGCCAGCTTCACCCGGCTGCTGACCGACCCCCTCACCGGTGCCGTCACCGACGCCGACCGCACCACCTACGCCGTCACCGGCGCCCGCCGCCGCTGGCTGCAGACCCGCGACGAGCACTGCCGCTTCCCCGGCTGCCGCCGCACCGCCACCACCTGCGACCTGGACCACACCCGGGCCTGGGCCGACGGCGGCTGCTCCGACCCCACCAACCTCGCCCACCTGTGCCGCCACCACCACCGCCTCAAGCACCACGGCCGCTGGACCGCCCACCAACACCCCGACGGCACCCTGCGATGGACCTCCCCCACCGGCCGCACCCACCACTCCCACCCCGCCTACCCACCCGACCCGCCCCCGAGGCCCACGCCGGACGCCACCGCGCCCGCGCCGCCCGACGACGGGCCACCACCCTTCTGAGGCGGTCCGCACCGCTGTCTCCGCCGCGCCTGCTCCACCACCTGGTCGACGGCCGTGTCCTCGCGACCACCTGAGCGATCACCGGCGCCCCCACGACGACGGCCTCGATCCTCGCGGAGGGCCGCCGGCGAACCGGACATTCCGGTCGACAACGGGCAGGCTACT
>NZ_RWJX01000165.1 GCF_004123805.1 Cellulomonas endophytica | reverse complement strand
GACGGCGACCGCCACGGCGGCGGTCTCGACGACCGGCTCGGCGGCGGGGGCCGACGCGCCGGCGGGCGCGGCGGCGACAGCCTTGGGGGCGCCGACCTTGCGGCCGACGACCTTCCGGCCGCGGGCCGGGGCGGCCGGGGCCGCGACGGCCTCGACGACCTGCTCCGCGGCGGCGACGACGGCGGCGGCCGCGACGGGCTCGGCCACCGGCTCGGCGACGGGCTCGGCGACGGGCTCGGCAGCCGGCGCCGCGACGGCCCCGGGCTCGGAGTCGCGGACGGCCTCGATCGCCGCGATGGTGCGGTCGATCTCGACCTCGCCCTCGACGCCGTTCGTCTCGATGGCCGTGAGGATGTCGCGGACCGTGTCGGTCAGGGCGAGCAGCACGTCCGTCGTGCGGCCGTCCATCTGGCGGCGGCCGTCGCGCAGCTCGACGAGCAGGTTCTCGCCGACGTGCGTGACCCGCTCGAGCCGCGAGAAGGCCAGGAAGCCGCTCGTGCCCTTGATGGTGTGGATCGTGCGGAAGATGCTGCTCAGGAGCGGCCGGGAACCCGGGGACTCCTCGAGCGCGACGAGGTCGCGGTCGAGCTGGTCCAGGTTCTCGTAGCTCTCGACCAGGAACTCCCGGACGATGTCGTCGATGTCTCCCACGCCGGTCCCTCCCCTCGTCGGGCGTCGTGCCCGACCTCTCCTGCCCATCGGCCGGCGGGGCCGGAACCTGAGCGGCGGGCGCCCGGTGCCGTGCCCCGCGGCCCGAGGGCGCGGTGCGTACGTGCGGTCTGTGTGGTGCGGTCCTGCGTCGTCGTGCGTCGTGCGCGCGTCGTGCGTGCGTCGTGCGGGTGCGTCGTGCGCGCGTCAGTAGGTGAAGCCGGCCACCCGGTCCCGGAGGTCGCGGGCCAGGCCCGCGAGCTCGGTCACCTGGTGCTCGACCTCGTCGACGACGCGCGCGCTCGTCCCGGCCGCCTCGGCGACGGAGGTGATGGTGCTCGCGATGTCCTGCGAGCCCGAGGCCGCCTCGGCGACCCCGCGCGACATCTCGTTCGTCGTCGCGGTCTGCTCCTCCACCGCCGAGGCGATGGTCAGCTGGTAGTCGTTGATGGAGGCGATGATCTGGCCGATCTCGCCGATGGCGACCACGGCCCCGGAGGTGTCGGCCTGGATGGCCTCGACGCGGCGGGCGATGTCCTCCGTGGCGCGGGCGGTCTCGGAGGCGAGCTCCTTGACCTCCCCGGCGACGACCGCGAAGCCCTTGCCGGCCTCCCCGGCGCGCGCGGCCTCGATCGTGG
>NZ_RWJX01000017.1 GCF_004123805.1 Cellulomonas endophytica | reverse complement strand
GCCCCCCAGGCCTACGCGCTCGTGCGGTCCGGGGAGCTGCGCGCCCTCCAGATCGGGGACCCGGGTGGTGGACGAGGGCGCTGCCGGGGGCGCTGCCGGGGACGCTGCGGGGGAGAGCGCAGGCGCCGCCGAGGGCGCCGGGGCGGCCGGGGGCGCGGCGGTGCCGGCCGTGGCGGGTAGGGCGGGTGTGGCGGGCACGGCCCGCGACGGGGACCAGCCCAGGTCGAGGCCCGCCGGACCCTCCGCGGGCGGAGGCGTGGCCGTCGGCGCGGAGGGGCGGGCGGGCGCGGACGCGGCGGCTGCGAGCGGGTCCGCCGAGGGTCCGCTCGTGGGCGCCGCGGTGGCGGCCAGCGGGCCGCCGAGCCCGAGGCCGGCGCCCACGGCCAGCACGAGGGTGCGGTGGAGGACGCGCGGCGCGGCGCGCAGGACGGCCCGCTCGCCGGCGGCCCAGGTGCGTCCGGCCGCGCGCGCCGCGAGGCAGCCGGCCGTCAGCACGCTGCTCGCCGTCAACCACACCAGGACGGCGCCCCCGCCCACCAGCACGACGAGCTCCACGAGGTCGGGCAGGGCGGCGGCGGCGCCGGCGGACGGGCCGCCCGTCCGCTGGAGGACGACCGGCACGAGGCCCTGCAGCCGCGCGACGACACCGGCCGTCGCGGCGGCACCGGTCGCCACGAGGAGCACGAGGAGGGCGAGCGTCGCGGCGGAGCGCCACCGGACGGCTCCGCGGGTCGGCGCCCCGACGGCGGCCGGGGGACGGGCTGTCGCAGCGCTGCCGGACCGACGCGGACCGGAGGGTCGAGCGACAGCCGCGCGGGATGCGCCGTGCAGGGAGGTGGTGGGCACGGGGCACCGGTCCTTCTCGTTGTCGTTTGATGCAGTTTGGTGCATCTGGCTGGCCGTAGTTGTAACCGGCTGGGGTCGGTGCCGTCCAGGCCGAGGACCCCCCGGGCCCGAAGTTCGCCCGGACGAAGGACGCGTACGGTGGCGGGGTGCGGTGGGAGGCGCTGTTCGCGGACCTGGAGGCCCAGCTCGAGGCCGAGGCGCGGCAGGAGGTCCTCGCGGCGGTCCCCGACCTCGTGCGGGCCGAGCGGTCGCAGGTCCGGCTGGCCGACCGGCTGCGCGGCGCGGTCGGCGGGGCCCTCCGCGTGAGCGTGTGCGGCGGTCACGCCTGGGAGGGGCGCCTCGTCGAGGCGGCGCCGGAGTGGCTCCTCCTCGAGCCCGTGGCGCGGCGGCGCGTCCTCGTGCCGGTCGCCGCGCTGCGGACGGTGTCCGGGCTGCCCGACCGGGTCGCCCCGCCGCCCGGCCGCGTCGCCGCACGACTGGGCTGGGGGCCGGCGCTGCGGGCCCTGGCCCGCGACCGTGCCCCCGTGCACCTCGTGCTCGACGACGCGCGGGAGGAGGGTGCGGGGCTCCGCGGCGTCCTCGACGCGGTGGGGGCCGACCACGTCGACGTCCGACCCGTGGAGGGCGACCTCGGGTCCGGCCGGGGGGCCGCGGCGGCGCGGCTGACCGTGCCGCTGGCGCGCGTCGTGGCGGTCGGCTCCGCGGCCTGACGCGCTAGCCGGCGGTGCCCAGCCGCGTGGGTTCGGACGCCGTCGAGGCGTCCACGGTCTCGCCCTGGGCGATGCGGCGGCTCGTCTCGTCGTACATCCGCTGGATGTACGACTCGAGCTCGGTCGCCTCGACGCGCCACTGTCCGCGGCCCCCGATCTGGAGGGCGCGCAGCTCCCCGGACCGCACGAGCGCGTAGGCCTGGGGGGCCGAGATGTTCAGGACCTCCATGACGTCCGCGAGCGTGAGGAAGCGGGGAGCCATGCCCCGCAGTGTGACACGGCGTGGCGATCGGGCGACGCCGTCCACAGGCCCTCCCCGCCCGCCCGTCGGGATCGGCACGATGGGCCCGGACCGCGCCCGCCCGTCCGTCGCCGACCGCGATGGGCACCGCGGCGCGTCCCGCCCCGTCCCGTCCCCTGCGCGCGCACCCGGAGGTGCGCGGGCGTGCCGCGACGGGGAGGACCCCGAGAGGAGAGGCCATGACCGCCACCCTGACCGGCCCGGGCGCCGCCGTCCGGCCCGCCGGCGACCCCGCCGGGCTCCCCGCGCCGCAGGCGCTGCGGCTGCGGCGACCGGGACGCCGCGACCCGCGGCTGCTCGTCGGCCTGGCGCTCGTGGTCGTCTCGGTGCTGCTCGGCTCCTGGGCCGTGCGCGCGGCGGGGGGCACGGTGCCCGTCCTCGTGGCGCGCACGGCGCTCGTGCCCGGCCACGTGCTCGCGGACGGGGACGTCACCGTCGCCGAGGTCCGCCTCCTCGACGCGGCGCGCTACCTCCCCGGCGACCGCCCCCTGCCCGAGGGCGCGACGGTCGTGCGCACGGTGGGGGCGGGGGAGCTCGTGCCGGTCGCGGCCCTCGCCGCCGCCGCCGACCTCGGGCTGCGGCCCGTGTCCGTGCCCCTCGCGGCGACCCCGCCGGACGACCTCGTGGTCGGGTCGCTCGTCGACCTCTGGCAGGTCCCCGAGCCACCCGCCGGGACGGGCACGGGCGGGACCGGGGCCCTCGGCGGCGCCGCGGCTCCGCCGACGCCCCGGCGGCTCGCGGAGGCCCTCACGGTCGCCGAGGTCGACCGCACGACGGGCGCTCTCGCCGCCGCCGGCGGCACGACCGTCCACGTCCTCGTGCCGACCGACCTCCTGCCAGACGTGCTGGCCGCCCTGGCCGGCGGCGGCACGGTCGACGTCGTCCTGGTCCCCGGGGCGGCCGGGTGATCCGCGCCGGCGTCCTCACGGCGGTCGTCGGCCCCGCCGAGGCGCTCCTCGTCGAGGCGCTCGGGTCGGCGGACCGGCTCGACGTCGTCCGGCGCTGCGCCGACCTCGCCGAGCTCCTCGCGGCCGCCGAGGCGGGCCTCGGCTCCGTGGTCCTCGTCTCGGCCGGCCTGCCGCACCTCGACCACGCCGCGGTCGACGCCCTGCGCCGCACCGCCGGCGTCGTCGTCGGGGTCGCCGGCGCGGACCGCCCGGACGAGGGCGACCGCCTGCGCGCATGGACCGTCGACGCGGTCGTCGCGGCGCCGGAGGACGTGCCGGCCGCCGCCGAGGTCGTCGACGCGGTGCTCGCCGCGCTCGACGCCGCCGCGCGGCCCGGCCTCGCCCCGGTGGCCCGGGCCGTCGACCGCCCCGGGCCGCACCCGGTCCCCGTCGGCACCGCCGTGCCACGGCCCCCCGGGCGTCTCGTCGCCGTCTGGGGACCCACCGGTGCGCCCGGCCGCACGACGGTCGCGGTCAACCTCGCCGCCGAGGTCGCTGCGCTCGGCGTTCGCACGCTCCTCGTCGACGCGGACACCTACGGCGGGGCCGTCGCCACCGCCGTCGGCATGCTCGACGAGGCCCCCGGCCTCGCCGCCGCGGTGCGGGCCGCGGGCGCCGGTGCGCTCGACCTGCCCACGCTGGCCCGCCACGCCCCCGTGCTGGGGCCGGACCTGCGGGTGCTCGCCGGCCTGGCCCGCGCCGACCGCTGGCCCGAGCTCCCGCCCGCCGCCCTCGACGTCGTCTGGGCGCGCGCCCGCGAGCTGGCGGCCCTCACCGTGGTCGACACGGGCTTCTGCCTCGAGGAGGACGAGCTCCTCACCTACGACACCCGGGCACCGCAGCGCAACGGCGCGACGCTGTCGGCGCTCGACGCGGCCGACGTCGTCGTCGTGGTCGGGTCCGCGGACCCCGTGGGCCTGCAGCGTCTCGTCCGCGGTCTCGACGAGCTCGCGCGCCGCCCCGCCGCCGCCGCCCGGCGCCTCGTCGTGGTCAACCGCGTCCGGCCGGGCGTGGCGGGGCCCGACCCCGGGCGTGCGGTCCGGGACGTCCTCGCCCGGCACGCCGGCGTCGTCGACCCCGTGCTCGTGCCGGAGGACCGTGACGGCGTCGACGCCGCAGTCCTCGAGGGGCGGCTGCTGCGCGAGGTCGTGCCCGGCTCGCCGGCGCGGCGCGCCCTGGTGGGGCTGGCCGGCGCGCTGCTCCCCGAGGAGCCGTCGTCGACGCCGGGCCCGACCCGGCGGCAGCGCCTGGGCCGGCGGCACCGCGCGACCGTCGCGTCCTGACGACGGCGCCGCGGCCACGAGGACCCGGCGACCGGCCACGGCGTCCGCCGCCGCACGCGCCGACAGCTCCCGGCGTGCCCCGACGGGTCCTGACAGGCCCTGTCGTGCCCTGCCAGGCCCTGTCGTGCCCCGTCGTGCCCTGCGTGCGCCGTCGGCGGCGGTGCAGGGGCAGACTGACCCCGTGCGCGTCTACCTGCCCGCGACCCTCGACGAGACCGCCCCGGGCGACGGGGTGCCGGCCCCGGGGCCCCTCGCGCCCCGCCGCGCCCACGCGGTGACGGCCGACCTGCGCCGGGCGCTGCCCGACGAGGACGACGAGGGCCTGGAGTTCTCCGCCCAGCTCGCGGCGGCCGACGACAGCCTCGTGCGCCTCGCCGCCCGCCCCGGCGCCCCCCGGCTGCGGCTGGTGGTGTCCGCCGACGTCCCGGACGGCGCCGTCGACCTGCGGCCGGACCCCGACGCCCCGCCGAGCGCGGTGGCGGTCGTCGCGCCGGTGACGTGGGACGCCGTCGTGTGCGTCCACGTCGACGAGCCCGAGGCCGTCCCGGACGTCGTCGCGGCGCTCGCGGGCGACTCCGCCGCGGACGAGCGCCTCGACGAGCGCGACCTGCTCTGGTACGACGCGACCGAGGTCGACGACATCCCGCGCTGACGCGGGCCCGCTCCTCCAGGTGCCGCCCCTACAGGTGCCGGCCGCCGCCCCCGGGGCGCGCCGCGGACAGGTGCTCCAGTGCCGCCGCGTGCAGGTGCCCGTTGGACACGACCGCCGACCCGCCGAAGGGCCCGGGCGTGCCGTCGAGCGCGGTGAACGTGCCGCCGGCCTCCGTGACGATGGGCACGAGCGCGGCCATGTCGTGCAGCGCGAGCTCGGGCTCCGCCGAGAGGTCCACGGCGCCCTCCGCGACGAGCACGTGGCTCCAGAAGTCGCCGTAGGCGCGTGTGCGCCACACGGAGCGCGTGAGGTCGAGGAACCCGTCGAGGCGGCCCTGCTCCTCCCAGCCCGACAGGCTCGAGTAGGAGAAGGACGCGTCCGCCAGGGACGTCACCGACGAGACGCGCACGGGCTTCGCCGCGGCCAGCGACCGGCCGGTCCAGGCGCCCGCCCCCTCGGCGGCCCACCACCGGCGCCCCAGCGCCGGAGCGCTGACGAGCCCGACGACGACGCGGTCGCCGTCGAGGAGCGCGATGAGCGTGGCCCACACGGGGACGCCGCGGACGAAGTTCTTCGTGCCGTCGATGGGGTCGACCACCCAGCGCCGCGGCCCGGAGCCCGTGTCGCCGAACTCCTCGCCGACCACCGCGTCCCGGGTCCGCGCCCGGGCGAGCTGGGCGCGGACGTGCTCCTCGGCGGCCCGGTCGGCGTCCGTCACCGGGGTGAGGTCGGGCTTCGTCTCGACGACGAGGTCCAGGGCCCGGAAGCGGTCCATCGTGAGCCGGTCGACCCCGTCGGCGATGACGTGGGCCAGGCGCAGGTCGTCGTCGTACCCGGGGTGCAGGCTCATGGCGCCACCGTATCGGCCGCGCCCCCGCCCCCCGTCCCGTCGTCGGCCGTGCCGAGCCGGCTCGCCAGCAGGCGCCGGAACGAGTCCACCCGGGCCCGGCGCGCGTCGCGCTCCTCGCCCGTCGCGGCCTCCACCCACTCGTCGAGCCCGCAGTCCGGGGCGTCGGCGGCGTGGGTGCAGCCGCGCGGGCACTCCGCCGCGACGTCCGCGAGGTCGCCGAAGGCGCCCAGCAGGTGGTCCGGCTGCACGTGCGCCAGCCCGAAGGAGCGGACGCCGGGGGTGTCGATGACCCAGGTCCCCGGCCCCGCCGACGGCACGCGCAGCGCGACGGCGGACGTGGAGGTGTGGCGGCCGCGGCCGGTGACGTCGTTGACGACGCCCACCGCGCGGTGCTGCCCGGGCACGAGCGCGTTCACCAGCGTGGACTTGCCGACGCCCGAGTGGCCCACCAGGACGCTCGTGCGCCCCGCCAGCGCCGCCCGCAGCTCGTCGAGCCCCTCGATGCGGCGCTCCCCGTCCGGCCCGGGCACCCGCCGCGTGACGACGACCTCCACGCCGACCGGCCGGTAGAGCACGACGAGGGGCTCGGGGTCGGCGAGGTCCGCCTTCGTCAGCGCCAGGAGGACGTCCATGCCGGCGTCGTAGGCCGCGACGACGCACCGGTCGATCATGCGCGTGCGGGGCTCGGGGTCGGCCATCGCCGTGACGACGACGAGCCGGTCGGCGTTCGCGACGATGACGCGCTCGACGGGGTCGGCGTCGTCGGCGGTGCGCCGCAGCGTGGTCCGCCGGGCGGTGATGCGCACGATGCGCGACAGCGACCCGTCGTCGCCCGTGGTGTCCCCGACGAGGTCGACGACGTCGCCCGGCACGACGCGCTCGCGGCCCAGCTCGCGCGCCTTCATCGCGACGGCCCGGCGCTCGTCGGGGCCGTCGGGGTCGACGAGGACGGCGTACCGGCCGCGGTCGACGCCCGTGACGAGCGCGCGCTCGGCGTCGGCGTGCTCCGGGCGCTGCTTCGTCCGGGGGCGGCTGCCGCGCCCCGGGCGGACGCGGACGTCCCGCTCGTCGTACGTGCGGCCGGCCATGCCCGCCCTCAGACGCCCGCGGGGGCGGGCACGCCGCCGCCGACGAGCCCCGTCCAGAGCGCGACGAAGCCGGGCAGCGTCTTGGCGGTGGTGGCGACGTCCTCGACGAGGACCCCCGGCACGCGCAGCCCGACGAGGGCGCCGGCGGTGGCCATGCGGTGGTCGGCGTAGGAGCGCCACACGGCGCCGGACAGCGGCCGCGGCGTCACGACGAGGCCGTCGGCGGTCTGCTCCGCCCGAGCCCCGACCCGCGTGAGCTCCGTGGCCAGGGCGGTGAGCCGGTCGGTCTCGTGGCCCCGCAGGTGCGCGATGCCGCGCAGCCGGGTGGGCGACCCGGCGAGCACCGCCAGGGCGGCCAGCGTCGGCGCGAGCTCGCCGGCCGCCCGCAGGTCCAGGTCCAGGCCGCGCAGCTCGCCCGTGCCCGTCGCGGTGAGCAGGTCCCCGTCGAGCACGACCCGGCCGCCGAACCGCTCGAGGATCCCGGGCAGCAGCGCGCCCGGCTGCGTGGTGCTCGCGGGCCAGCCCGGCACGGTGACGCTCCCGCCGGCGACGAGGGCCGCGCACAGGAAGGGGGCGGCGTTCGACAGGTCCGGCTCGACCCGGACGTCCCCCGCGGCGACGGGCCCGGGGGAGACCTGCCAGATCCCGGGACGCGAGTCGTCGACCGCCACCCCCGCGGCCCGCAGGACGGCGACCGTCATCTCGATGTGGGGCAGGCTGGGCAGGGTGCGGCCGGTGTGGCGCAGCGTGAGGCCCTGCGCGAAGCGCGGCGCGGCCAGCAGCAGGCCGGAGACGAACTGGCTCGACGCGGAGGCGTCGACGTCGACCGAGCCCCCACGCACCCCGCCCGTGCCGTGGACGGTGAACGGCAGGTGGCCCGGCTCGCCGTGCTCCTCGACGCGGACGCCGAGGGCGCGCAGGGCGGCGAGGACGGGTCCCATGGGCCGCACCCGCGCGCCGGCGTCGCCGTCGAACCGGACGGGCCCGTCGGCGAGCGCCGCCACCGCCGGCAGGAAGCGCATGACCGTCCCGGCCAGGCCGCAGTCGACGTCGGTGCCGCCGCGCAGCGGCGCGGGGGTGAGCACCTGGTCGGGGCCGTCGTCCGTGACGCCCGTGCCCAGCGCGGCCAGCGCCTCGGCCATGAGACGGGTGTCGCGCGAGCGCAGCGCCCCCCGGAGCCGGGTGGGGCCGTCGGCCAGGGCGGCGAGGACGAGGTAGCGGTTCGTGAGGGACTTGGAGCCCGGCACCTCGACGTGCCCCGAGAGCGGGCCGGCGGCCGTGGGCGCCGCCCACAGCGGCAGCCCCGACGGGCCGGTGCCGGCGGCGGGAGGGGTCCGGTGCTCCGACGTCATGGCGGTCAGGGTATCGGCCGGGTCCGACACCGCCCTGCGCCGCCCCGGCCCGCGGGCACGCCGGTCCGCCCGGTCGGGGCCGCCACCCGCGGCCGCGGGGGACCGGGCCGGCCGGCGCCCGCGACCGGGGCGCCGACGGGACGTCAGCTCTTCGAGGCCTTCACCGCGGCGGCCTTGGCGATCCTGCCGACCGTCGCGAGGGTGGCGGTGCCGGCGGCGGCCTTCGCGGTGCCCGCGGCGGCGGCCTTCGCCGTGCCGGCGGCGGCCCTGGCCGGCAGCGCCGAGGCGCGGGCCCCGACGACGGCGGCGGTGCGACGGGCGGCGGCCAGGTCCTTCTCCACGGCACGGCGGGCGGCCCGCGTGCGCTTCGTCCCGGCGGCGGCACGGGCGGTCGCGGCGGCCAGTGCGGCCTTCGTCGCGCGGGCGTGCTCGACGCGCCAGGCCAGGCTCGGCCGGCCCTGCCGGTCGGCCGCGACGAGCACGGCGCCGGCCGTCATCGACAGGGCCGTGACGAGGCGCTCGCGACGGGCGCGGGCCCGGGTGGGCTCGGCGCGGTCCGCGCCCTTGTCGGGCAGGTCGGCGACGACGATGGGCGCGGTGAGCGCGGCCAGCGTCAGGGCCGAGAGCCGGGGCGCGCGCCCCAGGGCCAGCAGCGCCCCGGCGCCCGCCATCGCGGCGCCGTGCACCCGGGCGGCCGTCTGCAGCTGCGCGGGGGTCAGCCCGTGCACGGCCTGGCGGGCCGGGCCCTCCGGGACGAGGTGCTCCCACCGGGCGATCGTGCGGCGCACGTCGTCGGCGTGGGGCGTCGGCCGGCGTGCGACGTCGACGCCCTGGGCGACGAACCACGCGGCGAACAGGGGACGGGTCAGGCGTCGGAGCAGCACGGTCCGACGGTACTGCGGACGCCCTCGCACGGCCCCCCGAACGGCCCACGGATCCGCGGCGCGGGCCGGGGAATGCCGACGGTGCGGGACGGCGTTGCGCACGGCATGGTCAGCACCCTCCTCGACCTGCCGGACGCCCTCCGCGGCCCGGCCCCCCGGACGACCCCCGCGCGGGGCCCCCGGGTGCTCCTCGACCCGACGGCGCCCCTCGGGTGGCCGGGACCCGAGCCCGCCGGCGTGGACCGCGCGGGTGGGCCCGCGGGCGCCGCACTAGGCTCGTGGGCGATGAGCGACGTCCGTGCCACCCCTCCCGCCGAGCGGCCCGCGGCCCCCGGCGGCACGCCCGAGCCCGACGACCTGGGCGAGGACACCTTCCGCGCGCCGGAGGAGGAGGACACGGCCGCGCGGACGGACCGGTTCGAGACCGAGGCGCTGCAGTACCTGGACCAGCTCTACGGGGCCGCCCTGCGGATGACGCGCAACCCGGCCGACGCCGAGGACCTCGTCCAGGAGGCGTTCACGAAGGCGTTCGCCGCCTTCCACCAGTACCGCCCGGGCACGAACCTCAAGGCCTGGCTGTACCGCATCCTCACGAACACCTACATCAACTCCTACCGCAAGAAGCAGCGCGAGCCGCAGCAGAGCCGGTCGGAGGAGATCGAGGACTGGCAGCTCGCGCGGGCGGAGTCCCACACCTCCACGGGCCTGCGCTCGGCGGAGACGGAGGCGCTCGACCGGTTGCCGGACTCCGACGTGAAGGACGCCCTCCAGCGCATCCCGGAGGACTTCCGGATGGCGGTGTACCTCGCGGACGTCGAGGGCTTCGCCTACAAGGAGATCGCGGAGATCATGGGGACGCCGATCGGGACGGTGATGTCCCGCCTGCACCGCGGTCGTGCCCAGCTGCGCGAGCAGCTGCGCGACTACGCGCAGGAGCGCGGCCTGACCGGGGCGACGACGGAGGCAGGACGATGACGACGCCGGACGCGCAGAGCTGCGACTGCGACGAGGCCATGCTGCGCCTTTGGGAGTACCTCGACGACGAGCTCGGGGCCGACCAGGCCGCGCGCATCCGGGCCCACCTGGACGGCGGCTGCGTCGGGTGCGTCAAGGAGCACGACGTCGACATGGCGATGAAGGTCCTCGTGCGCCGCGGCTGCCAGGAGCAGGCCCCGGCCGCGCTGCGCGTGCGCATCCACAGCACGATCGCGGCGCTGCGGATCACCACCGTGGCCGGCCCGACGACGGCCGAGGCCGCCGCGGACTGACACCGCCGACGTCCCCGTGCGCGGACCCGAGCGGGTCGGTGCGGGCAGCACGAGGGCCCGGGTGCGATGCACCCGGGCCCTCGTCGTGCCGGCCCTGCCGGCCGGTCGCGACGGACCGGCTCAGGCGTTGGGACGCTTGCCGTGGTTCGACGCGCTGCCCTTGCGGGCGCGGCGCTTGCGGCCTCGCTTGCTCATGGGTGTTCTCCTCCGGGTCGGGCGCCGGCGCGCCCGTGCGCCCCCATGGTCCCACACCGGGCCGCCCCACCCGGACGGCGGCCCCCGGACGGGGTGGAGGGCCGGTCCGCCGGTCGGAGCCGTGCCCCGTCCGCTCACCGCCGCCGCGTCGCGGCCGATGCGAGGGGGGTGAGCGACGCGCCCCAGTCCGTGGTCCCGTTCCTGCACGCCCTCGTCGCGTCGGGCGGGTCCGACCTGCACTGCAAGGTGGGGTCGGCCCCGCGGGTGCGGGTGGACGGCCGGCTGCGCCGCCTCGAGGTCGACGACCTGCGCCCGGCGGACACGAGGGCGATCCTCGCCGAGGTGCTCCCCGACGACCTCGCGGAGACGTTCCACCGGACGCACGAGGCGGACTTCGCCTACTCGCTGCCCGGCGTCGGGCGCTTCCGGGTGAACGCCTACCAGGCGCGCGGCACCGACGGGCTCGTCTTCCGGCGCGTGGCCGTCGGCGCGCAGTCCCTGTCCGAGCTCGGGCTGCCGGAGGTCGTCGGCGGCCTGGCCCTCGAGCCGCGCGGGCTCGTCCTCGTCACGGGGCCGACCGGCTCGGGCAAGACGACGACGCTGGCGTCCATGGTCGACCTGGTCAACACGCTGCGCGAGGTCGTCATCGTGACGATCGAGGACCCCATCGAGGTGCTGCACGCGGACAAGAAGGCGATCGTCTCGCAGCGCGAGGTGCGCCAGGACACCGCCAACGTCACCGTGGCGCTGCGTGCGGCCATGCGGCAGGACCCGGACGTCATCCTCATCGGCGAGATGCGCGACACGGAGACGGTGCGCGCGGCGCTCCAGGCCGCCGAGACGGGACACCTGGTCCTGTCGACGCTGCACACCATCGACGCCGCGGAGACGGTCAACCGGATCGTCGACTTCTTCCCGCCGCACGAGCAGCAGCAGGTGCGGGTGGCGCTGGCGCAGACGCTGCGCGGCATCGTCTCGCAGCGTCTCGTGCCCCGGGCCGACGGCCTCGGCCGCTGCGCCGCGCTCGAGGTGCTGGTGAACACGGGTCGGACCGCGGAGGCCATCGTGCAGCCCGACGCCGCCCCGCCCCTGCTCGACCTCGTGCGGGAGGGGGGCTTCTACGGCATGCAGACGTTCGACCAGCACCTCGAGCGGCTCGTGCGGGACGGGGCCGTGGCGCTCGAGGACGCGCTGGCCGTGGCGTCCGCGCCGCAGGACCTGGCGCTCGCGCTGCGCTCGGCCGGCGCCACCCGCTGACCGGGCGGCACCGGCCGGACGCGACCGTCAGGGCGTGTCGTCCGGCACGCCGAGCCAGGCGTGCCAGCCCGTGTGCAGCACGAGCCACGCCATGAGCCCGTAGCCCGCCTGCCCGGGCACGCCGTGGTGGGCGGCGAGGTCGGACAGCCACTGCTCGTGCGCGGCGAGCGGCCCGTACGTGTCGACGTAGGGCACGCGTCGCCGCGTCGCCACGTCGGCCCAGGCGGCGGACAGGTCCTGGATGCGCGGGCCGTCCGCGGGCGCCCCGGGCGGCGGCCCGACGACGAACGTGGGCAGGTGGCGCTGCTCGGCCACGTCGAGCACGTTGGCGAGGTTCAGGCGGCTGCGCGCCAGCGACAGGCCGGAGGTGAGGTCGGCCCGGCCCAGCGCCACGACGAGGCGGTTGTCCGCGTCGGGCGCGAGCCGGCGGACGGTCTCGTCCTCCCACCGGGCGCCGAGCGCGCTGCTCGTCTCGCCGGGGACCGCGAGCGTGAGGACGGTGAGCGGGTCGGCGGTGAGGGTGCGCGCGGCGACGCGCCCGACCCAGCCCAGGGCCCGGGGGTCGCCCACCCCCGCGGCCAGCTCGTCGCCCACCACCACGACCCGCAGCGGCGTCTCGCCCACGGTGCTCCTCCTCGTCCGCGGTGCCCGGCGGTCCGGCCGGCCGCCGGCGCCCGGGCACCCGCGCCAGTCTCGCAGGGCGGGCGGCCGTGCCCGGTGCGCACACGCGGACGGCCCGCCCCCAGGTGGGGACGGGCCGTGCCGTGCGGCGCCGCGGGGCGGTGGTCCCGGCCCCGCCGGGCGTCAGCGGTCGAACGCCTGCGCGACGAGCTCCTCCTGCTGGGCGTGGTGCTTCTTCGCCGAGCCGGTCGAGGGCGAGGCCGACTCGGGCCGCGAGACCACCCGGACGGCCTTCTCGAGCATCTGCGGCAGGTGCATGGAGACGTAGCTCCACGGGCCCTGGTTGCGCGGCTCGTCCTGCACCCAGACGAGCTCGGCGCCGTCGAAGGGTGCGAGCGCGCGCCGGGCGCCGTCGGCGTCGAGCGGGTAGAGCTGCTCGAACCGCAGGATCGCCGTGCGCTCGTCCTTGCGCCGGTCGCGCTCGGCCACGAGGTCCCAGTAGACCTTGCCCGAGCACAGCAGCACGCGGTCGACGGCCTCGGGCCGCGAGGCGGCCCGGTCGTCGCCGATGACGGGGCGGAACGTGCCCGTGGTGAACTCCGCGACCGGCGAGGCCGCGGCGCGCAGGCGCAGCATGGACTTCGGCGTGAAGACCACCAGCGGGCGGCGCGGCCGGTCGTAGGCCTGCCGGCGCAGCAGGTGGAAGTACGACGCGGGCGTCGACGGCTGCGCCAGCGTCATGTTCTCCTGCGCCGCCATCTGCAGGAACCGCTCGATGCGCGCCGAGGAGTGGTCCGGGCCCTGGCCCTCGTAGCCGTGGGGGAGCAGCAGCACGACGCTCGAGCGCTGCGCCCACTTCTGCTCCGAGGCGCTGATGAACTCGTCGATGATCGTCTGCGCGCCGTTGACGAAGTCGCCGAACTGCGCCTCCCACAGCACGAGCGCCTCGGGACGCTCCACGGAGTAGCCGTACTCGAAGCCGAGCGCGGCGAACTCCGAGAGGGAGGAGTCGTAGACGAAGAACTTCGCCTGGTCCTGCGACAGGTACAGCAGCGGCGTCCACTCCGCGCCCGTCTCGCGGTCGTGCAGCACCGCGTGGCGCTGCACGAAGGTGCCGCGGCGGGAGTCCTGCCCCGCCAGCCGCACGGGCGTGCCCTCGAGGAGCAGCGACCCGAACGCGAGCAGCTCGCCGAAGCCCCAGTCGATGCCGCCCTCGCGGGACATCTGCTCCCGCTTGGACAGCAGCTGCGCGAGCTTCGGGTGGACCGTGAAGCCCTCCGGCGGCCGCGTGTGCGCCGTGCCGATGCGCTCGAGGACGGCCTCGGGGACGGCGGTCCGCCACCCGACCATGACGCCGGCGTCCTCGCGCTGGGACTCCGGGCGCTCCAGGCCGGCGACGCGGTCGTCGTCGGGGGCGGCCCGGGGCGTCCAGCCGTCCTCGCGCGTCTCGGTGAAGACCCGCTCGAGCTGCTGCTGGTAGTCCCGCAGCGCCGCCTCGGCCTCCTCCATCGTGATGTCGCCGCGCGCGACGAGGGCCTCCGTGTACAGCTTGCGCACGGACCGCTTGGCCTCGATGAGGTTGTACATGAGCGGCTGCGTCATCGAGGGGTCGTCGCCCTCGTTGTGGCCGCGGCGGCGGTAGCAGACCATGTCGACGATGACGTCGCGGTCGAACTGCTCGCGGTACTCGAACGCGAGCTCGGCCACCCGCACGCACGCCTCCGGGTCGTCCCCGTTGACGTGGAAGATCGGGATCTGCAGGCCCTTGGCCATGTCGGTGGCGTACTGGCCCGAGCGCGACGACGAGGGGCCGGTGGTGAAGCCGACCTGGTTGTTGATGATGACGTGGACCGTGCCGCCGGTGCGGTAGCCGCGCAGCTGGGCGAGGTTGAGGGTCTCGAAGACCACGCCCTGCCCCGCGAACGCCGCGTCGCCGTGGATGAGCAGCGGCAGGACGGAGTAGCCGTCGCCGCCGAGGTCGATCTTGTCCTGCTTGGCGCGGACGATGCCCTCGAGCACCGGGTCCACCGCCTCCAGGTGCGAGGGGTTGGCCGCGAGGTACACGGCCGTCGTGGCGCCGGACTCGGCGGTGAAGACGCCCTCCGTGCCGAGGTGGTACTTGACGTCGCCCGAGCCCTGCACCGTGCGCGGGTCCTGGTTGCCCTCGAACTCGCTGAAGATCTGGGCGTAGGACTTGCCGGCGATGTTCGCCAGGACGTTGAGCCGCCCGCGGTGCGCCATGCCGATGGCCACCTCGTCGAGGCCGTTGTCCGCGGCCTTCGACAGGATCGCGTCGAGCAGGGGGATGACGGACTCGCCGCCCTCGAGGGAGAACCGCTTCTGCCCGACGTACTTCGTCTGGAGGAACGTCTCGAAGGCCTCCGCCGCGTTGAGCCGGCGCAGGATGCGCAGCTGGTCCTCGCGGGGGGTGCGGGCGTAGCCGGACTCCAGGCGCTCCTGCAGCCAGCGGCGCTGGCGCGGGTCCTGCAGGTGCATGTACTCGATGCCGATCGTGCGGCAGTACGAGTCGCGCAGCAGGGAGAGCACCTGGCGCAGCGTGTTGCGGGGCTTGCCGGTGAACCCGCCGGTGGGGAAGATCCGGTCGAGGTCCCACAGCGTCAGGCCGTGGCTCTGGATGTCCAGGTCCGGGTGGCGCCGCTGGCGGTAGGCCAGGGGGTCCGTGTCCGCCATGAGGTGGCCGCGCGAGCGGTAGGAGTGCACGAGCTCGCCGATGCGCGCCGGCTTGACGGCCTCCGCGTCCGGGTCGGTCGGCGCGTCGCGGACCCACCGCACGGGCTCGTAGGGCACCCGCAGGCTCGCGAAGACGCGGTCGTAGAAGCCGTCCTCGCCGAGCAGCTTCGTCGACAGGATCCGCAGGAAGTCGCCGGACTGTGCGCCCTGGATGATCCGGTGGTCGTAGGTCGAGGTGATCGTGAGGACCTTCGACACGCCCATCTGGGAGAGGCGGTCCTCGGACGTGCCCGCGAACTCGGCGGGGTAGTCCATGGCGCCGACGCCGATGATGGTGCCCTGGCCCTGCATCAGCCGGGGCACGGAGTGGACCGTGCCGATGGTGCCCGGGTTCGTCAGCGAGATCGTCGTGCCCTGGAAGTCCTCGACGGTCAGCTTGTTGCCCCGGGCGCGGCGCACCACGTCCTCGTAGGCCGCCCAGAACTGGGCGAAGTCGAGGGTGTCGGCCTTCTTGATGGACGGCACGAGGAGCTGGCGGGTGCCGTCGGGCTTGGCGAGGTCGATCGCGAGGCCGAGGTTGACGTGCGCGGGCGTCAGGACGCCGGGCTTGCCGTCGACGAGGGTGTAGGCCGCGTTCATCGCCGGCAGGTCCGCGAGGGCCTCCACCAGCGCGAAGCCGATGAGGTGCGTGAAGGAGATCTTGCCGCCTCGCCCGCGGGCGAGGTGGTTGTTCACGACGATGCGGTTGTCGACCATGAGCTTGGCCGGCACCGCGCGCACGGAGGTGGCCGTCGGGACCTCGAGGGACGACTCCATGTTCGTCACCACGCGCGCCGCCGGGCCGCGCAGCTTCTGCACGTCGTCCGTCGTCTCCGGCGCCACCGTCGGCGACTGCAGCCGGGCGGCCTCCGCGTAGGGCGCGGTCGTCGGCTGGGCGGTCGCCACGGGCGAGGGCGTCTCGACGTCGGCCGGGTGCGGGCCGGCCGGCGGGGTCGCCGTCGGCGTCACGGGGGGCGCCGCCGCGGCCTTGCGCTCGGCGACGGCGGGGGAGGGGGCCGACGGCTCGGCCGGCGCCACGGGCTTGCGCGGCGCGGTCGCCGCGGGCACCGGCATGGGGTCGCTCGCGCTCGTCGTCCGCGGCCGCCGCTCGCCGCCCGACGACGTGCCGTTCGACGCCGCACCGGTCGCCGCGGGTGACGGGGCCGGAGACGGAGACGGGGCCGGAGTCGGGGCAGGGGTCGCGGCCGGGGTCGTGGCGGGGGCCGGTGGGGCGCCCGTCGTCGCCGGGCCGTCCCCGGCCGCGCCGTCACCACCGGCCTCGCCGGGCCGGTACCCCTCGAAGAACTCCCACCACGAGGGGTCGACCGCGTTGCGGTCCTGCTGGTACTGCTCGTACAGCTCGTCCACGAGCCACTCGTTCGCACCGAAGTCGGCGCGGTTGGAGGATGACTCGGCGTTCTGCGTCACGCTGGGCTCGCCCACTTCCGCCTGCGGTTCCGGCATCGTCGTCGTCGGCCGGGTTCTCGACCCCCCAACCCTACGTCGGACGGGGGACGCGGGCGCGGCCCCGCCCGGGCGCGGCCCCGGTGTGGTGCGCACCACCGGGAGCACCGGTCAAGCGCAGGCCACCGGCGGGGCCGTCGCAGGTCATCGGCACCCCATGCGCCTCGGGGCCGATCCCGGGGCTGCGCCAGGGGCTCCGCGACGGGGAGAGGGGGCACCTACGCCGTGACGGGGCGCTGCGGCAGCCGCACACGCATGGTGCAGCCCGTGGGGGTGTCGGCGACCTCGATCTGCCCCCCGTGCAGCTGCACCGCCCAGCGCACGATCGCCAGCCCGAGGCCGGTGCCGCCCGTCGAGTGCTGGCCCGTCACCGCGGGGACGTTGCCGCGGACGAACCGCTCGAACACCTTCTGGCGCTGGTCCGGCGCGATCCCGGGCCCCTGGTCGACCACCTCCAGCCAGACCTCGCCGCCGGCGCGGGTGGCGTGCAGCGCGACGGGCCGGCCCGTCGGGGAGTGGCGCACGGCGTTCTGCAGGAGGTTGGCGACGACCTGGTGCAGCCGCGCCTCGTCGGCCCGCACCACGAGGTCCTCGGGCTCGACCCGCACGGGGAAGCTCAGGTGCTTCCAGGGGGCGACGAGCGCCGCCTCGCCGGCGGCCTCGTCGAGCATCCGGCGCAGCGGCACGTCGTCGAGGTCGAGCGCGACGGCCCCGGCCTCGAGCCGCGAGAGGTCCAGCAGCGTGGAGACCAGGTGCGTGAGGCGCTCCGTCTGGGCCAGGGCCGTGGCCAGGGTGGCCCGGTCGGGCTCCTCCACGCCGTCGACGACGTTCTCGAGCTGGGCTCGCAGGGCCGCCACGGGCGTGCGCAGCTCGTGCGAGACGTTGGCGACGAGCTCGCGGCGCTGCAGGTCCGCCTGCTCGAGGTCGGCGGCCATCGTGTTGAAGGCGTCGGCGAGCTGGCCCACCTCGTCGCGGCTCGTGGCCCGCACCCGCTGGGAGTAGTCCCCGGACGCCATGGCGCGCGCCGCTGCGGTCATCTCCCGCAGCGGGGAGGTCATGCCGCGCGCGAGGAGCTGCGTCACGACGAGGGAGACGAGGACCGCCACCGGCAGGGTCCGCGTGGGGCCGAGCGCGAAGTGCAGACCCGCCCAGGTGAGGAAGGCGGCGAGGGACACCGTCGCGGCGACGAGCACCCCGAGCTTGATCTTCAGCGAGCTCAGCCGGTCCAGCGGCCGCACGTCCAGCCGCTGCACCCGCGCCGCGGCGCCGGCGGCCCCCGGGCCCGGCGCGACGCGGCCGGGCACGGGGCGCGGCAGCCGGCCCGGCGTGCGCCCGTGCCGCGGGACGCTCACCCCGCGGCCGACCCGTCGGGCTCCGCGGGTTCCGCGGGCTCTGCGGGCTCGAACGCGTACCCCACGCCGTGGACCGTGCGCACGAGGTCGGGACCGAGCTTGCGGCGCAGCGCCTTCACGTGGGAGTCGACGGTGCGGGTGCCGCTCGCGTCGACCCAGTCCCACACCTGCTCCAGGAGGCGCTCGCGGGTGAGGACGGTGCGCGGGGTCGAGGCCAGCGCCACGAGCAGGTCGAACTCCGTGGGCGTGAGGTGCACCTCCTCCCCGTGGCGCACCACGCGCCGCTGCGCGCGGTCCACCGTGACGTCGCCGACGACGAGGGGGGCCTCGGGCGCGGCCTGCACCGCCACGGCCGCCGCGGCCCGCGCCCGCTCCGAGCGCCGGACGAGCGCCTTGAGCCGGGCGACGAGCTCGCGCATGGAGAAGGGCTTCGTCATGTAGTCGTCCGCGCCGACGCCGAGCCCGACGAGCATGTCCGTCTCGTCGTCGCGCGCGGTGAGCATGAGCACGGGCACGGGCTGCTCCGCCTGGATGCGGCGGCACACCTCGAGCCCGTCGATGCCCGGGAGCATGACGTCGAGCACGACGGCGTCGGGCCGCATCCGGGAGGCGGCGGGCACCGCCGCGAGCCCGTCCCCGACGGTCTCGACCGTCCAGCCCTCCGCCGCCAGGCGCCGGGCGATCGCCTGGGCGATGGCGGGCTCGTCCTCGACGACGAGCACGCGGGGCGAGGTGCCGGAGCCCGCCGGCGTCACGGTGGCCATGGGGCCCAGGGTGCCATGCCGCGCGCCCGCCGTGGCCGTGCCGGTCCGGGCACCCGGCCCTATGATCGCGTCCACCATGAGCGGCTCAAGTCCCAGCCGGCGTGCGCGCGCGACCCCCCTCGCCCGCCCCCTCCGCCGGCCCCCCGCCCCCCGGCAGCACCCTGCCGACCCACGCCCCCGCGCCGCGGGCGCCGACCCCCGCCGGCCGGCCCCGTGCTAGGCGACTGGGGCCTGGTCCTCCTCGGCGTCCTGCTCACGGCGGGCACCGCGGTGTTCGTGGCCGCGGAGTTCTCGCTCGTGACCCTCGACGCGGACCTCGTCGAGCGGCAGGCCGCCCCCGGGGACCGCCGCACGGGCCGTGTCGTGCGGGCGCTGCGCCGCCTGTCGACGGAGCTGTCCGGCGCCCAGGTCGGCATCACGATGACGACGATCCTGCTCGGCTACACGACGCAGCCCGCCGTCGCCCGCCTGCTGCGCCTGCCCCTGGAGGGCTCGCCGCTGGGCCCCGCCGTGGGCGGCGTCGTGGCCGGCGTGCTCACCGTGGTGCTCGTCAACGGGTTCTCCATGCTCTTCGGCGAGCTCGTGCCCAAGAACTTCGCCATCTCGCGGCCGCTCGGCACCGCCCAGGCCGTCGTGCCGGCGCAGAGCGGGTTCACCACGGCGCTCCGGCCGGTCATCGCCGCGCTGAACGGCACGGCGGAGCGGATCCTGCGGCGCTTCGGCGTCGAGCCCCGCGAGGAGCTCTCCGGCGGGCGCTCGCCGCAGGAGCTGGCGGCCCTCGTCCGGCGCTCCGCCGAGCACGGCACGCTCGAGCAGTCGACCGCCACGCTGCTGACGAACTCCATCGACTTCGAGGAGCTCACCGCCGTGGACGTCATGACGGACCGGATGCGCATGCGGACCGTGCGGCGCGACGAGACGGCCGTGGACGTCATGCGGCTGGCGGCCCGCAGCGGGCACTCGCGCTTCCCCGTCATCGGGGACTCCTCCGACGACGTGGTGGGCCTGGTGCACCTGCGCCGCGCCATCGCCGTGCCGCACGACCGGCGGGGCGAGGTGCCGGCGGGCGCGCTCATGGTCGAGGCGCCGCGGGTGCCGGAGACGGTCCGCCTGGGGCCCCTCCTCGTCGAGCTGCGCGACCACGGCCTCCAGATGGCGGTCGTCGTCGACGAGTACGGCGGCACCTCCGGCGTCGTGACGCTCGAGGACGTCGTCGAGGAGCTCGTCGGCGAGGTGGCCGACGAGCACGACCCGCGCCAGGTCTCCGTGCTGCGCGGCCCGGACGGCTCCTGGCTGCTGCCGGGGACCACGCGCCCCGACGAGCTCGAGGAGATGACGCACCTGAGCGTCCCCGAGGACGGCCCCTACGAGACCCTCGGCGGCCTCGTCATGCACACCCTGGGCCGGATCCCGGCGGTGGGCGACGAGGTGCGCGCCGACGACGTGCTCGTGCGCGTCGAGCGGATGGACGGCCGGCGGGTCGAGCGGGTGCGGGTCGCGCCGGACCTCCGGGGTGCCGACCACGGGGGCCCCGGGGCCGGCGACGGCGAGCGGGAGGGGGCGCGGTGAGCGCCGGGCCCGCCCTGCTGCTGGCGGTGCTGCTGCTCGCGGGCAACGCCTTCTTCGTCGCCGCCGAGTTCTCCATCATCTCCGCCCGGCGCAGCGCCATCGAGCCCCTGGCCGACGCCGGCGACCGGCGCGCCGCCACCGTCGTGTGGGCCATGGAGCACGTCTCGCTCATGCTCGCGTGCGCCCAGCTCGGCATCACCGTCTGCTCGACGAGCCTCGGCGTGGTGGCCGAGCCGGCCATCGCGCACCTCATCGAGGACCCGCTGCACGCGGTCGGCGTCAGCACCGCGCTCGCGCACCCCATCGCGTTCGTCGTCGCGCTGCTCCTCGTCGTGTACCTGCACGTGGTCCTCGGCGAGATGGTGCCGAAGAACCTCGCGGTCGCCGGCCCGGACCGGGCGGTCCTGGTCTTCGGCCCGCCGCTCGTGTGGATCGGGCGGGTCGTGCGCCCCGTCATCGGCGCGCTCAACTGGCTCGCGAACCACGCCCTGCGGGCCGTCGGCGTCGAGCCGAAGGACGAGGTCTCCTCGGCGTACACGGCGCAGGAGGTGCAGAGCATCGTCGAGCGCTCGCAGGCCGAGGGCCTCCTCGAGGACTCCCAGGGACTGCTCGCGGGGGCGCTGGAGTTCTCCGAGCGGACGGCGCGGGACGTCATGGTGCCCGTGGCGCAGCTCGTGTGCCTGCCCCCGACCGGGACGCCGGACGACCTCGAGCACCTCGTGGCACGGACGGGCTTCTCCCGCTTCCCCGTGCTCGGGCCCGACGGGACGCCGTCGGGCTACCTGCACGTGAAGGACGTGCTCTACGCCGACGGGGCCACGCGGGACGCGCCCGTCCCGACGTGGCGGTGGCGGACGCTGGCCGTCGTCGCCCCCGACGACGAGGTGGAGGCCGCGCTCGCGGCGATGCAGCGCTCCGGCACGCACCTCGCGCGCGTCGTCGAGCCGGCCGTGCCCGGGGCCACCGGGTCCGCGGACGGCGACGCGGGCGACGCGGTCGGCGACGCGGTCGGCCCGGTGCGCACGGTGGGCGTCGTGTTCCTGGAGGACATCCTCGAGGAGCTCGTCGGCGAGGTGCGGGACGCGATGCAGCGGGGCCGGCTGCGCTGACCCGGACCGCCCCCGCCGTCCCGTCCGGGGCGCCGCGGGGACGGCCGGAGGCCTCGCACGTCGTGGCGCGGTCGGCACGGCGGCGGCCCGAGACCTTGGTCACACAGGTCGGGCCCGCAGGCGTGGTCGCCCCTGGTCGCGGCGGCCCGGCCGGTCCACAGGTCGGGGCAGGGGGTTGGACGGGCGGCATCCGGCCGTTATGGTTTCGTGATCGCCCGCTGGTGACGGTTCACCCGTGCTCGCGAGCGCCCCTCACACCACCGCACGCGCGGCTCCGCTGCCGCGCGCGCTGACGGGCGCCGTGTCACGGGGCCCGGGACCCGCGGTCGCGCCAGGTCACGCAGTCGAGGCGGCCGCCCCCCGGGGCCGGTCGCGTGCCGGAGGTGTCGTGCAGGAGCCCGTGCAGTCGAGAGGCGCCGCCGTGGCGACCCGCCGCGCCCGCCGTGAGGCGGAGCGTGCGCTGGCCCGCCGCACCGCGTCGACCGACCCGGACGACGCCGCCCCCGGCGTCCTGCCCACCCCGCACGGCTCGCCGCTGTCGGCGCCGGTCCCCGTCGTCGGCCGCACCACGCCCCCGCGGCCGGCCGCGGCCCCGGTCCCCGCCGCCGTGCCGGCCGAGGCCGTGACCGTCCCGGTCCTCACGCGCCGCCAGCTGCGCGAGCAGGCGATGCGCGAGCGCGCCGCGGCCGCCTCGCGCTCCGCGCTCCTCGACGGTGCCGCGGACGCCCTCGTCGCGAGCGGCGCCGCCGCACCCCGGACGCCGGCGCCCGCCACGCCCGTCCTCACCCCGCCGGTGCTCCCGGGCACCCCGGCCGCGGGCCGGCCGGTGCGCACCGTCGTGACGAGCACGGGGCACGACGGCGACACGCTCACGCTGCGCCGGGTCGACACCCGCACGCGCCGCTCCGTGGCCGAGGCCACCCCCTCGCGCCGGGCCCGTCGCACGGCCGCCGCCCCGGCCCGCCCGGCGCGCCGCACGGCCACCCGCGTCGGCGCCCTGGCGGCCCTCGTCGTCGCCGCGGTCGCGGTCCCGGTCGTCCAGGGGCTGACCGGCGAGGAGGCCGCGAGCCCCGCCGTCGCGGCCGTCGGGCCGCACCTGCCCTCCACGGTCACCGCGCTCGCCCCCACCGCGAGCGGCACGGGCCTGCCGGCCTCGCTGGCCTCGACCACCGTCGAGCGGGCCCTGGCCTCCGCCAGCCGCGCCGAGGTCCGCGGCCCCCTGCCCGACTGCACCGGCATCGTCGTGAACACGGGCGCCGCGAACGGCCGGCTCCCGCTGTCCGACCTGTGCACCCTGTGGGACGGCACGACCGAGATCCGCGCCGACGCGGCCGTGGCCGCCGCCGAGCTCAACCAGGCCTTCCGTGCCCGCTTCGGCGAGGACCTGTGCCTGTCCTCGGGCTACCGCACCTACGCCCAGCAGGTTGCCGTGAAGGCGACCCGCGGCGGGCTGGCGGCCGCCCCCGGCAAGAGCAACCACGGCTGGGGCCTGGCGATCGACCTCTGCTCGGGGGAGACCACGGGAGCGCGCTGGACCTGGATGAACGCCAACGCCGGGACGTACGGGTGGGAGAACCCCGACTGGGCGCAGCCCGGCGGCTCCGGCCCGTACGAGCGCTGGCACTGGGAGTACCTGCCCGGTGTCATGGCCGACGGCGAGTACTACGGCAGCTGACGCCGGGTCCTGACCCCCGGGCCGGCGGCCCTCTCGGGCCCGCCGGAACAGCGCGGCCGGCCGGGGCGTTCGCAGGGCCGTGAGCGAGATCCTGCACGTGGACGTCTGGTCCGACGTCGTCTGCCCCTGGTGCCCCATCGGGAAGCGACGGCTCGAGGAGGGCCGCCGGCGCTTCGCCGCGGACCACCCGGGCGTCGAGGTCGTCGTCCGGTACCACTCCTTCCTCCTGTCGCCCGAGGCGCGCGACGGCGTCGAGACCTCGCCGGCGGAGCACCTGGCGGCGGTGAAGGGGGTCCCGCGGGCGCAGGCCGAGGCGATGAACGCCCAGATCACCGACCTCGCGGCTGCCGAGGGGCTGGCCTACGACCTGCCGCACGCCCGCCACACGAGCACCCTGCGGGCCCACGAGCTGCTGCACCTGGCCGCGGCGGAGGGGCACGGCGACGCCATGGTCGAGCGCCTCTTCCGCGCGTACTTCTCGGAGGGTCGCGGCATCGGGACCGTCGAGGACCTCGTGGCGCTCGCCGCGGAGGTGGGCCTGGACGCCGACGCCGTGCGCGCCGCGCTGACGCAGCGGCGGTTCGCCGACGCGGTGCAGGCCGACCTCGCCCAGGCGCAGGCCTTCGGGATCACCGGGGTGCCCTTCGCGGTCGTCGACGGCCGGTACGGCGTCTCCGGGGCCCAGGACCCGGCGGTGTTCGCCGGCGCGCTCGCCCGGGCGGTGGAGGACCGCACACCGGCGGTCGCGCCGTGACGTCCCCCGCGGGGCCCGGGACCACCGGCCGGACCGCGGTCGCGACCGAGGTGACGAGCGGGGCCGGGAGCGAGGCCGGGACCGCCGTCGCGACCGGGGGAGCGGCCGTGGGCGGGCCCCTCGTCGGGACTCCGGGTCCGGCGCCGTTCGTGCTGCTCGGGGACGCGGCCGCGGGCGTGTGCGAGGACGGCCTCTGCGCCGTGCCGGGGACCCCGCCGGCCTGACGTCCGGGCGTCCGGGACGGGGGACGACGAAGGGCCCGGCGCGCGGGGTGCGCGCCGGGCCCTCGTGCGTCCTGCGTCGTCGGTCAGAGGAGCTGCAGGCCCCAGACGGCCTCGTGCGTGGCGCCGGGCGCGAGCTCGACGAGGAGGTCGCGCGTGCGGAAGGCGTCGGCGATGCAGGTCATGGGCTCGACGGCGACGCCGCGGCGCTCCACGCGGGGGATGCCGTCGCCGGTGCAGACCTGCCAGGCCTCGAAGGTCGCGTCGGCCCAGAGGGCGGCGGTCCGGCCGTCGCCGCGCGTGAACCGGGCCCAGGTGCGGCCGTCGGCCTCGCGCACGGGCGCGACCCAGGCGTCGTCGAGCGAGACGCCGCGCAGGGGCACGGGGGCGCGCAGGTCGAACCCGCCCGCCACGGGCTCGGTGCCGGTGGGCAGCAGGCGCTCGTCGACGGTGACGTGCTGCGCCGCACCGATCTGGAGCGTGCAGTCGTCGACCGCGCCGTCGCCGGGGGAGAGCCACGGGTGGAAGCCCAGGCCGTAGGGCGCGGTGGCGGTGCCGGGGTTGGTCGCGCGCGTGGTGACGCGCAGGCCGTCGTCGTCGAGGGCGTAGGTGACCTCGACGCGCAGGGGCCAGGGGTAGCCGTCGGTGGGGACGAGGTCGTGCGCGAGCGTCACGGAGGAACCGTCGGCCTCGACGAGGTCGAAGCGCACCTTCGCGACGAGGCCGTGCAGCGCCACGCCGCGCGGCGGCTCGCTCAGCCCGAGCTGCAGCTCGTCCCCGTCCCAGGTGTAGACGCCGTCGCGCAGGCGGTTGGGCCAGGGGGCGAGGACGGCGCCGGAGAAGGCGGGGGGCAGCTCGTCCTCGGCGAAGGGGAGGACGACGTCCCGGCCGTCGACCGTGTACAGGCGCAGGGAGGCGCCGACCTCGGTGACGACGGCGGCGTGGGTGCCGTGGGCGATCGCGTGCTGGGCACCGGAGGGGAGGGGCGTGTTCACGTCCCCACGCTAGCGCCCGGGGCGCGCCCGACGGGCCCGGGACGAGCCCGGGACGAGCCCCGACGAGCCCCGACGAGCCCCGACGAGTCCCGTCAGGCGCGGGCGGCGTCCCCGACCGGGGTGAAGGCCTGCCACGCCGCGCCGACCGTGTCCATGACGGTCTTCACGGCGGGGGAGCGGCGGATGGCGGGGTGCAGCGCGACGAGGCCGGCCAGGCGCTCGGGCACCGCCTTCACCGCGTCGGGCCCGGTGAGGTCGAGGTTGTCCAGCGCCCACAGCATGTCGTGCAGCCGGTGGAGGAAGAGGCCGCGCACGCCGGGCGGCAGGTCGTGGGCGTCGCGGACCGCGTCCATGGCCTCCGCGAGGGACCGGCGCAGCTCGTCGATCTCCGCGGCGGGCGGCACGATGCCCTCGCTCTCCTCGACGGCGAGGAAGTCGGCCACGACCCCCAGCGTCGCCAGGGAGCCGGCGTCGATGAGGGCGTCGGAGGGGCTGCCCCAGCCGCGCTCGCGGCTGAGCACCGCCTCGCGCCAGCGCGGCGCGTACTGCAGGTACATCGCGCGCATGTTGCTGCCGTCGGACCGCGCGATCATCCGGTCCAGGTCGTCGAGCAGCCGGGCCGCCGCCGCGACCCGTCCCGGGACCGCGGACGCCTCGACGCCGAGCGCCGCCGCCCACGCGCCGGTGATGGAGACGGTGCTGCTCCCGGCGGCCTGGAGCCGCGTGAGGAGCGCGTGCAGCCGCGCCGCGGGGTTGTCGAGAGCCACGGGCGCCAGGGTACTGGCCCGCACCGCCGCCGCCGGGCAGTGCCACCGGGGCGGGGCCGTGGCGGCACCCGGGGCGGGCGGGGCCGTCCGGGTGCTGGTGCCCGCCGCCCGGGTGCCGTCGGCGGGCCGAACGGGTGAGCGGCCTGTGGACGACGGTCCCGCGGCCTCGCGCCGCCCTACCGTTCCGGGCAGAACGGACGCACCGGACCCACCGGACGGAGCGGACGCACCGGGTCGAGCGGACGCAGGGGAGGGGTCGCGTGCAGCGCGAGGGGATCGCCGTGCTCGAGGGCGAGGTGCGCGAGCTCGTGCGCCGGCGCGGCCTCGACCCGGCCGCGGACCGCCGCGGGGTGGCCGCGCTCGTCGACAGCGCGCTGGCCGCCTACGACGAGCGCGCGGTGCTCGGCGCCGTCCCCGCGCTCGCCGACGCGGACGCCGCCCGCCGCCACGTGCTCGACGCCGTCGCGGGGTTCGGCCCCCTGCAGCGCTACCTCGACGACCCGACGGTCGAGGAGATCTGGATCAACAGCCCCTCCCAGGTGTTCGTCGCCCGCGACGGGGAGTCCGAGCTCACCACGACGGTCCTCACCGACGGCCAGGTGCGCGACCTGGTCGAGCGGATGCTCGCCTCGTCCGGCCGGCGGCTCGACCTGTCCAGCCCCTTCGTCGACGCGACCCTGCCCGGCGGCGAGCGCCTGCACGCGGTCATCCCCGACGTCACGCGCCGGCACTGGAGCGTCAACGTGCGCAAGCACGTCGTGCGCGCCCGCGGGCTGGAGGACCTCGTCGCGCTCGGCCTCATGCCGCCCCGCGTCGCGGCGTTCCTCGGGGCGTCCGTGCGCGCGGGCCTCAACGTCCTCGTCGCCGGCGCGACCCAGGCCGGCAAGACCACGCTGCTCAACGCGCTGGCCGGAGCGGTGCCCGAGCGCGAGCGGATCGTCTCGTGCGAGGAGGTCTTCGAGCTGCGGCTGCAGGCGCGCGACTGGGTGGCGATGCAGACGCGCCCGCCGAACCTCGAGGGCGTCGGCGAGGTGCCGCTGCGCCGGCTGGTGAAGGAGGCGCTGCGGATGCGGCCCGACCGGCTCGTCGTCGGCGAGGTGCGCGAGGCCGAGGCGCTGGACCTGCTCATCGCCCTCAACGCCGGGCTGCCCGCCATGTGCACGCTGCACGCCGGGTCGGCGCGCGAGGCGCTGACCAAGCTGTGCACCCTGCCGCTGCTGGCGGGGGAGAACGTGTCCCACCGGTTCGTCGTGCCCACCGTCGCCACGGCCGTCGACCTCGTCGTGCACCTCGCCAAGGACGGGCGCGGCCGGCGCCGGGTGCGCGAGGTCGTCGCCGTGCCGGGGCGGGTGGAGGACGGCGTCGTCGAGACGGCGGACGTCTTCACCACGCGCGGCGGCGAGCTCGTGCGGGCCGACGGCTACCCGCCCCACGCCGAGCGCTACGCCCTGGCCGGCGTCGACCTCGCGGCGCTGCTGCGCGGGCGGGGGTGACGGGGTGGGCGTGGTGACGGGTCTGCTCCTGGGGGCCGGGCTGGCCTGCCTGTGGTGGGCGTGCTGGAGCACGCCCCCGCGACCGGCCCGCGCCGACGGGCCCGGCGCGCGGCTGCGCGACAGCCTCGTCCAGGCCGGGCTGCCCGGCGTGCCGTTGCACCGGCTCGCCCTGCTCGGCCTCGGCGCGGGCGCGGTGGCGGGCCTCCTGGTCCTGGCCCTCGTGCGGATCCCGGCCGCGGCGGCGTGCGCCGCCGCCTTCGCCGCGGCGGGCCCGCTGCTCGTCGTCCAGGGGCGTGCGCGCCGCCGACGCGCGCGCCTGCGGCACCTGTGGCCGGAGGTCGTCGACCACCTCGCCTCCGCCGTCCGGGCCGGGCTCTCCCTGCCCGAGGCCCTGGCGCAGGTGGGCGAGCGCGGCCCGCTCGAGCTGCGCGCGCCCTTCGTCGCCTTCGCGGAGGACCACCGGGCCACCGGGCGCTTCGGGGACTGCCTCGACGCCCTCAAGGCGCGGCTGGCCGACCCGGTCGCCGACCGGCTCGTCGAGGCGCTGCGCCTCACGCGCGAGGTCGGCGGCACGGACCTCGGCCGCCTGCTGCGCACCCTCTCGAGCTTCCTGCGCGAGGACCTGCGCACGCGGGGCGAGCTCGAGGCCCGGCAGTCCTGGACCGTGCACGCCGCCCGCCTGGCCGTCGCCGCCCCCTGGCTCGTCCTCGTGCTCCTGTCCTCGCGGCCGCAGGCGGCCGAGGCGTTCGCGACGCCGGCCGGTGCCGTGGTCCTCGCGGTCGGCGCCGGGGTCTCCGCGGTCGCCTACGCCCTCATGGCCCGCCTCGCGCGGCTGCCCGACGACCCGCGGGTGCTGCGGTGAGCGCCGTCGGGGCGCTCGGGGCCCTCGCCGGGCTGGGCGTGGGTCTGGGCACGGCGCTGCTGGTGCCCGTCCTCGTGCCGCGCCGGGTCACGCTCGAGGAGCGGGTGGCGCCCTACCTGCGCACCCGCGGCACGGTCCCCGCGCACCACGGCCTCCCGGGCCCGGCGGGGACGGTGCTGGGCCCGCTCCTGGGCCCGCTCCTGGGCCCGTTCTCAGGCACCGTCCTGGGCCGCCTGCTCGCGCCGCCGGTGGCCGAGGCCGCGCGCCTCGTCGGCCGGCTCGGGCAGCCCACGGCCGAGCTGGAGCGACGGCTCGTCCGGGCGGGGCGGCCGGGCACGGCCGAGGGGTTCCGCGCGGGGCAGGTCGTGGGCGGGGCGGTCGGCGCCGCGGCGGGTCTCGCGCTCGCCCTCCTCGCGGCCGCGACGCGTGGGGCCCCGCCGGTCGCGGGCCTCGGGCTCGTGGTCGTGGCGGCGCTGGCGGGGGCCTCGCCCCCGACGTGGCCCTCGGTCGCGCCGTGCGGCGCCGGGAGCAGCGGCTCCTGCTGGAGCTGCCACCCGTCGCGGAGCTCATGGCCCTCGCCGTCGGCGCCGGGGAGGGGGCCGTCGGCGCCCTCGAGCGCGTCGTGCGCAGCACCCGCGGGGTGCTCGCCGAGGAGCTGGGCCGCACGCTCGCCGACACCCGCGCCGGTGCGCCGCTGGGCGTCGCTCTCGACGCGCTGGCCGACCGCACCGGGGTCGCCGCCCTCACGCGCTTCGCCGAGGCCGTGTCCGTCGCCGTCGAGCGCGGCACCCCGCTGGCGGACGTGCTGCGGGCGCAGGCGCAGGACGTCCGCGAGGAGGCCCGGCGTGCGCTGCTCGAGACGGGCGGGCGCAAGGAGGTCCAGATGATGGTGCCCGTCGTCTTCCTGCTGCTGCCCATCACCGTCCTCTTCGCGGTGTTCCCCAGCGCCGTGGTGCTGCGGGTGGGCCTGTGAGCGCCCCCGCCCGTGCCCCCGGCCCCCGGCGCGCCGTCGGCCGCGACGCCCCCGTCGGCCCGGTCCCCGGCCGTGCCGTCCTCACCCGTCCCACCGCTGTCCCGTCCCACCCCCTCCCGGAGGTCCCCGATGTCCCGCTCCACCGTCCGGCACCTGCCGGCGCTGCCCCTGCCCGACGCCGCCGCGCGCCGGGCCGCCGACCGCACCACCGCCTCGGGCGCGGTCCTGCTGCACGGGCCCTCGGTGGCCACGCTGCCCCGCCGGTCGCGACGCGCGGTGTCCGGGGAGATGGCCCGGGAGGCGGCCGACGCGTCCCTGCGCTCCCTGCTGCGGCTGGGGGCGGCGCTGCGGGAGGACCGGGGCGACGTGCCGGGCTGGGTGCTCGTCACGCTGATGACGGCCGGCCTGGTGACGGCGCTGTGGCTCGTCGCGGCGCCCGCGCTGCAGGGCGTCTTCTCCTCGGCGATCGCGGGCGTCACCGGGCCCTGACGGGCCCGGCTGCCGGCGACCAGGGGTCGGCGGCGGTCGAGTTCGTCCTGGTCGGGGCGCTGGTGACGGTGCTCGTCGTCGCCGTGCTCCAGCTCGCGCTGGCGCTCCACGTGCGGACGACGCTCGTCGACGCCGCCGCCGAGGGTGCGCGCTACGCCGCCGCCGGGCGCACCGCCGCCGAGGGTGCCGAGCGCACGCGGGCGCTGGTGCGGGCGGCGCTGACGCCGGCGTACGCCGACGACGTCTCCGTCGCCCGGACGACCGTGGGCGGGCTCGACGTCGTCGAGGTCACGGTGCGCGCGCCGCTGCCGGTGGTCGGGCTGCTCGGCCCGTCCGCGACCGTCGAGGTCGCCGCGCACGCGCTGGCGGAGGGGCCGTGAGCGCCCTGCCGCGCCATGGCCTCGGAGCAGGGCGTGCGCCGGTGCGGGCGGCGCTGCGTGCGCGGTGGGCGGCGGCCCGCGCGTCGGGGGTCGGGGCGGGGGGCACCGGCGAGGCCGGCAGCGCCGTCGTCGAGTTCCTCGGGGTGGCGCTCCTGCTGCTCGTGCCGCTCGTCTACCTCGTGCTCGTCCTGGCGCAGCTGCAGGCGGCGGGGTTCGCCGTCGAGGGTGCCGCCCGGGACGCCGCGCGCGCCTACGCCGTCGCGGAGGACCCCGCGGCCGGTGCCGGACGGGCCGTCGCCGCCGTGGGCCTGGCGCTCGCGGACCAGGGCGTGCCGGCCGACCCGGCCCGGGCCCTCACCCTGGGCTGCTCCGGGGCGGACTGCCTCGCCGCGGGCAGCACGGTGACCGCCACCGTCCGGGTCGCCGTGCCGCTGCCGTTCGTCCCGGCCGTCGTCCGCGACGTCGTGCCGGTGGAGGTCCCGGTCAGCGCGACGCGCACCGCGGCGGTCGACCGCTTCCGGGGCGCGCCGTGAGGGCGGCGCTCGCCCGACGGCTGCGGGCCGGCGGCGGACCCGACGAGGGGCGCATCACGCTCCTCGCGCTCGGCTTCACGCTCGTCGCGGCGGCGCTCGTCCTCGTCGTGGTCGCCGCCTCCTCCGTGCACCTGGAGCGCAAGCGCCTGCTCGCGCTCGCGGACCTCGTCGCGCTCGACGCCGCGGACGCGCTCGCCGCGGACGCCTACTACGCCGGCGGGCTGCCGGACGACGGGCTCCCCCTGTCCGACGCCGGCGTGCGCGCCGAGGTCGACGCCGCGCTCGACGCCGCCCTCGTCGCCGGGCCGGAGGGCGCCGGCGGCGCGGGGCCGGTGGCCGTCCTCGCCGCCCGCACGCTCGGGGGCGGTGCCGTGGAGGTGCGGCTGGCGGCGGTCGTCGCCGTGCCGTTCGTCGGGGGCGTGCTCGCCCCGTGGACCGACGGCGTCCCCGTCCAGGCCCGCTCTGTGGCCCGCACCTCCTGACCGCCGCGGGGCGCCGCAGCTCGTGCCCGCCCTGAGAGGGCCCGCGCGTCGACGGAGGGCCCGGTTGCGCCCTCCCGCGCCTCGTCGTCCGATGGAGGCGACGACGCGAACGCGACGACGAGAGGGGACCGGCGTGGCCACGGAGGACCTGCAGGACAAGACCGTCGACGAGCTGCGCGACCTGGCGAAGGAGCGTGACGTCACCGGACGGTCGGGGATGCGCAAGGACGAGCTCGTCGAGGCCGTCGCCGACGCCGGGGGTGACCGCGCGGGCGACCCGGCCGGCGCGCCCGCGACGGACGACGTCGACGAGAGCCGCGACCACAGCGGCGGCGCCGGCCCCGACGGCGGCCACGTCCGCACCGGCCCGGACACCTCGCAGTCGCTGAAGTACTCGCAGGAGATCGCCTCCACGGACGACGAGCCCGAGCGGCAGGGGCGCAGCCTCGTGACGACGAACCACGACGTCATCCGGCGGTGGGCCGAGGAGCGCGACGGCGTGCCAGCCACGGTCGAGGGCACGGAGCACGACGACCACCTCGGCGTGCTGCGCCTGGACTTCGGCGGTGACAGCGACGCCCTGGTGCACGTGAGCTGGGACGAGTGGTTCGCCACCTTCGACGCCCGCCGCCTGAACTTCATCTACCAGGAGGAGAAGAAGGACGGCTCGACCAGCGCCTTCTTCCGCCTGGAGAGCCCCGACCGCGAGGACGGCTGAGCCCGGGGCGGCGAGCGCCTCCCGGTGCCCGCCGCCCCTCCGCCCCGGCACCCGTGCGGTCCGGCCACCGCCACCGCCGCCGCCACCGTCAGCGCCAGAGCTCCGCGAGGGGCCCGACGAGGCGCGTGCCGACGGCGTACCCCGCACGGGCCGCCTCCGGGCGCAGCGACAGGTCCATGGCGCTCGCGCCGAAGAGGTGCTCCGACGACGCGTCGGGGACCACCGTCGCGACGCGGCTCCCGCCCGCCCGCAGCTCCTCGACCTGTGCGGCGAGGTCCTGGCGCCACGCCGGCGGGGTGAGGGACCGGCCCCCGAACGGGGCCAGCACCACCACCCGCTCGTACCCGGCGGCGAGGTCGGCGTTCTCGCCGCGCCGGTAGCCGCCGTCGAGGTACGGCACGCCCGCGACGTGGTGGGGCAGGCCGCTCGCGCAGCTGGCCGCGACCGCGTCGACGAGGTCGACGCCGCTGCGGCGGTCCAGCAGGACGGGCTCCGCCGTCCGGGCGTCCAGCGCCGTGAGCAGCACGGTGCGCACGGGCCAGCGCGGGTCGGGCAGCCGTGCGGCGACGGCCGCGCGCCACCGCTGCGAGAACAGGCCGTCCGACGCGGCATCGGCCTCGAGCGCCGCCGCGGCCACCCGGCGGCGCAGGTCCGGGACGCCCGTGGCCGACGCGATGAGGTCGCGCATCCGGCGCAGGTGGTCCTCGGCCGCCCGGACGCGCCCGGCGTCGGAGGCAGGGCCGGGCCCGCGGCCAGGGGCAGGACCGTCCTCCGGGCGGTGCCCACGGTGCGGACCGCCCGAGCCGTCGGTTCCGTCGGGACGGTCGGGACCGTGGGAACGGTCGGGACCGTCCGGGGTGGGCGGCCGTCCGGGGACGGGCGCGAGCGCGGTGGCCAGGAGCGTCGCGGGGGTCGCGCCCCCGAGCTGGGCGGCAGCGGTGGCCCCGGCGGACGTCCCGACGGTGAGGTCGGCGTCCGTGACGTCGAGACCGGCGTCCGACAGGCCCGCGACGACGCCGAGGAGCCAGGCGTTGCCCGTCGACCCGCCGCCCCCGAGGACGAGGGCGCGTCGGCCGCCGGAGGGGCGGCGGTGCGTGGCGTCGACGCCATCCTGCTCGACCGGGTCGTCCGTCGGGTGCGACTCCGGACCGCGGTACCCGCTGCGGGGACGACCGCGCCCGGGGCCGGCGTCGGACCGGGAGGAGGGGGCTGACGTGGGGGTGGACGTGGAGGTGGACGAGGGAGCTGAGGAGTGCACGGGAACGGCCTTCCGCCGAGGGGCGGGCGCTCCCGAGGGTCAGGTCGCGGGCGGGGCCGCGTGCCGGGGAGCACCCGGGAGGGGCTGCACGAGCACGGGTCTCACCTCCCTCGGCCGGTCGACGACTGCTGCTCGGAGGCTAGGGCGTGGCGGTGCGCGGTCGCCACAGGTTTACTAGACCCGCGGGCCGACGTCGCCACGGCGGACGACGGACGTCCCGACGACGTCCGCCGCCGGCCCGTGCCGTCGCCCCGGACCGTCCCGGGCCGCTCGTCGACCGGCCGCGCGCCCGTCGGCATCTCCGGCGGCTCGTCGGGCCCCTCGTCGCGCCGCTCGTCGCGCCGCTCGTCGCGCCCCTCGTCGCGCCCCTCGTCCGTCGTCGCCCCGCCCTCGACGAACAGCACGTCGAACGCGTCGACGTCCCGCCGCGGCAGGGTCGTCGGCGCCTCGAGGTGGACGGCCCCGCTCGGCACGATCCCCGCGCCCCCGAAGCGCTCGAGCACGCGCCACTGCACCGCGACGTCCTCCCCGGAGTGGTGCTCGGGCAGGCGGTCCCAGAAGTCGAACCCCCCGCAGGCGAGCAGCGCGTCGCGGTCGTAGAGGACGCACGCCCCGACCCACGCGACCCGGTAGGGGAGCCACCCGTCCTCGGGGACCTCGAGCCCCGCGGCCAGGTGCGCGAGGTTGGCGGCGTTGTGCAGGCGCCACCGCTCGAAGGCCGGTGTCCCGCGCCGGACGCGCTCGGGCCGGACCTCGCCCTCCCACCGCTCGAACGCCACCCGCTCGTGGGGGCGGTCGTCGTCGAGGAACGACAGTCCCTGCACGGCGGACCCGACGAAGCCGCACCGCAGGGTGCGCAGCGCGTCGTGCAGCCGGGCCAGGCTGCCGGGCTCGAGCCACACGTCGTCGTCGAGCAGGAGCACGGCGGGGGCGGTGGCCTGCGCCAGGAGGAACGCCCGGTGCTCGGCCAGACCCCGGCGCGGCAGGTGGCGCAGGAGCTCGACGGGCCGGCCCTGCGCGCGCAGCACCCGCACCATGGCCTGGACCGCCGGGTCGGCGGGCCCGGCGCCGTCGTCGGACTGGTCGGAGACCACGACGCGGAAGGGTGGGTCGTCCTGCGCGGCCAGCCCGGCCAGCGTGACGGCGAGCGCCGGCGGCCGTCCGACGGTGGGCACGAGGACGTCGACGAGCGGCGCGACGGGCGCCCCCGGCCGGGCCCAGTCGCCCGACCAGCGCCGGGAGCGGGTGGCGGCGGGCCGGGTCCCGCGGCCGGCGGCGGTCACCGCGACCTCGGGGTCGGTCCGGCCGCGTCACCCCCGCGGTCGCCCCGCGTCGCCGGTGCCGTCGCGCGCGGTTCACCGGCCGTGGCGCCTGCCGCCGCCCGGCCCGCGGGGACGTCCGCGACGATGCTCCCGCCGCCGGACCCCGGCGCACCGGGGGCGGCGGGGCCACCCGCTACCCCGGCGGGGCGGGCGGTGGGCACGGTGCCGCCGACCTCGCGGATGCGCTCGACCATGAGGGTCGTCGAGCGGTCCGCCACGTAGTCGAGCATCCGCAGCTCGCCGCCGTACGCCCGCACCACGCCGGCCTCGGCGAGCATCTCCGGCGTGTAGTCCCCGCCCTTGGCATAGACGTCGGGGCGGATCTCCTCGAGCAGCGGGATGGGCGTGTCCGTGTCGAACACGGTGACGTAGTCCACGCACGCCAGGGCCGCCAGCACGGCGGCGCGGTCCTCGGCGGGGTTGATGGGCCGTCCGGGGCCCTTGAGCCGGGCGACGGAGTCGTCGCCGTTCACCGCCACCACGAGCACGTCGCCCAGCCGGGCCGCCTGCTCCAGCGAGGTCGTGTGCCCGCGGTGCAGCACGTCGAAGCAGCCGTTGGTGAAGACGATGCGGCGCCCCTGCGCCCGCTCGTCGGCGAGCCGGGCCACGAGCTCGTGCGCCGGCAGCGCCCCGCGCCGCCGCTGCCAGCGGTCGAGGAGCTGCTCCGCCGTGCACACGGACGTCCCGGGACGGTGCACGACGACGTCCGCGGCGGCCTGCGCCAGGTCGGCCGCGACGGCCAGCGGCAGCCCCGCGGCGCGGGCGAGCGTGAGCGCCGCGACGAACGTGTCGCCGGCGCCCGACGCCTGCGCCTCCGACGCCGGTTCCGCGTAGGTGCGGTGCGGCGGGTGGCCGGGCTCGAGCGTGACGGTGCCGGCGACGTCGAGCGTCACGACGGCCGCCGCCGCGCCGCTGGCCGCCAGGAGCGCCGCGCCGGCACGGACGACCTCGTCGACGCGGTCCCCGCCGGGGTCCGCCGGGCCGCCCGCGGGCCGCTCCACCTGATCGCCCGTGCCCGCGTCCCCCAGCGGCACGCCGAGCAGGAGCTCCGCCTCGGCGGCGTTCGGCGTCACCACGTCGGGGCGCAGGTCGGCCCACGGCGCGAGGTCGTGGGCGTCGACGGCGACCGTCCGCACCCCCGGCCGTGCCACCTCCAGCGCCGCCCGCACGGGCCCGGTGAGCATCCCGGCGCCGTAGTCGCACACGAGCAGCGCGTCGGCGCCGGCGAGCGCGGGCCCGACGCGTGCGGCCACGGCCTCGAGCGCCGCCGCCGGCCACGGCTCCTCGCGCACCTCGTCGATCCGGACGAGCACCTGGTCGCCCGCGACCACCCGCTTCTTGGCCGGCGTGATCGGGCCGTCGACGACGACGCCGGTGACGTCGACGCCCGCCGCCCTGAGCAGCGCCAGGAGCTCGCGGCCGTCGGGGTCGTCGCCCACCACGCCGACGAGGCGCACCCGGGCGCCGAGGGCCGCGAGGTTCGCGGCGGTGTTGGCGGCCTGGCCGGGGGCGTGCGTGCGGCGGGTCACCTCCACGACGGGCGCGGGCGCCTCGCGGCTGATGCGCTGGGCGCGGCCGGTCCACCAGCCGTCGAGGGCGAGGTCGCCGACGACGGTCACGTGCGGCGCGACGCCGAGGACCTCCTGCACGAGCTCGGGTGTGATCGGCGAGCCGGGCACGGGCAGACCTCCGGTGTCGTCGGCGAGCGCGTCGGTCCGGGTCCGTCCGACGCGGGGACGGGGCGGGTCCGACGGGGTGCGGACCTCCTGGACCGCCACGCGCGGGCGCGCGTGCGCCGAGGGGCGGCCGTCGCCAGACAAGCACGGGAGGACCGCCGCCGCGCGTCGAGCCGCGACCCCCGGATGTGACGAGCGTCCCACCTCGCGGCGGACCCGATTGCCGCCCCCGGAGGCCGCTGGTACGAACGGCGCGTGCCCACCGCCGCGACCCCCGCACCCGCCGCCGCCCCCCACCCCGCCGCCGCGCCCGTGGCCGTCCCCGTCGTCGGGACGCTCGGCGAGCGCTTCGACGCGGTGCGGCGGATCGCGGTGCTGCGCGGCGGCGGCCTGGGCGACGTGCTCTTCGCGGTGCCGGCGATGGAGGCCCTCGCCGCTGCCTACCCGGAGGCGGAGGTGACGCTCCTCGGCACGCCGATGCACGTCGCCCTCTTCGCCGACCGGCCCGGGCCCGTGCACCGCGTGGAGGTGCTGCCCGTCGCCCCGGGCCTGCGCGAGGCGGCGGGGCAGACGCCCGACCCGGCGGCGTCCGAGGCGTTCGTCGACGCCATGCGGGCCCGGCGCTTCGACCTCGCGGTCCAGGTGCACGGCGGGGGCCGCAACTCCAACCCGTTCCTGCTGCGCCTGGGGGCCCGGCACACCGTGGGCCTCGCGACCCCGGACGCGCCCCCCCTCGAGCGCACGGTGCCGTACCTGTACTACCAGCACGAGGTGCACCGCGGGCTGGAGGTCGCGGCGCTCGCGGGCGCCCCGGTCGTCGCGCTGGAGCCGCGCTTCGCGGTCCGGGACGACGAGCGCGGCGCCGCGGCGGCCCACCGCCGCCCCGGGGCCGACCGCCTGCTCGTGATCCACCCCGGGGCCACCGACCCCCGCCGCCGCTGGCCGGCGGAGCGCTTCGGCGCGGTGGCGTGCGCGCTCGCGGCCGAGGGGGTGCAGGTGCTCGTCGTCGGGGACGCCACGGACGTCCCCGCGGCGGAGACGATCCTCGCCGTCGCCGACGAGACGCTCGACGGCCCGGCGCGGGGCCTCGTGGGATCGCTCGCCGACCGCCTGACGCTGTCCGGGCTCGCCGGCGTCCTGGCGTCCGCGGACGCCGTGCTCGCGAACGACAGCGGTCCCCGCCACCTCGCCCAGGCCATCGGGACCCCGACGGTCGGCCTCTTCTGGTTCGGCAACGCCGTCAACGCGGCGCCGTTCTCCCGCGCCCGGCACCGGTTGCACATGTCCTTCACCACGCACTGCCCGGTCTGCGGCAGCGACGTGACGCAGGTGGGCTGGACGTCGGTGCGCTGCGAGCACGACCCGTCGTTCGTCGCGGGGATCGGGCTCGACGAGGTGCTCGGCGACGTGCGGGACCTGCTCGGCACGGGCGCGGCCCGCAGCGAGGTGACGCTGCCCGCGCGGGCGGACGGGACGGCGACGGCCACCCGGTAACCTGGACCGCCGTGGCAGCCACCGACTTCCCCGCCGAGATCCGCGCCCTGCGCGCCACCCTCGAGACCATCCGCGCGGTGAGCGACCCCGCGGCCCTCCGGGACAAGATCGAGCGCCTGTCCGCCGAGGCCTCCGCTCCCGACCTGTGGGACGACCCCGAGAAGGCGCAGGGCGTCACCAGCGCGCTGTCGGCGGCGCAGTCCGAGCTCGAGCGCACCTCGCGCCTGGGCCACCGGATCGACGACCTGGAGACGCTGCTCGAGCTCGCCGCCGAGGAGGACGACGCGGACTCCCTGGCCGAGGCCGAGACCGAGCTCGCAGCCATCCGCAAGGACATGGGCGAGCTCGAGGTGCGCACGCTGCTGGCGGGGGAGTACGACCAGCGCGACGCGGTCGTGACGATCCGCGCCGGCGCCGGCGGGGTCGACGCCGCCGACTTCGCCGAGATGCTCCTGCGGATGTACCTGCGCTGGGCCGAGCGCCACGGCTACCCGACGAAGGTCATGGACACGTCCTACGCGGAGGAGGCCGGGCTGAAGTCGGCGACCTTCGAGGTCAAGGCGCCCTACGCCTACGGCACGCTGTCCGTCGAGGCGGGCACCCACCGCCTCGTGCGCATCTCGCCCTTCGACAACCAGGGCCGCCGCCAGACGTCCTTCGCCGCCGTCGAGGTCATCCCGCTCATCGAGCAGACGGACCACGTCGAGGTCCCCGAGACCGACATCCGCATCGACGTGTTCCGCTCGTCGGGCCCGGGCGGGCAGTCCGTCAACACCACGGACTCCGCCGTCCGCATCACCCACCTGCCCACCGGCATCGTCGTGTCGATGCAGGACGAGAAGTCGCAGATCCAGAACCGCGCCGCCGCCATGCGCGTCCTGCAGTCCCGCCTGCTGCTGCAGCGCCAGAGCGAGGAGAACGCGAAGAAGAAGGAGCTGGCGGGCGACGTGAAGGCGAGCTGGGGCGACCAGATGCGCTCCTACGTCCTCCAGCCGTACCAGATGGTCAAGGACCTGCGCACGGAGCACGAGGTCGGCAACCCGGCCGCGGTCTTCGACGGCGACATCGACGGCTTCATCGAGTCCGGCATCCGCTGGCGCCGCGGCCAGGTCCCCGCGGCCTGACGCCCCGGGGCGGGAGAGGTCGGCCGGGCGCACAGGGCACGTCCAGGCTCGGCGCCGGCGCGGCGTGTCGGCGCCCGTGTCCCGGAGGCGTCTGCCTAGCCTCGATCGACCACCCGTGCGGCACCGGCGAGGACCCGGCGTGCCCAGGGTCGGGCACGACCAGCAGCAGCGACCGCCCCCGACAGGACTGGCAGGACCGTGATCCGATTCGAGAACGTCACGAAGGTCTACGACCGCGGCGCCCGCCCGGCCCTGGACCGCGTGACCCTCGACGTCGAGCGCGGCGAGTTCGTGTTCCTCGTGGGCGCGTCGGGCTCCGGCAAGTCGACGTTCCTGCGGCTCGTGCTGCGCGAGGAGCGGGCGAGCGCGGGCAAGGTGTTCGTCGCCGGCAAGGAGCTCGGGACCCTCTCGTCGTGGAAGGTGCCCGGGCTGCGCCGGCAGATCGGGACCGTGTTCCAGGACTTCCGCCTGCTGCCGAACAAGACGGTGTTCGAGAACGTCGCGTTCGCGCTGCAGGTCATCGGCAAGCCGCGCCACCACATCCTCACCACCGTGCCGGACGTGCTCGAGGTCGTCGGGCTGGCCGGCAAGGAGAAGCGCAAGCCGGGGGAGCTGTCCGGCGGCGAGCAGCAGCGCGTCGCCATCGCGCGGGCCTTCGTCAACCGGCCGCCGATCCTGCTGTGCGACGAGCCGACGGGGAACCTCGACCCCACGACCTCCCTGGGCATCATGCGGCTGCTCGACCGGATCAACCGCACCGGCACCACGGTGGTCATGGCCACCCACGACGACGAGATCGTCGACCAGATGCGCAAGCGTGTCGTCGAGCTGTCCGGCGGGGAGCTGGTCCGCGACCAGTCCCGCGGCGTGTACGGCTCGGACCGCTGAGCGGCCGACGAGAGCGAGGCGAGGGGCACCGTGCGACTGCAGTTCATCCTCAGCGAGATCGGCATCGGCCTGCGCCGGAACCTGTCGATGACGATCTCGGTCGTCCTCGTGACCTTCGTGTCCCTGACCTTCGTCGGCGCCGCCGGCCTGCTGCAGATGCAGATCTCGAAGATGAAGGACCAGTGGTACGACCGCGTGGAGGTGTCGGTCTTCCTCTGCCCGGCCACGTCGTCGGAGCCCACGTGCGCGTCGGGCGAGGTGACGGAGGACCAGCTCGCGGAGGTCCGGTCCGCGCTGGAGGGGCCCGAGGCGGGCCCGTACGTCGACGAGGTCTTCTACGAGTCCCAGGAGGAGGCCTACGCGTCCTTCCAGGACCAGTTCGACGACCAGTTCTGGGCGTCGGTGGTGACCGTCGACGACATGAACGCCTCGCTGCGCATCAAGCTCACGGACCCCTCGCGCTACGACGTGGTGGCGGACGTCGTGGCGGGCCGGCAGGGCGTCGAGACGGTGGAGAACCAGCGGCGCCTCTTCGACCAGGTGTTCCTCGTGCTCAACCGCGCCACCCTGCTGGCCGGGGGCCTGGCCGCGGTGATGCTGCTCGCGGCGGTCCTGCTCATCACCACGACCATCCGGCTGTCGGCCTTGAGCCGGCGCCGCGAGACGGGGATCATGCGTCTGGTCGGGGCCTCCACCTTCTTCATCCAGCTGCCGTTCATGCTGGAGGGCGCCATCGCCGCCACCGTGGGCGCCGGTCTGGCGGTGGCGGGGCTCTGGTTCGGCGTGGAGAACGTCGTGCAGGAGTGGCTCGGCGGGACCGTCACGTGGATCCCGTTCGTCGGGGCCGACGAGGTGTGGTCCATCGCGCCGCTGCTCGTCGGCGTCGCCATCCTGCTGGCGGCGATCTCCTCGATCGTCACCCTGAGCCGCTACACGAAGGTCTGACATGCGCCGCACCGCCCCCCGCCGCCCCGGCCGCCCGTCCGGCCCCACGGCGACGGGCCGGCGCCCCGGCGTGCGCGGCCGGGCGGCGGCCGCCCTCGTCGCCGCGCTCGCCGTCACCGGGGCCCTCGTCGTGCCGCCCGCGCTGGCCGACGAGCTCGACGACCGCCGTGCCGCCGCGGAGAGGCGCGCGGAGGAGAACGCCGCCGCGCGCGAGGCGACGGAGGCCTCGCTCGAGGGGCTGAGCGGCGCCCTGGAGCAGGCGACGGCCGAGCTCGCCGCCGTGCAGGGGCAGATCCCCGCCGCGGAGCAGGCGCTCGCCGCGGCCCAGGCCGCCCTCGACGCGGCGCAGCGCGAGGCCGGCCTCATCGCCGACCGGCTGCGCGCCGCGGAGGACGAGGAGGTCGGCATCGGCGCCCGGATCACCGAGGGCGACGCCCGCACGGCCGAGCTGCGGCGGGCCATCGGCGAGCTCGCTCGGCAGGCCTACCGCACGGGCACGACGAGCACGAGCCTCGAGGTGGTGCTCGGCGCGACGAGCGTGGAGGACTTCGCCGAGCGGTACGGGCTGGCGGCGACCGCGCTGCGCACGCAGAGCCAGGTGCTCGAGCAGCTGACGGCGGCGCAGTCCGCCAACCGGTCCGCGCAGGCCCGGCTCGCCGCGGTGCGCGAGCGGATCGTCGAGCTCAAGGCGGAGGCCGACGCGAAGGTCGTCGAGGCGGACCGGGCCCGCGCCGCGGCGGCGGCCGCGAAGGCCGAGCTCGACCGGCTGCTGGCCGAGCAGCAGGCGAAGCAGGCGGCCCTGGAGGCCCAGCGCGGCGACCTCGAGCGCCAGCTCGCCGAGCAGGCGGCGCAGGAGGCGGCCCTGCAGTCCGAGCTGTCGGCGATCATCGCGGAGCAGCGCGCCCGCCAGCCCGCCTCGGCGCCCCCGCCCTCGGGCTCGGTCAGCGGTGCGCTGTTCGGGAACCCGACGAGCATCGTCCCGATGTACGTCACGTCGAACTTCGGCATGCGCCTGCACCCGATCCTCGGCTACACGCGCCTGCACGCCGGCATCGACCTGCGCACGTACTGCAGCACGCCCCTCTACGCCGGCCGCGACGGGACCGTGCAGTGGGCGCGGGCGCGGTCGGGGTTCGGCAACCAGGTGATGCTCGACCACGGGTTCGTCGACGGGAACTCCCTCATGTCCAGCTACAACCACATGACGCGGTTCGTCGTGGGGGCGGGGGAGCGCGTGAGCAAGGGTCAGCTCATCGGCTACTCGGGCAACACGGGCACGTCCGCCGCCTGCCACCTGCACTTCGAGGTGTACGTCAACGGCAACGTCACCAACCCGCGGCCCCTGCTCGGCCTCTGAACCGGTGCGCCCGCTGCGCCCTGGGCGATATCGCACGGACGTGCGGGCGGCCGGACGGTAGGGTCGTCCGTCGGCCCGGTCGGGCCGGAGGGGGCCGTCACGCAGGGCACGGCGCTCGACGAGGACGCACGACGACGCACGACGAGGGGCAGGAGGCACGCGGTGGCGAAGGAGCAGGGACGCAAGCTCGTCGCCGCGAACCGCAAGGCCCGGCACGACTACACGATCGAGGACGTCTTCGAGGCCGGGGTCATGCTCACCGGCACGGAGGTCAAGGCGCTGCGCGCCGGGCGGGCGTCCCTCGTCGACGGGTGGTGCGAGGTCGACGGCGGCGAGGCCTGGCTGCACGGGGTCCACATCCCCGAGTACTCGCAGGGCACGTGGACCAACCACGCGCCGCGGCGCAAGCGCAAGCTGCTCCTGCACCGGCACGAGATCGAGTCCCTCGCGCAGGACACGCGCGAGAAGGGCCAGACGATCGTGCCCCTGTCGCTGTACTTCCTCGACGGGCGTGCGAAGGTCGAGATCGCGGTCGCCCGCGGCAAGAAGGACTGGGACAAGCGGCAGGCCCTGCGCGAGCGGCAGGACAACCTCGAGGCCCAGCGGGCGATCCGCGAGAAGCGCGACCGCTGACCCCGCCGCCCGGGTGGGGCGACGAGGAGCCGCACCACGCCGGGTCGTGCACCGGCGGCGCGGACGCCGTCAGCGCAGGGCGAGGATGTCCGCCAGGTCGTACCGGACGGGCTCGTCGAGCTGGTCGTAGGTGCACGAGCGCGGGTCGCGGTCGGGGCGCCACCGGCGGAACTGCGCCGTGTGCCGGAACCGGTCGCCCTCCATGTGGTCGTACGCGACCTCGACGACGAGCTCGGGCCGCAGCGGCACGAAGGACAGGTCCTTCGTGGCGTTCCACCGGCTGACCGCGCCCGGCATCCGCTTCTCCCCGTGGGCGCTCTGGTCCGCCCAGTCGCCCCAGGGGTGCTCCCCGAGCGCGACGTCCCGGTACGGCTCGAGCTCCTCCATGAGCGTGCGGCGGCGGGCCATGGGGAACGACGCGGCCACCCCGACGTGCTGCAGCCGGCCGTCGGCGGTCCAGATGCCCAGCAGGAGGGACCCGACGAGGTCCGCGCCGGTCTTGTGGGGGCGCAGCCCGGCGACGACGCAGTCGGCGGTCCGTTCGTGCTTGATCTTGAACATCGTGCGCTTGTCGGGCTGGTAGGTCCCGTCCAGGGGCTTGGCGACGACCCCGTCGAGCCCGGCGCCCTCGAACTGCTCGAACCACCGCCGCGCCTCGGCGGGGTCGGCGGTGGCCGGGGTCAGGTGCACGGGCGGGCGCACCCCGGCGAGGGCCTCCTCGAGCCGGCGGCGCCGCTCGGAGAAGGGCCTGCCGGTGAGGTCCTCGTCGCCCAGCGCCAGCAGGTCGAACGCGACGAAGGACGCCGGGGTGCTGCCGGCGAGGAGGCGGACGCGGCTCGCCGCGGGGTGGATGCGCTGCTGGAGCGCCTCGAAGTCGAGCCGGTCCCCCGTCACCACCACGATCTCCCCGTCGACGACGCACCGCGGCGGCAGGTGCTCCCGCACCGCCTCCACGACCTCGGGGAAGTAGCGCGTCATGGGCTTCTCGTTGCGGCTGCCGAGCTCCACCTCGTCGCCGTCGCGGAAGACGATGGTCCGGAAGCCGTCCCACTTGGGCTCGACGTGGCCCGTCGGGGGGATGTCCTTCACCGACTTCGCCAGCATCGGCGAGACCGGGGGCATGACGGGCAGGTCCATGGGCCCATCCTGGCCTGCGGGGTGCCGACGCGCAGGTGGTGCGCGCCGGGCGCTCAGGCCTCGGGGTTCGACGCCCGCTGCGCCGCGTGCGACAGGCCGGTCATCTCGGTCCCGGCGGCGGGGGACGCCTCGAACAGGGCCCACACGTGCTTGGCGCGGTCGCCCTCGCGGTACCAGCCCACACCCTGGGACACCCGCTGGGCGAGGATGAGGCCGAAGCCGCCCTCGCCGGGGGCCCGGTCCCCCGCGATGCGCGGCTCCGCGTGGGGCGCCTGGTCGACGACGTCGACCGCGAACCGCCGGCCGTCGCTGAGGAGCCGGACGAGGGTCGGCGGACGGCCGTGGCGCAGCGCGTTCGTCGCGAGCTCGCTCGCCACCAGGACGGCCTTCTCGGGGACCTCCCCGATCCCGCGACGGGGCGGCAGGTCGGCACCGGTCAGGGCACGGTGCAGCGCGGCGCGCAGACGCGCCAGGTCCTCCGTGGCCTCGATCGTCCACCGCTCGACCTCCACGAAGGAGTCCGGCAGCTGGGCGAGGTTCACCGTGGCTCCCACTGTTGGTGTCGCTGTCCTGGTCGAGGCCCGTCCAGGGCCGGTCCGACCGTCGTCGGGGAGGCCACGCCGCGGGCAGGGCCGCGATCGAGACCTGGCGTCGGTTCTGGGCGCCGGGCTCCACCGTACGCACCGGCACGGCGCCGCGCGCGCGGGGGCCCGCGGTCGACCGCGCCGGGCCGCCGGCGGCGGTCGTCCGGGTCACGCCCGTCGCCCGGACGGCTGCACAGGGAGCGCCCAGGCCCGGCCCAGCCCGCGTCCCGGGGCCGGGTGTGGTCTTGGCCCAGCACCCCGGACGGACCACGACGAGGAGAACGACCGTGCAGCACGACGACACCCCCCAGCCCCTCCCCACGACGACCCCGACCGTGCCCACGACGCCGCCGCCCCTCCCGCCGGGCGACGGTGCGACGCCCGTCCCGCCGGTGGAGACGCCCGTCCCGCCCGTGCCGATGCCGGCCCCGCTGGGCCCGGCCGTGCCCACCGCCGAGGCCGTGGCAGGCCGCTCCCGGCGCCGGCAGGCCGGCGGGCTGGCGGCGGCGCTCGTCGTCGGCCTGACGGTCGGCGGCGCCGGGACCGCCGTCGCCCTGGACGTCGTGACCGGCTCGACGGCGACGGTGCAGGGCACCGCCGTCGCGACGGCCACGGACGACGGCACGACCGCGGACGGCGCGACGGACGGCCTCGTGCCGTCGATCGGCGGAGACGCCACGGACGGGAGCGCCGGCGGGAGCACGGACGGCAGCACGGGCGGGAGCACGGACGGCTCCGTGGTCGTGCCGGGCCTGCCGGGCGCCTCTCGGGGCCGCGGCGTGCCGTCGGACGGCCTCGGCACGACGACGCAGACGACGACGGCACCGACCGCGGCCCAGACGACCGGGGTGGTGACGATCGTCAGCACGCTGGGGTACTCCGGCGGGCGGTCGGCCGGCACGGGCATGGTGCTCTCCTCGGACGGCCTCGTCCTGACGAACAACCACGTGGTCGAGGGCTCGACCTCCGTCGAGGTGACGGTCGAGTCCACGGGCGAGACGTACACCGCGACGGTCGTCGGCACGGACGCGGCGCACGACGTGGCGGTCCTGCAGCTGGAGGGGGCGAGCGGGCTCGCCACCGTGGCGCTCGACGACGACGGCGGCGTGGCCCCGGGTGACACGGTGACCGCCGTCGGCAACGCGGAGGGGACGGGCGACCTCGTCGCCGCGGAGGGCACCGTGACGGCGACGGAGCGGACGATCACCACCTCGGGCGACGGCGTCACCGCGGGGGAGACCCTGGACGGGCTCGTCGAGTTCGAGGCGGCGGTCGTGTCCGGCGACTCGGGCGGCCCCGTGCTCGACGCCGAGGGAGAGGTCGTCGGGATCACCACCGCGGCCTCCAGCGGTGCCCCGACGACGGTGGCGTACGCGATCGACGTCGTCGACGCCCTCGCGATCGTCCGCCAGATCGAGGAGGGCGACGCGTCCGGCTCCGTGACGATCGGGTTGCCCGCCTTCCTCGGCGTGCAGGTGGCGACCGACGGCACCGCCACCGGGCCGGCCGGGGGCGGCGCGACGGTCGCGGGCGTCGTCGAGGGTGCCCCCGCAGCGGCCGCCGGGCTGGCGGCAGGGGACACCATCACCTCCGTCGGCGGGGTCGCCGTGTCCTCGGCGCAGGAGCTGACGGACGCGCTGGCCGGCTTCGCGCCGGGCGACGAGGTCGAGGTCGTCTGGACCCAGGCCACCACCGGCGCCTCGCAGGCGGCGACGATCACGCTGGCCGAGGGTCCGGCGGCCTGACCGGCCCCGGCGCCCGGGAATGGGGCGGACGGCGTCCGGGTTGGAGGGGTAGTCTGAGGACGCCGGCCACCTGAGCACCACGGCCGGAGCTTGACAACTGCACAGGGGGTGATCGGTTTCGACGGTGATCGTCGATCCAGGAGAAGCGGGCCGAGAACGCACGGTCAACTCGTTAATGTCCCGCGCAAACCCATAGGTGCCGATTCCAAGCGCACCGACTTCACCCTCGCCGCCTGAGCGAGGCCTTGAAGTCCGTCAGCCCGAGCTAGCTCCCGTCTCGGTCACTGGCGTCATCTAGGGAGCCACTGCTCGCAGCCATCGTCGGTGTGGCTGCGGGGACTCTCAGCCGACTGGGCCTGTTCACGACTCGTCTGCGTGATCGTGAGGGCCGAGAAAATCGCAGCAGACTGCGCCCGGAGAAGCCCTGGTTCCTCGTCATCGGACGCGGGTTCGATTCCCGCCACCTCCACCCCTGTGACCTGCGACAACGCAGGTCGTGTTGACAAGACGGTAGCCACTCGTTGACGCGGGTGGCTACCTTCTTGTGCATGGCCTCGGTGCGGGAGCGGCGTCGCAGCGACGGCACGCGGTCCTACGCGGTGCTGTGGCGCGACCCGGACACCGGACGCCAGACCTCCCTCACGTACGACGACCGCAACGACGCCGTCGTCGCCCAGCAGCTCATCGAGGCGGCCGGCGGCCACGCCGTCGAGGCCGCCCGGATCGCCGACGCCGTGCGTCACCGCGGCCCCACCGTCGACGACGTCGTCACCGAGCACATCGACCTGCTGACGTCCGTGGGTGCCGACACCCGGTCCCACTACCGCCGCCAGCTCGCGGCCCACATCTCCCCGGTACTCGGCCCGCACCCGGTCTCGTCCATCGGCTACCGGCACATCGCCTCCTGGGTGCGCTCCATGTCCGCGCGCGGGTACGCGCCGAAGACGATCGCGAACGTCCACGGCCTCTTCTCGGCGGCGATGTCGACGGCCGTCCGGCTCGGCTACCGGTCGGACAACCCCTGCGCGCGCGTCGAGCTGCCCAAGTCGCAGGCCACCCACGACGAGATGACGGTCCTGACGCAGGCGGAGTTCGCCCTCCTGCTCTCCCACGTCCCGTCGCACTACCAGCCTCTGGTGCTGCTGCTGATCGCGACCGGCCTCCGGTGGGGAGAGGCGACGGCGCTGACCGCCGGCGACCTCGACCTCTCGGCGCGGCCCGCGACGGTCCGCGTGACGAAGGCCTGGAAGCGGGACGAGAACCGGCGCTGGTACGTCGGCCCACCGAAGACGAAGCGGGCGCGGCGCACCGTCTCCCTCCCGGACGAGCTCGTCGACGTCCTGCTCCCGCTGGTGGCGACCAAGGCGCCCGACGAGCTGCTCTTCACCAACACCGTCGGCAACCAGCTCTCGTCCTCGCGCTTCTGGACGACGACGTGGACGCCGGCGCTCGACGCAGCGGCCGCCCCCCGCCGCGCCGACGGCACCGAGGACCCTGATGCGGCGCGCCTCACGAAGCGCCCGCGCGTGCACGACCTCCGACACACCCACGCCTCGTGGATGATCGCCGCCGGCACGGACCTCTTCGTGCTCCAGCGTCGCCTCGGCCACGAGTCGATCAAGACGACCACGGAGACGTACGCGCACCTCTTGCCCGACCAGCAGCTGGCCGCTGCCGCCGCGGCAGGACGGGCGATGAGCGGCATCGCGCTCGGATCGGAAGCGCTGCGCTCGTCATCCTCGGCTCAGTGACGCGCCGTTTCGCCCTCACGCGGGCGATGACGGCGTCTCGTGCCTCACGTGGCGCGATGACGACCCGATGACGGGGGAGTGCAACACGCGTACCGGCGCTGGTCGGAGGCCCGCGCCCAGCGACGCCGAGCCGGCTCGAGGGCTCGACGCAAGTACGCGTCCTTGCGTCGCGCGTGGCTCCGTCGTCATAGCCGGCTCTGGGTCCTGATGATCGCCGTGGCCGTCGCACTGACGACCGCTCTCGGTCTCGTCATGCTCCTCGTCCCCGGGGACCAGGCGTTCACCGTCGGCGTGTGCGCGGGTGCGATGCTCGCGAGCATCATCTGCCTGCGCGCGTCGCCGCCCGTCGGCATCGCCAGCTGGGAGCAAGGCGCCTACGGCGAGGAGGCGACCGCCAAGGTGCTCCGCGGGCTCGAGCGCGAGGGGTGGACCGTCCTGCACGACCTCGCGAACGGCTCGGTCAACTTCGACCACGTCGTCCTCGGGCCCGGCGGGGTCTACTGCCTCAACTCGAAGTGGTCGAGCTACCGCCTCGAGCTGACGGCGGAGGGTGGCCTCGTCGGCCGGCACGCGTACGACGACGCGTTGACCCTCAACGTCTCGACGATCGTCCGCCGCGCGAGGGCCGAGGCCGCTGCGCTGTCGGCTCAGATCAGCGAGCGCTGCGGACGGCGCGTGTGGGTGGACCCGGTCGTGGTGTGGTGGGGAGACGTCGAGCAGGGCGGCCGGACGGTCGACGGCGTCGGCGTCGTCCAGGGCAAGCTGCTCGCCGACCGGCTGCGCGCCCAGCGGCGCAGGCCCGTCCGCGACCTCGAGGAGATCGCGGAGGTGTTGCGGCCGGGCCGCCACGCGCGAGCGAGCGGCGCACCCGTTCAGCAGAGCGGGGGATCGCCGGCGACGTGCGGCCGTTGCTCATGAGCGCGCAAGGACCGGACCGTCGCGCCCAGCGCCCGGAGGTCGGCCGACGCGCTCGGGGCCGCCTGCGGCTCCGCGGGACGGCCCTCGACGGTCGCCAGACGGATGAGGGCGTCGACGTGCTCGGGGAGAAGCCGGATCCGGCCGCGGCCGAACCGGAGGTGCGGGATGCGCCCGCGCCGTGCCTGCTCCCGCACCCACCACGAGGAGATGCCGAGCGTCTCGGCGACCTCCTCGGGTGTCACGGCGCTGTACTCGACGGCCATCGTCACCCTCCCTCCGTCTCCGGCATCACATCGCTACACCCGTCGGCTGAAGGTTGGATCCTGCCGTCGCGGTGGACAGCCCGGCCTCAGTCGTCGCCTGTGGTCGCCCTGCCGTAACGCTGCCGAGCGGCCTGCCGGCTCACGCCCAACACGCGACCGAGCTCAGCCCAGCTCCTACCCTCCCCGTGCACGGCGGCCACCGCCGCCGCCAGCTCCGCTTCCCGTTCCTGCGCGGCGAGCCGAGCGTGCCGGCAGCGGTCCAGAGCCGTGAAGAGCCGAGCCTCTGCATTGCTCACCACGACGGTCGGGGCCTTCTGCGCGACGGGCGGCTGCACCACCGGCATCCGCCGTGCGGCGAGGGCGTCCTCGACCAGCGTCAGCAGCGCGGAGCCGGTGGCTGTGTCGTCGACGGCCCGTCGGCTCGCAGCTGCACGGCGCGCCCGCTCGCGCCGGACAAGATCTCGTCGTCCCAAGGGCGCCTCCTCCCTACCTGGAACTCTTGTGGGCGTCCCTCACGCAACATGAGGACGGTCGCGCGGTGCCGTGCCGGCGCATCGACCGCGCATGAGGCGGTCGGCCTCGCGCCCTGTGGTGGCCGCGCGCGCAGGGTGTCGTTACCGACTACGGCAACTTCACCGCGAAATCCGCAGGCCCGACGAGAAGGATTGCGTAGGCGCACGCATGGTGGTTTGCGCTAGGCAGCAGGGGTCGTCAGCCGCGCACCGTGCGATGCCCTCCGTGCGCGTGCCGTTCGCCGCGACGAGCATCGAGCGGCCGTCAGCTCGACGCTCCGCGTCATCGACAACCAGCGTTGACAAGAGGGGCTGACTCTTCTGGCACCACGAGGCAACGCGAGTTGTCGCGTCACTGCTGACGCTGCACGCGAGGGTCCTCGTCGGGTGGTGAGGAAGCACCAGCTGGGGAGTCAGGGCCAGTTTCAGAAATCGCGACGGCGCTACTCTTGTGTCAACCGGGCTGGTCGGAGCGCTGACCGTCGCCGTGGCGGAGGCCGCCGAGGAGCTGGCCACCCGCTCGCCCGGAGGGCGGCTGCGGAACCCGCTGCTCGGGGTGCTGGACGAGGCCGCCAACGTGTGCCGGTGGCGTGAGCTGCCGAACCTGTACTCCCATTACCGGTCCCGCGGGATCGTGCTGATGACGATCCTGCAGTCCTGGTCCCAGGGCTTGGAGGTCTGGGGCGAGCACGCATGAAGAAGCTGTGGTCCGCGTCCAACGTGCGCACCTACGGCGGCGGGTCCTCTGACACCGGGTTCCTCGAGGACCTGTCGCGCACCATCGGCGACTATGACCGCGCCACCGCCTCGGTTCCTACCGGGGCCGGCAGACGCACCGTCTCCCAGCAGCTGCACCGCGAACGGATCATGGACGTGGCCGACCTCGCCGCCCTGCCCCGCGGACGCGCCGTGGTGTTCGCCTCGGGCTCGCGCCCCACGCTGATCGCCACCCAACCGTGGTCCACCGGCCGTCACGCGGAAGCCGTGAAGGCCTCGATCGCCCGGCACGACCCGCAGCCGGAGACGACCCTGGCCGCGGCGCAGGCCGCCACGGCCGAGTCCCACGCGCTCGAGCGTGCGGATGCCGTGCGGTGAGCCAGCCCGCGTACGAGCCCTACGACGACGCGCTCGACGAGGACCTGGACCTCGACGACGTCACCCTGGCCGAGGGGGTCGTCGACCACTCGGCGCTGCGGGCGGTCCGAACCAAGCGCGCCGATTCGGCGCTGCCGGTGTACGGGTCGGTCGACGAGTTTGTGCGCGAGTGGCTGCGGTACGTCTACCGCCGACCCGTCGGCCACCGCCTGCGCTGGGCCGCCGACTGGTGGAACTACGACGAAGCCGTCAACCGGCTGACCGTCATGTGGCGCTCCTGGGAGGCCCTACGCCAAGACCCCGGGGTCGGCATGAGCCACTGGTACCGCGACCACGCCGACTACCACATGGCCATCCTGCTCAGCCCCGACGGACCCTTCGCCGGCTCTAACGGCGACCAGCACACCAACAACCGCGGCGACCCACTGCCGTACACCGCCCCACCAGACGGCATGTTCCCTGACGAGCGACAGCTCTGATCCGCACGTGGCCAACGCGCATGATGTGCAGCAGCTGGGCGCACGCCGACTGTGTCGCGAAGGCGCGTGAGCGAGCATCACCCTCGGCACGTCCGACGACACGACCGGTGCCGCTCCTTCGCGTGCCGTCCATCGCTTCATGAAGTTTTGATGAAGGTGTGCGCGCAGGACGGTCTCCAGGATGGCCACTAGCAGCGGAAACAGGGGCCGCATCCCTCCAAGCGCCGCAGCGGTGCGGCCGCGCGTACCTGACGAGGGCAGGCGTTCCTCTACTCTCGGCTCGCCCGGTGACCGCCGGGTGGCTGCGGGCGGACGCCGAGTCCTGCCATCGCCCCAGTCACCACGAACCGATCTGGCAGGAGTGGGGGAACCACCGTTCGCGGGCACCATTCGGTGTCCTTGGGGTGAAGCCGGCGTGGACGCCGGCCGGGCAGCTCTCGCCCGAACCCGACAGCTCACCTCACAGGCGCCGGGAGAGTTCCTCATGGCACAGCCCTGCGCTGCCCGTCACCGTCTCGAAGGTCCACCGACCACCCCCCTGTCGCCCATGACCGTGGTGGTGCTGGACCGGTTGCCGCGAGTGGGGCAGCGCGCCGGTGCAGTCGCGGCTTCCTGCGGTCTGACGGTCTCGATCCTGGCCGCGCCTGCCGCTGCCGCTCCCTCCGGGGCCGGTACCGAGATGTACGGCGCCGTGGACACCACGGCGCTCGTCGTCTCCGCGCGCCAGGTCATGGCGGCCGCCCCGCTCGTGACCGCGCCAGCGGAGGCGACGTGGACCTTCGACGCTCCCGCGGTCACGGCTGTGACTCCGCCGCCGCCGCCGCCCGAGCCAGTGGTCGAGGAGCCCGAGCCCGAGCCCGAGCTGCAGGAGACCCTGGAGCCTTCGTCCGCGGAGGAGCCGGCTCCTGAGGCCGCGGCCGAGGATGTACCGGCGCCAGAAGAGCCGACCGTCACCGAGGCGGTAGGGGCGCCGGCCCCCGCCAGCGCCAACGGCAGCGCCGTCGTCGAGATCGCCGCAGGGTTGGTCGGCGTCCCCTACGTGTGGGGTGGGACCACTCCGGCGGGCTTCGACTGCTCCGGCTTCACCTCCTACGTCTACGCGCAGATCGGTGTCTCGCTGCCGCGGACCTCGTCGGCTCAGCGCGGCGCGGGAACGGTGGTCCCGCGTGAGCAGGCACAGCCCGGCGACCTGATCTGGACACCGGGGCACATCGCAATCTTCGCTGGCGGGAACCTGCAGGTGGACGCTCCCGTGCCGGGCAAGACCATCCAGATTCGGGAGATCTGGCAGGCAAATCCCACCTTCATTCGAGTGGGCTAGAGCGTGGCTGTGCGGGACCGACCCGGGTCCCGCACAGCCACGCTGCGCCTGAGTTCGATCCCGTCCGACCCCGTGTCGGTGGTCCATCGCTCGACAGACGATCACCCTGCCAGCCCTCAGCGCGCTCGTCCTGCGTATGCACGTCCGACGAACTTCGGGTGTCATGAAGGTCTGATGAAGACCTGCCGTTGCGCCACCTCCGGGCTCAGGCGGGGCGCTGAGCGGCCGAGAATCACGATGTGATTGCCGCGATCTCGTCCTGGCGCCGGTCCGTCCTCGGCTTGGGGATCGCCGGCGCTCTGATCGTGCTCGTCGGCTGCTCGGGGCCTGGTGTACGACCGGCGACCGGCGCTGCGCCTTCAGAGACGGCCCGGTCGGGTGAGCTCGGCGCTCACGTTCACGGTGCGGGCTTCAACCCTGCTGACTCAACCCTGTACGTCGCCACTCACGAAGGTCTGCTGCGCTACACCGAGGATGGGCCGTCGAGGGTGGGACCGGCGATGGACCTCATGGGCTTCGTCGTCGCCGGGCCGGACCACTTCTACGCCTCCGGTCATCCAGGGCCCGGCCAGGACCTACCGGACCCGGTGGGCCTGCTGGAGTCCACGGATGGTGGACGGACGTGGACACCTCTGGCTCGCACTGGAGCCAGTGACTTCCACGCGCTGGCGGTCACCAGCACGGGCATTCATGGCTACGACGGAGCGGACCTGCTCAGCAGCCCGGACGGCGGAACGACGTGGACGTCGACGAAGCCGCCTGTGCCGATCTTCGCCATGGCAGGCGCGAACGACGGCCAGGTTCTGCTCGCCACCAGCTCGCAAGGGCTTGCGCGCGCGACGGATTCCGGGCTCAGTTGGCAGCAGGACCCCGACGCCCCGTTGCTCCAGCTGGTGCACTTCACCACTGCTCAGCTTGTCGTGGGAGTTGGGCCGGACGGGGTGATCTACCTCAGCCGCGATGCCGGCACCAGCTGGGCTGAAGCCGGCGAGGCAGCCCCGGCACCAGAAGCCCTGGCCTCTTGGCTCATGCCGGACGGTCAGGTGCAGGTCGTCGTCGTCGCGGACGGGCGGGTGCTGCTGTCGGCGGACTCGGGGCTGACCTTCACCTCGTAGTCGACGGAGGCGCGCGTGTCGCCTCCCGTTTCGTCTTCGGTGGGTTCTGGCGCGCTGTTGCATCGACGGTGGCGGGACCTGGTAAGTGACGTGGCGGATCAATGCCTTCTGTGGGGGCGCTGTGACGCCGAGGACCGAGAGACCACCATCAATGTTCGCGTCGTTTATGAGAGAGGTCAGTTGATGTCGGACCAGCGCATCGTGGAAAATCCGAGCAAGGCCAAGATCGGTCAGCGATCGAGTCCTGAGCCGGCCGAGGCGGCCACGCCCGTCAGCAAGGCGAAGGGCAAGGGGCGCCGGCCGCTGGTGCTGGTACTGGTGGCGGTGCTGGTCCTGGGCGCGGGGGCGGCGTACTGGTTCGTGCTGGGCCCTGGCTCTTCTCAAACGCCCGCCACCCAGGCGACCGAGCAGGTCGAGCCAGAAGTCGAGCTGGGGATCGTTCAGGCCGTGGATCCGATCAGCATCAATCTCGCGGACGGTCACTACTTGCGGTTGGGCCTGGGGCTCCAGCTGTCCGCCGAGGTGGCCGAGGACCTCGAGCCCGCGAAGGCGTTGGACAGGGCCATCGGCCTGTTCTCGATGCGGAGCCTGGCGGAGGCGGGCTCGGCCGAGGGACGCGAGGCGCTCAAGGCCGAGTTGGCCACGCAGCTGAAGGAGGCGTACGAGGGCGAAGTGGTGGACGTGTACTTCACCACCTACGTCACCCAGTAGCGCCCTCCCGCGCCGGACCGTGAATGGGCCTCTCCGAAGTGGTCGCACAACCGGGTCCGTCGGCGGGGCGGGCTCGCGCCTACCCGGCCGGTTGCCGCGGCGCCTCGGCTGCGGTCTCCACTCCCGCCGACCGGCGGTCGTCCGCGACTCCAGAGACCGTGCGCTCGTCCCAGTTCACCTGGAGGGCTTGGATCGAGCCCCAGTCCGCACGCGCATCGGCGGGATGCACTCGTACGGGATAGCCGAGGGCCGTCATCTCGGTACGGAGCCGTTCTGATTCCAGCCGCAGGACGCCGTCCGCGAGGATGAATCGGTCGGTGCGCACCGCTTCGTCCAGGCTCACGCGCTGCAACGCCCACAACATGATCACCTGTGCGGTGGTGTTGGGGATCTGGCGACCCCCAGGGGTGCCGATCACGAGCGCCGGACGGCCACGGTCATCGAGCAGCATGGACGGGCTGCTCCAGGTGACCGACCGTCGTCCCGGCAGCGGTGGGTTGTTCGCTCCCTGGGCACCGATGTCCTGGAAACGCTCGAGTTGGTCGTTCATGAAGAACCCGGCCACGTACTGACCAGAGCCCCAGTAGTTGGTGATCGTGTTCGTCATGGAGACAGCCATGCCGTTGGCATCCACGACCGAGATGTGAGTCGTGTTCGGCGCCCCGTCGTAGGACTGCCCGGTCTCCTGGAACACCGCGGGCGGCAGATCCCGGGCTAGAGCAGCATTGGCAGCAGGATCGGTGAGGGCCTCGGTGGGGACCTGCACGAAGGCGGGGTCGCCGAACTGGCTCTGCACGGAGCGCTCCGCGACCTGCCACGCGCGCGACTGCAGGTCGACGAATTCGGCAGATCCCGCGGGAACCCTCCCGATGCCGGCGGCCTCCGCGATCTGCACCATCTGGATGATGGCCGCCCCTGGAAGGGCAGGGGATGCCGATATCATCGTGTAGTCGCCGACTCGCCCGCGTGGCGGCTCAGAGGCCTGCACGGTGTAGGCGGCCAGGCTGGACGCATCGACGCCCTCGACCCCCACCACGGTCTGCGCCAGTTCTCCGGTGTAGAAGCTCCGAGGACCTTGCTCTGCTAGAGCGGCCATCGTCGTGGCCAGCTCTTGCTGTACGAGAAGGTCGCCCTCCTGCAGCGGTGCCCCGTCGGCGTTGCGGAACTGCGGGAGAGCACCGGTGACGCGCTGACCCAAGGAGCTGTTGATCGTGCGCGCCAGGTACCTCGAGACCGGCGCGCCCGTGCGTGCCAGATCGATCGCGGGCTGCAGGAGAGCGGCCCACGGCAGCGTGGCGTACTCACGGTGCAGCTCGTCCAGACCGGCGACGAACCCAGGGATGCCGGTCCCGCTCGGCGGCACCACGCCTGCAGCGTTGACCACCTCGCGGTAGTCGTAGCTCCGCGCTTGCCCGTCGGCGACGACCAGTGCGGCCCCGCCACCGCCGATCCCCGATGACGCCGGCTGCATGACCGAATCTGCGAAGGCGGTTGCGATCGCTGCATCGACGGCGTTGCCACCGGCTTCCAGGATCTGCATGCCGGCACGTGTGGCCGAGGGATGGCCGGAGTTGACCCCGAAGGCGCCCAAGGACGTCGACGGCGACGGCGACGGCGACGGCGCTGGGGGAGAGCTGGCGGTGCCCGCCGAAGGTGCTCGGGGTGAGCTGGCCGTCGGCGCCGGGTCGTCCGTGCATCCAGTGAGGACCACGGTCAGGCCGACGGCGACGGCTACGGCCTTGCTGGCCCACCGACGCGGGGTCGCCGACCGAACAGGGGAGGGCGAGGTGCTGTTCACGGGTGCTGGTCCTTGATCTGTGCTTCGGGAAGGGGGACAGGAGCAGCCGGGACCCTCGTCCTCGCGGCGCCGGTGAGGAAGGACGCCCGCAGCACCCACTCCAACGGCCCGATGCTCGCTGTCGCGCGCCACAGGACTGCCACGACGAGGCAGCCGGTGACGAGTGCAGCGCTCAGGAGCGCACCGGTGGCGATGGTGATGTCTTCAGGCGGACGCAGCATCGCCAGGACCAGCACGTGCAGCACGTAGAGGGTCAGGGCCATTTGCCCTGCCATGACCAGCGGGCGCGCCCAGCGTCCTACCAGAGGCCACCAGCGCAGCAGCACTGCGACGGTGAACAGCGCACCGCCGACGCTGCCGATGAGCCACAGGGGCATCTGACCGTGGGCCGTACCGGTCAGCAGCCGCCAGTACCCCTGGTCGGCTCGTTCGCCGAGCAGAGCGCGGCTCAGCTGGCTGGCTCCTTGGGCGAGCACCGCCAGCGCACCGCCCCACGCGATCAGGCGACGGACCGTCGTAACCCGGGTGTGGTCGAGGTGCCCGGCCCACATGCCGACCAGGAACGGCACAGCCCAGGTCACCAGCGGGTAGCGGCCGGACAGCAGCAGCGCGTGCGCGATCTCCGGCCACGGGTCACCCAGCCGGGCCGGGGGGCCCAGATGCTGCCCGACGTCGTCGAGGCCGTGACTGATGAACAGGACCGGGCCGACGACGGCGAGCACGGCAGCGGCGCCCAGCAAGACCGGCGGGGGCAGGAACTGCAGCACCAGCACGGAGATGAACAGGACCCCGTACACGGGCAGGATCACCCCGACGTCCTCCGTGGTGCGTTGCAGCAGCAACCCTCCGATCAGCAGGACGGCTGCGCGCCAGATCAACGCTCGCCATCGGCCATTGGGGGTGCGGCGCGCGCGGACGAAGAAGGCCATGCCGATCCCAGCGATGACGACGAAGAGCACGGAAGCCCGGCCGTAGGGCAGCAGGTACAGCCGTTGCCAGAGGCCCTCCACGGACAAGGGCCCGACGTTGACGACGACCATCCCGACGAGGGCCAGACCTCGCGCGGCATCGATGGCGAGCAGTCGTCCGGGGGAGGCCGGTGCCGGCGCGGCTTCAGCAGCGTTTGACGTCGGGGATGAGCGCGGTGAGCCTGGCGCCTCCACCGTCGGTGACTGGTCGTCGCGGGGTGTGTGGTCCCGCCGTCGCGACGGACGCATCAGGGACCTCTTCTGACAGGAACGGAGGAAGGAGGGCAAGCAGTCCCCGACACGCTCCCCTTCACTGGCTGACCCCCCCGCTGCACGCGGCGCCCAGCTCGGGGCTCTGCGGACCCTGCAGGTAGCGGGTCAGAAAGGGCTCCACGCGAGGATCCGCACTCGAGGGCAGCTGGAGCTGTACTCCCCATGCGGAGAGCACCACCGGCGCCGCCAGGTCTGGGATCGGTGAGAGCAGTGCGTAGGGGTGCGCGTCGGCGACGTCCGCCAGGTCCTCGACCTGTCCTTCCGGTAGCGAGGGGTTGTAGGCGATCCATACCGCGCCGTGCTCCAAGGAGTGCACGGCGTTCTCCGTGCGGACCGGTGTGTCGTAGATCCCGCAGGACTGCCAGGCCGGGTCGTGGTCGCCCCCAGTGGGGGGGAGGGTGCCGGCTGGGGGTGTCGCGGCGCTCTCGAGGTCGTAGTCCACCGACGCAGAGGTGTGCGCGGTGTCCGCGATCTTCATCACCTGCTCGCCTGCGATCGGCGATCCGGCGGCCGCCTCCACAGCGGCCTTCTGGCGGAACGCGATCACCAGGACGACGGCGGTGGGCACGAGCAGCCCGACGATGCCCAACGCCAGGATCTGCACCAGGACCCGGCCGCGGCGCTGCTGTTCGCGGCGCTGCTGCGCCTGCGCCTCGGCCAGGCGGGCAGCCCGCAGCGCCGCTCGTTGGAGTCTCTTGCTCTGTGACGCGCTCACGCCGCCCCTTCCGCTCCCACCCGTGCGCCTGAGGGGGCGCGGGGCACACCAGCCTTCCGGTGCTGAGCAGGACCACCTGCCCCTGACGGTCCTCCTGGGCGCGTCTTCATGGAAATTTCATGGCGAGCGGGACTTCTGAGCCACGTTCCTTCCCAGCTGCCGTGTTGGTATGGACGGGCGCCACACTGGCGCTCACCGCGAGCGGAGTGTCCTGTCGGGCGCGGCACGACAGGCGTGGGGTGCGCTGGGCGCGGTGTCGACGGCTCGGTGCGTGCCCACGGGCGCGCATGGCCCGGACACGAGGACCACCGCCCACCGCACCGCCCGGCACGGCAAGCGGCGCCACAGGACCCGCCGCGCAACTGATCGCACGAAGGAGACGACATGCAGACCCGAATGCGCCGGGCGATGGCCGGCACCACCGCTGCCGCCCTGGCCCTGACGCTGGCAGCCTGTTCCAGCTCAGAGCAGGGCAGCGGGAGCACGACGGCCGCCTCAGCTCCCGCCAGCAGCCAGTCGGCGGTGGCCGACGTGCACAACGAGGCCGACACCGGCTTCGCGCAGATGATGATCGAGCACCACAACGGCGCGCTGGACATGGCGAACCTGGCCGTGGAGAAGGGCAGCACCAGCGAGATCCAGGAGCTGGGGCAGCGGATCGCCGACGCCCAGGGCCCCGAGATCGACCTCATGACCGGCTGGCTGGAGGCCTGGGGCGAGGAGACCTCCGCCGACATGTCGATGGAGGGCATGGACCACAGCGGCATGGAGATGGACGGCATGAGCATGGACGAGGCGATGACGGAGCTGGAGTCGCTGTCCGGCGCTGAGTTCGACCGTCGCTTCCTGGAGCTCATGATCGCGCACCACACGGGCGCGATCGACATGGCGCAGCAGGAGATCGAGGACGGTAGCGACCCCGAGGCCATCCAGCTCGCTCAGGACATCGTCGAGGCGCAGACCGCCGAGATCGACGAGATGCAGCAGATGCTGGATGCCATGGCCTGAGCCTCTCAGGCTGTCGCCCTCGGGCGGTGTTCTCGAGCCCTGGCCGGCTCGGGAACACCGCCCTTCTCTCATCGTGCTCGCGGGCCTCACCGGCTCGGGCTGTCACATTCCCAGCAGCGGTCGGGGGTTGACGGTCGTGCCGTCGCGGTAGACCTCGAAGTGCAGGTGGCAGGCGCCCGATAGCCCCGTGTTGCCGGAGTAGCCGACGAGCTGACCCTTGCGCACCTGCTGCCCACCACCTACGACCCAGCTGGTCAGATGGTTGTAGCTGGTGGCTAGCAGCCTTCCCTCCACCAAGCCGTGGTCGAGCATCACCTGGTTCCCAAAGCCGTTGCGCCATTGCGCCCAGCGCACCAGACCGTCCCGAGCCGCGTAGATCGGGGTGCCGCAGTACGCGCGCAGATCGATACCAGCATGCAGCCGCATGATCTTCAGGATCGGGTGCAGCCGGTTGCCGTACTCACTGGTGACGTACATGGGCGTCGTGGCCGTCGGATTGCCGAACATCGCGCCAGCACCGGCCCCCGCGAGCGGAGCTGCGGGCGGAGCGGCCGGCGGAGCTGCTGGCGCGGGTGCCGGCATGGGTGCCGGCGCTGCCTGTGGGGGTCCGGCCGCCGCCGCGGCGGCCTCTGCTGCTGCAGCTGCTGCTGCTGCGGCAGCAGCGGCGTTGCGCTGCTGCTCCGCGATCGCTTCGAGCTCGCGTGCGATCGCATCCCGCTCGGCCTGGATCCGCGCTTCCTCCGACTCTGCCTGCGTCACCTTCGAGGCCATCACAGCCTCCTGCTCACTCTGCGAGGCAAGCAGCTCGTCCAGCCGGTCGCGTTGCAGCACTGCCTCCTGACGGGCTGCAGCTGCCTCTTGGGCGCGTTGGTCAGCCTCTGCCTTGAGCTGGGCGACCCGCTCCTGCACGCTCTCGAGCCGGAACTGGGCGGATCGCCCCGCGCTCGCCTGCTCCTGCAGGCGGGCGAAGACCCGGGACTGGGCGCGTTGCGCCGCGGACAGCAGGGCCGTGTCACGCGCCTGGCCGCTCAGCCGCGCGGGTTGCATCACGGCCGCGAGCTCGCTGGCCGTGGCCTCCCCGCGGTAGGCCCGTCGAGCCAGCTCGGCCAAGGAGGTGCGCGCCTGTTCGGCCGCTTCCTGTCCGACGCGCACCTTCTCGCTGATGACGGCCTGCTCGTCGCGGGCATCCTGCAGCTGTCGCCCGACCATGTCGGCTTCCCGCACCGCCAGGTCCTCGGCCTGGCGAGACCGCTGCAGGGCAGCTTCAGCGGCAGGTACCTGCGCGCGCGTGTTCTCCAGCTCGAGCACGACCTGAGCCAGGTCGGCACTCAGGTCCTCGATCGATTCGCGCACCTGGGCCTGCCGCTGCTCGGCCGCCTGGTCCTGCTCGCGCAGACCGTCGGGGTCCTCGCCCACGGCCTGCACAGGCAGGACGGGAACGAGCACACCTGCGGCAAGCACGACCGCTATCAGCGCTGGCCGCAGACGTCGAGACCGAACGGCGAGGATGAGAGGAGCAGCAGGATCGCGCATGATCAGCGGGCAAGCCCTTCCGTTGGGGCACTGTGCACGGCGCCGGCACCTTCGGCGCGCGCACGGGTGGACCAGGTGCACCCTCGCAGCGTGCGGCGCTGTCGGCGCGGGGGACCGCCTGTCAGCACACCGACCGCCAGCAGAGCGACAGCTGCACCGACGGCGGTGCGACCGGGTAGCGCCCCAAGGCGGTCCGCCAGGGTGAGCCCCGTGCGCAGGGGGACCTGCATGACGGTGCGATCGCTGGTGAACAGCCCGCTGCTCCACAGCAGGTCGCCCTCAGGGGAGATCACCGCGCTGTGCCCCACGGTGGAGACCTGCACGAGGGCACGTCCGTGCTGAGCAGCTTGGAAGCGTCCCATGGCCAGCTGCTGCGAGGCTTCCTGGGTGTACCCGAATGAGGCGTTGTTGGTCGGGATGACGATCAACTCTCCGCCGTCGCGCACCGCATCTCGCAGCGGCTCGTCGAAGGCGACCTCGAAGCAGATGCCCACGGCCAGCGGCACCGCTCGTGCGAGGCGGGGCACGGGCACCTCGAGCGTGGCGGTGCCTTCGCCGGGCAGCATGTCCACGGTGACCTGGTCCACTGCGGCTGTCAGCCGCCGGATCCACGCGCGGGCCGGGATGTACTCCCCGAACGGCACGGGGCGCTGCTTGGCATAGACCTGTGGCGAAGCCCCTTCCTGGGCGGACCACAGCACGTACTCGTTGTAACGGCCGTCTGCGACGTAACGCTGGGTGCCCACTGCGATCGGCGCCTGGACGGCCAGAGCCGCTGCTTGCACGCGCCGTGCCGCCGCAGCATCGCGGCGAGGGTCGATGTCGGTGGAGCTCTCGGGCCAGAGGACGAGGTCCAGCTCGGCCGCCGAGCTCTCCTCGGCGAGGGCTCGTGTTCCTTGCACGTGGTTCTCGAGCACCTGCCGGGCACGTCGCTCCCCGCTCAGCTCAGGGCCCGGGACGTTGCCCTGCACGACGCCGACCAGCATGGTGCCGGCGTCGACGAGCGTGGGGTGCGGCGTCAGCGCGGCAGCAGCGGACAGGGCGAGGACCGCGACCAGGCTGCGGGTGGCGGCAGGTAAAGCACGGCGGCGCAACGACCAGCCGCACAGGTAGAGGTAGCCCCCCAGCACGACGACCATTGCGCTCACCAGTGCCGAGCCGCCCCACGGGGCGAGCCGTAGCAGAGGGCTCTCGCTCTGCGAGTAGGCCAGGAGAGCCCAGGGAAAGCCGCCCAGCGGCCACTGTGCGCGCAGCTGTTCGAAAGCCACCCACAGCACCGCTGCAACCCAGGGCTGTGCGCCCGGGTGCGTCCGCACGGGGCGAAGGCGCGCCACCACGACCCAGGACACGGCGAACACCGCCCACGAGGACGCCTGCGCGAGGGCGAGCACGATCCAGCCCAGGACCGAGCCCGAGGCCACGACCGCCCACCACAGATGCGGCAGGAAGAACACCGACCCCGCCAGGAGTGCGGTCGATGCTGCCCACGTCGGTCGGCAGCCGTGCACCGCAGCCAGCAGCAGAGCCACGCCGATGCTGGCCAGCGGCCACCACGACCGTCCTGGGAAGGCGGCGCCGATCGCCAGGCCTGCCGCGCCCGCCAGCGTTGCCCGGAACAGCACGGCGCGTGCACCAGCTCGCAGCGCATGGTGCCGTGGTCCTCGTCGCGTGCCCCCGCGGCGCTGCAGCAGGGCGACGAGGGTCAGCCGTGGGGCCGCTGCCCGCGGGGCGTCTTCGAGGTCGGTCGCCGTGGTCATCCTGGCCGGCGCTCGAAGACGTAGACGGCCGGGTCGAGCTCGGGCGGGAGCACCAGACGGCTCAGCGTCGGTTCCTCACGCATCTCGAACGCATGCTGCGCCAGGTAGCCCGCGAAGTCTCCGGACCCGAACCGATGGCGGGTCCCGATGACGATGTACGTCTGCACGCTCTCGGTCCCGAAGACATAGCGTTCGAAGCCGTTGTCCGCCGGCGGCCAGGAGCACAGGACCACGGCGGGGCGGTAGCGGGCGAGGGCCGCCTGCGCATCGAGGCGTTCGACGTCCTCGGGGAAGTCGATGGTGCGTGACCAGCTGTGATCGTCCGTGGCATGCACCGGCACTCCAGCAGCCCGCAAGAACCGGGACAAGGTCCCGTCGCCCGCGGCGATCTCGACACATGTGCGCCCATCGATCAACCGGACCAGGCGACGGATCAGTGCGCTGCTGTAGAAGCAGTAGATCCCCTGAGGGGTCACCAGCGGCATCAGGTACCGCCGCTGAGGCAGCAGCGGCCACACGAGCCGGAACCACGGCACCGACACCGGCTTGCGTTCCAGTCCACGCCGGAACAGCAACCGCTGGGCCACCCACCCGTTCACGAGGTTGAACCGGACCGTGCCCTGGCTCACCCCCGTGGCCCTCGACAGGGACATCTGCCGCAGGGCGGCTGCCAGCATCCGTCGCCGCACCTCCGACGAGACCTGCGCAGAAGCGTCGCTTCGTCCCGGGCCACGGGTGCCTGCAGCGGCCCGGGCGACGCTCTGGACGTAGGCGGCGATGGCCTCGTCGTCCTCCCGGGACGCCAACTCCCGAAGCTTGGCGCGGACGGTCGCCCACTCCGCGGGGAAGCGTTCCTGCATCTCCTCCAGGTCGGGATCGGACTCCAACCACGCCTTCACCTGCTGAGGGCCGCGGGGCACCTCAAGGCGGCGTGCGCGCTGCCGAGCAGGGCCGTCATGCCCGGGCCGGGGCTTGGCGCTCACGAGTCCACCTGCTCTCAACGGGCACGGCGGAAGCCGTCGTGCCGGTGCGGTACCTCAGCATCGGCGGCCGCGAGCGGATCGAGGAGTTGACGCACCCTTCTTGATCCAACCTTCATCGTCCTGGCGTGGTGGGCGCGTCGAAGCGCTCAGCGGAGGACGGGAGCCGCATCCGCCTCGCGCGCGTCGCCAGGAGCGGCTCCCAGGACACATCCGCGCTGCCAGCAGCTCGACCGGGACCGGGGGCGGCGCGTAAGTCGATGTCCGACGCCACTGTGCGCGGTCGCCGGCCGGGCGCCGGTCGCGAAAGGAGCGAGGGCCTGCGGTCAGGCCTTGAAGACCCAGTGCCACGGCTCGCGGGGGGTGTCCGCCACGAAGCCGAAACGGTCGGCGTTCGCACGCATCCAGGTGTGCGCACGTGCGTCGAGGTCCAGGTCGACCGCCACCGCCCAACCGTGCGGGCTCGTTCCCGGTGCGGCCGCCAAGCCGCCCTGGGAGTACAAGCCCTTGCGCTTGACCAGGTCGACCTGCGCTGCGTAGGAGCGGTAGGAATCGGTGATGCCGATGCTGACACCATCTCGAGCGGCAGTCGCCAGGAGCTCCTCGAGGGCCTCCCCTGCCGGCGCCCACAACCGGTGCCCGGTGTCCCCGACCTCCTGCAGCGCGCTGGTCGGGACGTTGCCGTTCCCGAACTTCGCCAGATCCGCCGGGACCCCTTGGGCGTTGCGCAAGGCCGAGGTGGACGACGACGACCGGACGGCCTGGTCCAGGGCGTCAGCGAAACCTGTCCCCGTGGAGGCCGCACCCGCGCTGCCGGCGGCGCCGGACGGCGACGATGAGGCCGCCCCACCGACGGAGGCCGAGGCATAGCCGAGCGGACCGCCGATCAGGGTCTGGATCTCCGCCATCCGCTGCCCGATGCGCGAGATGCTGTCCATTTCTCTTCGTCCTCCCCAGATCCGCGCGGCGAACCAGCCGCCACGACCGCGAGACGCGGGACGCGGGACGCGCGGTCCGAGGACAACTTGCTCCTGGTACCACCCTCGAGCGGGCTCGACGCCCTATGCCTATCGACAGCAGTCCTGTACCGCTTGAGGTTCCCTACCGCCGAGGCGTTCGGCGCCCGCATCAGGGCGTCCTCATCGCCCCTTCGGCAGGGACATCCGTGCCAGCGGTACCAGACCGAACACCACCGGCACGGCGAAGCCCTGCCACGCGCCGACCCGCTCGCACTGATCACGCCGTGGCGTCCACCACCTCGTAGCCGGCCTCACCCACAGCGGTCCTCACCACTGACTCCGGTACGGGTGCCTCGCTGACGACGGTGACCTGAGAGATCCCGCCCTTGATCAGATCCACGTCCACCGCGCTGACACCACCGATCTTGCCCACCTCCTCGGTCACGGAAGCTACGCAGTGGCCGCAGGTCATCCCGGTGACGGCATACGTCGCGGTGCTCATCGCTGCTCCTCTGGCATCAAGGGACGCCGATGCGTCCTTCTTCGCCGTCATCCCTATACCCCCAAGGGGTACCGGCGCGACCCGCCGCCGCGCGGCTTGTTGCCGCGTCCGTCCTGCGCAGCCCTATGACCAGCGCGAGCACCGAGTCCCCGGCCGACGCCTTCATCGAACCTTCATGGCGCCTGGGAAGCCTCGCGACCACGCTGGAGTTGTGCGGCTTGATACCCCCCGGGGGTATCGAGGGACGGCGACGTGGCGGCGTCTTCTACGAGGGAGCGGATCGTGAAGCAACTCAGTTCAGCAGTGCTCAATGTGGCAGGACTGCACTGGGCCACCTCGGAGCGCATCGTGGAGCGGGCGCTGCTTCGACGTCCCGGGGTCGTCTCCGTCGAGCCCAGCGCCGCGTCGCAGACCGCGACCGTCATGTACGACCCAGACCAGACGACCCTGGCCCAGCTACGCGACTGGGTGAGAGAGTGCGGCTTCCACTGCTCCGGGCAGTCCGTGCCTGAGCACCTGTGCCACCCCCTCGCCGAACCGAGGACCGCGGTCGCACAGGTCGCGCCCGCCGGCGTGGACCGGCACGGCGATCCTGCACACGCGGCGGTGAGCAACGCACTTCACGCAGCACCCTCTCAACGTCACGGCCCGTCGGAGGAGACCGTCATGGCAGGCGCCGTTCCCACAGCGATGCCGCCCCGGACGTCCCACCACGTCGCCGAGCATGACGCGGCGCCCGCTGCTCACGACGCGATGGGACACGGCGGTCACCACGGGGGCGGGTCCATGGCGGACATGGCCCGCGACATGCGCAACCGCCTCGTCGTGGCGGCGCTGCTGTCCGTCGCGATCCTGCTGTGGTCACCCATCGGCCGCGAGGTGCTCGGCTTCGACGCTCCGGCCCCGTTCGGGCTGCGCGACGATGTGTTCTCGCTGCTGCTGTCGATCCCGGTCGTCTTCTACTCGGCGTGGATCTTCTTCGACGGTGCCGCTCGAGCTCTCCGCGCACGCACGCTGGACATGATGGTGCTCGTCGCGGTGGCCGTCGGCGCCGGCTGGCTCTACAGCGTGGTGGTGACCCTGACCGGCGGCGGCGAGGTCTTCTATGAGGCCGCCAGCGTGCTGACCACCTTCGTGCTCCTGGGCCACTGGCTGGAGATGCGGGCGCGCGGTGGCGCCAACGACGCGGTGCGCACATTGCTCGAACTGGCGCCATCCCAGGCGCTGGTGATCCGTGACGGGCACCCGGTCGAGGTCCCGACCTCCCAGGTCCAGGTGGGCGACCTGCTCCTCATCCGTCCCGGTGCGAAGGTGCCCACCGACGCGGTGGTCGAGCAAGGTGAGTCAGAGGTCGACGAGTCGATGGTCACGGGCGAGTCGCTACCCGTGGCCAAGGGGCCCGGCGCGAACCTCATCGGCGCGTCCATCAACACCACCGGCGCCTTGCGCGCCCGGGCCACTCGGGTCGGCGCCGACACAGCGCTGGCCCAGATCGTGCAGCTGGTGCAGCAGGCCCAGAACTCCAAGGCGCCCGGCCAGCGCCTGGCGGACCGCGCTGCGTCCTGGCTCGTCTTCGTCGCCCTCGCCGGCGGCGCCGTGACATTCGCGGCCTGGACGCTGGCCGGGGCAGGGCTGGCACAAGCCATGCTGTTCGCCATCACTGTGGTCGTGGTGACCTGCCCCGACGCCCTCGGCCTGGCGACGCCGACGGCCATCATGGTGGGCACGGGCCTGGGTGCTCGTCGAGGTGTCCTGTTCAAGAACGCGACGGCGCTCGAGGCCACCGCGCGCATCGACACGGTGGTCCTGGACAAGACGGGAACCTTGACCAAGGGGGAGCCGGAGGTCACCGACGTGGTCGCCGCCGGCATGGAGGAACAGGAGATGTTGGCTCTGGCTGCGGCTGTCGAGCGCGAGTCCGAGCACCCGCTGGCACGGGCCGTCGACCGCTACGCCCGGCAGAAGGGGCTGCCCACGCTCGCTGCGACCGACTTCGTGAACAAGCCCGGGCACGGTGCATCGGCCTCGGTGGGGCACCATCGCGTGCTGGTCGGCAACCGCCGCTTGATGGACAGCGAGCAGATCCGCCTGGGGGAGCTGGACGAGCGACGGGAGGCGCTGTCGGCCTCTGGCCGCACCGTGGTCCTGGTCGCCGTCGACCGCCGCGCCGTCGGCGTCATCGCCCTGGCGGATGCCGTCCGGGAGAGCGCCGGCGCCGCCGTGACATCACTGCACGAGGCCGGCGTCCGGGTCGTCATGCTGACGGGCGACAATGAGGCCACAGCCCGCCGCATCGCGGGCCAGCTCGGGATCGATGGGGTCATCGCGGAGGTCCTGCCGCAGGACAAGGCGACGCACGTGGCCCGGCTGCAGCAGATGGGCAGGAAGGTCGCGATGGTCGGTGACGGCGTCAATGACGCCCCGGCTCTCGCGCAGGCGGATGTCGGCATCGCGATCGGCGCCGGAACCGACGTCGCCATCGAGACCGCAGACGTCGTGCTGATGCGGTCGGACCCGCTCGACGTCCCGATCGCCATGCGCATCGGTCGAGGGACCATGCGCAAGGAGCACCAGAACCTGGCCTGGGCCATCGGGTACAACGCCATCGCCCTGCCGATCGCTGCTGGCGTGTTCTTCTCTGCCTGGGGCCTCATGCTGCGGCCGGAGATCGCCGCCTTGTCGATGTCCGGCTCGACCGTCATCGTCACCGTCAACGCGCTGCTGCTCAAGCGGCTGCGACTGCCACGGCAGCAGGACCACCACGCAGGGCCGCCGGCCTGAGAGGGCGCGGCCAGCGCCGACGTCGCGCCGCCCCTGCCGCCCGTCGGTGTGGGACGTGGCGCGGCCCTGGCGAGCGGCGAGGGCGATGAGGCTCGCGACGGTGTCGCTGACGCCCGGCGTCCACCGGCACACCGGCCCGCCGAGTCGCGTCAGCGGTGACCTGGCCTCGCGGGTGCGCCGAGCGGTCGTGCGGATCAGGCGCCCGGCAGGGTCAGGGTGAAAGTCGCGCCCTTGCCGGGGCCGGCGCTGGCCGCGGTGATGGTGCCGCCGTGCGCTTCTGTCAGAGCCTTGCTGATCGCCAGGCCGATCCCCGACCCACCTCGGCCGCGATCGCGTGCGGTGTCGGCACGGTAGAACCGTTCGAAGATGTGCGGCAGGTGCTCGGACGCGATGCCCTCGCCGGTGTCCGCTACTGCCAGCACGACCTGCTCACCCGGACCGCGGTCGGCAGACAGCACGATCGTGCCGCCGGCGCCGGTGTGTCGGATCGCGTTCGCTACCAGGTTGTCCAGCACCTGGGCGATCCGCGTGCGGTCCACCACAAGCGGCCGTAGCCCGTCCGCGATCTTGAGCTCGAGGTCGACGCCCGCGGCTGCAGCGCGTTCACCGGCCGCAGCAGCGACGGCGCCGAGCAGGGCGTCGGCAGGTACAGGCTCCAAATCCAGAGTCAGGTCCCCGGCTTCTGCACGCGTGACGGCGGACAGGTCCTGCGCTAGTCGGGTTAGTCGCGCCGCTTGCTCGCGAAGGACGGCGATGGTGGTCGCGTCCAGCGGCTGGAGGCCATCCTCGACGGCCTCCAAGTAGCCCGCGATCGTTGCCACCGGGGTCCGCACCTCGTGCGCAACGTCGGCCAGCAACCGTGCCCGAAGACGGTCGGCCTCGTGCAGCCGGTCGGCCATGGCGTTGAAGGAGCGGGCGAGGTTGTCGAACTCTGCTCCCAGACCCGGGTCCGGGACGCGGGACTCGTACGCACCGGCTCCCACGCGTGCTGCGGCCGTGGACACCGCCGCCAGAGACCGGCCGATGCGGCGGGTCAGCACCACGCTGACCGCGGCGGCGGCGAGGGCTGCGGCGCCGAGAGCCAGGGCGAAGGAAACGGTGCTGGCGTCACGGAACGCCTGCTCGGCGTGGAGAACAGCAGCGTCATGGTCCTGCAAACCCGCGCGGAGCATGTGGTCGTGAAACAGCCCTGGCCCCAGGGCGGACGCCACCAACCCCGCGGTGATCGCGGCGGTTGCCAGCACGATCACCAGGGCTGCGAGAAGGCGAGCGGCGAGTCCGTGCCTCGCCAGCGCCGGGCGGCGCGTTGCGGCGGTCATGTGCCGGTTCCGATGCGGTACCCGACTCCGCGCACCGTACGGACGTAACGCTGGGCATCAGCTGTGTCGCCCAGCTTCTGGCGCACGTGCAGCACGTGGACGTCGACGAGGTGCTCATCTCCGACCCACCCGGCGCCCCACACGGTGTCGATGAGGGCGCGGCGGTCGAACACCCGCCCCGGCTTGGCCGCCATGGCCGCCAACACGTCGAACTCGGTGCGAGTCAGCGGCACCACCTGCCCGGCGCGGTGCACCTCCCGGGCCTCGACGTCGATGCGCAGGTCCCCAATCTCCAGGACGTCGCTGGCCGCTAGGACGGCGCTCGCCGCGCGGCGCGGACGTCGCATCAGGGCAGCAACTCGAGCCATGAGCTCACGCGGACTAAACGGCTTGGTCATGTAGTCGTCCGCGCCGACGGACAAGCCGACCAAGGTATCGACCTCCTCCGTGCGGGCGGTGAGCATCACGACGTAGCAGTCCGAGAACGCGCGCAGCTGCCGGCACACCTCCACCCCATCCAGTCCTGGCAGACCCAGATCGAGCACGACCAGGTCAGGGTCGACCTCGCGGAGCACATCGACAGCCCGAGCGCCGTCGTGGCACACGGTCGTCAAGTACCCCTCGCGCTCGAGATACCCAGCGACGAGACGCGCCAGCGCCTCCTCATCGTCAACGACGACAGCGCGGCGGGCGGGGGAGGAGGTCGGTGCGGTCACAGGCATCATCTTGTCCGCCCTGACTCCCGAACTACCGCTAGGCAGAGCCCGGCTCCGGCCCTTCATCGAACCTTGACCAGACCTAAACGTAGATGCACGGCCCACCAGAGACGACGACTCCCTCTGTAGGCACTCGTCCAGGAGCAGGTGTGCCTAGGTCGCCCCTCTGAAGCACCGGCCGTTCCCGTCGCCCATGCACCCGCGCACGAGTTGGAGCCAGCGAGCGGGTGACACGTACTGTCGGACCGTGCCCGCCGATCCAACCGCCACGCCTGTGAGCCGTGTCCCCGGGCTGACCGCGTGCTCCTTGTGCGTCGGCGAGACCTTTGGTGACAGCGATCCTCTGCCGGGCGGGCAGATGGTGTCTCGTGTCGGGTCTGATGGAGGCTCTCATTCCCCGAGAGGATGAGAGTCATGGCAGCACCGAGGAAGTACCCGGACGAGCTTCGGGAGCGGGCGATCCGGATGGCGGTCGATCTGCGGCGTGACCCGGCGACCCGCAAGGGCGCGTTGGCCAGGGTCGGTGAGCAGCTCGGGATCAACCCCGAGACGCTGCGGAACTGGGTGACTCAGGCGGAGGTGGACGCCGGTGACCGGCCCGGGACGACGACGTCGGACGCCCAGCGGTTGGCCGAGCTGGAGCGGGAGAACCGTGAGCTGCGCCGGTCCAACGCGATCCTGAGGTCTGCGTCGGCTTTCTTCGCGGCGGAGCTCGACCGCCCACAGCGGTGATCATCGAGTACATCGACGCCCACAAGGACCAGTTCGGGGTCGAGCCGATCTGCACGGACCTGCAGGTCGCCCCGAGCACGTACTACGCCCACCGGTCGCGGCCACCGTCGGTCAGGTCGGTGAGCGACGCCGCGACCACGCGGGTGATCGAGGAGGTCCACGCGGCGAACTACGGGGTCTACGGCATCACCAAGGTCCACGCCGAACTGCGCCGGCAAGGGCACCGCGTCGCGCGCTGCACCGTGCACCGGTTGATGCGCGCGGCCGGGCTGCGCGGGATCAGCCGCGCGAAGGGTCCTCGCACCACGATCCCGGGTGCGGGCCCGGACAGCCGTCCGGACCTGGTCGACCGCAACTTCACCGCGACCGCCCCGAATCAGCTGTGGGTCGCCGACATCACGTACTGCCGCACGTTCACCGGGTGGGTGTACGCCGCCTTCGTGACCGACGTCTACTCCCGGCGGGTGGTCGGGTGGCAGCTGTCGAAGAGCCTGCGCACCGATCTGGCGCTGGACGCCCTGGACATGGGCATCTGGACCCGCCAGCGCGAAGGACGCGACGTCACCGGCCTGACGCACCACAGCGACAAGGGCGTCCAGTACGTCGCGGTGCGCTACACCCAGCGCCTGGCCGAGGCCGGCGCGGTCGCGTCGGTCGGGTCGACCGGCGACTCCTACGACAACGCCCTGGCCGAGGCGTTCAACTCGCTGTTCAAGGCCGAGCTGGTCCGCAACAAGGGACCGTGGAAGAGCATCGACGACCTCGAGATCGCCGTCGCGGAGTACATCGACTGGTTCAACCACCGACGCCTGCACGGCGAGATCGGACTGATCCCACCCGCCGAACTCGAGGACACCTACTACCGTCACAACACCGCTACGACGACCGTCGAAGCGTCAGTTCCGAGCCTCCACTGAACCCGACACGAGACATGGAGCGGCTACGCCGTCTCGCCAGGGAAGACCTTGCCCGGCTGACGTTGGTGGAGTGCCTCGACGAGTGCAACCGCGGCGACGTCGTGGTGGTCAGGCCGGCACCTGGCAGCCGCCGGGCGGGCACCACGCCGGTCTGGTTCGAGCGTCTCGCCGGTGACGGCGCGACGGGTACGCTGGCGACCTGGCTGCGCGACGGCGGACCGAGCGCAGGACCGCCTCCAGCCCAACTTGCCCATCTGGTAATCAACCGGCCCGGGCTGGGAGACGACGATCGATCGTCGGTGCGCTCCGCTTAGGCGACCGTGCCACCCCCGCTTCCCCTAGCCGCGATTGCATCTTCTGCCGCCACGAGTTCACCCGCGCCCTTTCATTGCCTGACACCAACGATGGATATAAGCTCGCCGCCGACAGTTCCAGATAAGGACTTTCGTTCAAGCGGCTCAGGGCCACGATCGGGGCTGTGCCGACGAGGCCATCGCGAGCGCCACAACGACGCGCGCTGCGGGCCACGGTACCTACTCCTTCAAGGCGAGGTCAGCGGCCACTGGGTTCACTGCGGGAAGCTCACCTCCCGGGCCGCTGCTCGACGTCCGGGCCGACGACCGCACCGCGACCCTGGATCGCACGGCCGCCGAAGGCTTCGAGATCATCCAGCGCGTCGGGTAGTTCGGGCGAACTGCCCGCTTCAACTCGCGATTCTGGGGGCAGCGTCGTGTCTGTTCCGAGGGGGCTGGCCTGACCTAAAGAGGAAGCCGTTGGTTGCGTCGATGCTAGACGTTCTGGTGGTCTTACAGCCAGAGGCTGGTGTCGGATGCGCATTAGCCGTTAACATCGGCGCATGGCGATGCTGGCGGGGGCTCAGGCGAGTACGACCGACGTGAGTGGCGAGGTCGAAGCGGCGGCGCTGACGGCTGCGGCCTGCTTGTTCCACGGGTTCTCGGATCCTTCCCGGCTGGTGATCGTCCGGCATCTGGCGCTGGGGGAGCACCGTGTGGTGGACCTGACGGCCCACTTGGGTCTGGCTCAGAGCACGGTCTCTAAGCACTTGGCCTGCCTGCGCGATTGCGGCCTAGTCAGCTCTCGGCCGCAGGGGCGGGCCTCGCTGTTTTCGTTGAACCATCCTGAGCAGGTTCTGGCGCTGCTCGGTGCTGCTGAGCAGCTGTTGTCGGTGACTGGGGACGCGGTCACGCTGTGCCCTACGTACGGCGCGGCATCCGTCGAGGGGCGGCAGCGGTGAGCGGATCTGCGTCGTCGTTGACTGCCGTCCAGACCGAAGCCCTCACCCGGCGAGGACTGCGACTGGCGCAGTTCACCGTCGCCTACAACGTCCTCGAGGGCGCTGTCGCGATCACCGTGGGGGTCTTGGCCGGGCTGGTGTCCGTCATCGGCTTCGGCATCGACTCCGGCATCGAGTCGATCGCCGCAGTCCTGGTCGGGTTGCGCCTCGCCGCTCGGCTGCGTCACGGGCACGCCGACGAAGCGAAAGAGCGGCGCGTGCTGCGGGCCGTCGCCATCACGTTCTTCCTGCTCGCCGCCTACGTCACCGTCGAAGGCATCCGGGCCCTGGTCGGTGGGGAGGAGCCGGACACCTCCGTGGTCGCGCTGGTGTTGCTGGCGGCGTCCATCGTCGTGATGCCGGTGCTGGCTGCCGCCAAGACCCGGGTGGGCCGCGCACTCGGCGACAACCTGATCCTGGCCGACGCCGCCGAGACGCGGATCTGCGTGCTGCTGTCGATCTCGACGCTGGCCGGGGTCGGGCTGTACGCGCTGACAGGCGCGGCATGGCTGGACCCCGTCGCCGGCTTCGTCATCGCCGCCTTCGCCGTGCATGAGGGTAGGGAGGCCTGGGAGGGCGAGCTCGTGGAGGACGACGATGACGACTGAGGACGCAGGCCTGGTCGCCCTGGTGCTCTACGCCATCGGGTGCGCCGCGACCTTTGGCTGGCGCAGCTACGTGCACCGTCGACGAACCGGCAGCGCCGGCTTCCGGGGCATCAGCGGGCCGGTCGGTTCGGCGGGCTGGTGGGGTGGCGTGCTTTTCGTGGTGGCGCTCGTTGCCGGAGCACTCGGTCCTGCTCTGGCTGCGGCAGGAGTACTGCCCGCTCGCGAGTCGACCGCTGTGGCGCGCGTCGTCGTGGGCGCCTTGCTGGCACTGGTGGGCTTCGTCCTGGTGCTGGCAGCGCAGGGCGCGCTGGGGTCGTCCTGGCGGATAGGTGTCGACCCTGCCGAGCGGACCGCGTTGGTCACCGACGGGTGGTTCTCGCGGGTGCGCAACCCGGTGTTCAGCGCAATGGTCGTCGCCCTGGCCGGGATCGCGCTGGTGATTCCGACGGTCCTGACCGTCGCGGCGCTGGTGGCCCTCGTGCTGGCGGTCCAGCTGCAGGTGCGGTGCGTCGAGGAGCCTTACCTGCGTGCGGTGCACGGCGCGAGCTACCTCGGGTACGCCGGCACCGTGGGCCGCTTCGTCCCCGGCATGGGTCGGTATCCCCGAGCGGGAACTGATCCGGCGACCACGTCGTCCACGAGAGGAGACGTGCCATGAGCGCCGGACACAACCATGGCGCGGCCGCCACGGCCACCGGTCAGCATCGACGTCGGATGCTCGCCGTGCTCGTCATCACCTTGTCGGTCGTCGGGATCCAGGTCGTCGGCGGGCTCGCCTCGGGGTCCCTGGCGCTGCTGGCCGATGCCGGGCACATGTTCACCGACGCCAGCGGTGTGGCGATCGCTCTCGTCGCGGCGTCGCTGGCCGCCCGCCCGGCCACCGCGGCCCGCACCTTCGGATTGATGCGCGCCGAGATCCTGGCGGCTTTGGCCAACGCGGTCCTGCTGGCCGTGCTGGCGATCTGGGTCATCGTGGAGGCGCTGCAGCGGTGGAACGACCCGCCCGAGGTCTCCACCGGGGTGATGCTGCTCGTCGCGGTCGTCGGCGCCGCCGCCAACCTCGTCTCATTGCTGCTGCTGCGCGGTGGGCAGGGGCAGAGCCTGAACGTGCGCGGCGCCTACCTGG
>NZ_RWJX01000164.1 GCF_004123805.1 Cellulomonas endophytica | reverse complement strand
CGCGGCGCGCGCGACGCCGGCGAGCCCGCCCGGGGCGTCCGGGTCCTCGCGCGCGCCGTCGGTGCGCGCCTGCTCCGTGTCCTCCTCGGGCGGCGGGACGGCCTCGGGGTCCGCCGGGGGCGGCTGGACGACCTGGGGGCTGGGGGCGTCCGGGCGGTCGTCGGCCTGCTCCTGCGGCGTCCTCTCGTGCGGCGGCGTCGCGTCGAAGGGCACCCAGCCCACGCCGGCGAAGGCGATCTCGACCCACGCCCGCACGTCGGCGCCGCGGACCTCGACGGTCCCGGTGCCGTCGTCGGCGCCCGCGTCGGCGGTGCCCGTACCGCCGGTGCCGGCGGCGTCGTCGTCGCCCGCCCCCGGCGCGAAGCCGACGACGACGCGGGACGGCAGCCCCTGCTCGCGGGCCAGCAGCGCCAGGGCGGCGGCGTACTGCTCCTCGTCGCCGACCATGAGCGGCCCGGCGAGCAGGGCGGTCAGGCGGGCCGCGCCGTGTCCGGCCAGGGAGGGGTGGTCCCCCGCCGCCGTGAGTCCGTGGCTGAAGAAGCCGTCCTCGACGAGGGCGTCCGCGAGCGCGCGGGCCGTCGCGACGGGCGTCGACGCGCCGCGGGCGGTGGCGGCCGCGCGGACGGGGATCGCCTCGGGCACGCCGGTCGCGGGCGGGAGCTCCACCGCCGCGGCCGCCGCCCGGTCGAGGCGCGCGTCGGAGGGCACGGGGGGCACGACGACGTCGAGCGCGTAGGTGGCGCCCGCGGCCAGGCCGGACGGCGCGACGAGCGCACCGGTGACGGCGTCGAGGCGGAGCCCGTCCTCGGGCAGGCCGGACGCGTCCTCGACGGCGAGCGTCCGCCCCACGGTCGGCAGCCAGACCCCGTCGAGCGCGCCGACCTCGACGCGCACGCGGGCGCGGACGCCGTCGCCGGTCCCGGCCACCCTGCCGTCGGAGGTGCCGTCGGAGGTGCCGTCGGAGGTGCCGTCGGAGGTGCCGTCCGAGGTGCCGTCGATGACGTCCGCGGACGCCGCGCCGCCGGCCCCGAGCGGGCGGAAGCGCCCGGCCGCCCCGGGGACCTCGCCGCCGTCGACCGACCAGACGAGGCCGTCGTAGCGGTCGAGGGTCGCCAGCCGCACCCGGGCGCCCGCGGGCAGGCCCGTGACGCGGAACAGCACCTCGTCGTCCCGCTTGACGAACGAGCGGAAGCCGGCGAGCGGGCTCGGCAGGGCCTCGGGGTCGAACGGGGGGACGACGTGGTCGCGCAGGACGAAGCGCTCACCGCGGCCCGGCGACGGGTCGCCCGCGAGGAGCGACGGGCCGGCCCAGCCGCCGGCTGCGACCAGCGCGCCGACGGCGGCGACCGCGCCCGCCCGCGCCGCACGGGACCGTCGGGCGGGGGCCGCGGCCGCGGGTGCCG
>NZ_RWJX01000163.1 GCF_004123805.1 Cellulomonas endophytica | reverse complement strand
GCCGGCGGCGGCACCGTCGGTCGCGACCCCCCACCAGGCGGTCGGGCTCGCGGCGGGCGCCCCCCGCGCCGCGAGGACCCGGGCCAGCGTCGGCAGGTCCGCGAGGACGCCCGGCCCGGTGGCCCGGCCGGGGAGCCACGGCACGACGCCGGCGACCCGGCCCGGCACCGCGGTCCCGTCCACGACGAGGCCGACGGGGCGCCCCGGCGCGAGGCCGGCGCCGTCCGCGACGTCCGCGGTGACGAGCACCGGCACCTCCGTCGGCGCGGGGGCGGGCGTCAGCAGCAGCGTGGCCGACCCCCCGACGAGGGTGGACGGCTCCACGCGGGTCGTCACGTCGAGCGCCCCGTCGGCGAGGGTGGCCGCGCCGGGCGGCGGCCCCGCACCCGTCACGGGGTCGAGCACGGACCACGCCGCCGCACCCGTGCCCGGGGCCGCCCCGGGCAGCGCCAGCCGGACGGACACCCCGGTGGACCCCGCCGGGACGTCGACCGCCCCGTCCGCCGCCACCCGCCCCAGGACCTCCGGGTCGAGGCCGAGCTCCAGGCGCACCGCGACGAGCCGGGCCGCCTCCGGCCCCCCGAGGACGGGCAGCGGCAGGGTCGTCGGCGCCCCGTCGAGCGCGACGGGCGCACCCGTGCGCTCCACCCGCAGGCCCGAGGGCGTCCCGACGACGAGCGTGGCGCGCGCGAGCAGCGGCAGGCCCGCCCCGCTGCCCGTCCCGGTGAGCACGACACCGCCGGGGCCCAGGGTGACCCCGTCCGTGCCCCCGGTGCCGTCCCGCGTCGCGGCCGGCCGCGGCACCAGCGGGCCGAGGACCGTGCGCCACCCCCGCCCGTCGGGGGCCCGGCCGCGGACGAGGCCGCCCGCCGCCCGCACGTCGACCGCGAGGAGCTCGGGCACCTCGCCGCCCGGGCCCGACCAGCGCCCGAGCGCCACCGGCCCCCGGACCACCGGCAGCGCGCGGGCGGCACCGGCGTCCGGTGCGCCCAGCACCGCCGCGACCACCGGGGGCTGGGACCCGGGCGCGAGGGTGCCGGGGTCGACGACGACGTCCGCCCCGACGGCCAGCGTCGCCGCGTCGCGGGCCGCGCCGGCCCACGTCGCCCCGGTCGCGGCGGACCACGTGGCCGTGCCCGCGCCGAGCACGGTGAGCAGCACCGCCGCCGTCGCGGTCGGGCGCCGCGCCAGGTCCCACGCGACGAGCGGCACGACGAGCCCGCGGGCCCGGGCGCCGAGCCGCTCGCCCTGCCGCAGCAGCGGCGGGAGCACCCGCAGGACGAGGGCGACGCCCGCGAGCAGGCACAGCAGGGGCGCGGCGACGAGGACGGGGTCGACCCGGCCGGGCTCGGCCCCCGTCGCGACCGTCCGGCCGCGCAGCTGCAGCACCGCCGCCACGGCGAGCGCCACGAGCAGCAGGTCCGCCCCGGACCGCGCGAGGTCTCCCGCGCCGCCCCGCCGCGTCCGGGGAGCCCGCGTCGCCACGGGACGGGCCAGCACGACGAGCGCCGCGGCCAGGGCGAGCGCGCCGCCCGCCGCCGGCGCGAGTGCGGGCCCGGCCCCGGCCGCCAGGC
>NZ_RWJX01000162.1 GCF_004123805.1 Cellulomonas endophytica | reverse complement strand
CCGGCGGAGGATGGGGGATTCGAACCCCCGAGGGTGTTACCCCAACACGCTTTCCAAGTGCCGTGGACGACCTCTTCGAGGATGCTCGGACGTTCGTCTCCGCAGGTCAGGGGTCTGGCGACGACATTCCGTCCAGCGCCGTATCAGCTCGGACGACGTCGAACTGCTACCACAACTGCTACCAAGAGGACCTGCCCGCCAGGGTGGTGCGCGGTTGGCGTTGACGTGCTGACTAGGGAGCCGAGGTCTCTCCGTGGCGGGGCTCCGTCGTGACGAGCTGCGATAGGAGGGCCTGGATCCGTCGGTCGAGGTGCTCGCGCAGGGGACGGATGCCGTCGAGGTCCCAGCCGGCCGGGTCGGGCAGGGGCCAGGTCTGCACGTGCGGGTGCACCAGGCCCAGGCCGGGCTTGAGCGCGACCACCACGTCGGCCTGCGCGAGCAGGTCGGACGTGACCGCCTGAGGAACCTGGGAGCTGCGATCGATGCCGATCTCGGCCAGGGACGCCAGCACCTGCGGCGAGACTTCCGGATCCGGCTCGGTGCCGGCCGAGAGCACCTCGACGTCGCCCTGCGCCCGTGCGGCCGCGAGCCCGGCAGCAAGCTGGGAACGGCCGGCGTTGTGGACGCACACGAACAGCACCGTCGGACGCCTCACGGTCGGCCCCCGGTGGTGTCGACGCGAGTCCCGGCGCGAGGGACCACCACGGCCTCGGCCGGCAGGGCGCGGAGGCCGTACAGGGCGGCCACCAGGCCGACTCCCAGGGCCGCGCCCAGCAGCTGGGCCAGCACGAAGCCGGGCACCGAGGTCGGTGCAATCCCGGCGAAGGTGTCGGTGACGGTGCGGCCGATCGTCACGGCGGGGTTGGCGAACGAGGTCGAGGAGGTGAACCAGTACGCCGCCCCGATGTAGGCGCCGACTGCCGGTGCCGCGAGGACCCCACGGCCCGTGCGGACCAGCGCCAGGATGAGCGCGACCAGGCCCGCGGTGGCCACGACCTCCCCGACGAGCAGGCCCATGCCCGCGCGCTCGGTCCCGGACAGGGCCACGGGAGCCTCGAACATCGCGCCGCCCAGCAGGCACCCGGCCAGCGCGCCGACGACCTGGGCGGCGCTGTAACCGGCGACCTCCCGGCCGCTCAAGCCACCGCGGGTGCGACGGCCGACGAACCAGTCTGCCAGCGACACGACCGGGTTGAAATGCGCTCCGGAGACGGGCCCGAACAGCAGGATCAGCACCGTCAGACCCAGGGTCGTGGCCAGCGAGTTCTGTAGCAGCTGCAGCCCCACGTCGTCCGGCGACAGGCGTTGCGCGGCGATCCCGGAGCCCACCACCACGGTCACCAGCAGGCCGGTGCCGACGAGCTCGGCCAGCAGCCGCCGGCTCAGCGCAGGGGTGTCCCCGGCGCTCACCGGGTGGCGGCGTCGGCGACGGGCTGGACGCCGAGCTCGCCGAGGAGCGTGGTGATGCGGGTGCGGATCTCGTCGCGGATGGGGCGCACCGCCTCGAGGCCCTGGCCGGCAGGGTCCTCCAGGACCCAGTCCTCGTAGCGCTTGCCCGGGTAGAAGGGGCAGGCGTCGCCGCAGCCCATGGTGATGACGACGTC
>NZ_RWJX01000161.1 GCF_004123805.1 Cellulomonas endophytica | reverse complement strand
CCGTCCGTGCCGTCCGTGCCGTCCGTGCCGTCCGTGCCGTCCGGGTGCCCGGTGCCGTCGGTGCCCTCGGGCGCAGGTGCGTCGACCACGGAGCCGTCGACCGCGGGTCCGTCCCCGCCGCCGTCCAGGCCCGGGGCGGCGGAGGCCGCCCCCGCCTCGGCGGCGCCGTCGGGACGTGCCGGCACGAGGGCGCGGAGCGCCTCGGCCGTCGCCTCGTCCGCCGCGACGGACTCGCGGTTGGCGGCGGTGACCGCCTCGAGGACCTCGGCGCGGTGCACCCGCACCTCACGGGGGGCGTCGATGCCGAGGCGCACGCCGTCACCACGCACCTCGATGACGGTGACGGTGATGCCGTCACCGATCACGAGACGCTCGCCGACGCGGCGGCTGAGGACCAGCATGGCGCGACCCTACCTGCTCCTCCGCCCGAGCACGGGTCGACGGGCGGTGCCCGGTCCGTCACGGCGACGCGTCGGCGCGAGGGCGCGCGAGCACCGGCCCGGCCGCGCCGGCCCCCAGGGGGCCCGGGCCGCGTCCCCGCCCGGCGTCAGGACCAGCCGGACGCCGGGCCCAGGGCCTGGCCCAGCGCGGCCGCCCACGCCACGGAGGAGGCGGGCGCGCCGTCGACGAGGGCGACCGGGGCGCCGAGGTCGAGCACCGTGCCGGGCTCGCTCGTGTCGAGCACGTGCCGGGCCGCGAGCGCCGACCAGGTCACCCCGGCCGGGCCGGCCACCTCGTCGAGCCACCGGCGCAGGTCGCGCGGCTTGAGGCGCGCGTCGACGACGGCCCACGCGGCGTCGGGGCGCAGCGCCTTGAGGATGCGGGCGGCGTCGGCCCGGTGCTGGGGCTCCTCCCCCACGCCGAGGGCGACGACCCACGGGTGGCGGGCGCCGCCCGCACCGGTGCGCCACGCCGTCGCCGACGACGCGGCCGCGAGGGTGCGGCCGGCCGGCCGCGGGCTGCCGGGCACGAGCCGTCCGGCGCGGACGAGCCCGCCCTCCCCCGCGCCCACGCGGTCGACGAGGAGCCCGGCCACGGCCGAGGCCGCCTCCGGGGTCCCGACGACGACGAGCACGCCGCCGGGCGACCGGGGCGCCGCCGGGGCGGAGGGGATGCGGGCGACGACGGACGCGAGCGTCGGCTCGTCGGGACCCACGAGCGCGTCCGGCACGCCGACGGCGGCGAGCTCGCGCCGCAGCCGCGCACCCGCCGTCTCCGCCGTGCCGGCCTGCTCGGCCGTCCCGGATGTCCCGGCCGCTCCGGCGGCCGCACCGTCCGCGCCGTCCGCGGCGGCGCCTGCGGCGCCTGCGGTGCCTGCGGTGCCCGCGGTGCCTGCGGTGCCCGGGCGGGCCTCCGCCGGCGGCTCGAGGGCGGGGGTCGGGGGGACGTCGGTGGCCGGGGTGGCGGCGGGAGCGGTCAGGGGGGCGGCCGCACGACTCCCGGCGCCGGCGGCCGCGGCGCGGTCGGCCGGGTCGTCCGGGGTGGTCGAGGCGGCCGGGGCAGCCGGGGCAGCCGGGGTGGCCTCGGGTGCGGCCGGCGCCCCGGTCGACGGCACGGTGCCGACGGTGCCGACGGTGCCGTCGGCCCCGCGGTCGACGGGCGTGCGGGGCGCGGCGGGACGCGGGACGAGGGGCTGGAAGACCGCCGGCGTCACGACGCGCGGCCGCTCGGCCGCCGGGGCGGGGCCGGCCGCCGGGGACGCGGACGCCGACGAGTGCCCGCCCGCCGCGGGCCG
>NZ_RWJX01000160.1 GCF_004123805.1 Cellulomonas endophytica | reverse complement strand
CCGCCGGGGCGGGACGGGACAGCGGCGCCGCCGCCGCGGGGCGCAGCGACGACAGGGTCGGGCGGGTGCCCGGGGCCCCCGCCGTCGAGGTCGTGCCGCCGAGGGCCGGGCGCAGGGTCGTCCCGCCGCCGGCGAGGGCACGGGCCCCCGCCCCGGCGGCCAGGGTCGACCCCGACCCGGAGGGCGGGCCCCCGAGGGCGGTGCGCGGGAGCGGCAGCCCGGCCTGCGCGGGCGCGGGCCGGGGGGCGGGCAGCGCCGGGCCGGCGCCCGCACGAGCGGGCACGTAGACGGAGCCGGCCCCGACGGGGACCCGCTGCCACTTGTCGTCGATGCCGATCGTCGTCTCGGCGGCGCCGAGCACGAGCGCGCCGTCCGCGGCCAGGACGCGGTGGACCCGGTCGAGGATGGCCTTCTTCGTCGCCGTGTCGAAGTAGATGAGCACGTTGCGCAGGAAGACGATGTCGAACTTCGCCCCCGCCGGCGCCGGGTCCAGCAGGTTGTGGCTGCGGAAGGTGATGCACTGGCGCAGCGCGTCGGCGATCTGCCACTCGGCGCCCGCCCGCGTCATGTAGCGGACCATGAGCGGGGCCGGCAGGCCGCGGTTGACCTCGAGCTGGCTGTAGCGGCCGGTCCGGGCCCGCGCGAGCACCTGCTCGGACAGGTCCGTGGCGAGGATCTCGAACGAGAGGCCCGGGGGCAGCGCGTCGGTGAGGGTCATCGCCAGGGAGTACGGCTCCTGGCCCGTCGAGCACGCGGCCGACCAGACCCGCAGCCGGGCGGCGTGGCCGCGGGCCGCGACGAGCTGCGGCAGCACGTGCGTCCGCAGCGCGGTGAAGGGGCTGGAGTCGCGGAACCAGGAGGTCTCGTTCGTCGTGAGGGCCTCGACGATCCGCCCGTGCTCGGGCTCCGACGTGCGGGCCCGCGCCACGTAGGCGTCGACGTCGCCGCCGGTGAGCTCGCGCGCGAGCGGCAGGAGCCGGCTCTCGACGAGGTACTCCTTGCCCGGCTGCAGCTGGATGGCGCTGCGGCGGCGGACGAGGTCCGCCACCCATGTGAACGCCTCGGGGCTCAACGCCACGACGCACCTCCTGTCCGGGTCCGGGTGGCGGCGCCGCCGAGCACGCGCTCGACCGCGGGGGCCACCTCGTCGAGGGGGACGACGCGGTGCGCCAGGCCCGCGGTGGCCACGGCCCCCGGCATGCCCCACACCACGCTCGTCGGTTCGTCCTGCACGACGACCGTCCCGCCGGCCGACACCACGTCCTCGCACCCGGTGCGCCCGTCGGCACCCATGCCCGTGAGCACCACGGCGAGGAGCTGTCCGCCGAACGTGCGCACGGCGGAGCGGAAGAGCACGTCCACGCTGGGACGGCAGTAGGAGACGGCGGGGCCGTCCGTGAGCTGGGTGAGCGTCGTGACGCCCTGCTGCCGCAGCTCCAGGTGCCGGTCGCCGGGGGCGATGTAGACCGTCCCGGGGCGCAGCTCCATGCCGTCCGACGCCTCGACGATCGTCGCCGGGCTGATCCGGTCCAGCCGGGCCGCGAGCTGCTTCGTGAAGACCGGGGGCATGTGCTGCACCACGAGCACGGGCACGGGCGGGGGGGCGGTGAGCGCGGAGAAGAGGCGGGAGAGCGCCTCGGGCCCGCCCGTGGAGGACCCCACGACGAGGGCGCGCACGGGGTGCGGCGCGGGCTCGGCGCGCAGGACGACCTCGCGGCCGCCGCGCACGGGCGCGGCAGGGGCCGCCGCCCGGGGCAGCGGGAGGCCGGCGGGACGGGCGCCGGGGCGCTCCGCGGCGCCCGGACGGGCGAAG
>NZ_RWJX01000159.1 GCF_004123805.1 Cellulomonas endophytica | reverse complement strand
CGCGGGACCCGCCCGCCGCCGGCACCGCGCCGGCGTCCTCGTCTCCGGGCGCCCCGACGGGGGACGGCCGGCCGGGCGGTGCCGCGCGGCGCAGGGGTGAGGCGGGCGCGTCGGGCGGGCGCACCGCCCGGCCGCCCGGCAGGATGCGCCCCGAGAGGAGGTCCCGTGCACCCCGTGATCCGTCCGTCCCGGCCGCTGCCGGCACCGCGCCCGCCCAGCCCGCCGCGCGCCGGCCGCGCGTCCGCGCCCGTGGCCGCGCCGGTCGTGCCCGCCGGCGTCCACGAGGGCCCCCGGCCCCGTCCGACCGGCCCGGAGGGCTGACGGTGGCCGCCTCCGACCGGGAGTCCGTGCTGCGGACGGCCGGGACCCTCCCGCTGAGCACGCTGGCCCGGCTCGCCGCCGCGCGCGCCGCCGACCCGGCCACCGCCCGCACCGCGCGGGCCGTGCGGGCGGCGCTCGCCGCGCAGCACCCCGCGCAGGTGCACGCCACCGTCCGGGCGCTCGCGACCACCCGCGCCCTGCACCGGCCTGCCGGTACCCGGCACGACGTCGCCGACGACCGCGTGGTCCTCGTCGTCCTGGGACGGGCCGCCGCGGTCGTGAGCGCGGTGCTGGCGGCCCTCACCGCCGGGCTCGCCGCCGCCGGGCAGCGGGGCTGGGGCTCGGTGACGGTCCTCGTCGTGGTCGCCGTGGCGTGCGTGGTCCTCGCGCACGAGATCGGACGCGTCGTGGCGCAGGACCGGGCGGCCGCGCTCGCCGAGCTCGCGGACGCCGGCCGCGCGGGCTGGACGGCCGTGCTGGACGCCGCGCTCGCCGCGGACCTCGTCGAGCACCTGGACGAGCCCCGGGCGCGCCTCCTCGGCGGCCCCTGGGTCCAGCACGTCGGGCCCCTGCCCGTCCCCGTGCGGCAGGACGCGGCCTCCCCGGTCGCCGCGGTCGTGACGGCGCTGGGCCCGGCAGCGGCCGCCGGTCGTGGGGCCCCCGGCACCGCGCTCGTCGTCGGGGCGCGGCGGTGACCGGCGAGGACGGGCGCGGGGGCGCCGGCACCTCCCGCGCGGCGGACGGCGCCGGGGCGCCCTCGTCCGACCTCGGACGGTTCGTCGCGGCGCAGGACGAGGGCGGCACCTGGGAGCGCGCGCTCGGCGAGCTGCGCCGGGGCCGCAAGACGACGCACTGGATGTGGTTCGTCCTGCCGCAGCTCCTCGGTCTCGGCACGAGCCCCACCGCGGTGCGGTACGGGCTGCCCGGGCTCGCGGCGGCACGGGCCTACGCGGCGCACCCGGTCCTGGGGCCGCGCCTGCGCACCGCCGTGGGGGCGCTGGCGGACCTGCCGGCGACGGCCGGACCCGTCGAGGTGCTCGGACCGGTCGACGCGGTCAAGCTCCGCTCCTGCCTGACCCTCTTCGCCGTCGCCGAGCCCGACGAGCCGCTCTACGCGGCCCTGCTCGAGCGCTGGTACGACGGCCGGCCCGACCCGGCGACGCTGGACCTCCTCGGGGACGCGACCTCCTAGGGCAGGTCCTCGGGGGCGCGCGCCGGTCCGTCGCGGCCGTCGGCCGGGGCCTCCCCGAGCAGCTCCGCGGCCGCGACGAGGGCCGCCGCCGCGGGACGCGTGGCGCGGAGCAGGGTCTCCGTCGCCGTCCGGTCGAAGGCGCGCACGAGCGCCGACAGGGCGGCCCGGACCGCCGGTGCGTCCGCGACGCGGTCCGGGTGGGCCACCGCGGCGGCGTACAGGGGCAGGCCGTCGGCCAGCCAGGAGGCGCGGTGCGCGAGCAGGACGAGGTCGACGACCTCCTCGCCCGGCCCGGGGGACGCGCCGGGCGAAGCGCCGGCGCGCGCGCCTGCCGCGGTGCGGGCCAGGTGGGCGCGCACGGCGCCGGTCGCGGCCGCCAGCGTGCGCCGGTCCCCCTCCGGCAGCGGCGGC
>NZ_RWJX01000158.1 GCF_004123805.1 Cellulomonas endophytica | reverse complement strand
GACACCAGGAGCGGCGGCAGCGCGGCTGTGCCCTCAGGACCCAACAGCGTGTCAGCCGACCCCCGACAGACCCAGGACCCCCGTTCCCTCCCCACCACCGCACCCCCACCCCACCCCCCGCACCCCCCGAAGGGAGCACACGGCGCAGAGCACGGACCCGACAGCAGGCGTACTAGGCAGTCCCGGACCCCGCAGGGCCGGCAGCAGTCGATGTTCCACCCATGAGCACCACCCCCCACTCGCACGGCGAGGGCGTGGGCCTGGACCCCACCAGCCACCCATGACAGGCAACACCGGTGACGCCAGATGCTCCTTAGAAAGGAGGTGATCCAGCCGCACCTTCCGGTACGGCTACCTTGTTACGACTTAGTCCCAATCGCCAGTCCCACCTTCGACAGCTCCCTCACGCAAGCGTGTTGGGCCACCGGCTTCGGGTGTTACCGACTTTCGTGACTTGACGGGCGGTGTGTACAAGGCCCGGGAACGTATTCACCGCAGCGTTGCTGATCTGCGATTACTAGCGACTCCGACTTCATGGGGTCGAGTTGCAGACCCCAATCCGAACTGAGACCGGCTTTTTGGGATTCGCTCCACCTCGCGGTATCGCAGCCCTTTGTACCGGCCATTGTAGCATGCGTGAAGCCCAAGACATAAGGGGCATGATGATTTGACGTCATCCCCACCTTCCTCCGAGTTGACCCCGGCAGTCTCCCATGAGTCCCCGGCACTACCCGCTGGCAACATGGGACGAGGGTTGCGCTCGTTGCGGGACTTAACCCAACATCTCACGACACGAGCTGACGACAACCATGCACCACCTGTGCACCAGCCTTGCGGGGCCCCCATCTCTGAGGGTTTCCGGTGCATGTCAAGCCTTGGTAAGGTTCTTCGCGTTGCATCGAATTAATCCGCATGCTCCGCCGCTTGTGCGGGCCCCCGTCAATTTCTTTGAGTTTTAGCCTTGCGGCCGTACTCCCCAGGCGGGGCACTTAATGCGTTTGCTGCGGCACGGAACCCGTGGAATGGACCCCACACCTAGTGCCCAACGTTTACGGCATGGACTACCAGGGTATCTAATCCTGTTCGCTCCCCATGCTTTCGCTCCTCAGCGTCAGTTGCGGCCCAGTGACCTGCCTTCGCCATCGGTGTTCCTCCTGATATCTGCGCATTCCACCGCTACACCAGGAATTCCAGTCACCCCTACCGCACTCTAGTGTGCCCGTACCCACTGCAAGCCCCAGGTTGAGCCTAAGGTTTTCACAGCAGACGCGACACACCGCCTACGAGCTCTTTACGCCCAATAATTCCGGACAACGCTTGCGCCCTACGTATTACCGCGGCTGCTGGCACGTAGTTAGCCGGCGCTTCTTCTGCAGGTACCGTCACTCTCGCTTCTTCCCTGCTGAAAGAGGTTTACAACCCGAAGGCCGTCATCCCTCACGCGGCGTCGCTGCATCAGGCTTTCGCCCATTGTGCAATATTCCCCACTGCTGCCTCCCGTAGGAGTCTGGGCCGTGTCTCAGTCCCAGTGTGGCCGGTCGCCCTCTCAGGCCGGCTACCCGTCGTCGCCTTGGTAGGCCATCACCCCACCAACAAGCTGATAGGCCGCGAGCCCATCCCTGACCGAAAAACTTTCCACACCACCACATGCGCAGCGGTGTCATATCCGGTATTAGCCACCGTTTCCAGCAGTTATCCCAGAGTCAGGGGCAGGTTACTCACGTGTTACTCACCCGTTCGCCACTGATCACCCCAGCAAGCTGGGGATCACCGTTCGACTTGCATGTGTTAAGCACGCCGCCAGCGTTCGTCCTGAGCCAGAATCAAACTCTCCGTCAATGTCAGACAACAACCCCACCCACCACCCGAAGGCAACCGGTGGAGCCGTCAACACAACCAAAGAGAACAAAACGGCAATCAGCACAGACCGTTGGCCTGTCCAGAAAACCAAGACCCACCACTCACCCCACACCCACCACAACGGA
>NZ_RWJX01000016.1 GCF_004123805.1 Cellulomonas endophytica | reverse complement strand
CTCGCCGGGGCCGCCCTCGCCGGGGCCGCCCTCGCCGGGGCCGCTCTCGCCGGGGCCGTCCTCGCCCGCCGGGTCGTCGGGGTCGATGCGCGGGCACACCACGTAGGCGCGCCCGCCCCCCGCGACCTCCTCCCGCACGCGCTGCCAGACGCGGTCGACCCAATCCGGCCGGGACGCCGGCACCACGTGCGTGACCACACCGGCCCGGCCCGCCGGCACCTCCCGCAGGACGGAGGTCTCGAGGTCGCCGAAGACCGTCATGGCGACCGTGCGCGGGATGGGCGTGGCGGTCATGACGAGCAGGTGCGGCGCGCCGCCCGCCGCCGTACGCAGCGCGTCGCGCTGCTCCACCCCGAACCGGTGCTGCTCGTCGACGACGACGAGCCCCAGGTCGGCGAACTGGACCGTGCGCGAGAGCAGCGCGTGCGTGCCCACGACGATGCCGGCCTGCCCCGAGGCCGCCTCGAGCAGCGCACCCCGCCGCCGGGCGGCCGTGGCCGACCCCGTGAGGAGCGCCACCCGGGTCGCCCGCTCGGCGCCCCCGAGGAGCCCGCCCTCGGCGAGGTCCCCCAGGAGGGCCCGCAGCGACCGGGCGTGCTGCGCCGCGAGCACCTCCGTGGGCGCGAGCAGCGCGGCCTGCCCGCCCGCGTCGACGACCTGGAGCATCGCGCGCAGGGCGACGACCGTCTTGCCCGAGCCCACCTCGCCCTGGAGGAGGCGCTGCATCGGCACGGGCTGGGCCAGCTCCGCCGCGATCTCCTCCCCGACCGCGCGCTGCCCGTCCGTGAGCGTGAAGGGCAGGCGGGCGTCGAAGGCGGGGAGCAGGCCGTCGGCCGCGGGGGGACGGGCGGTGGTGCCCCGGGCGGCCACGGCTCTGCGCCGGCGGGCGAGCTCGGCCTGGAGGACGAACGCCTCCTCGTAGCGCAGCCGGGCGCGGGCGGCACGCCAGTCCGCCTCCTCGTGCGGCACGTGCGCGCGGTGCAGCATCTCGTGCCAGGGCAGCAGCCCGCGGCGCTCGCGCACGTCCTCCGGCAGGGGGTCCGGCGCGTGCACGGCCGTGAGCCCGTCGAGCTGCGACCGCACCGCCGTCCGGATGGTCTTCTGCTGGAGCTTGCCCGTGCTGGCGTAGACGGGGATGGGCCACCGGGCCCGCTCGCGCGCGCTCTCCTCGTCGTCCTCCTCGTCGAGGAACTCCATGGTCGGGTGCGCGAGCTGCCGACGGTCGCCGAACGTCGACACCGTGCCCGTGAACACGCCCCGGCGCCCCGGGACGAGGCTGCGCTCCCAGAAGGCGGCGGCTCCCGCGCTCCGGGCGAAGAAGGTGAGGTCGAGCGTGTCGCGGCCGTCCGTGATGACCGCCTTCACCAGCCGCAGGCCGTTGCGCGTGGCGCGGGAGGAGACGGAGAGCACGTCGGCGATCACCGTGGCGTGCTCGCCCTCCATGAGGACGTCGACGGGCGAGAGCACCCCGGGGTCGACGTAGCGCCGGGGGAAGTGGGTCAGCAGGTCCCGGACCGTGCGCAGGCCGAGCTTCTCCAGCGGCCCGGCCGCCCGCGCGCCGAGCGCGGCCCGCAGGGTCCGCTCCAGGGGGTCGACGACGGTCCCGCCGTCCGCACCACCGTGCCCGCCGGCCCCCGCGCCGCCGCGCAGGACCACGACGCCGGCCGTCCCGTCCGCCACCACGCCGCCCCTCCCCGACCGCACGAGCCGTCTCCGACCACCCTGCCCAGCCCTGCCCTGCCCAGCGCAGCCCGCCGCGGCCGCACGCGGCCGGCGGGCACCGCCCTAGCCTGCACCACGGCACCGACAGGGGTGGTTCGACCGGGCTCCGCGCATGGGCTACCCTGTTCCGGTTGCCCGGCCGCTGCCGGGTGCCCCGGCGCGCGACGGCGCCCAGGACGGCCCGCCCCCGGCGCGGCCGCCGGGACCGTGGCGGCACCGGCACCGACCCGTGGTAGCACGCGCTGCCCGAACGCTGAACCACCAGGAGAGAACCGTGGCTGCCACCTGCGACGTCTGCGCCAAGGGCCCGAGCTTCGGGCACAGCATCTCGCACTCGCACATCCGCTCGAAGCGGCGCTGGAACCCCAACATCCAGCGCGTGCGCGCGGTGGTCGCGGGCACCCCGAAGCGTCTGAACGTCTGCACCTCGTGCCTCAAGGCCGGCAAGGTGCAGCGCGCCGTCTGAACCACCCCGGCACCGCCGGCCCCCGGGCCGCGGTCGCCCCGGGCGGCGCCCCGCGCCGCCGTCGGTCCGAAGGCCCGTGGGTCCCGCCCACGGGCCTTCGTGCTGCCCGGGCACGGTCCCGCCCGCGCCCGGAGGACGGTCCTGGCCCGGGGCCCGGGGCCCGCGCCGCCGGGCGGGCCGCCCACGTCCCACCCCTGCCCGGACCGCCCGTCCACCCGGTCCGTGGACGCCCTCCCGCGCGGCGGGGATGTGGCATGGTGACGCCATGCCCGAGGAGGAGCTCGACGAGCCCATCGTCCGCCCCGCGACGCCGGCCGACGCCGCCGGCATCGCCGCCGTCCACGTCCGGTCCTGGCAGGAGGCCTACGCCGGGATCGTGCCCGACGCCTTCCTCCAGGGCCTCGACCCCGTCGACAAGGCCCGCACCTGGACGGTGTACCTCCAGCAGGCCGAGAGCGACGACGTCCAGCACTGGGTCGCCGTGCAGGACGGGCAGGTCGTCGGCTTCGCCTCGGTCGGGCCGTCGCGCGACGAGGACGCCCGTCGCCACGAGCGCGAGATCTACTCCATGTACCTCGACCCCGGTCGCTGGGGCCGCGGCGTCGCCCGCGACCTCATGCGCTCCGTCGTGGGTGCCGCGGGCGACCGCACCCCGCTGGGGCTGTGGGTGCTGGCCGACAACGAGCGCGCGCAGAAGTTCTACCGTCGCCACGGGTTCCAGCCCGACGGCGTCGAGCGCTACGAGGACATCGGCGGCGCCGACCTCCTCCAGGTCCGCTACCGCCGGGGCTGAGCGCTACCGCCGGGGCCGGGCGCCACCGGGGACGGCCGCCTCACCGGTCCCGAAGTGGTCCCAGCCCGTCGCCCCCCGCGGCGGCGGGCCCCCGGCCACCCGGACGGCGGGCCCCCCGTCGGCGGGCAGGACGCGACCGACGGGCCGGAAGCCCGCGGGCAGCGCCGCCCCGGCCGGGAAGGTCGCGAGCAGCCCGTGGTCCTCGCCCCCCGCGAGCACCCAGCCCACCGGGTCCTCCCCCACCGCGGCCGCGGCGGCCGCGAGGCGGTCCAGGTCCGCCGAGAAGACCTCCCGGGGCTCCGCGAGGTCGAGGACGACCCCCGACGCGCGCGCGAGGCGGCCGGCGTCGCGCAGCAGGCCGTCGGACAGGTCGAGCATCGCCGTCGCGCCGGCGCGGGCCGCCGCCGGACCGGCCGGGAGCGGGGCGTCGGGCCGCAGGAAGGCCGCGACGAGCCCGCCGTCGGCGTCCCCGAGCCCGGCCCCGAGCAGGGCCAGGCCGGCGGCGGACCACCCGCGCCGCCCGGCGTGCGCGACGACGTCCCCGGGCCGCGCCCCCGACCGCGTGACCGGGGCCCGGCCCTCGAGGTCGCCGTGCGCCGTCACCGCGACGACCACCGCGTCCCCGCCGGACAGGTCGCCGCCGACCACCCCCGCACCCACCGGCGCGCAGGCGTCCGCGAGACCGCGGGCGAGGTCCTGCACCCACGCGACCGGCAGGTCGGCCGGCGCGACGAGGGCCACCACGAGGGCCGTCGGCCGGGCGCCCATCGCGGCGACGTCGGCGAGGTTCTGCACGGCCGCGCGGTGGCCCACGTCGCGCCCGCCCGACCACGCCCGGCGGAAGTGCCGCCCCTCGACGAGCACGTCCGTGGTGACGACGAAGCGCCCGTCGGGCGCGGCGACCACCGCGGCGTCGTCGCCGGGGGGCAGCAGCGTCGCGTCCCCCCGGGGCAGCAGCGGCAGGAACGCCGCCAGGAGGGCCTCCTCGTCGACGTCCCGCAGCAGCGCCCCCGGGCCGTCCTCGCGCCCCTGCGGCGGCCGGGCGGCCGAGGTGTCGGGCGGTGCGGACGGGGCCGCCGCCGGCGGGTGCGGGACGGGCGGGACGGCGGGCGGGACGGGCACCCGCGACACGCTAGCCCGGCGGGGACCGCCGGCCGGCGCGGCTAGCGTGAGGGGGTGCCGCGCCCCACCCCGACCCGCCGTCGCGCCCTCGCCGCCTCCCTGGCCGCCCTCGCCGTCCCGGGCCTCGCCGGGTGCGCGCGCGGGGTCGCGGTCGACGCGGCCCCCGCGGCGACGGACCCGCTCTGCGCGGACGTCGTCCTGGCGACCCCGGAGAGCCTGGGCGAGGGCCTGGACCGCCTCCCCACGGACGCGCAGGCCACCACCGCGTGGGGCGGGCGCACGGACCCCGTGGTCCTGCGCTGCGGGGTGGAACCGCTCGGGCCGACCGCCGAGCGGTGCGTCGCCGTCGAGACGCCGGGGGGCCCGAGCGTCGACTGGGTGGTGGTGGAGCAGGACGACGGGTCGTGGACCTTCACCACGTACGGCCGCGTGCCCGCCGTCGAGGTGCTCGTCCCGGCCGCCTTCGCCGAGTCCCGCTCGACGTCGTTCGTGCCCGACCTCGGGCCGGCCGTCGCGCGGGCGCCCGCGGAGCGGTCCTGCCTCTGAGGAGCGAGGAATGCCCGGCCTCCCGGCCCGTCGAACGCGCCGAGGTGGGGCCCCGGCCGCCCCGGGCGCGGCGGCACCGGGCCGGGGTGCCTAGCGCAGGCCCGTGGGCCGCTCGAGCGCGAGCGCCAGCAGCTCGTCGACGAGCTCGGGGTACGTCACGCCCGTCGCCTGCCACATCCGCGGGTACATGGAGAACGGGGTGAACCCGGGCATCGTGTTGATCTCGTTCACCACGACCTCGTCCTCCGGCGTGACGAACACGTCGACGCGGGCCAGCCCCTCGCACCCGACGGCCTCGAACGCGGCCGCCGCCACCTCCCGGACGCGCTCCGTCACGGCGGGCGGCAGGTCCGCCGGGCAGTCGAGGCGCACGTTGCCCTCGTCGAGGTACTTGGCCCGGAAGTCGTAGAACGTGTGCCCGCCGCCCGTGACGACGACCTCGCCCGGCAGCGAGGTGCGCGGGGTCGCGCCGCCGCGGCCGCCGAGGACGCCGCACTCGATCTCGCGGCCGACGACCGCCGCCTCGACGACGACCTTCGGGTCGTGCCGGACCGCCTCCGCGACCGCGGCCGGCAGCTCCTCGAGGGTGTCGACGCGCGAGATGCCCAGGCTCGAGCCCGCGCGCGCGGGCTTGACGAACACGGGCAGGCCGAGCTCCTTGACGGCCTGCTCGGCCGCCGCCGGGTCCCGCCGCAGGACGGCGGGCAGGAGCACGCGGAACGCGCCGACGGGGAGCCCGTGGCCGGCCAGCACGGTCTTCATCATGTGCTTGTCCATGCCGACGGCCGAGGCGAGGACGCCGGCGCCCACGTAGCGGACGTCGGCCAGCTCGAGCAGGCCCTGCAGGGTGCCGTCCTCGCCGAACGGCCCGTGCAGCAGCGGCAGGACCACGTCGACCGTCCCGAGCTCGCGGGGCACCCGGCCCGGCTCCAGCACGCGGACGGCCCGCTCGTCGGTGGACTGCGGCAGGAGCACCTGCCGGGCCGTGTCCGTGACCTCCGGCAGCCGGCCGTCGACGATCGCCCAGCGGTCGGGGTCGTCCTCGGCCAGCACCCACCGGCCCTCGCGCGTGATCCCCACGGCGAGCACGTCGTAGCGCGTCCGGTCCAGGGCCCGCAGGACGCCGCCCGCGGTCGCGCAGCTGATCGGGTGCTCCCCCGACCGGCCGCCGAAGAGCACCATGACGCGCGGCCGGCGCGCCGTCCCCGGCACGTCCTCGGGGCCGCGGGGCGCGGGCGCCCCGGGCGCGACGGGCACGGGACGGGGGCCGGGGGCGGGGACGGCGCTCACCGGGCCGACCCTACTGCGGGCGCGCACCGGCCCGGAGGCGGCTCGCGGGACCGCGCCGGGGCCCGTCCGTGCGCGGTGGTGCGACCGGCCGGCGACCGGCCCGGGCCCGCACGGGGACCGCACCTGGAGGCAACCGGGACCGGGACCTAGCCCGGGACCTGGACCTGGACCTGGACCGCAGCGAGCGGTACCGGCACCGGACCGGGACCGGGGCGAGACGCACCGGGGCGTGTCGGCGCCGGATCGTAGGGTGGCCCGCATGCCCCACGCGCCCCACCCCGACGGTCCCGACGGTCCGGACGCCGCCCGCGACGACCGGCCGGACGACCGGCCCGACGGCCTGCGCCCGGCCACCCTCGCCGTCGCCGCCGGCCGCCCCCCACGGGTGCAGGGCGGTCCCGTGAACCCGCCGGTCGTCCTGTCCTCGACGTACGTCTCGCAGGGCGTGCCCGGTCCCGACGAGCTGCTCTACGCCCGCGGCGGCACGGAGACCTGGACGGCGTTCGAGGAGGCGCTCGGCGAGCTCGAGGGCTCGACGGCGCCGGCCCTCGTCCACGCCTCCGGGATGGCGGCGATCGCGGCGGCGTTCGCCCTGCTGCCGGCCGGCGGCCGCGTCGTCCTCCCGACGCACGCCTACCAGATCAGCCTGGCGTACGCGGCCGACCTCGAGGCGCGAGGCCTCGCGCGCGTCACCCGGGTCGCGATCGACGACACGGCGGCGGTCGTCGCGGCCCTGCACGGCGCGCCCGGGGAGGGGCCGGCGGCGATGCTCTGGGTGGAGTCGCCGACGAACCCGATGCTCGAGGTCGCCGACCTGCCCGCGCTCGTGGACGCGGCGCACGCGGCCGGGGCGCTCGTCGTCGTCGACAACACCTTCGCCACCCCGCTCGGTCAGCGCCCCCTGGCCCTCGGCGCGGACGTCGTCGTGCACTCCGTGACGAAGTACCTGGCGGGGCACTCCGACGTGGTGCTCGGCGCGGTGCTCACGGACGACCCGGCGCTCCACGCGCGCGTACTGGCGCACCGCACGCTGCACGGGTCCGTCGCCGGCCCGTGGGAGGTGTGGCTCGCGCTGCGCGGGATGCGCACCCTGGCCCTGCGCCTCGAGCGCGCCCAGGCGAACGCCGCCGAGATCGCCCGCCGGCTGGCCGCGCACCCGGCCGTCGTCGAGGTGCGCCACCCGTCCCTCCCGGACGACCCCGGCCACGCGCGGGCCGCCCGCCAGATGAACGGTTTCGGCGCCGTGCTGGCCCTCCGGCCCGTCGGCGGCGCGGCGGGGGCGGACGCCGTCGTCGCGGCCGTGCGGCTGTGGCTGCCGGCCACGAGCCTCGGCGGCGTGGAGTCCATGCTCGAGCGGCGGCGCCGCTTCGCCACGGAGTCCGTCACCGTGCCGGCGGACCTCCTGCGGCTGTCCGTGGGCGTCGAGGACGTCGAGGACCTGTGGGCCGACCTCGACGCGGCGCTGCGGTCGGCGGCGGGCGAGCTGCCCGTGGAGCTCTAGGCACGCGACGGCGGGCTCCCGCCGCCCACGGCCGGCCGGGGGTGGCGGATCCGGCAGGACCGGCTCGCCCCGCGGCGCCCCGGCCCTCCCGGCGGAGGCCTGCACCGGGGCCCGGCCCGGGGGGCTACCGGCCGGCCGTGACCGGGCCCGCGCCCTCGGGCAGGGCGTCGACGTCCTCCGCGCCGGCGGGGCGACCCAGCAGCGCGGCGGCCATCCGGTCGACCCCGAGCGCCCCGTCGAGCACCCCCACGACGCCGGCCGTGATCGGCATGTCCACGCCGAGTCCCACGGCGAGCTCGAGGATGGAGCGGCACGACTTCGCGCCCTCCGCGGTGCCCCCGGTCGCGAGCAGGGCCTCGTCGAGGCTCATCCCCTGGCCCAGGTGCACGCCGAGCCGGTGGTTGCGCGAGTCGGGCGAGCCGCAGGTGGCGACGAGGTCGCCCATCCCCGCCAGCCCGGCGAACGTCGTGGCCCGCGCGCCGAGGGCCAGGCCGAGGCGGGTGATCTCCGCGAGCCCTCGCGTGACGAGCGTCGCGCGGGTGTTGTGGCCCAGGCCGCGTCCCTGCGCCATCCCGACGGCGAGGGCGACGACGTTCTTCGCGGCGCCGCACAGCTCGACGCCGACGACGTCCGTGTTCGTGTAGGGGCGGAAGTAGTCCGTGGCGCACGCCGCCTGCACGCGCCGGGCGGTCGCCGCGCTGACGCTGGCGACGACCGTGGCGGTGGGCTGGCGGGCCGCGATCTCGTGGGCCAGGTTCGGCCCGGACACCACCGCGACCCGGTCGGCGGGCAGGTCCAGCGCCTGTGCGAGCACCTCGCTCATGCGGCGGTCGGTGGACAGCTCGACGCCCTTCATGAGGGACACGGCCACGGCGTCCGGCGCCAGGCGTCCCCCGAGCGGGGCCAGGACCGCCCGGGCCGACTGCGAGGGCACCGCCACCGCGACGAGGTCGGCACCGGCGACGGCCGCCCGCAGGTCCGTCGTCGCGGTCACGGCCGCCGGGAGGCGGACGCCGGGCAGGTAGCGCTCGTTGCGCCCCTCGTCGGCGACCTGCCGCGCCAGGACCGGGTCGCGGCCCCAGAGGGTGACGTGGGCGCCCGCGTCCGCGAGCACCGCGGCGAAGGTCGTGCCCCAGCTGCCCGCGCCGAGCACCGCGGCGCGGGGGCGGGTCGCGTCGTTCACGCGGTGCCCGGCCCGGCGACCGACCCGTCGCCCGCGTCCCCGACGGGGCCGAGGGGAGCGGCGGGCCCGCCGGGCACCACCGGGGGCCCGTCGGGGGACGCCTCGCGCACGTCGCGGCCGCCGGGGGCGGCGGGGCGGCGCATGACGAACGGCTCGGCCGGCGGCGTGCCGCCGCGGACGTCGGCGAGCTGGGCCGTGATCGCGGCCATGATCCGGGCCGTGGCCTCGCGCAGGGCGCCGCCGTCGGTCCGTCCGACGAGGTCGGAGAGGTCGACCGGCGGGCCGGCCACGATCGTCACGCGCTTGCGGGGGAAGGGTCGCAGGCGCTTGGAGTACCACCCGAGGAGGTCCTGGGCGCCCCACTGCGCCACCGGGACCACGGGCGCGCCCGTGGCCAGCGCGAGGCGCGCCACGCCCGTCTTGGCGGCCATCGGCCACAGGTCGGGGTCCCGCGTGAGGGTGCCCTCGGGGAAGACGGCGACGCACTCGCCCTCCTCCAGCGCCCGCTCCGCCGCGAGCAGCGACTGCCCGGCGGTCGTCGTCCCGCGCTGCACGGGGATCTGCCCCGTCGCCCGCAGGACCGCCCCGACCACGGGCACGCCGAAGAGGGAGGCCTTCGCGAGGATCTTCGGCGCGAAGCCGGCGTCCCACAGGAAGTGCGCGAACGTCAGCGGGTCGATGTTCGTCACGTGGTTCGACGCGGCGAGGAAGCCGCCCTCGCGCGGCAGGTGCTCCGTGCCGCGCCAGTCGGGCCGGGTCATGGCGAACATCGTCGGCCGCACGACGCGGGCGACGTTGCGGTAGGCACGGGTGGAGCGGGCGGGCGACGGCACGGACGCCGATCCTAGCCGGGCCCGTCGCGCCCGGGACGCGCCCGGGGCCGCGCGCCGCCCCGCCTGCCCGCCCGGTCGGGACCATGCTTGCCCCGGGCCCGCCGGCCTCAGTCGCGGCTGACGTCCGCGCCGAGGGCGAGGAGCTTGTCGCCGAAGTGCTCGTACCCGCGGTCGATGAGGCTGATGCCCCGGACCGCCGAGGTGCCCTTCGCGGCCAGCGCGGCGATGAGGTGGCTGAACCCCCCGCGCAGGTCGGGCACCTCGATGTCGGCGGCGGCCAGGGGCGTCGGGCCCGAGATCACGGCGGAGTGGTAGAAGTTGCGCTGCCCGAAGCGGCAGGGGCGCCCCCCGAGGCACTCCTTGTAGACCTGGATCGTCGCGCCCATGCCCCGCAGCGCGTCGACGAAGCCGAAGCGGTTCTCGTACACCGTCTCGTGGACGATGGACAGCCCCGTGGCCTGCGTGAGGGCGACGACGAGCGGCTGCTGCCAGTCCGTCATGAAGCCGGGGTGCACGTCCGTCTCGAGCGTGATGGAGCGCAGGTCGCCACCGGGGTGGAAGAACCGGATGCCCTCGTCGTCGATCGCGAACTCGCCGCCCACCTTGCGGAAGGTGTTGAGGAACGTCGTCATCTCCGGCTGGGTGGCGCCGCGCACGTAGATGTCGCCGCCCGTCGCGAGGGCCGCCGAGGCCCACGACGCCGCCTCGATGCGGTCCGACAGGGCCGTGTGCTGGTACCCGACGAGGCGGTCGACGCCCTCGATCCGGATGACCCGGTCCGTGGCGACGGAGATGATCGCGCCCATCTTCTGGAGCACGTTGATGAGGTCGAGGATCTCCGGCTCGATGGCCGCGTTCGACAGCTCCGTGATGCCCTCGGCCTGCACGGCCGTGAGCAGCAGCTGCTCCGTGGCGCCGACGCTCGGGAACGGCAGGGCGATCTTCGTGCCCTGGAGCCGGCGCGGGGCGCGGATGTGGATGCCGTTCTCGCGCTTGTCCACGACGGCGCCGAACTGCCGCAGGATGTCGAGGTGGTAGTTGATGGGCCGGTCGCCGATCCGGCAGCCGCCGAGGTCGGGGATGAACGCCTCGCCGAGCCGGTGCAGCAGGGGGCCGCAGAAGAGGATGGGGATGCGGCTGGAGCCGGCGTGGGCGTCGATGTCGGCCACGTGCGCCGACTCCACGTCCGTGGGGTCCAGGTGCAGCACGCCCGCGGCCTCGTCGGCCTCGACCCTCACGCCGTGCAGGCGCAGCAGGCCGGTGACGACCGCGACGTCGCGGATCTGCGGCACGTTGCGCAGCACGCTCGGGGTCTCGCCCAGCAGTGCGGCCACCATGGCCTTCGAGACGAAGTTCTTGGCGCCCCGGACCGTGATCTCGCCCTGGAGCGGGTTGCCGCCGGCGACGTACAGCAGATCGTCCATGACCCCATGCTGCCCCACCGGCGGGGCGGGTCCGTGCGTCGGTGGTCCCGGCGCGTCGCGCCCACCCACAACCTTCACCGGGTCCGGCCCACGGCTCCACAGCGGGCGGGCCCGCGACCCGGCGGGACGGCCGCACCCCCCGGACGGGCGTCCGGGGGGTGCGGGTGCGGTCTCGGGCAGGGTCAGGCCGTGCGCGTGGCCCCGAGGGACACCTCGACGGGTCGCGCCGCCTCGATCTCGACCTTCGGCAGGTGCTTGGCGGGCAGCGTGAGCGGCCGCCAGGCCTCGCGCGTGGCCTCGAACTGCGTGATCTCGTCGGCGTGCTGGAGGGTCAGGCCGATGTCGTCGAGGCCCTCCATGAGGCGCCAGCGCGTGTAGTCGTCGACCGTGAACGGGACCGTCACGTCGTCGCAGACGACGAGGCGCGAGGCGAGGTCGACCGTCACCTCGGTGCCGGGGCGCTCCTCGAGCACCTTCCACAGCAGCTCGACGTCCTCCTGCGCGACCTGGCCCGCGAGCAGCCCCTGCTTGCCGGAGTTGCCGCGGAAGATGTCGGCGAAGCGGGGCGAGAGCACGACGCGGAAGCCGTAGTCCTTGAGGGCCCAGACCGCGTGCTCGCGGGAGGACCCCGTGCCGAAGTCGGGGCCGGCGACGAGCACGGAGCCCGCGGAGTAGGCGGGCTGGTTGAGGACGAAGGCGGGGTCGCCGCGCCACGCCGCGAACAGCGCGTCCTCGAACCCCGTGCGCGTCACGCGCTTGAGGTAGACGGCGGGGATGATCTGGTCGGTGTCGACGTTCGTGCGGCGCAGCGGGACGCCGACGCCGGTGTGGGTGCTGAACTTCTCCATGGCGGTGTCTCCCTCGGGTCCTGTGGTCCGGGCTCGGCGGCGGTCAGACCTGGACCGGCAGGGCCGGGTCCAGGGGCCGCAGCGGGCTGCCGTCGTAGCTCGCCGGGTCGGCGTCGGCGAGGCCGAGGTCGGCCACCGACGAGAGCGTCCCGCGGACCGCGGTCGCCGCGGCGACGAGCGGGGACACCAGGTGCGTGCGTCCGCCCTTGCCCTGCCGGCCCTCGAAGTTGCGGTTGGACGTGGAGGCCGCCCGCTCCCCCGGCGTCAGCTGGTCGGGGTTCATGCCCAGGCACATGGAGCACCCGGCGTTGCGCCACTCGGCGCCGAACTCCTTGAAGACCACGTCGAGGCCCTCGGCCTCGGCCTGGAGCCGCACCCGGGCGGAGGCGGGCACGACGAGCACGCGCACGTCCTCGGCCTTCTGGCGGCCGTGGAGCACCTTGGCGACGGAGCGCAGGTCCTCGATGCGGCCGTTCGTGCAGGAGCCGATGAAGACCGTGTCCACCTTGATGTCGCGCAGGGGCTGCCCGGGGGTCAGGCCCATGTACTCGATGGCGCGCTCGGCGGCCACGCGCTCGCCGGCGTCGGCGATCTGCTCGGGCACCGGCACCGTGGCGGACAGGGGCAGGCCCTGGCCCGGGTTGGTGCCCCACGTGACGAAGGGCTCGAGGTCCGAGGCGCGGAGCACGACCTCGGTGTCGAAGGTCGCGTCGTCGTCCGTGCGCAGCGTGCGCCAGTACTCGACGGCGGCCTCCCAGTCCGCGCCCTCGGGGGCGTGCGGGCGGCCCCGGAGGTACTCGAAGGTCGTCTCGTCGGGCGCGATCATGCCCGCGCGGGCCCCGGCCTCGATCGACATGTTGCAGATCGTCATCCGGGCCTCCATGGACAGTGCCCGGATGGCCTCGCCGCGGTACTCCAGGACGTAGCCCTGGCCGCCGCCGGTCCCGATCTTGGCGATGATCGCCAGGATGATGTCCTTGCTCGTCGTCCCGGGCGGGAGCGCCCCGTCGACGGTGATCGCCATGGTCCGGAACGGCGCGAGCGGCAGCGTCTGCGTGGCGAGCACGTGCTCGACCTCGGACGTGCCGATGCCGAACGCGAGCGCGCCGAACGCGCCGTGCGTCGAGGTGTGCGAGTCGCCGCAGACGACCGTCAGGCCCGGCATCGTCAGGCCGAGCTGCGGGCCGACCTGGTGGACGATGCCCTGGTCCGCGTCGCCGAGCGAGTGGATGCGGACGCCGAACTCGCGGGCGTTGTCCCGCAGCGTCTGGATCTGCGTCCGGCTCGTCGCGTCGGCGATGGGCCGGTCGATGTCGAGCGTCGGGGTGTTGTGGTCCTCCGTGGCGATCGTGAGGTCCGGGCGGCGCACGGGGCGGCCGGCGAGCCGGAGGCCCTCGAAGGCCTGCGGGCTCGTCACCTCGTGGACGAGGTGCAGGTCGATGTAGAGCAGGTCGGGAGCCCCGTCCGTGCCCCGGCGCACGACGTGCGCGTCCCAGACCTTCTCCGCGAGCGTGCGGCCCATGTGCTGCGTCCTTCTCTCTCGACTGCCTGCCGGACCCCGGCGCCTCCCCTCATCGGGTGGCTCCGGGCGATCGTGCGGGGGTGGAACTTGCGTCTCAGTCTGCAAGACCGTCAATATCGCCCTATGGACAACTCTAGCGGAGTCGGCGTGCTGGACAAGGCCGCCTCGGTCCTCAGCGCGCTCGAGGCCGGCCCCGCCACCCTCGCGCAGCTCGTGACCGCGACCCACCTGGCCCGGCCCACCGCCCATCGTCTCGCGGTCGCGCTCGAGCACCACCGTCTCGTGGCCCGGGACATGCAGGGCCGGTTCGTCCTCGGCCCCCGGCCTGTCGGAGCTCGCGACGGCGGCCGGGGAGGACCGCCTCCTGGCCGCGGCCGGCCCCGTGCTGGCGGCGCTGCGCGACCACACGGGCGAGAGCGCCCAGCTCTACCGCCGCCAGGGCGACCAGCGCATCTGCGTCGCCGCCGCCGAGCGGCCCGTCGGCCTGCGCGACTCCATCCCCGTCGGGGCGACGCTGACGATGCACGCGGGCTCCGCGGCCCAGATCCTCCTGGCCTGGGAGGAGCCCGACCGCCTGCACCGCGGCCTGCAGGGCGCGAAGTTCACCGCGACGATCCTGTCCGGCGTCCGGCGCCGCGGGTGGGCGCAGTCCGTCTCGGAGCGCGAGGTCGGCGTGGCGTCGGTCTCCGCCCCCGTCCGCGGACCCTCCGGGCGCGTCGTCGCGGCCGTGTCCGTCTCCGGGCCGCTGGAGCGCCTCTCGCGCCAGCCCGGCCGGCTGCACGCCTCCGCGGTGGTCTCCGCCGCCAACCGGCTCACGGAGGTCCTGCGCCGCTCCGGCGACTGAGACGAGGGGCCGCTCCGCGCCGCCCGGGCCGCCCGGGCCGCCCGGGCCGCCCGGGCCGCCCCGCTCCGGCGCGGACCGGTCTCTCGTCGAGGGCTGCGGAGCGCCGTCCCCGTGGACGACGAAGGCCCGGTCACCTGTGGTGACCGGGCCTTCGACCGTACCCCCGACCGGATTCGAACCGGCGCTACCGCCGTGAGAGGGCGGCGTGCTAGGCCGCTACACAACGGGGGCCTGTGCTCACGCTCCGGAGCCCGGGGCGCTTGCCGAGTGAGTACTGTACCCGATCCGGCGACCTGCTCCGAACCGGCCCGCCGTGCTCGCGCGGGCGCCGACCTGCGTCGACAGCTGGGGTACCAGGACTCGAACCTAGACTAAGTGAACCAGAATCACTCGTGCTGCCAATTACACCATACCCCAAGGTGTGTCAACCCCTTCGCCGCGGCCCCCGAGGGGGCCGTGCGGAGCAGCGCACGGGCGAGAACACTACCGGAGCCGCCGGGGTGCTCCAAACCGGCCACGGGCTCCGTCCGAGCCGTCAGCGGCCGGCCGGCAGGCCGAGGAGGGGCACGAGCGCCGCGAGCGAGGGCACCACGTGCGCACCGCCCCGGCGCACCCGCTCCGGGTCCTCCAGGTGCGGGCCGCCGCGCCGCTCCCCCGGCCGGTCGAGCCACACCCCGACGAGACCCGCCGCGACCGCGCCGAGGGCGTCGACGTCCGCCTCGTCGCCCACGTAGGCGGTGCGGGCCGGGTCCGTGCCGAGGCGGGCGCAGGCCTCGAGGAAGACGCGCGGGTCCGGCTTGCCGACGGCGCGCCCGTCGGGGCCGGCCAGGGTGTCCACGGCGACGAGGAGCGGCACGCGCGCCAGGCCGGCACGGGCGAGCTTGGCGGTCTGCAGCTGCGTGCCGGCGTTGGACAGGGCGCCGACAGGCACCCCCGCCGCCCCCAGGGCGTCGAGGAGGACGCCCGCGTCCGGGTGCGCGCGCCAGGCCCCCTCGAACGCGCCCCAGAACACGGTCAGCCAGTCCCGGTAGGCCGCCTCGTCCTCCACGGGCGGGCCGCCGAAGCGCGCGTGCAGCTCGGCCGCCCGGCGCCGGCGCTGCTCGTCGAAGCCGACGTCCCCGCGGGTGTAGGCGCGGTAGTGCCCGCCGGGGTCGGCGCGCCACAGGTCGAGGGCGGCCGCGCGGCCCGTCGCGTCGAGGTGCGGCATCCACCGCGCGCACACCGCGTCGACGGCCGCCCCGAAGGCGGCCCGCGTGTCGACGAGCGTGTCGTCGACGTCGAGCAGGACGCCCTCGACCCGTCCGGCGAGCGGAGCCCCCGTCGCCCCTGCGGGCGCGTCCGGCCCCGTCACGCCGTCACAGGGACGCGCGCAGGCGGGCGATCCGCGCCAGTGCGGCGTCGCGACCCAGGAGCTCGAGGGACTCGAACAGCGGCGGCGAGACGCGGCGGCCGGTCACCGCCACGCGCAGGGGCGTGTACGCGAAGCGGGGCTTGATGCCCAGGCCGTCGGGGCCGTCGACGAGCGCCGCCTGCAGCACCGCCTGCGTCGCGGCGGTCGTGAAGCCGTCGGCGGGCAGGGCCGCGAGGGCGGCGGTCGCGGCGTCGAGCACGTCGGCCGCCTCCGGGCGCAGCGCGGCGCGCGCGTCCTCGGCGACCACCACGTCCTCGTCGCCGACGAGGAGGAACCCGAGCATGCCCACGGCCTCGCCGAGGAGCGTCATGCGCTCCTGGACCAGGGGGGCGGCCGCGGTGAGGAGCTCGCGGTGGCGCGGCTCCAGGTCGGCGAAGGAGTCCGCCGGCACGAGGCCCGCGGCGTGCAGGTAGGGCACGAGGCGGTCGCGGAAGGCCTCCGCGGGCAGCAGCCGCACGTGCGCCGCGTTGATGGCCTCGGCCTTCTTGAGGTCGAAGCGGGCGGGGTTGGGGTTGACGTCCGCGACGTCGAACGCCGCCACCATCTCCTCCAGCGAGAACACGTCCCGGTCGGGCCCGATCGACCAGCCGAGCAGCGCCAGGTAGTTCAGCAGGCCCTCGGGCGTGAAGCCGCGGTCGCGGTGGAGGAAGAGGTTCGACTCCGGGTCGCGCTTCGAGAGCTTCTTGTTGCCCTCGCCCATGACGTACGGCAGGTGCCCGAAGACGGGCACCACCTCGGCCACGCCGATGTCGAGCAGCGCGCGGTACAGCGCCACCTGGCGGGGCGTCGAGGACAGCAGGTCCTCGCCCCGGAGCACGTGCGTGATGCCCATGAGGGCGTCGTCGACGGGGTTGACCAGCGTGTAGAGCGGCTGGCCGTTGGCGCGGACGATGACGTAGTCCGGCACGGACCCGGCCTTGAACGTCACCTCGCCGCGCACGAGGTCGAGGAAGGACACGTCGTCCTCGGGCATGCGCAGGCGCAGCACGGGCGAGCGCCCCTCGGCGCGGAAGGCCGCCACCTGCTCCTGCGTGAGGGTGCGGTCGAACCCGTCGTAGCCGAGCTTGGGGTCGCGGCCGGCGGCGCGGTGCCGGGCCTCGATCTCCTCCGGCGTCGACCACGACTCGTAGGCGTGGCCCGCCTCCACGAGCCGGCGCGCGACGTCCGCGTACAGGTCCATCCGCTGCGACTGCCGGTAGGGCTCGTGGGGCCCGCCGACCTCCACGCCCTCGTCCCAGTCGAGCCCGAGCCACCGCAGCGCGTCGAGCAGCTGCCGGTAGCTCTCCTCGGAGTCGCGGGCGGCGTCGGTGTCCTCCACGCGGAAGACGAAGGTGCCCCCGACGTGCCGCGCGTACGCCCAGTTGAACAGCGCCGTGCGGATGAGGCCGACGTGCGGCGTGCCCGTCGGCGAGGGGCAGAAGCGGACGCGGACGGCGGCGCCGGTCACGGCGCCGGCGCTCGCGAGGGCGGCGGCAGAGGGGGTGGAGGGCACCGCGTCAGCGTAGTGCGGACCGGCTGCGCACCTCGTCGACGCCGCGGTTGGCCAGGGCGTCGGCGGCCTCGTTGCCCGGGTCGCCGGCGTGCCCCTTGACCCACCGCCACGTGATGCGGTGGCGCGCCGTCTCGACGTCCAGCGCCTGCCACAGGTCCTGGTTCTTCACGGGCTTCTTGTCCGCGGTGCGCCACGCGTTGCGCTTCCACCCCGGCATCCACTTCTGCACGCCGTTCATGACGTACGTGGAGTCGACGTGCAGCGTCACGGCGCACGGGCGGGTCAGCGCGCGCAGCCCCTCGATGACCGCGGTGAGCTCCATGCGGTTGTTCGTCGTGACGGGCTCGCCGCCGAACAGCTCGCGCTCGTGCCCGCCCGAGCGCAGCAGCGCGCCCCAGCCGCCGACCCCCGGGTTGCCCTTGCAGGCCCCGTCCGTCCACATCTCGACGACCGCCGCGTCCGGCGCCACGACGCCCGCCGCCCCCACGGCGACGCCCGGCGCCCCCGCGCCCGGGACGTCAGCCACGGCGCAGGACCGGGTTGCGCAGGGTGCCGATGCCCTCGACCTCGCACTCGACGACGTCCCGGTCGACGATCGGGCCGACGCCGGCGGGCGTGCCCGTGAGGATCACGTCCCCGGGCAGGAGCGTGAACGCCTCGGAGATGTAGGAGATGAGGAACGCGGTGTCGAGGACCATGTCGGAGGTGCGCCCGTCCTGCCGCGTCTCGCCGTTGACGCGCGAGCGCACGGCGAGGTCCTCCACGTCGAGCCCCGGCACGACCCAGGGGCCGAGCGGGCAGGCCGAGTCGAAGCCCTTGGCGCGGGCCCACTGGGACTCCGCCTTCTGCACGTCGCGCGCGGTGACGTCGTTCGCCACGGTGAAGCCGAACACCTGGTCCAGCGCCCGCTCGGGGCTGACGTCCTTCGTCACCTTGCCGATGACGACGGCGAGCTCGGCCTCGTAGGACACCTCGCGGGTCCAGTCCGGCAGCACGATGGGGTCGTCCGGCCCGACGACGGACGTGTTCGGCTTGAAGAACAGCAGCGGGGTCGTCGGGACCTCGTTGCCCATCTCGCGGGCGTGGTCGGCGTAGTTGCGCCCCACCGCCACGATCTTCGAGCGCGGGATCACCGGCGCCAGCAGGCGGACCCCGTCGTCGTCGAGCCGGACCCGCTCGCCCGTCTCCTGGATCGGGGTGTAGATCGGGTCGCCCGACAGGACGACGAGGTCGGCCGTGCCGGCCTCCACGTCCCCGTCGACGACGGCGTAGCGGGGGTCTCCTCCGGTGGTGAACCTGGCGATGCGCACGCGCCAGAGCCTAGGCGAGCGGCGGCCGCCTCTCCGCTCAGCCGGCCAGGGCGGCGCGCAGGAACGCGATGTCCTCCGCCTGCCCCTCGCCCGGCGTCTCGACGACGACGTCGCACCCCGCCTCGCGCACGACGTGCGCGAGCAGCTCCGGCGGGATGGTGCCGGTGGCGAAGTTCGCGTGGCGGTCGCGGCCTGAGCCGTGCGGGTCGCGCGAGCTGTTGCCGTGCACGAGGTCGATCCGGCCCGTCACGGCCCGGACCCGCTCGACGAGCGTCTCCAGGTCCTCCCCCGAGGCCCAGGCGTGGCACGTGTCGAGGCAGAGACCGACCTCGAAGCCGCCGATGACGTCCCAGAGCATCGCGAGGCGGTCGACGCCCTTGGCGCACGCGTTCTCGCCGCCGGCCGTGTTCTCGACGAGGACCGTGACGGGGTACGTGGCGCGCTCGAGGGTCTTGCGCCAGTTGTCGAGGCCGACCGCGATGTCGTCCCCGTCCCCCACGTGCCCGCCGTGCACGACGAGGCCGCGCGCCCCCAGGGCCGCGGCGGCGGCGGCGTGCTGGGCGATCATGTTCCGGCTGGGGATGCGGATGCGGTTGTTCGTCGACGCGACGTTCACGAGGTAGGGCGCGTGGGCGTAGAGGCCCAGCCCCGAGGACGTCAGCGCCTCCGCGTCCGCCCGCGGCTGGGGCTTCTTCCACCCCTGGGGGTCGGCGAGGAAGACCTGGACGGCCTCCGCACCGACCGCGGCGGCGGCGGCGACGGGGTCGTCGTCGCGGACATGGGCTCCGATCAGCGGCACGCGGCCAGGCTAGACCGGACCGCCGACGCGGGCGGCCGGTCCCGCCCGACGGGCCGTGCCGTGCGCTCAGACGCGGGCGAGGACCTCGCCGTGCAGGATCGCGAACCAGCCGTCGCGCTCCTGCCCCCAGTCGCGCCAGGCGTCGGCGAGCAGCTCGAGGCCGACCTCGTCGGCCAGGCCGTACTCGAGCGCCTGCGCCGCGAAGTCGGAGGCCACCGCCCGGTCGGCCCAGAGCCCGGACCACCACGCCCGCTCCTCGGGGCTGGCGTAGCACCAGACGCCCGCGCTCGCGAGGACCCCGTCCGGGTCGAAGCCGGCCTCCTGCACCCACGACAGCAGCTTGCGGCCCGCGTCCGCGTCGGCCTTGTTGGCCTCCGTCACCTCGTGGTAGAGCGCCATCCACTCGTCGAGCCCCGGCGAGGCGGGGTACCAGGTCATCCCGGAGTAGTCCGCGTCGCGCACCGCGACCCAGCCCCCGGGCCGGGCGACGCGGCGCATCTCCCGCAGGGCCGCCACCGGGTCCGTGAGGTGCTGGAGCAGCTGGTGCGCGTGCACCACGTCGAAGCTCGCGTCGGGGAACGGCAGGGCGTAGGCGTCGGCGACGGAGAAGGAGGCGTTGTCCCGGCCCGCGTCGGCGGCGGTGGCCCGCGCGGCCTCGACGACGGCGGCGCTCGTGTCCACGCCGACGACCTCCCCCACCCGGCCGGCGAGGTCGACGCTCACCGTGCCGGGCCCGCAGCCGACGTCGAGCAGGCGGTGGTGCGGCTCGAGGACGGGCAGGAGGTACGCGGCGGAGTTCTCGGCGGTCCGGCGGCGGTGCGCGCGCAGCACGCTCTCGTGGTGGCCGTGCGTGTACACGTCGGAGCGCGCCGGCAGCACGGGGATGGTCGTCACCCCCGGAGCGTAGGTCGCCCCCCGTGGGTCGGTTCAAGCCTCGGGACAGGTCTTCCCGCCATGCGAGACGCCGCGCGGGAGACGGGCGGCCCCGGCAGCCGGTGGCACAGGCGCGTCGGCCTACAGTGCGCCATGGCCGCGCACCCCTCCGCCGCGCCCGCGCCCGGGCCCGCCCCCCGGCCCGTTCCCCCGTCGGCCCCGGCCCCCGCCGCTGGCCGGTCCGACGACGCGCCCGGCCGCCGCCGGCTCGTCGGAATCGACCTCGCCCGGGGCGTCGCCGTCCTCGGCATGGTCACCGCCCACGTCGGGCCCGACGAGGGACGCGTCCTGCCGCGGCTGCTCGAGGTCGCGGACGGCCGCTCCGCCGCCCTGTTCGTCGTGCTCGCCGGGGTCGGGCTGGCGCTCCTGTCCGGGGGCGACCGCCCCGCGACGGGCGTCGACCTCGTCAGGGCCCGGGTGCGCGTCCTGGCGCGGGCGGCGCTGCTCGTGCCGCTCGGCGCGCTGCTCGCGCTGCTCGGCACGCCCGTCGTCGTGATCCTCCTCACCTACGGGGCGCTGTTCGTCGTCGGGGCGGCGGCGCTGCGCCTGCCCCGCGTCGCGCTGCTCGTGCTGGCGGGTGCGGCGGCGCTGGGCGGGCCGGTGCTGCACGCCCTGCTCGCGCCGCTGTCCGACGCCACGGGCTCGCCGGAGACGCTGTGGGACGTCCTCGTCGGCCCGTACTACCCGGCGGTGGTCTGGGTGGCGTACCTGCTCGTCGGCCTCGCGCTCGGCCGGGGCGACCTGCGGTCCCCCGGGACCCGGGGCCGGCTGGCGCTCCTCGGGGCCGGGCTCGTCGTGCTCGGGCACGGCGGGTCGTGGGTCGCGGAGCACGTCCTGGGCCTGCCCGGGGTGCTCGTCACGACGGAGCCCCACTCCGCGACGACCTTCGAGGTCGTCGGCAACACGGGCAGCGCCCTCCTCGTGCTCGCCGCCTGCCTCGTCGTGGCGGAACGGCTGCCACGTCCGGTGGCGCCCGTGGTCGCGACCGGCGCCCTGTCCCTCACGGCCTACAGCGGGCACCTCGTCGTCCTCGCCCTGCTCGGGACGGACGCGGTCTGGGACCCCACCACCGGCACCTGGCTGGCCCTCGCGCTCGGCGTCGTCCTCGTCTGCTGGGCGTGGCACGCGGCGCTCGGCCGGGGGCCCCTGGAGGCGCTGCTGCACCGGGTGTCGCTGCGGGCGGCCGACGTGACCGACCGGCGCGGCCCGCGGACCCCCGCCCCGCTGCCTACCCTGGAGCGGTGAACCCGTCCACCGTCGTCGACGCGCCCCCGCGGGCGGTCGACGAGGCGCCGGCCGGGGCGCTGCTGGCGCCCGAGGACTGGCGCCCGCGGGCCGCGCGCCACGCCGAGCGCGCCGACCGCGCGACGGCCGCCCACCGCGCCCGGCGCGCCGCGGGCGAGCGGCACGCGGTCGAGGACTTCCTCTACGAGTACTACCCGACCCGTCCCGCCGGGCTGCGCCGGTGGCACCCCGGGGCGGGCGTCACGCTCGCCGCCGGGCCCGGTCCCGACGGGGTCCCGCCGCTCGCGGACGCCCGCTGGTACCGGCAGGACGCCGACGGCGCCGTCGCGCTCGACCTGGCGGCGTTCCGCGCCGACCGCGGCGAGGGCGTGGCCTTCGTCGCCCGGCTCCTGGCCGCGACCGCCGCGCGGCCCGCCCTGCTCGGGTGCTTCGGGCTGCACGAGTGGGCGATGGTGTACCGCGACCGCGGGGCGCTGCGGCACCCGCTCCCCCTGCGGCTCGGCCCCGAGGGCACCGACGCCGTCGTCGAGGGCCAGCGGCTGCGGTGCACCCACGCCGACGCCTTCCGCTTCTTCACACCCGAGGCCGTGCCGCGCAACGCGCTGCGGCCCACGCGCGCGGAGCAGGTCGCCCTCGAGCAGCCCGGCTGCCTGCACGCCGGGATGGACCTGCTCAAGTGGGCCCTCAAGCTCGGCCCCGCCGCGCCCGGCGAGCTCCTGCTCGACTGCTTCGACCTCGCCCGCGACGTGCGCGTCCTCGACATGCGCGCCTCGCCGTACGACGTCTCGTCGTACGGCCTGGCACCCGTGGCGGTCGAGACGCCGGACGGGCGGGCGGAGTACGTCCGCCAGCAGCGCGGGTTCGCCGACCGGGCCGCCGCGCTCCGCGTGCGGCTCCTGGCGGTCTGCGCGCGCGTCCTGCCCGACGAGGTACCGGGCCCGGGCACGGCGACGGCCCCGCCGGGGGCCTGAGCCGCCCGACGGGGCCGTGCCCCCGAGCCCGCGAGCCCGCGCGCGGCGTCAGCCCGCGAGCGCCGAGGGCCGCAGGAGCACCTTCGTCCAGCCGTCCTCGCGGGCGTCGAACCGCTCGTAGCCCTGGACCGCCTCGTCGAGCCCGAGCTCGTGGGAGACGATGAACGACGGGCGGGCGCGGCCGGCGACGATGAGGTCCCGCAGCTGCCGGTTGTAGCGCATGACCGGCGCCTGGCCCGTGCCCATGCGCTGGCCCTTCGTGAAGAAGGTGCCGTAGTCGAAGCCGACGCGACCCTGCTGCGCCCCCTCGTCCTGCGCCCCCGGGTCCTCCGGTACGTACACGCCCACGACCCCGATGCCGCCCGTCGTCCGCACGACCTGCACGAGGTTGTCCAGGACGAGCTCGGGGTGCTCCTCGCCCGACGCGTCGTGCGCCTGGTACCCGACGGCCTCGACGCCGGAGTCGACCCCGCGCCCCTGCGTCGCCTCCGTGATCTGCTCGACGGGGTCCCCCGCCGACAGGTCGACCGCGACCGCGCCGATGCTCTCCGCGAGGCGGAGGCGGTCGGGCTCCTTGTCGACGACGAACACCCGCGCCGCGCCCTTGAGCAGCGCGCTGTGCGCCGCCATGAGGCCCACCGGTCCCGCCCCGAACACCGCGACGTCGTGCCCGGGGGCGACGCCGGCCAGCTCCGTGCCGTGCCAGCCCGTCGGGAAGATGTCGGACAGCATCGTGAAGTCGTTCTCGTGCTCCGTGCCCGGGGGCAGCTCGAGCAGGTTGACGTCGGCGAAGGGCACGCGCAGGTACTCGGCCTGGCCGCCGGCGTACGGGCCCATGTTGGCGTAGCCGTAGGCCGCGCCGTCCATGCCCTCCGTGGGGTTCGTGCGGGTGCAGAAGGACGTCCATCCCTGCAGGCAGTTGCGGCACGTGCCGCAGGCGATGTTGAACGGCACCGACACGCGGTCGCCGACCCGGACGCGCGTGACGCCGGGGCCGACCTCCTCGACGACGCCCATGTTCTCGTGGCCGAGGACCTTGCCCTCCTCCACGCTCGTCCGACCCTCGTACATGTGCAGGTCGGACCCGCAGATGTTCGTCGTGGTGATCCGGACGACGGCGTCCCCCGGCGCCTCGATGCGGGCGTCCGGGACGTCCGTCACCTCGACCTGTCGCGGACCGCGGTAGACCACTGCGCGCATGCTGGTTCCCCTCTCGTGCCCGGGCGGGCGGTGTGCCCGCCGCGGGCGCCGGTGCGGCGTCGTGCGCCTCGCGTCTCGGGCGCCGTGCGGCGGGGTCTCGCCCCCACTGTGGTCACACCCGTCGCGGCCGCGCATCCGGGGGGCGCGTCCCGCGGGCCCGGGCCGGGTGCCGCTCTCAGGCGGCGTGCGGGAGCGGGGTCGCCGGCCGGGGCACGTCGCCCTGCGCCGCGAGGAGCCAGCGGATGGCCCGGGTGCCCACGTGACCGGCGGCGAGCCCGGCGGCCCGGCCGACCCGTCCGGGCCGCGCCACGTCGAGGTCGGCGAGCGCCCAGACCGGCAGGGACCCCAGCGCCGCGCGCACGAGCAGGCCGTAGCCCGGCCGCAGCGGCACGGGGATGGGCGGCTCGTGCAGGAGGAACCGTGCCGCCTCGCGGGCGGCGTCGGTCGCCCCCAGCGCGGGGCGGAACTCCTCCAGCGCGTCGGCGAGCTCGGCGACGGAGCCGGGGACGCGGGTGGCGCCGAGGGAGCGCGCCACCCGCCCCGCCTGGAGGACGTACGCGTCGGCACCCGCCTCGTCGAGCGGCCGCACGCCGAAGGCCTGGTGCGCGCGCAGGAAGCTGTCGACCTCCGCGACGTGCACCCACCGCAGCAGGTCCGGGTCGTCCGCGCGGTAGCGGTCCCCGGCGGGCGTGCGGCCCGCGATCCGGCCGTGGATGCGGCGGACGGTGTCGACCGCGGCCTGGGCGTCGTCGGCGGTGCCGAACGTCGTCACCGCGAGGAACGTGCTCGTGCGGGCCAGGCGCCCCCACGGGTCTCCGCGGTAGCCGGAGTGGTCGGCCACCGCGCTCATGGCGCCGGGGTGCAGCGACTGCAGCAGCAGCGCGCGCAGACCGCCGACGAACATCGAGGCGTCGCCGTGGACGACCTGGATCGGGGAGCCCGCCTCGAACCACCGTGGCCCCGGTGTGGCGTGGATCCGGTGCCGGTTCTCCGCGCCGTCGGGGCCCGCCACCCGCTCGAACAGCACGGTGCCGGCGCGGCGGCGCACGGCGGCCAGGTCGGGCAGGCGGGAGAGGGTGCTCACCCTGGGCATCCTCCGGCACGCCCGGGACGGCCACCGGGCGCGCGTGCCCGGCCCTCAGGGCCGCCACAGGCCGGCGGGGGGGGCCGTCGCCGCGCGCCACGGGGTCCTCGCCCGCGTCCGGAGGGTCCGCGGGGCCGCCGACCGCGCCACGCCTGGGAGGATCGACCCCGTGACCACCTCCGAGGCCGCCCCGGCCGCGTCCGCCGCCGCGCGGGCCGCGACACCCGCCGGCCCGCCCGTCCCCACGCTGGCGACGCGCGTCCCGGCCGACCCGCACGACCCCGACGCGCTGTACGCGGCCTTCGTCGGCTGGGCGGCGGACCGCGGGCTGACGCTGTACCCGCACCAGGAGGAGGCGCTCCTCGAGCTCGTCACCGGGGCCCACGTGGTCGTGAGCACCCCGACGGGGTCGGGCAAGTCGCTCATCGCCGCCGCGGCCCACTTCACCGCCTTCGCGCAGGGCCGCCGGACCGTCTACACCGCACCGCTCAAGGCGCTCGTCAGCGAGAAGTTCTTCGACCTCGTGCACGCCTTCGGCGCGGAGCACGTCGGCATGATGACGGGCGACAGCGCGGTGAACGCGGACGCCCCGATCCTGTGCTGCACGGCGGAGATCCTCGCCAACCTCGCCCTGCGCGAGGGCGCCGGCAGCGACGTGGGCCAGGTCGTCATGGACGAGTTCCACTTCTACGCCGACCCCCAGCGCGGCTGGGCGTGGCAGGTGCCGCTCCTGGAGCTCACGCGCACCCAGCACGTCCTCCTGTCCGCGACGCTCGGGGACGTCCGGTTCTTCGTCGAGGACCTCGAGCGCCGGACGGGCCGCGACGTCGCGGTCGTCGCGGACGCCGAGCGCCCCGTCCCGCTCACCTTCGCCTACGGCCTCGAGCCCCTGCACGAGCTCCTCGACGAGCTCGTCACCACGCACCGCTCCCCCGCCTACGTCGTGCACTTCACGCAGAAGGACGCGGTGGAGCGCGCGCAGTCGCTGCTCTCGACGCCGCTGGCCTCCCGGGAGCAGCGCGACCGCATCGCCGACGAGCTCGGCGCGTTCCGCTTCGGCCCCGGGTTCGGCAAGACCCTCTCGCGCCTCCTGCGGCACGGCGTCGGCGTGCACCACGCGGGGATGCTGCCGCGCTACCGGCGGGTCGTCGAGCGCCTCACGCAGCGCGGCCTGCTCCCGGTGGTGTGCGGCACGGACACCCTCGGCGTCGGCATCAACGTGCCCATCCGCACCGTCGTGCTCACCTCCCTCGTCAAGTACGACGGCCAGCGGATGCGCCACCTCAGCGCCCGGGAGTTCCACCAGATCGCCGGCCGCGCGGGCCGTGCCGGGTTCGACACGCTCGGCGAGGTCGTCGTCATGGCGCCCGAGCACGTCATCGAGAACCGGCGGGCGCTGGCGAAGGCGGGCGACGACCCGAAGAAGGTCCGCAAGATCGTCCGCAAGCAGGCGCCGGCCGGGCACGTGAACTGGACGGACAAGACGTTCGAGCGCCTGCGCGACGCCCCGCCCGAGCCGCTCGCCTCGAGCTTCCGCGTCAGCCACGCGATGGTGCTCAACGTGCTCTCGCGCCCGGGCGACCCCGTCGCCGCCATGACGCACCTGCTGCTCGACAACCACGAGCCGCCGGCGGCGCGGGGCCGGCACGTGCGCCGGGCCGTCGAGATCTACCGGTCCCTGCGGGCGGCCGGCGTCGTCGAGCGGGTCTGGGTCGACGACCCCGACGCCCCGCGCGGCCGCCGCCGCACCGTCCGGCTCACCCAGGACGTGCCGGCCACGTTCGCGCTCAACCAGGCGCTGTCGCCGTTCGCCTACGCGGCGCTGGACCTGCTCGACCCCGAGGACCCGGGCTACGCGCACGACGTGGTGTCGGTCATCGAGGCCACGCTCGACGACCCCCGCCAGGTGCTCGCGGCGCAGGAGAACCGGGCGCGGGGCGAGGCCGTCGCCGCCATGAAGGCCGAGGGCATCGAGTACGAGGAGCGCATGGCGCTGCTCGAGGACGTCTCGTACCCCAAGCCCCTGGCGGAGCCCCTCGAGGCCGCCTTCGCGACCTACCGCACGACGAACCCCTGGGTCGCCGACCTCGTCCTGTCGCCGAAGTCCGTGGTGCGCGAGATGCACGAGAAGGCCATGACCTTCCCCGAGTACGTGTCGGCGTACGCCCTCGACCGCACGGAGGGCGTCCTGCTGCGGTACCTCGCGGACGCCGTCCGGGCGCTGCGCCAGACCGTCCCCGCGGAGCGCCGGACGGAGGACCTGGCGGAGCTGCTCGAGTGGCTGCGCGACCTCGTCCGGCGCACGGACTCCAGCCTCCTCGACGAGTGGGAGCGCCTGGCGAACCCCCTCGACGAGCCCGGGGCCGACGCCCCCGGCGGGACGGACGAGGACCGGCCCGAGCCGCTGTCCGCCACCCCCCGGGTGCTGCGGGCGCTCGTGCGCGGCGCGATGTTCCGCCGGGTGGAGCTCGCCGCCCGCGAGCGGTGGGGCGCGCTCGCCGCGCTCGGCGACCTCGACGAGGACGGCGCGCCCTGGGACGCCGACCGCTGGCACGGCGCGCTCGACCCGTTCTGGGACGACCACGACGAGGTGCTCGTCGGCGCCGCGGCCCGCGGGCCGGCCCTGTTCACCGTCACGCCCGAGCACGGCCCCGGCGGCGCCGAGGTGCGCTGGCGCGTCCGGCAGACCCTCGACGACCCCGCGGGCGACCACGACTGGCGGATCGACGCCGTCGTCGACCTGGCCGCCACGGACGAGGCCGGCGAGGTGCGTCTGCGCGTGACGGCGGTCGGCCCGCTCTGACGGCGGAGGACCCCGCGTCCCGGACGGGCGGACGGCGGGACCCGACGACGGTCGGTGCACCGCAGGTGACGGGTCCGGCGTGACGGCAACCGCTCTCCTCTCAGGAGAGCGGTTGCCGCGTCCCCGTCCGCTGGACAACGGTTTCGACATCGTTTTCACTTCGGTTCGTCCACCGCGTGGAGGAAACGGGCGACGTGGCCCGGCGCGCGGAGCCACGATCGCAAGGGAGCGCATCGATGACCCGGTCACGACCACCTCGCCGGACCCTGGGGGCGGGCGCCGTCGCCCTCGCCCTGGCGGCCGGCGCCGTCCCCGCCGCGGGGCTGCCCGCCGCCGCGGCCGACCCGGCCCCCGTGCTGAGCACGGACTTCTCCGACGGCACCTGGGCCCCCTGGACCCCGAACGGCGGCGCGACGCTGTCCGTCGTCGACGTCGACGGCGACCCCGCCCTGCTCGTCGGGGGCCGCACCGCCGACTACGACGGCATCAAGTCCCCCGCGGGCCTGCTCACCCCCGGCGAGCAGTACACGTTCTCGATGGACGTCCGGCTCGCCGACGGCACCGCCGGCAGCGCGGGCGTCCGGTTCGTCGCCGAGCCGAGCTACACCTGGGTCGGGAACACCTCCATGACGGCCGACGCGTGGACGACCGTCACCGGCACGTACACGGTCCCGGCCGACGCCGACCCCGCCACCGCGCGCGTCTACCTCGGCACCGGCGACCTGCCGACGGGGCCCGGGGCCTACTCCTACCTCGTCGACGACCTGCTGATCACGGGCGCGACGACCACGGGCCCGTGGACCCCCACCCCCGACCCGCTCTTCGTCCCCGGCGGCGCGACCGCGCCCGTGGCGACCCCCGTCACCGCCGCCCGCGGCACGGGTGACGTCGCGGCGCTGACGGTCGACGACGGCCCCAACCCCGGCGAGACCGACCGCCTGCTGGACTTCCTGGCGGCGAACGACGTGCCCGCCACCTTCTGCGTCATCGGCCAGAACATCCGGGCCGAGGGCGGTGCGGAGCTGCTGCGCCGGATCGTCGCCGAGGGCCACACCCTCTGCAACCACACGACGGGCTACGCGGACATGGGCTCCTGGACGGAGGCGGCGGTCGAGGCCGACCTCGAGGAGAACCTGGCGATCATCCGCGAGGCTCTCGGCGACCCCGCGTACCCCGTCCCCTACTTCCGGGCACCCAACGGCAGCTGGGGGAGGACCCCGGGGGTCGCGGTCGCGCTCGGCATGCAGCCGCTCGGCGTGGTCAACGTCATCGACGACTGGGAGACGCAGGACGAGGCCGTGCTCACGGCCAACCTCCGGGCGGCGGTGAAGCCCGGCGAGGTCGTCCTCGTGCACGACGGCGGCGGCGACCGCAGCGGCACCGTCGCGGCGGTGGAGACCGTCGTCGGCGAGCGCCTCGCCGCGGGCTGGACCTTCACGCTGCCCGCGGGCGGCGTCACGGCGTCGGGCCCCGTGCTGACCTCCGACTTCGAGGACGGCCTCGACGGCTGGGTGCCCCGCGGCGACGCGGACGGCGACCCGGTCGTCGCGGTGACGACCGCGGAGGCGCACGGCGGTGCGCAGGCGGCGCTCGTGTCGGGGCGCACCGGCCAGGGCGACGGCATCGGCCACGACCTCACCGGCCTCGTGCAGCCCGGCGGCACCTACACGATCAGCGCCTGGGTGAAGATGGCGGCCGGCGCGGCCACCGACGACGTCTGGCTCAGCCTGGCGCGCACGGCCGGCGGCACGACCTCCTACGACACCGTCGCGCAGCTGCCCGGCGTCGTGTCCACCGGCTGGACGGAGCTCACGGCCACGTACACCGTGCCCGACGGCGTCGAGAGCGCGTTCCTCTACCTGGAGACGTCGTACAGCGACGGCGGCACGGAGCCGTTCCTCGTCGATGACGTCGTCGTCGCGCCCCAGGGCGCGCCCGTCGTCGAGGACCGCACGCCGCTGAGGGGCACGGTCGACTTCCCCGTCGGCGTCGCCATCGACTCGCGCGAGACGAGCGGCTCGGCGTCGCAGCTGCTGCTGCGGCACTTCGACCAGATCACGCCCGAGAACCACATGAAGCCCGAGGCCTGGTACGACGCGGACCGCCGCTTCGGCATCCACCCCGAGGCGCAGGCCCTCATGGCGTTCGCGCAGAGGGAGGGTGTCCGGGTCTACGGCCACACGCTCGTGTGGCACAGCCAGACGCCGGAGTGGTTCTTCCAGCACGAGGACGGCACCCCGCTCACCACGAGCGAGGCGGACCGGGCGCTCCTGCGCGAGCGGATGCGCACGCACGTGTTCGCGGTCGCCGAGGCGCTGAGCACCGGCGGCGGCTACGGCCTCTTCGGGTCGGCGACGAACCCCGTCGTGGCGTTCGACGTCGTCAACGAGGCCGTCTCCGACGGGCGCGAGGAGGCCGACGGCCTGCGGCGCTCCGAGTGGTACCGCGTCCTGGGCGAGGAGTTCATCGACCTCGCCTTCGCGTACGCCGACGAGGCCTTCAACGGCACCTACGCCGCGCCCGGCACCGACCGGCCCGTCACGCTGACGATCAACGACTACAACACGGAGCAGACGGGCAAGCAGGTCCGCCTCCACGACCTCGTCGAGCGTCTGCTGGCACGCGGCGCACCCGTCGACGCGGTGGGCCACCAGTTCCACGCGAGCCTGGCCATGCCGGTGCAGGCGCTCGAGGACGCGATCGTCGCGTTCGAGGACCTGCCCGTCACGCAGGTCGTCAGCGAGCTCGACGTCACGACGGGCACGCCCGTCACGCCGGCCCTCCTCGTCGAGCAGGGGTACTACTACCGCGACGCGTTCCGGGTCTTCCGCGAGCACGCCGACGACCTGTACTCCGTGACCCTCTGGGGCCTGACGGACGGCCGCAGCTGGCGCAGCGCCAACGGCGCCCCGCTGCTGTTCGACGACACGCTGGCCGCGAAGGCGGCCTTCACGGGGGCCGTCGACGAGGACCTGCCCACGCCGCTGCGCACGGCGCTCGCGTTCGCCGGCGACGTGCCGCTCGACGGCGGCGCCACCACGGCGCCGGCGTGGGCGCAGCTGCCGCTGGAGGAGGTCGCGGGCGCGACGGGCTTCGCCGTCCGCTGGAGCCCGGACCACCTGACGGCGTACGTCCGGGTCGAGGACGGCACCGTCGGGGCGGACGACGCGGTGACGTTCACCGTGGGCGACGCGACGACCACCGTCGGCCGCGACGGCTCGGTGCTCGCGGGCACCGGCTCCGCGGTGGCGGCACCCGTCGAGGGCGGCTGGGCCGTGGTGGCGCACCTGCCCCTCGGCGCGGCGGCGGAGGGCGACCTCGTGCCCTTCGACGTGCGCGTCACGGACGGGACCACCACCACGGGCTGGGCCGGCGAGGGCAGCACGGGCACGCTGACGCTCGTCGAGCCGCCGTCCGTCACGTCCGTGGTGCAGGCCGCGCAGGCGCCGACGGTCGACGGGGTCGTCGACGCCGCGTGGGCCGGGGCGACGGCGTTGCGGACGGAGAAGACGGTGTCCGGCGCCGGGGACGGCGCGCGGGCCACGGTCCGCACGCTCTGGTCCGGCGACACGCTGCACGTGCTCGCCGAGGTCGCCGACCCGACCCTGGACGCCACGGGCTCCGACCCGTGGATCCAGGACTCCGTCGAGATCTTCCTCGACGCGGGCAACGTCAAGAACGGCCCCTACCGGTACGACGACACGCAGGTCCGCATCTCCTTCGAGAACGCGGTCTCGTTCGGCACGGGCGACGAGGCCTTCCAGGAGGCGCGGCTGGAGAGCGCGGCCCGGGTCGTCGACGGCGGCTACGTCGTCGAGGCGTCCATCGGGCTCGTCGACCAGGGCGGGCTCGGCACGTTCCACGGCCTGGACGTCCAGGTGAACGACGCGACGGCCGGTGCGCGCACCGGCGTCACCGCGTGGGCGGACCCGACCGGCCTGGGCTACCAGAGCACGGCGCGCTGGGGCGTGGCCGAGCTCGTCGGTCCGGCCGAGGAGCCGACGTACGACCCGTCCGTGTCCGTCTACACCGGCAAGGTCCGCGCGGGCGACCGCGTCGAGGTGACGCTGGCGGGGTACCGCCCCGGCGGCACCGTGGCGCTGACCCTCGAGGCGTCCGCGCCGGGCAAGAACCCGGACGTCGCCCTCGGCACCGTCACCGTCGGGGCCGACGGCTCCGGGACGGCGGTGGTCACCGTGCCGGAGGCCACGGCGACGGGGAAGTACGCGCTCGTCGCGGTCTCGGGCGACCTCACCGCGTCCGACGCGCTGCAGGTCCTCCCGGCGAAGGGGGGCAAGGACCGCTCCTGACGGTCCGGCGCACCACCGGCAGGACCCAGGGCGCGGCGTCCACCCGGACGCCGCGCCCTGGCGCGTCCGGAGACCGGGGGTCGGCGCCGGGCAGCGTCGCGCGGAGGCGGCTCAGCGCGCGCCGGGGGCCTCGAGCAGGCGGCGCGCGGCCACGCCGATCGCCGCGCTGTAGGTCGGGTAGGCGAACTCCACGCGCGCCAGGGTCGAGACGTCGACGCCCGCCGCCATGGCCGTCGTCACCGACTGGATGACCTCGACGGCGTTCTCGCCGACGGCGTGGGCCCCGAGCAGGTACTCGCGGCGCCGGTCGGCGACGAGCTTGAGGAAGCCGCGGGGGCGGTCGTCGATGACGGGCCGCTCGAGCTCGGAGAGCTCCACGAGCGCGACGACGCAGCGCTCGTCGCGCTCGCGCGCCCCGTCCTCGGTCAGGCCGACGTCCGCGTAGTCCGGGTCCGTGAAGCCGCCCGCGGGCAGCAGGTGGTGGGGCGCGCGGGCGGTCGTGCCCAGCACCGCGTTGCGGGCCGCCGCCTCCGCCTCGGCGTGCGCCGCCTGGACGAGCATCGCCGTGCCGTTGGCGTCGCCGGCCACGAAGACGTGCCCGACGTTCGTGGCGAGGTACTCGTCGACGGGGATGCGGCCGACGCCGGTCTCGATCCCCGCCGCGTCCAGGCCGAGGCCCTCGATGTTGGCGGGCCACCCCGTGGACATGATCACGGCGTCGGCCACGACCTCCTCGTCCTCGCCGTCGCGCCGCCACGCGAGGTGGATGCCGTCGTCGGCGCGACGGAGGCCGACGACGGTGCGGACGCCCGTCTCCACCCGCACGCCCTGCTCCCGGAACGCCTGTTCCACGTGCGCGGACACGTCCGCGTCGGTCTGCGCGAGGATGCGCGGCGCGACCTCGAGCAGCGTCACCTCGCTGCCGAACGCGTTGAAGATCGTCACGAGCTGGGCTCCGGTGTTGCCCGCGCCGACGACGGCGACCCGCCGCGGCAGCGCGGGCAGGTCGAGGACCTCCTCCGGCGTCGTCGCCAGGCCCGCGCCGGGGACGGGCAGCCGCCGCGAGTGCCCGCCCACGCAGAGGATGATCTTCGTGGCGCGCACCCGCCGCGTCCCGCCGTCGTCCGCCGTCACGACGAGCTCGTGCGGCGAGGCGAAGCGCGCACGCCCGTGCAGGACCTCCACCCCCGCCGCGGTGAAGCGCCCGAGGTCGCCCTTCGCGCCGCGCACCCGCTCCACGGTGGAGCGCACGCGCGCGACCGTGCGCGGCCAGTCGATCTGCTGCTCCGTCACGGAGATGCCGTAGGCGTCGGCCGTGCGCACCTCGCGCATGAGGCGCGCGGTCTTGGCCAGCACGCGCGTGGGCACGCACCCGGTGTTCACGCAGGTGCCGCCGGTCGGGCCCGCCTCGACGACGCCGACGCGGGCGCCGAGCTCCGCGGCCCGCAGCGCCGCCGTCGTGCCTGCCGGACCCGCACCGATGACGAGGACGTCGAAGAGGTCGGTCACGGCGACGACTCTGGCCGCTCCCCCGCCGCTCGGCCACGGCTGCGGCACCCCGAGGTGGTCGTCGTCCTCACCGCCGTGCCAGGAACCGCCCCCGCCCGTCGAGGAGCGGGCGGCCTGACCGGACCCGACCCGGGACGGTCGGGCGGGGCGCCGGCCGGCCCGCCAGGCTGGGACGCGGAGGGAGGCCCCGTGATCGCCACGCTGAACCGGCTCGTCGAGCTCGTCGAGCAGCACCTCGCCGCCGGCCCCGGGGGCACCGACGGCACAGCCGACGGCACCGACGGCACCGCCGACGTCGCCGCCTGGGCGCGGCGGCTCGGCACGAGCGAGCACCACCTGCGGCGGATGTTCTCGTCGCTGGCCGGCATGCCGCTGTCGGAGTACGTCCGCCGGCGGCGGATGACCGTCGCCGCGGCGGACGTCGTCGGCGGCGGTGACGACCTGCTGACGATCGCCGTCCGCCACGGCTACGGCTCGGCGGAGGCGTTCGGCCGCGCCTTCCGGTCCGTGCACGGCACGGCCCCGGGCGAGGCCCGGCGGCACGGCGGCCCCCTCCGCACCCAGTCCACCCTCCGTTTCCACCTCACCGTGAAGGGCAGCACCCCCATGGACGTCCGACTCCTGCAGCGCCCGGCCTTCCGGCTCGTGGGCCACGCCGCGCGCGTGCCCCTCGTCCACGAAGGCCCCAACCCCCGCATCGCCGCGCACGTGGCGGCCCTCCCCGCCGAGGAGCACGCGCGCCTGAAGGCGCTGAGCGGCACGGAGCCCGCCGGCCTCCTCGCCGTCAGCGACGACCTCGACCCCGACCGCGCGGAGGGCAGCGAGCTGACCTACCTGCACGGCGTCGCGGTGGAGGCGGGAGCGCCCGTCCCCGAGGACCTGGACGTCCTCGACGTCCCGGCGGGCGCGTGGGCGGTGTTCCGCAGCGCGGGGCCCCACCCGGCGGCCCTGCAGGGGACGTGGGCCGCCACCGCCACGGAGTGGTTCCCCTCCCACCCGTGGCGTCTGCGCCCGGGGCCGGAGGTCGTGGCCGTGCTCGAGCGCAGCGACGACTTCTCCGTCGCCACGTGCGAGCTCTGGCTGCCGGTCGAGCCGGCCTGACGCGGCACGGCACCGGCCCGCGCCGAGCCTCGCGACAGCCCCCCGGCGGGTCGTCAGCCCGCCGGCGGGCCGTCGCCGCGGGCGCGCTCCCGGTCGGCGGCGCGCAGGTCGGCCACCCGCGCGCGGGCGAGCGCGTCCGCCGGGCGGTGCCCGGTGACCGCGGCGACGAAGCCGTCGCGGTCGAGGACGAGCAGGCGCGTCGGCGCGACCGTGGTGACGGTCGCCGTGCGCGTCGTGCCGTCGAGGAGCGCGATCTCCCCGAAGGCGTCCGCCGGGCCCAGCCGCCGCACCTCCCGCCCGTCGCGCCGCACCGCCACGCCGCCCTCGGCGACGACGAAGTACTCCGTCGCGGCATCGCCCTGGCGCACCACGACGGCGTCCGCCGCGAGCTCCCGGACCCGCGAGGCCCGCGCGAGGCGCTCCACGCCGACGAGCGAGAGCGCCCCGAGCAGCGGCACGCGCCGGAGCAGCTCGACCACCTCCGGACGTCCGCCGACGAGGTCGTCGAGGCGGCGCAGCCAGGGCCAGGCGAGCACGGGGGCGGCGGCGAGGAGCAGGCCCGTGAGGACCATCGCGCCGCCGAGCCCGAGCACCGGCACCAGGGCGGGTGCCGCCACGGAGCCGAGCGCCATGGCGGCCGCGCCCAGCGCGGCGAACGCGCCCCACGCGCGCCCGGCGAGGTGGTCGGGGACGAGCCGGTTGACGAGCGTGTAGCCCGAGACGTCGAGGAGGGCGTTGCCGAACCCGAGGGCCGCGAGCGCCACCGGGGCGGCGCCGCCCTGCGGCCAGAGGCCGACGGCCGCGACGGGGACGCCCCAGAGCACGATGCCGAGGGCGATCCACCGGCTCCCCCGCCGCGGCCCGAGCCCGAGGGCCACGACCGCCCCCAGGAGCCCGCCGACGCCCATGGCGATGAACAGCGTGCCCGCACGGGCGTCGGAGCCGCCGCCGGACGTCGCGACGAGCACCACGAACACCTGGAGCAGCCCGCGCATCGTCGTCTGCGCGAGGAAGATCGCCATCGCCAGGCGCAGCCCCGGGCGGGCCAGGACGGCGAACCCGAGGAACGGGTCGAGCCACGCCGTGCGGGCGGACCCGGGGTCGGGCGGCACGGGCCGGAAGGGCGAGCGGATGGCCGCGGCCGCCGCCGCCGCGACGACGAGGAGCGCCGCGAGCACCCCGAGGACGCCCGCCGGGCCGAGCACGCCGAGGAGGGCGGCGCAGAGGGCGGGGCCCACGACGGTGGCCACGGCTTCGATCGTCGCCCAGGCGGAGTTCGCGGCGACGAGGTCCGCCGGCGAGGTCACGAGCGTCGGCACCATCGACTGCAGGGTCGGCCGGACGGCGGCGCCGACCGCGGAGCCGACGGCGACCACGCCGAGCAGGACGGGCAGCCCCGCCCCGGCCAGGGCGCACGCCACGAGCGCCAGCGCCACGCCGCACCAGCCGGTGCACACGACCGCCAGCAGCCGCGGGCGGGACCGGCGGTCGGCGAGCACGGAGGCCGGCGCCGACAGCAGCGCGGCCGGCAGCACCCGGACGGCGCCGACGAGACCGACGGCCGCGGGCCCGCCGGCGTCCAGGGCCAGGAGCGAGACGGTGATGAGCGTCGCCCAGTCGACCGTCACCCACACCGCCCAGACGAGCAGCAGGCGGGCCAGGTCGCGGTCGCCGAGCGCGCGTCGGGTGCCCCGGAGCCGCTCGCGCAGCACGGCGCCCGGCCTCACGGCCGGGCCCGGGGCGGCAGGGGCACGGCCGGCGGGGGCGGAGGCGGGACCACGGGCGTCGTCGCCTCCTCGCGCCGGAGGGCCCGCCGCGCGCGGGAGCGCCCGGTGCCAGGACGGGCGAGGAGCGTGGTTCTACCACGGCGGGAGCCGCGCTGCTAGCGTCCGGACATGTCGACCCGCCGGGCGCTGCTGCTCATCGCCGACATCGGCGGCTACACGGAGTACATGCAGTTCCACCGCAGCGTCCTGGGGCACGCGGAGGCGGCCACGGCGCGCCTGCTGGGCCGGGTCGTCGACGCGGCGCACGGCTTCGACCTCGTCGAGGTCGAGGGGGACGCGGCCTTCCTCTCGCGGGACGCCGAGCGCCTCGACGGGCCCGCCGCCTGGTCCGCCGCCACCGGCGCGGCCGTGGCGCTGCACCGCGCGTTCCACCAGGAGCGCCGGTACGTCGAGCGGAACATGTGCCCCTGCGGCAGCTGCACCCGGACGGCGGACCTCCGGCTCAAGTTCGTCGCGCACCTCGGGGAGGTGGCGACGCAGACCATCCGCCGGTGGACGAAGCTCGTCGGGCTGGACGTCATCCACGTCCACCGACTGCTGAAGAACCCCGTGCGGGTGCCCGAGTACCTGCTGCCCTCCGACGACCTCTACCGCGCCGCCGGCCCTGCCGCGGCCGCGGTCCGGACCGCGCCGGTCGACCTCGACCTCGAGGGCATCGGGTCCGCCCGCGCGCACGTCGTGGACCTGCAGGACCTGCCCGCCGGCGCGCCGCTCGTCGACCCCTCCTGGCGGCACCGCCTGGGCAGCACCGTCGCCATGGTCGGACGCGGCCTGCCGCACGTCGGCCCCCGGCGCCGCGACCGGGTGCCGGAGCCCGTGGCGTGAGCGACGCGGGGCCTCGTCGGGACGCCGCCCGCGGTGCCCGCCGGCCGGGCCCGCCGGGGGTCGCCGCTCCCGGCACGCGGGTGGCGACCGGGCCGCCCCCCGCCGGCGACCGGCCCGGGCGCGAGGGCCGTGCGGTCCCCGCCCGGGTGCTGGCCGTCGTCCTGGCGCTCGTCGCCGCCCTCCTCCTCATGGGCGTCGTCGACCTCGTCACCCTGCTGGGCTGGGTCGACCAGCGGTACGTCTGGGAGGTGCCGCTCGAGGCGAGCTGGGGTGCCCTCTTCACGTTCTTCCTCGCCGGCGCCTACCTCCGCCTCGCCGTGCTCCCGGGCGCCCCGTGGCCGGCGCTCGCCCAGCTCGCGGTCGCCGCGCTGGCGCTCGGCGTCGGCGCCGGTGCGGGGGCGGACGTGCGGCTGCTCGCGCTCGCCGCGGGCGTCGCCGGCTCGGGCCTCGCGCTGTGGCACCTCCTCGGCCGGCCGCCCCTCCCCGCGCGGCGGGCCGGGCCCGCGCACCGGCCCTCGCTGCTCGTCGCGGCGCTCGGGGTCCCGCTCTGGCTGCCCTACGCGGTGACGGCCTTCGAGCGGTCGCGCGCCCGCGTGACCGGCAGCGTGACCCAGGGCGTCGAGCACTGGCCGGTGCAGGGTGCCGTCGGGGTCGCGCTGGTCGTCGCCGCCCTCGTGCTGGCGCTCCGGCAGGACCTCCGCGCGCTCCTGCGGGTGACGGTCGGCCTCTCGGCGCTCTGGGTCGGCATGGCGGAGCTGTCGCACCCCGACCGAGCGGGCGCGACCGGCGACGCCCGCTGGGGGGTCGCGGTCACGCTGTGGGCGCTGCTCGTCGCCCTCGTCGCCCTCCCGGGGCGCGCCGCCCCGCTGCCGGAGCGGCCGACGGCCCCGGGTCCGGTCCCGCGGCGACCGGACCGGGAGGCCGGCCCTGGCTAGCCCTCGAGGACCTCGCGCGGGTGGTACTCGAACGCGCGGACCTCCACCACCGACGACGTCGGCCGGCCGTCGCTCGTCGCGACGACCCCCAGCCACAGCCCGACGAAGCCGCCCGTCGCCATGCTGTCGAGGGTGGAGCCGTCCGCCACCGCGACCGCGGTCACCCGCTCCCCCTCCTCGACGACGAGCGCGTAGCGCTGCCCGCGCACCCGCAGCCCCAGGGTCAGCGCGTCCGCGGCCGGCCGGGCGGCCTCCCCCAGCACCGTCTCGACGCCGCCGCGCCGGTGCACGGCGCGCACGAGCACCGCGTCGCCCGTGGGCGTGGCCGTCAGGGTGACGTGGTCCGCCTCCGACTGCCGCACGACGAGGCCCGCGCGCTCCCCGTCGGCGAGGCCGGCGATCCCCAGCACCGCCCGCACGTCGACGTCCCGGTGCTGCTGGCGCACGCCGAGGAACGCCGGCGTCGTGGGCTCGGCGGGCGTCGCGGCGCGGACGGGCAGGCGCCACCCCCCGCCGTCCGGGGTGGCGACGGAGCCGACCGGGGCCCGCAGCGCGGTCCAGCGGGGGTCGCCGGGCAGCACGGGCCCCGACGGGACCACCTGCGGGACGCCGGCCCGCGCGGCGGGGTCGGCGAACGGCACCTCCACGTCGTCGGTGACGCGGCCGACGCCGGGGGCGAGGACGGGCCAGCCGTCCTCCCAGCTCACGGGCACGAGGAAGGTCTCACGGCCGAGGTTGGTGTGCAGGCCGCCGTAGGGCCGGCTGCCGAGCACCACGGCCCACCAGGAGCCGTCGGCGGCCTCGACGAGGTCCGCGTGGCCGACGCCGACGACCCCGGCGCCCCGGCCGAGGTGCCGGTGCGTGAGGACGGGGTTGCCCGCGTACCCCTCGTACGGCCCGGTGACGTGGTCGGCCCGCGCCACCGCCACGGCGTGGTGGAGCTCCGTGCCGCCCTCGGCGGCCACGAGGTACCAGCGGCCGTCCTTCTCCAGGAGGTGGGGGCCCTCGGCCCAGACCGCGCCGCGGACGGCCCCGGTCCACAGCACGTGCTCGGGCCCGACGAGCCGCAGGGTCTCCCGGTCGAGCTCGCGCAGCCAGACCTCCGTCTGCTGCGGCCACTCGGGCTCGGCGACGAGGCGCGTCCCGTGCACCCAGGCCCGGCCGTCCGCGTCGAACGCGATCGACGGGTCGATCCCCGCCGCGTCGAGCCACACGGGGTCGGACCAGGGCCCGGCGGGGTCCGTCGCGGTGACGACGAAGTTCCCGCCGCGGCCCGGGTCGTCCCGGTCGACGAGGGTGCACACGACCCAGAAGAGCCCGTCGTGGTGCCGGATCGTCGGGGCGTACAGCCCGCCCGAGGAGCCGATGCCCTCGAGGTCGAGCATCCCGGCGCGTTCCACGACGTGCCCCACCTGCGTCCAGTGCGCCAGGTCGCGGCTGTGCAGGACGGGCAGGCCCGGGACGTACTCGAACGTCGAGGTGACGAGCCAGTAGTCCGCGCCGACCCGGCAGATGCTCGGGTCGGGGTACGTCCCGGGCAGCAGCGGGTGGGCGACGCGGCTCACGCCTCCTGCACCGTCGCCCGCACCAGCCGCTCGTCGGCCGTCGTCACGGCGTGCACGGCGCCCGTCAGCGTGACGACCGCGCGGGCCGTCGCCGTGCCGGGGAGATCGCGCTTCTCCTGCTGCCGCTCGTTGGTGATGGCGCCGCCGGTCGTGTCCTTCATGTCGGCGACGGGGGTCGCGGCGCCGGCGTGCGAGCCGACCCACACCTCGACGTCGCCGGGCTCGACGACCTTGACCAGCCGGCGGTCGGTGAACGCCAGGCGGGCCGCCGGGACGCGGAAGGACACCCGGCGCGACGCGCCCGGCCCCAGCTCCACCCGCGTGTAGCCGAGGAGCTGGACGACGGGCCGCGTGAGGCTGCCGACCACGTCGTGCCCGTAGAGCTGCACCACGTCGGCGCCGCCCACCTCGCCCGTGTTCGTCACCGTGACCGCGGCGGCGAAGGACCCGTCGGTGGCGGCCTCCCGGTCGACGACGAGGTCGTCGTAGGCGAACGTCGTGTACGACAGGCCGAAGCCGAAGGGCCGCAGCGGCGTCGGGTCCGTCGACGTGACGTCCGACGGCCCGCCCAGCACGGGGTGCAGGTACGAGTACGGCTGCGCCCCGGCTGAGCGGGGCAGGGAGACGGGCAGCCGCCCGGAGGGGTTGGCCCGCCCGGCGACGAGGTCCGCCACCGCCAGGCCGCCGCCCTCGCCGGGGAAGAACGCCTGGAGCACCGCGGCGGGGCGGGGCCCCTCGCCGTCGAGCGCCCAGCCCACGGCGTAGGGGCGGCCGGTGAGCAGCACCATCACGACGGGCGTCCCCGAGCCGACGACCGCCTCGACGAGCGCCCGCTGGACGCCGGGGAGCTCGAGCGTGTCGCAGTCGTTGCCCTCGCCGACCGTGCCCCGGCCGAAGAGGCCGGCCTGGTCCCCGACGACGACGACCGCGACGTCGGCGGCGGCGGCCGCGGCGACCGCGTCCGCGAAGCCGGAGGTGTCGTCGCCCTCGACCGTGCAGCCCTCGGCCACCACGAGCTCGGGGGCGGCGCCCCCGTGCTCCGCGGCGACCTCGCCGAGGACCGTGGCCAACGCCTCGCGCACGGTGGGGATCGCGAAGCCCAGCTCGTGGTCCGGCTGGTGCGCCAGCACGTGGTTGGCGAAGGAGTAGCAGCCCTGGAGCGCCTCGGCGCGGTCGGCGTTGGGGCCGAGCACCGCGACGCGGCGCGGGGCCACGGTCCAGCCGCTGAGCGGCAGCACGCCGTCGTTGGCCAGGAGCACGACGGACTCCGTGGCGAGCCGGCGCGCCAGGTCCTGGTGGTGCGGGGTGTCGAGGTCGACCACCGCCGGCGGCTCGTCCTCGAAGGCGCCGGGGTCGAGCAGGCCCAGCTCCTCCTTCTGCGCGAGCGCCCGCAGGACCGCCCGGTCGACGTAGCGCTCGTCGAGCGCGCCCGAGCGGACCTTCTCGGCCAGGGGCGCGAGGTAGGCGTCGCCGCCCGGCAGCTCCACGTCGATGCCGGCGACGAGCGCCTGCGCGGCCGCGTCGCCGCGGTCGGCGGCCACGCGGTGCATGACCTCGAGGAACGCCACCGCGAAGTAGTCCGCCACGACGACGCCGGTGAAGCCCAGCCGCTCCCGCAGGACGCCCGTGAGGAGCTCCGGCGAGGAGGCGACGGGCACGCCGTCGATCTCGGCGTAGGAGTTCATGACGGACCGCACCCCGCCGTCGAGGATCGCCATCTCGAACGGCGGCAGGAACACGTCGAGCACCTCGCGCGGCCCGGCGTGGACGGGCGCGTGGTTGCGCCCGGCGCGCGAGCCGGAGTAGCCGAGGAAGTGTTTGAGGGTGGCGTGCACGCCGGCACCCTGCAGGCCCCGCACGAAGGCGGTGCCGACCGTCCCGACGAGGTACGGGTCCTCGCCGATGCACTCGTCGACCCGGCCCCAGCGGGGGTCGCGCACGACGTCGAGCACGGGGGCAAGCCCCTGGTGGATGCCGAGCTCGCGCATGGAGCCGCCGATCGCGGCGCCGACCTCGGCGACGAGGTCGGGGTCAAACGAGGCGCCCCAGGCCAGCGGGGTCGGGAACGTCGCCGCGCGCCACGCCGCCAGGCCCGTGAGGACCTCCTCGTGCACGAGCGCCGGGATACCCAGGCGCGTCTCGCGCTTGAGGCGCCGCTGCTCGGCCCAGAGCCAGGCTGCCCGCTCGGCCGCGTCGACGGGCCGGGTGCCGTACACGCGGGTGTAGTGCCCGATGCCCTGCGCGGTGATCTCCGCGAGGGTGCGGCCGTCGCCCGGGGCGGCCATCTCCCCCTGCATCGGCGCCACGACGTCGCCGCCCTGGTCGAGCCAGAAGCCGACGACCTGGCCGAGCTTCTCCTCGAGGGTCATCCGGGCGTGGAGCGCGCGCACGCGCTCGGACACCTCGGGCATGGCCGGGACGGGATCGGGACGGACGGTCACGACAAGGCTCCTTGCTGGCACGGGAGAGGGGGCCGCGACGGCCGCGGCACGGGTCCGGCGGGGACGCGCTGCGCGTCCCCGCCGCCCGGGTGGGTCAGCCCTTGACGGCGCCGGTGAGGCCGCCGACGATCCGCCGCTCGAAGGCGCTGAAGAACACCAGCGCGGGGATCATCGAGAGGGAGGTGAAGGCCAGGACGCGCGCGGTGTCGACGGAGTACTGCGACGCGAAGGCCTGGACGCCGAGCGGCAGCGTGTACTGCGACTCGTTGTTGAGGATGAAGAGCGGCAGCATGTACCCGTTCCAGGCGCCGATGAAGGCGAGGATGCCCGTGGTGATGACGCCGGGCAGCGACAGCGGGACGACCATGCGGAAGAAGAACCCGAGCCGGCTGGCGCCGTCGATGGACGCCGCCTCCTCGATCTCCTTCGGGATGGCCCGCAGGAACGGCACCATGATGATGATCGTCGTCGGCAGCGCGAAGGCGATCTGCGGCAGGATCACGCCGAGCAGGCTGTTCGTCAGGCCGAGGCCCTTGACGAGGATGTACAGCGGCGTGATGGCCACCGTCATGGGGAACATGAGCCCGGCGGCGAAGAGCGAGTAGAGGCCCGCGCTCCCCCGGAAGTCGTACCGGGCGATGACGAAGCTGGCCATGACCCCGAGGACGACGACGGCGACCGTCGTGCTGAGCGCTGAGATGGTCGAGTTGCCGACCTGCTGCCAGAACAGCGGGCTCGACAGGACGCTGCCGTAGTTGCCGAGCTGCCACGGGCCGGGGAACCCGGAAGGGTCCGTGGTGATCTGCGAGTTCGTCCGGAACCCGCCGAGGATGATGTAGATGACGGGGCCCACGCAGATCGCCACGAGGACCGTCGCGACGAGGTAGGTCACGGGGCTGCCCCACCGGAGCGAGCGGTCCTTGCGGATGACCTGGGCGGGCCTCGACCCGGGCAGCGGCGGGGCGCTGGTCACGGTGGTCACTTCGTCTTCCCTCCGGTGAGCGCGCCCGCCGTGTCACGACGCAGCACGAACCGCTGGTACACCAGCGCGATGACGAGCGAGATGAAGAACAGGACGACGGCGACCGCGTTGCCGTAGCCGTAGTTCCCGGCGTTGCGGCCCTCGAGGACCATGTACGTGGCCATGGTCGAGGTGCCCGCGGTCGAGGCGATGTACTGGCCCCAGATGATGTAGACGAGGTCGAAGAGCTGCAGGGCGCCGATGATCGACAGGAACGCCCAGATGCGGATCGTCGGCCCGAGCAGCGGGAGCGTGATGCGCCGCTGGATCTGCCAGTAGGACGCGCCGTCGATCGCCGCGGCCTCGTACAGCTCCTCCGGGATGGACTGCAGGCCGGCGAGCATGAGGATCACGGCGAAGCCGATGTACTTCCACGTGATGATGATCATCAGCGACCAGATGGCCACGGACGGGTCCGAGAGCCATTCGGTGGCGAAGCTGCCCAGGCCCGCCTTCTCCAGCAGGTCGTTCACGGCGCCGGTCGTCTGGAGCATGAGGCTCCACCCCGTGCCGACGATGACCTCGGACACGACGTACGGGACGAAGATCAGGACGCGGATGACGGAGCGGCCGCGGATCTTCTGGTTGAGCAGCAGCGCGAAGGCGATCGCCGCGGGCCCCTGGAGGACCAGGGACATGACGACGATGAAGGCGTTGTGCTGAACCGCCTCGATGAAGGCCGAGTCCTGCAGGATGATCTTGTAGTTGTCCAGCCCGACGAAGTCGGTCGGGACGCCGAACCCCTTCCAGCGGAAGAAGCCGTAGTACGCGGCCATGATCACCGGGAGGATGACGAAGGTCACGAACATGACGATCGCGGGCCCGGCGAGCACCCCGATCTCTGCGCGCTTGCGCCAGTCGGCCCCGCCGCGGCTGCGCGGCCGCCCGGCCGGGGACGGTGCCGTCGTGGCACCGCCCCCGGCCCGCACGGGACCCACAGGCGGGACGGGGACGTCCGCCGTGCGGACGTCGGCCTGGGAGTCGCTCATGGTGCTGATCAGCCCTTGGCTGCCGCGTCGCTGACCGCCGACACGACGCCGGCGGCGTCACCCTTCTCCGCCAGCAGGTCGACGACGCTGGTGTTCAGCGCGTTGCCGATGTTCTGGCCGAAGAGCGTGTCGAGCCAGACGGACACGTAGGCCGCGCCGTCGTAGGCCGTCTGGATGTCCTTCAGCGGGCCCTCGGGAGTGGCGCCCGCCGCGGCCTTCGAGGCCGGGATCGTCTGGAAGGCCACGGCGTAGCCCTCCTGGTTCTCGGGCTGCGCGGCGAAGTTGAGGAACGCGTCGCACTCCGCCGGGGCGTCCACGAAGCAGGAGTACCCGTCGACGCCACCCATCATCGCGGTGGGGTCGCCCTCGCCGCCCTCGACAGCGGGGAAGGGGAACCAGGCGAGGTCGGCGAGCGGCTGCTGGTCCGGCGTCAGCGAGGCGATCTGCCCGACGTTCCAGCCGCCCATGAGCTCCATGGCCGCCTGGTGGTTGGCCACGAGACCGGCCGAGGAGCCGGCGCCCTGCTGGGCCGACGTCGTCAGGAAGCCCTCGTTGAAGGGCTCGGTGCCGGCGAAGGCGGCGAGGTCCTCGCCGGCCTTCTCCCAGCAGGGGTCGTCGAACGAACGGTCCTGGGCGGCGGCGTCCATCGTGTCCTGCGAGCACTCGCGCAGGGCGAAGAAGTAGTACCAGTGCGCTGCGGGCCACGCGTCCTTGGCACCGAGGGCGATCGGCTGGACGCCCGCGGCCTTGAGCTGGTCGACGGCCGCCGAGAGCTCGTCGATCGTCGTCGGCGTCTCCGTGATGCCGGCCTGCGCGAACAGGTCCTTGCTGTAGAAGATGCCGCCCGGCAGCACCGCGGAGGGCACGCCGTAGATCTTGTCCTCGAGCGTGAACGCGTCCAGCGCGCCCGCCATGTCCTCCTTGACGGAGTCGTCGATGGAGCCGGTGAGGTCCTTGACCTGGCCGGCCGCGACGATGTCGGCGAGCTTGCCGCCGCCACGGGCCATGAAGATGTCCGGGGCGTCGCCCGAGTTCAGGGCGGTCTGGAGCTTGCCGTCCATGTCCTCGTTCTGGATCGCCTGGATCTCGACCGTGACACCGGGGTTCTCCGCCTCGAAGGCGGCCGCGGTGTCGGTCCAGTACTGCTTGCCCGGTCCGGTGGTGGAGTTGTGCCAGAAGGTCAGCGTGACGTCACCGCCCTCGCCACCCCCCGCAGCCCCCGCGTCGTTGCCGCCACCGCCACCGGCACAGGCGGAGGCGAAGAGCGTGACGCTCGCGCCGAGCGCGACGAACGCCGCGCCACGAATCTTCCTCGTCATCGTGGAATCCCCTTGGTCGTCATCGACAGGTCGACAGGCTTCTGTCGGCGAGGAGACTCGCAGGCGCCGCGCCTCGGTGTCAAACGATTTCGATAACGGTTTAGTCGCGAGTCGCTCGGCGCTCGGATGCCGTGGCCCGGCGGGCCGTCGCCCGCGCCGGTCCCCGCCGGCGTCGATCCTCACGCCCCGGCCGGTCGCCCCCGAGGACGTCTCCGGACCCCGGACGCAGGGCCGGATGAGGGGAGGCTGCCCTGCGTCGGCGCAGGTCAGGCCAGCCTTTCCTGCGGTGACAACCCCTCGTGGGGGGCCTACCGTCGAGGCGTGGCCCTCCTCCTCCCCTCCCGCCCGACGGCCCCGACACCCGCTCCGACCACGCCCCGACGTCCTCGTCGCACCCCCGGCGAGCTCAACCGCCTCCGGGCGGCCGTGCTCGGCGCCAACGACGGCGTCGTGTCGGTGGCCGCCACGGTGCTCGGCGTCGCCGGTGCGGCGCCGCAGGGCCGGACGCTGGTGCTCGCCGGGATCGCGGTGCTCGTCGCCGGGGCGCTGTCGATGGCGGCGGGTGAGTACGTGTCCGTGAGCAGCCAGCGCGACGCGGAGCGCGCGGCCGCCGCGGGGACGGGTGCGGCGGGGACCGTCGGGGCGGGGGCGGGCGCGGGGGCGGGTGCCGCGCCCGCGGACGAGGAGCTCACCGACCCCTGGCACGCGGCGCTCGCGTCCGGTGCCGCCTTCACCGTCGGGGGCCTCGTGCCCCTCCTGGCCGTGCTGGCGCCCGCGGGCGGGGCGCGCCTGCCCGTGACGGTCCTCGCCGTCCTCGCCGCGCTCGTCCTCACCGGGGTGCTCAGCGCCCGCTTCGGCGGCGCGCCCGTCGGCCGGGCCGTCCTGCGCAACGCGGTCGGCGGCGGGCTGGCGATGGCCGTGACGTTCGCCGTCGGCGTGCTCGTGGGGTCCACCGGCCTCGTCGCCTGAGCCGGCCCCGGCCGCCGTCCTAGCCTGGCGCGGTGAGCCCTCGCCGCGCCCCCGCGGGCACGCCCGCCCTCGCCGCCCTCGCCGCCGCCGGCGTGGCGCACCGGGTCCTGGCCTACGCGCACGACCCGTCCACGGACCTGGGCTACGGGACGGAGGCCGCGGCCGCGCTCGGCGTGGACCCGGCACGGGTGCTCAAGACGCTCGTCGCCACCGTCGACGGATCGCTCTGGGTGGCCGTGGTCCCGGTCTCGGGGACGCTCGACCTCAAGGCCCTCGCCGCCGCCGCCGGGGGTCGCCGCGCCGCCCTGGCGCCCGCCCCGGACGCCGAGCGCGCCACGGGGTACGTGGTCGGGGGCATCTCCCCGCTCGGGCAGCGCCGGCGCCTGCCGACCGTGCTCGACGCGGCGGCGGCGGAGCACGCCGAGGTGCTCGTGTCGGCGGGTCGGCGCGGCCTCGACGTCGCGCTCGCACCCGCCGACCTCGTGCGTCTGACCAGCGCGGTCGTCGCCCCGGTCGCCCGCGCCGGAACGGGTTCCCGGTCGAGCGGGTGAAATCGGACAAAAGCGGCACATGCGACGCGGCCCTGCTCCTAGATTCACCCGCATGACGACGAACGCGGGGGCGCTCGACAGGTTCGCCCTCAGACTGGTCCGTGCCACGCGGGACAACCGCACAAGCCCCTGGCGCCAGGTGCTCCGCCTCCTCGGGGTCGACATCCCGCCGGAGGTCCGCATCGGGCGCGACCTGTACCTGCCCCACGTCGGCGCCGGGCACACGGTGCACTGGAACACGACGATCGGCGACGACGTCATCCTCAACTGCGGCGTGGTGCTGGGCCGGTCCGACCTGCGGGGCGACCCCGCGCTCCCGCCCCGGTTCGTCATCGGTGACGGCGTCGTCATCGGGGCCAACGCGGTCCTCGCCTGCCGCGGGGGCGAGACCCTCGTCGTCGGCGCCGGCACCGTCATCGGCGCCAACGCCGTCCTCACGCACTCGACCGGGCCCGGCGAGGTCTGGGTGGGCAACCCCGCGCGGCCCCTGCGGCGCGAGGTCGAGCCGGAGGCCCGCGTCCGCGAGCACGAGGTCGTGCTGCCCGCCCCCGAGGGTCTGGTCGCGGCCCCGGGGGTGCTCGTCTGAGACCCGCCCCCGCCGGGCGCCGCGCGGCGGTCCTCACGGGGACCGCCGGCGGTAGGGTCCGGCGCGTGCCCCCCGACCCCGTCGTCCCCGGCCCCGGCCCGGGCCCGTCCCCGGCGCCGGACGACCGGGGCGGCGCTACGACGGCCGGCGGGGAGGACCGGGCGCCGGACGCCGCCGTGCTCGTCGCGCGCCTCGCGGCCGCCCGCGCGCGGGTGGCGGAGGCGGAGCGCGCGGCCGGCCGGCCCGCCGGGTCCGTCCGCCTCCTGCTCGCGACGAAGACCGTCCCGGTCGAGCGCCTGCGCGCCGTCCTCGACGCCGACCGGGCCGCCACGGGCGGGCCCGGGGCGCCCGCGCCGGTCCTGCTCGGCGAGAACCGGGTGCAGGAGCTCGTCGCGAAGGCGCCCGCCCTCGGCCCGGGACCGGAGTGGCACGTCATCGGCCCCCTGCAGTCGAACAAGGTGAACGCGGCGCTGCGGTGGGCCGCGTGCGTCGAGAGCGTCGCGGACGAGGACCTGGCCGACCGCCTCGCCCGGCGCTGCGAGGCCACGGGGCGGACCCTCGACGTCCTCGTCCAGGTCAACGTCTCCGGCGAGGCGACGAAGCACGGCGTCGCCCCGGGGGACGCCCTCGCGCTGGCCCGGCACGTCGCGGGCCTGGCGCCCCTGCGGCTGCGCGGCCTCATGACGGTCGGCGCCCGCAGCGACGACCCGGCGGTGGTCCGCGCCGGCTACGCCCGCCTGCGCGCGCTGCGCGACGCGGTGCTCGGCTCGGGCCTGCCCGGGACGGGTGCGGCGCACGAGCTGTCCATGGGGATGAGCGGCGACCTCGAGGCCGCGGTGCTGGAGGGGGCGACGGTGGTCCGGCTCGGCACGGCCGTCTTCGGCGCCCGGCCCGCGCCGGGCTCCGTCCCGCAGCCCGTCACGGACCCCGTCACGGACCCCGACACGCGACCCGTCACGGCACCCGGTACGTCCACGCCAGGTCGGTGAACTTCGTCCGCCGCAGCGTCTCGGCGCGGGCCAGCTCCTCGGGGCGCAGGTCGCCGTCGACCGTCGCGTAGCGGCCCCGGAAGTGGGCCTTGAAGGCCTCGATGACCGCCTCCCGGGGCAGCTGCGTCTGGGAGCGGACGGGGTCGACCCGCCGCACGGCGCTGGCCGTCCCCTTGTCGGAGAGCTTCTCCCGGCCGATCCGCAGCACCTCGAGCATCTTCGCGGCGTCGATGTCGTAGGACATCGTCACGTGGTGCAGCACGGCGCCGCCGACCACGCGCTTCTGCGCGGAGCCGGCCAGCTTGCCCTGCGGGGACGAGATGTCGTTGAGGCCGGTCGTCGTGGCGCGGACCCCGACGTCGGCCAGCGCGCCGAGCACCCAGGCGTTGAGGAACGCGTAGGACTCCTCGAAGCTCATGCCGTCGACGAGCGAGGCCGGCACGACCATCGAGAAGGTGATGCAGTTCCCCGCCTCCATGAACATGGCCCCGCCGCCCGAGATCCGGCGCACCAGGGCGACGCCGTGGCGGTCCGCCGCCGCGAGGTCGACCTCGTTCCGCACGGACTGGAACGAGCCGATGATGACGGCCGGGTCGACCCACTCCCAGAACCGCAGCGTCGGCCCGCGCCGTCCCGCGGCCAGCTCCTCCGTGAGCACCTGGTCCAGCGCGGTGTGCAGCGCCGGCGGCAGCGGGCCGGGGTGGAGCAGCTCGAACCGGTGGTCGGCCCACGTCGTCGAGAAACCCAGCGCCCGGCGGACGGCCATGGCCACGGCGTGCGGGTCCACCCCGACGAGCGCGACCGGCCCCGCCAGGGCGCCCACGGCCTCCGCGTGCCGCAGGGCCCCCTCCACCGCCGCCGCGACCGCCGACGCCCCCGTGGCCACGGGCAGCCCGACGAGCGCCCGCGACATCACGTCGAGCGCCTCGTCGGGCTCGAGGAAGAAGTCCCCGTGGACGGAGGCCGCCGTGACGACGCCCCCGGCCGTGCCCAGGTCCACCGCGACGAGCTTGCCGCCGGGGACCTTGTACTCCCCGTGGTGCTGCTCCGCGCCGGTCCCGTCGCTGCTCACGGGCCCACCCTAACGAGCGGCTCGGCCCGTGCCCGTCCCGGCCGCGGCCGCCCGGGCCGCGTCAGCCCGGCAGGACGCCGTGGTGGCGCAGGCCCCAGATGTAGGCGTCGGTGAGCGCCTCCCACGACGCCTCGATGACGTTGGGCCCGACGCCCACCGTGCTCCAGGACGTCTCGCCGTCGGAGGTCTCGATGAGCACCCGCGTCACGGCGTCCGTGCCGTGCATGGAGTCGAGGATCCGGACCTTGAAGTCGATGAGCTCGAACCGCTCGAGGAGCGGGTAGACCCGCACGAGCGCCTGCCGCAGGGCGTGGCCGAGGGCGTCGACGGGGCCGTTGCCCTCCCCCACCGTCACGACCCGCTCGCCGCCGGCGCGCAGCTTCACGGTCGCCTCGGCCGTCGCCGGGGTGCCACGGCCGCCGTTGCGCTCGACGATCGTGCGCCACGACTCCACCGCGAAGTACTGCGGGCGCCGGCCCTCGACCTCCTCCGCGAGCAGCAGGGCGAAGGACGCGTCGGCGGCCTCGAACGTGTAGCCGTTGGCCTCGGCGTCCTTGACCCGCTGCGTCACGCGGGAGAGCACCTCGCCCTGGCCGGCGAGGTCGAAGCCGAGCTCGCGCCCCTTGAGCTCGACGGAGGCGCGCCCGGCCATGTCGGAGACGAGCATCCGCATGTCGTTGCCGACGAGGCGCGGGTCCATGTGCTGGTACAGGTCGGGGTCCACGCGGATCGCCGAGGCGTGCAGGCCGGCCTTGTGGGCGAAGGCGCTCGTGCCGACGTACGGCTGGCGGGCGAAGGGCGAGATGTTCGTGATCTCGCTGATGGCGTGCGCCACCCGGGTCATCTCCGCCAGGCCGCGGACCCCGGCCCCGAGGACCGGGGCGGGGGCGTCCTCGTCGTCGGTCCCGGGCAGGCCCCGCGCGAGGACGGGCATCCCGAGCTTGAGCTCGAGGTTGGCGACGACGGCGAGCAGGTCGGCGTTGCCCGTGCGCTCGCCGTACCCGTTGACGGTCCCCTGCACGTGGCGGCAGCCGGCCTCCACGGCGGCGACGGTGTTCGCCACCGCGCAGCCGGAGTCGTTGTGGGCGTGCATCCCCAGCGCCACCCCGGCGCCGAGCACGCCCGCGACGTCCGTGACGACCTCGCCCACGCCACGCGGCAGCATGCCGCCGTTCGTGTCGCACAGGACGAGCACCTCGGCGCCCGCGGCGAGGGCGGCGCCGAGCGCCTCGAGGGCGTAGGCCCGGTCGGCGTGGTAGCCGTCGAAGAAGTGCTCCGCGTCGACCATGACGCGCCGCCCCTCGCGCACGAGCAGCTCGACGGTGTCGCGGATCATCGCGAGGTTCTCCGCGCCCGTGGTCCGCAGCGCGCGCTCCACGTGCCGGATGTCGCTCTTCGCGACGAGCGTCACCACCGGCGTCTCCGCGTCGAGCAGCGCCCGGACCTGCGGGTCGTCGCCGGCGCGGGTGCCGGCCTTGCGCGTCGCGCCGAACGCCGCGAGGAGCGCGTGCCGCAGGTCCAGCTCCTTGGCCGCCCGCCGGAAGAACTCCGTGTCCTTCGGCACCGCGCCCGGCCAGCCGCCCTCGATGAAGCCGACGCCGAGCTCGTCGAGGAGCGGGGCCAGCGCCAGCTTGTCCGCGACGGAGAGGTTGATGCCCTCCTGCTGGGCGCCGTCGCGCAGGGTCGTGTCGTAGACCTGGAAGCCGCTCGCCGCCCCCGTGAGGGGCTGGACGGTGGTCGGCACGGCGGTCGGGACGGTGGTCACGGGTGCTCCTCGGTCGTGGTCGGCCCGCCGTCGTCTCCGGCGGGCCGCGTCGGCTCAGGCGAGCCGGTACATCCAGCCGTACGTGTCCTGCGCGCGGCCGTACTGGACGTCCGTGAGCCGCTCGCGGACGTGCAGCGTGACGGGACCGGGCTCGCCGCCGTGGACGGCGTGGTCGAAGCCCTCGCCGGCCAGGCGCCCGATGGGCGACACGACCGCGGCGGTGCCGCAGGCGAAGACCTCCGACACGGACCCGTCGGCGAGGCCGGCGACGAGCTCCGTCAGCGGCACCGGACGCTCCTGGACCTCGTGCCCCCTGTCGGCGAGCAGCCGCAGGATGGACGCGCGCGTCACGCCCTCGAGGATGGAGCCGGAGACGGGCGGCGTCACGACGGTGCCGTCGGCCAGCACGACGACGACGTTCATGCCGCCGAGCTCCTCGACCTGGGAGTTCGTCGTCGCGTCGAGGAAGCACACCTGGTCGAAGCCCCGGGCGTACGCCTCCTGCTGCGGCAGCAGGCTCGCGGCGTAGTTGCCGCCGCACTTGGCGGCACCGGTGCCACCGGGCCCGGCGCGGTGGTGGTCCTGCGCCACCCAGATGGACACGGGCTGCAGCCCGCCGGCGAAGTAGGGGCCCACCGGGGAGGCGATGACGAGGTACTCCACCTCCTGGGAGGCGCGCACCCCGAGGAACTTCTCCGAGGCGTACATGAAGGGCCGCAGGTAGAGGCTCGTCTCCTCCCCGTCCGGAACCCAGGCGACGTCCTCGCGGACGAGGGCCTGCAGCGACCCGAGGAAGTCGCCCTCGGGCAGGACCGGGAGCGCGAGCCGCTCGGCGGAGCGGCGGAGCCGGGCCGCGTTGGCCCAGGGCCGGAACGTCCACACGCCGCCGTCCGCGTGCCGGTACGCCTTCAGGCCCTCGAAGATCTCCTGCGCGTAGTGCAGCACCGCCGTCGCGGGGTCCATCGCGAGGGGGCCGTAGGGGTCGACGCGGTGGTCGTGCCACCCCTGCCCGGCGGTCCACGTCACGCGCGCCATGTGGTCGGTGAAGACCTGGCCGAACCGCGGGGCGACGAGCGCCTCGGCCCGCACCGCGTCCGGGACGGGGCTCGGGTTGCGGTGGACGACGAAGGCGTCCGTCGTCGGGTCCGCCACGCGGGTCGGGTCGGCGAGGGTGCTCATGGACGGCCTCTCTCCTGGCAGGGCCGCCGGCGGGGGCCCGGCGCGGGGCCGGGTCCGCCCGCCGGCGGCGGGGGTGCTGCGGGTGGTGCGGGTCCTGCTCGTCGTGCGGGGTCCTGCGGGTCGTGCGGGGTCCGGCGCGGGGTCGGGCCGTCAGGCCGCGACGCGGGCCGCCAGGTCCTTGCCGACCTCCGACGTCGACCGCGTCGCGCCCGTCGTCGCGCGCTCGGCGAGGTCGGCGGCCACGGCGGCCTCGACCCGGGCGGCCGCGTCGGCGTGCCCGAGGTGCTCGAGGAGCATCGCGACGGACAGCACGGTGGCGGTCGGGTCGGCCTTCCCCTGCCCGGCGATGTCCGGGGCCGAGCCGTGGACGGGCTCGAACATGGACGGCGCCGTGCGGTCGGGGTTGATGTTGCCCGAGGCCGCCAGGCCGATCCCGCCGCAGACGGCGGCGGCGAGGTCCGTGACGATGTCGCCGAACAGGTTGTCGGTGACGATGACGTCGAAGCGCGACGGGTCCTGGACGAGGTAGATCGTCGCGGCGTCGACGTGCGCGTAGTCCACGGTGACGTCGGGGAACTCCGCGTTCACGGCCTCCACGGTCCGGCGCCACAGGTGCCCGGCGTGCACGAGCACGTTGTGCTTGTGCACGAGCGTGAGCTTCTTCCGGGGACGGGCGGCGGCACGCGCGAAGGCGTCCCGCACGACCCGCTCGACGCCGAAGGCGGTGTTGACCGAGACCTCGTTGGCGACCTCGTGCGGCGTGCCGACGCGGATCGCGCCGCCGTTGCCGACGTAGGGGCCCTCCGTCCCCTCGCGCACGACGACGAAGTCGACCTCGCCCGGGTCGGCCAGCGGCCCCCGCACGCCCGGGAAGAGCTTGCCGGGGCGCAGGTTGACGTAGTGGTCGAGCTCGAACCGCAGCCTGAGCAGCAGGCCGCGCTCGAGCACGCCCGAGGGCACCCCCGGGTCGCCGACCGCGCCGAGCAGGATCGCGTCGTGCTCGCGGACCGCGGCGAGGTCGGCGTCGGTGAGGGTCTCCCCCGTCGCGTGCCAGCGGCGCGCCCCGAGGTCGAAGTCCGTCGTCGTCAGCGCCGTCCCGGAGCCGGCGAGCGCGGCCTCGAGCACGAGCAGGCCCTGCTCGACGACCTCGGTGCCGATGCCGTCGCCGGCGACGACGGCGAGGTGGAGGCGCTCGTTCATCGGGCCGCGGAGCCCTCGGTGTAGTCCGTGTCGGACGGCTTGCCCCAGGCGAACAGCTTGCGCAGCTCCTGGCCCACGGGCTCGATGGGGTGGTTCTGGCCCTTGGCCCGCAGCTCCCGGAACTCCGGCGCGCCGGCGTCCTGGTCGTCGATGAAGCGCTTCGCGAAGGCGCCGTTCTGGATGTCGGCCAGCACGGCCTTCATGTTCTCCTTCACGCGCGGGTCGATGACGCGCGGGCCGGAGACGTAGTCGCCGTACTCGGCCGTGTCGGAGACGGACCAGCGCTGCTTCGTGATGCCGCCCTCCCACATGAGGTCGACGATGAGCTTGAGCTCGTGCAGCACCTCGAAGTACGCGACCTCGGGCTGGTAGCCGGCCTCCGTCAGCGTCTCGAAGCCGTACTGGACGAGCTGCGACGCGCCGCCGCAGAGCACGGCCTGCTCGCCGAAGAGGTCCGTCTCCGTCTCCTCCGTGAACGTCGTCCGGATCCCGGCCGCGCGCAGGCCGCCGATGGCCTTCGCGTAGGAGAGCGCGACGTCCCAGGCCTTGCCCGAGGCGTCCTGCTCCACGGCGACGATGACGGGCACGCCGCGGCCGGCCTCGTACTCGCGGCGCACGGTGTGGCCCGGGCCCTTGGGGGCGACCATGAGGACGTCGTGGTCCGCGCCCGGCGTGATGTACCCGAAGCGGATGTTGAAGCCGTGGCCGAAGAGCAGCGCGGCGCCCGCCTTGAGGTTCGGCTCGATGTCCGAGGCGTACACGTGGCGCTGCACCTGGTCCGGCGCCAGCACGACGACGACGTCGGCGTCGGCGACGGCCTCCGCGACGGGCTTGACCGTGAAGCCCTGGTTCTCGGCCTTGGCCGTCGACGCGGAGCCCGCGCGCAGGCCGATCGTCACGTCGACGCCGGAGTCGCGCAGGTTCAGGGCGTGGGCGTGCCCCTGGCTGCCGTAGCCGATGACGGCGACCTTCAGGTTCTGGATGACCGACAGGTCGGCGTCGTCGTCGTAGAACAGCTCTGCCACGGTGGGGCTCCTCGGGTGGTGGTCGTGCGGTGCGGACGGTGGGACGGGGGTGCCCGGCGTCAGGCCGAGCGGCCGACGCGCTCGAGGGCGCGGTCGGTGATGGACCGGGAGCCGCGGCCGATGGCGACGATCCCGGACTGGACGATCTCGCGGACGCCGAAGGGCTCGAGCGCGGCGAGCAGCGCCTGGATCTTGCCCGGGCTGCCCGTGGCCTCGACGACGACGGAGTCCGGCACGACGTCGACGACGTGCGCGCGGAACAGCTCGACGACCTCGAGGACGTGCCGGCGCTGGGAGGTGTCGGCCCGGACCTTGACGAGCAGGAGCTCGCGCTGGACGGACGCGTCGTCCTCGAGCTCGACGATCTTGATGACGTTGACGAGCTTGTTCAGCTGCTTCGTCACCTGCTCCAGCGGCAGCTCGTCGACGTCGACGACGACGGTGATGCGGGAGATGTCGTCGTGCTCCGTCGGGCCCACGGCCAGGGAGTGGATGTTGAACGCGCGGCGGGCGAAGAGGCCGGCGACGCGCGTGAGCACGCCGGGCTTGTTCTCGACGAGCACCGACAGGGTGTGGCGGCTCATGGCGGTCCTCAGTCCTCGCGGTCCCACGCCGGGCTGATGCCCCGGGCGTACTGGATGTCGTCGTTGCTCACGCCCGCGGCGACCATGGGCCACACCATCGCGTCGCGCGAGACCGTGAGGTCGAGGACCACGGGCTGGTCGTCGATCTCCAGGGCGCGGCGGATGGTCGCGTCCAGGTCCGCCTCCGACTCGCAGCGCAGCCCGACGGCCCCGTAGGCGTCGGCGAGCTTGACGAAGTCGGGGATGCGGCGCGTGCCGTGGCCCGTGTGCAGGTCGGTGTTGGAGTAGCGGGACTCGTAGAAGAGCGTCTGCCACTGCCGGACCATGCCGAGCGAGGAGTTGTTCACCACCGCGACCTTGATGGGGATGTCGTTGATGGTGCAGGTGGCCAGCTCCTGGTTGGTCATCTGGAAGCAGCCGTCGCCGTCGATCGCCCACACGACGCGGTCCGGGTCGCCGACCTTCGCCCCCATCGCCGCGGGCACGGAGAAGCCCATGGTCCCCAGGCCCCCGGAGTTGATCCAGGAGTTCGGCCGCTCGTACCGGATGAACTGCGCCGCCCACATCTGGTGCTGGCCGACGCCCGAGCAGTAGATCGCCTCGGGGCCGCTGAGCTCGCCGATGCGCTGGATGACGCGCTGGGGCGCCATGTGCCCGTCGGAGGGCTGGTCGTAGCCGAGGGGGAACGTCTGGCGCCAGTCGTCGAGCTGGCGCCACCAGGCCTCGAGGTCCGGCCGGCCGTGCTGGGCGTGCTGACGCTCGAGCTCGGGGACGAGCTCCGTGAGCACCTCGAGCAGGTCGCCGACGATCGGCACGTCGGCGGCGCGGTTCTTGCCGATCTCGGCCGGGTCGATGTCCGCGTGCACGATGGCGGCGTTCGGCGCGAAGCTCGACAGCTTGCCCGTCACGCGGTCGTCGAAGCGGGCGCCGAGGGCCACGACGAGGTCCGCCTTCTGCAGGGACGCGACCGCCGCGACCGTCCCGTGCATGCCGGGCATGCCCAGGTGCTGCGGGTGGGAGTCGGGCAGGGCGCCCCGCGCCATGAGCGTCGTGACGACGGGCGCCCCCGACACGTCCGTCAGGCGGCGCAGCGCGGCGCTCGCGCGGGCCCGCAGGACGCCGCCGCCCACGTAGAGCACCGGGCGGCGCGCGGTCGCCAGCAGCCGGGCGGCCTCGCGCACCTGCTTCGCGTGGGGCTTCGTCACCGGGTGGTACCCGGGCAGCTCCATCTCCTGCGGCCACGAGAAGGTCGTCTGCGACTGCATCGCCGACTTGGCGATGTCGACGAGGACCGGTCCGGGGCGGCCCGTGGACGCGATGTGGAAGGCCTCGCCGATCACCCGCGGGATGTCGTCGGGGTCCGTCACGAGGTAGTTGTGCTTCGTGATCGGCATCGTGATGCCGAGGATGTCCGCCTCCTGGAAGGCGTCCGTGCCGATGAGCGAGGCGCCCACCTGGCCCGTGATCGCCACGAGCGGCACGGAGTCCATGTTCGCGTCGGCGATGGCGGTGACGAGGTTCGTCGCGCCCGGGCCGGAGGTCGCCATGGTGACGCCGACCTTGCCGGTGGCGTAGGCGTAGCCGGCGGCCGCGTGGCCACCGCCCTGCTCGTGCCGCACGAGGATGTGCCGCAGCCGCGTGGAGTCCATGAGCGGGTCGTACGTCGGCAGGATCGCACCGCCGGGGATGCCGAACACGACCTCGGCGCCCGCCTCCTCGAGGGAGCGGACGATGGACTGCGCGCCGGAGACGACCTCGGGCGCGACGGACGCCGACCCGGCGGCGACGGGTGCCGGTCCGTGGCCCGGGCTCGTGCCGGGGCCGGCCGCGCCGTGGCGGCCGGTCGCCCCCGGGCGCGGCGCGGGCGTCGTGGCCGCGTCGCCGGCGGCGGCGGGACCCCGCGGCGGGGCGGGGTGGGGTGCCTGCGGCATCGTGCTCTCCCTGCGTGGACCGGCCGCGAGGGCCGGGTGGGACTGCTGCGGCGGTGCCCCGGGCCGGGCAGGTCGCCCGGCATGAAAAGACCCCCCGGCCGGGACACCGGCGGACAGGGGGTGAGCGCGCTGACGGACCGTGCGGAGGCCTGGTCGGCGCGCTACGGGACTACTACGAGGATCGTCGGCACACCGCGACCCTACGCCCGCCCGCGCCCGCCTGTCATGTTTCCCCGGCGCGTCTCAGCATGTGGTTCACACGTCCATCTGCCGAGAGTCACAACGGCAGCGGTGCCGGGCCCGCGACGGGCCCGGCACCGCCGCCGGTCACATGAGGACCGCGCCCTTCGAGGCCGACTGGACGAGCTTCTGGTACTTCGCGAGCACGCCCCGCGTGTACCGCGGCGGCAGCGGCGCCCAGCCCGCCCGGCGCGCCTCGAGCTCCGCGGGCTCGACGAGCAGGTCGAGGGTGGCGTGCGCGACGTCGAGCCGGATGCGGTCGCCGTCGCGCACGAGGGCGATGGGCCCGGCGTCGACGGCCTCGGGCGCGACGTGCCCCACGCACAGCCCCGTGGTCCCGCCGGAGAAGCGGCCGTCCGTGAGCAGCAGGACGTCCTTGCCGAGGCCCGCGCCCTTGATCGCCCCGGTGATGGCGAGCATCTCGCGCATGCCCGGACCCCCCTTGGGGCCCTCGTACCGGATGACGACGACGTCGCCCGCGCGGATGGTCCCGTCCTCGAGCGCGTCCATCGCGGCCCGCTCGCGCTCGAAGACGCGGGCGGTGCCCTCGAAGACGTCGGAGTCGAAGCCCGCGGACTTCACGACGGCGCCCTCGGGCGCCAGGGAGCCGGAGAGGATCGTGATGCCGCCCGTGCGGTGGATGGGGTCGTCGAGCGCCCGCAGGATCTTGCCGTCGGGGTCCGGCGGCGCGATGTCGGCGAGGTTCTCCGCCACGGTCCTGCCCGTGACCGTCAGGCAGTCGCCGTGGAGCAGCCCGGCGTCCAGGAGCGCCTTCATGAGCACGGGCACGCCGCCGATGCGGTCGACGTCGTTCATCACGTAGCGGCCGAAGGGCTTGAGGTCGCCCAGGTGCGGCACCTTCGCCGCCACGCGCGTGAAGTCGTCGAGGGTGAGGTCGACCGCGGCCTCGTGGGCGATGGCGAGCAGGTGCAGCACGGCGTTCGTCGAGCCGCCGAACGCCATGACCACGGCGATGGCGTTCTCGAACGCCTCCTTCGTCATGATCTGCCGCGCCGTGATCCCGCGGCGCAGGAGCTCCACGACGGCCTCCCCCGACCGCTGCGCGAACTGGTCGCGGCGGCGGTCGGCGCTCGGCGGCGCGGCCGAGCCCGGCAGGGACATGCCCATCGCCTCGGCGACCGACGCCATGGTGTTCGCGGTGTACATGCCGCCGCACGCGCCCTCGCCCGGGCAGATGGCGCGCTCGATGCGGTCGACGTCCTCGCGGCTCATGAGCCCGCGGGCGCAGGCGCCGACGGCCTCGAAGGCGTCGATGATCGTGACGTCCTTCTCCGTGCCGTCGGACAGCTTCACCCAGCCGGGCATGATCGAGCCGGCGTAGAGGAAGACGCTCGCCAGGTCCAGGCGCGCGGCGGCCATGAGCATCCCGGGCAGGGACTTGTCGCAGCCGGCGAGCAGCACGGAGCCGTCGAGGCGCTCGGCCTGCATGACGGTCTCGACGGAGTCGGCGATGACGTCCCGGCTCACGAGCGAGAAGTGCATCCCCTCGTGGCCCATGGAGATGCCGTCGGAGACGGAGATCGTGCCGAACTCCAGCGGGTAGCCGCCGCCGGCGTGGACCCCGTTCTTCACGGCCTTCGCCAGCCGGTCGAGCGAGAGGTTGCAGGGCGTGATCTCGTTCCAGGAGCTCGCCACGCCGATCTGCGGCTTGGCGAAGTCGTCGTCGCCGAGGCCGACGGCCCGCAGCATGCCGCGGGCGGCCGTGGCCTCCAGCCCGTCGGTGACCTGCCGGGAACGGGGCTTGATGTCGACCGCGGGAGGGGCAGTGTCCGTCATGGCGGCAGCCTACGTCCGCGTCCTGCCGCGGACGGTGCCCGGTCCCGCGGGGCGCGACGGTAGCGTCGCCCGGCGTGACGGGTCGCACGGAGGGCACGGAGGGCACGGAGGGCGGCGAGGGCGCGGGGCGCGCCGAGCAGGCGGGAGCCCTGGAGGAGAACACCGTCGCGATCGTGCGGCTGGGCTGGGCGCGCTCGCTCGGTCTGCCCGACGACGCGCTGGCCGCCCGGGTGGTCGAGGTGCCGCGCGACGACGTCGTCAGCGTGGTCCGGCTGTTCGGCACCGTCGTGGCGGTCGGGCCCGCCTGGTTCCTCGACGACCCGGCCGGGTGGCACCTCGACGGGCCGGCGCTGCTGCGCGGGGTCGCCGCCCGGGCCGGCACCCGTCCGCGGCTGCTCGGCGCCGCCGCGCTCGCCTACGCCGACGCCTACGTCGAGCACCCGGGGCTCTCCGAGGTCGAGGTGAGCGACGAGCCGTCGGCGCTGGCGGAGGTCGTGCGCCGGTGCCCCGCCGACGACGTCGGCGAGTCGGGCCTCACCGAGATGGAGCGGGTCCTGGTGACCCTCGCCGACGGCAGCGACGAGGGGCTCGCCGCCGCGGGCCACGACGTCCGCGGCGGGCTCGTCGCGCAGCTCGGCGTGCTCACCCCGCCCGAGCGCCGGGGGCAGGGGCACGGGCTGCTCGCCGCCGCCCTGGCCACCAACGACGCGCTCGACGCCGGCCTCGTCGCCCAGTGGCGCTGCCGGACCGGCCACGACGCCTCGCTCCGGCTGGCGGCGCGCCTGGGCTACGTGCCCGCCGGCTCGCAGACGACCGTGCTCCTCGGGGCCCCGGCGGGCGGCGGCGCCGGCCGCGCCACGGGACCCGCCGACCGGCCCTGACCGCACGCGGCGGTCCCGCCGGCCTAGCCGCGGCGGAGCCGCCCGAGGTCCCGCACGGCGCCGCGGTCGGCCGACGTGGCCATCGCGGCGTAGGCCTGCAGGGCCTTCGAGACGTACCGCTCGCGGGCGACGGGCTGCCACGGGCGCTCCGAGGCCTCCATCTTCGCGCGCCGCTCGGCCAGCACCTCGTCGGGGACGTCCAGCCGGATGAGGCGCGTCTCGACGTCGATCTCGATCCGGTCGCCGTCCTCGACGAGCCCGATCGCGCCGCCGGACGCGGCCTCCGGGGAGACGTGCCCGACGGAGATCCCCGACGAGCCGCCGGAGAACCGGCCGTCCGTGATCAGGGCGCAGACCTTGCCCAGCCCCCGGCCCTTGAGGAACGAGGTCGGGTAGAGCATCTCCTGCATGCCGGGGCCGCCGGCCGGGCCCTCGTACCGCACGACGACGACGTGCCCCGGCTGCACCTCCTTGCGCAGGATCTTCTCGACCGCCTCCTCCTGCGACTCGCACACGAGCGCGCGGCCGACGAAGTGGAAGACGTCCGGGTCGATGCCGGCGGTCTTGAGGACCGCGCCGTCCTCGGCGAGGTTGCCGCGCAGGACCGCCAGGCCGCCCTCGACGGTGTAGGCGTGCGCCACGTCGCGGATGCACCCGCCGGCGGCGTCCGTGTCGAGGGACGCCCAGGCGTTGCTCGTCGAGAACGCCTGCGTGGTCCGCACGCCGCCCGGTGCGGCGTGGAACAGCGCGACGGCGCGCTCCGTCGCCCGCCCTCCCCGCACGTCCCAGTCGTCGAGCCAGGCGCGCAGGGTCGGGGTGTGGACGCTGGAGACGTCGTGGTCGAGCAGGCCCGCGCGGTCGAGCTCGCCGAGCAGCGCCGGGATGCCGCCCGCCCGGTGCACGTCCTCCATGTGGTAGTCGGGGTGGTTCGGCGCCACCTTGGCCAGGCACGGCACGCGGCGCGAGATCGCGTCGATCTCCGCGAGCGTGAAGTCGACCTCGGCCTCCTGCGCGGCGGCCAGGACGTGCAGGACGGTGTTCGTCGAGCCGCCCATGGCCACGTCGAGCGTCATCGCGTTCGCGAAGGCCGCCCGCGTCGCGATGCCCCGCGGGGCGGCGCTGTCGTCCTCGTCCTCGTAGTACCGGCGGGCCAGGTCGACGACCGTGCGGCCGGCCTCGAGGAAGAGCTCGCGCCGCGCGCTGTGGGTCGCCAGGGTCGAGCCGTTGCCGGGCAGCGACAGCCCGAGCGCCTCCGTCAGGCAGTTCATGGAGTTCGCGGTGAACATGCCCGAGCACGAGCCGCACGTGGGGCAGGCGTTCTCCTCGACCTGCGCCAGCGCCGCGTCCGAGACGTCCTCGTCGGCGGACAGGTTGATGGCGTTGACGAGGTTCAGGGGGGTCTTCGCCACGCCGTCCGCGACGACGGCCTTGCCGGCCTCCATCGGCCCGCCGGAGACGAACACCGTCGGGATGTCCAGCCGCAGCGCCGCGTTGAGCATCCCGGGCGTGATCTTGTCGCAGTTGGAGATGCACACGAGCGCGTCGGCGGTGTGCGCGTTGACCATGTACTCCACGGAGTCCGCGATGAGGTCGCGGCTGGGCAGGGAGTAGAGCATCCCGCCGTGGCCCATCGCGATGCCGTCGTCGACCGCGATGGTGTTGAACTCCTTGGCCACGCCGCCGGCCTCGCGGATCGCCGAGGCGACGAGGTCGCCCATGTCCTTGAGGTGCACGTGCCCCGGGACGAACTGCGTGTACGAGTTCGCGATGGCGACGATCGGCTTGCCGAAGTCCTCCGAGCCCATGCCCGTGGCGCGCCAGAGCGCCCGGGCGCCGGCCATGTTGCGGCCGTGGGTGGACGTGCGCGAGCGCAGCGGACGGCTCATCGCCAGGGGCTCCTCTGTTCGGGGGCCCTCACGGTACGTCCGCCCGCGTCGTGCCCCGGGTGCCGGTCCGCCCCTCGGGCTCACGCCGTCGGGCGCCCCTGCCACGTGCAGACGCAGGCCTCGTTGCCCTCCGCGTCCGCCAGGACCCAGAACGCCGGCGCCTCCGCGTCGGACACGAGCCGGCCGCCCGCGGCGAGGGCGGCCGCGACCCGGCGGGGGGCCTCGTCCTCGCCGACCGACACGTCGACGTGCAGCCGGTTGCGCTGCGGCCGCGGGCTGTCCATCTGCTGGAACCAGACCGTCGGCCCCTCCCCCGTCGGCCCGACGAGCCCGCCGTCCCCCGGGTGGTCGGCGTAGCCGAGGACCGCCGCCCAGAAGGGCCGCACCCCCGGCCGGTCGAGGGCGTCGACCGCGAGCTCCACCGCCTGCACGCGCTCCGGCGCGCCCGTCATGCCCAGGCGGTCCGCGAGCGCCGAGACCGTGCGCGCCAGCGCCACGTCCCGCGCCGTCAGCCCGCCCGCGTCGTGCGACACCAGCGTGATCGTGACGCTGCCCCACCGCAGCAGCACGTCGGGGTGGTGGCCCGCCGCCTCCGCCGCCTCCGCGACCTGCTGCACGAGCTCCGCCCCCGTCGCGAAGTCGGGGGCGACGAGCACCGCGCGCAGGGTGCCGAGCACGACGCGCCAGTGGCGCCGGTCGACCGCCGCGGCGACCCGGCCGTGCGGGAGCGTCTCCGTCGTGGGCCCGGGGGTCGTCATGGGGCCACCGTGCCACCTGAGGGCGTCCGGAGGCGACGGGCCGGCGTCGGGACGCGGCCCGTCCGCCGCCCGGTTAGCGTCGACGCCGTGCCGACCGTCCTGTGGTTCCGCCGGGACCTGCGCCTGTCCGACCACCCCGCCCTCGTCGCCGCCGTGACGCAGGCGCGCGCGGACGACGACGAGGTCCTCGCCCTCTACGTCACCGACCCCGTGCTCTGGCGGGTGGCCGGCCCGCCTCGGCTGGCCTACCTCGCCGCCACCCTCGAGGCCCTCGACGAGGCGCTGGGCGGGCGGCTCGTCGTGCGCCACGGGGACCCCGTCGAGGTCGTGCCCGCCGTCGCCCGGGAGGTCGGCGCGCGCCACGTCCACGTCACGGCCGCCACGGAGCCGTTCGGGCGCCGCCGCGACGAGGCCGTCGCGGCCGCGCTCGCCCGGGCCGGCGCGGAGCTCGTGCCCACCGGCTCGCCCTACGCCGTGGCCCCCGGGCGCCTCGCGACGGGCGCGGGCGAGGAGTTCAAGGTGTTCACGCCCTTCCGGCGGGCGTGGCTGGCCCACGGGTGGCACGCCCCGGCCCCGCGGCCGCGGTCCGTGCCCTGGGCGGCGCTCGCCTCGCAGGGCGTGCCCCGGCCGCCCGCCGGCGACGTGCGGCTGCCGCCCGCGGGCGAGGCCGCGCACCGCGCCCGCTGGCACCGGTTCCTCGAGGGCGGCCTCGCCGGCTACGCGGACCGCCGCGACCGGCCCGACCTCGAGGGCACCTCCAGCATGTCGATCCCGCTCAAGTGGGGCGAGCTCCACCCGCGGACCCTCCTGGCCGACCTCGCCGCGGTGCCCGTCGGGGGGCGGGGCGAGCCGGCCCGCGAGGACGTGGACGGCTACCGGTCCGAGCTCGCGTGGCGGGAGTTCCACGCCGACGTGCTGTGGCACCGGCCCGGGTCGCGCACCCGCTCCCTGCGGGACGTCGTGCCCGAGGACGCCTGGGACTCCGGCCCCGACGCCGACGCGCGGTTCGACGCGTGGGCGGAGGGCCGCACGGGCTACCCCCTCGTCGACGCCGGCATGCGGCAGATGCGCACCGTGGGCTGGATGCACAACCGCGTCCGGATGGTGACGGCGTCCTTCCTCGTCAAGGACCTGCACCTGCCGTGGCAGCGGGGCGCCGCCCTGTTCATGGAGCGCCTCGTCGACGGGGACGTGCCCCAGAACCAGCTCAACTGGCAGTGGGTCGCCGGGACGGGCCGCGACGCCGCGCCGTACTTCCGGGTGTTCAACCCCGTCGTGCAGGGCGAGAAGTTCGACCCCGACGGCGACTACGTGCGCCGCTGGGTGCCGGAGCTGCGGGAGGTGTCGGGCAGGGCGGTGCACCGGCCGTGGGACCTCGGGCTCGTCGCGCCGGAGGGCTACCCCGCGCCGGTCGTCGACCACGCGCGCGAGCGCGAGCGGGCGCTGGCCGACCACGCCCGGGCGCGCGCTTGACGGTCCCGGCGGACACCCCCCGTGACCGGGCGCGCCCGGCCGGCCCCGCCGGGCGCCGGACCGCCGGTCAGGCCCCCGCGACCACGTTGAGCGGCCGGTCGCCCGCGAGCAGCACCGCCACCTGACGGCGGACGAGGTCGGCCGTGCGCGGGAGCGCGGCGTCGGTGTTGCCGCCCTGGTGCGGCGTCACCAGCACGCCGGGCAGGTGCCACAGCGGGTGGTCGGCGGGCAGCGGCTCCGGGTCGGTGACGTCGAGGGCCGCCCGCAGCCGGCCCGTCCGCACCTCCGCGACGAGGGCGTCGGTGTCGACCACCGCCCCGCGCGCGACGTTGACCAGCAGGGCCCCGTCGCGCATCGACGCCAGGAACCGCGCGTCGACGAGGTGCCGGGTGGCATCCGTGAGCGGCACGAGCAGCACGACGACGTCGGCGTCGGGCAGCAGCGCGGGCAGCTCGTCGACGCCGTGCACGTGCCCGTCCGGCCTGTCGCGGGCGTGCGAGGCCACCCGGACCAGCGTCACCTCGAACGCGGCGAGCCGGCGGCCCAGCGCCCGCGCGACCGACCCGTCGCCGACGACGAGCACGCGCCGGTCCGCCAGGGACGGGGTCGTGCGCGGCGCCCACGTGCCCGTGGACATCGCCCGGACGGAGTCGTCGATCCCCCGCTGGACCGCGAGGACCATGCCGAGGGCGTGCTCGGCGGTGCCCGCGTCGTGGATGCCGCGGCCGTTGCAGAGGACCACGCCGGGCGGCAGGTGGGGCAGCGCGTGCTCGTACCCCGCGCTCGGCAGCTGCAGCAGGCGCAGGCGGGGCACCTGCGCCAGGGCGTCGAAGGCGCCGGGCTCGACGAAGTAGTGCGGGATGACGACGAGGTCGACCTCGGCGGCCAGGGCCGGGTCGAGACGGGAGCGCACGTCCCAGCGCACGAGCCGCACCCGGCCGGCGGGCAGGGCCCCGCCCGGCACGCCGCTGCCCGACCCCAGGACGGTCCCCGCCGGGACGGGACAGCCGTCGAGGTCGGCCAGGCGGGCGAGCAGGTCGTCGTCGGGGAGGGTCACCGTCAGCACGCGCCCATCCTGCCGGTCGTCGGGGCGCGCCCCGGCCAGGGCCGGGCGCGGGCGCCGGACGCGCGGGCGGACACGGACCGCCCGACGCCGTCAGCCGAGGCGGTCGGGCTGGCGCGCGAGGTACTCGTCCTCGAGCAGCCCCATCACGACGACGTCGCACCAGCGCTCGCCGTCGCGGCCCGCGTCGCGCAGGCGGCCCTCCACCCGGAAGCCGAGGCTGTCGTACATCGCCTGCACCCGGGGGTTCACGGAGGGCACCCGGAGGCCGACCCGGTGCAGGCCGAGGCCGTCGAACGCGAGGCCGAGCACGAGCTCGATCGCCTCCGTGCCGTAGCCGCGGCCGCGGAAGGCCGGCCGCATGAGCAGGTGGAGCTCGGCGGAGGCGGCGACCTCGTCGACCGCGCCCAGGGCGATGCCCCCGAGGTACTCCTCGGAGCCCTGCGCCGTGACGGCGAGGTCGTAGCGGCCCGGCAGCGACGCCGCCGACGCCGCCCAGCGGTCGACCTCCGCCCGGGTCCACCGGCGCGTGTCGCCCGCGAGCCGGCGGCCCTCCGCGTCGGACACGGCGTCCCAGAGCCCGGGGGCGTCACCCGCGCGCACGGGCCGCAGCACCACCATCTCGCCCTGCAGCGTCGGCTTCTCCACCGCTCCCCCTCCCGCCGCCGACGGGGGCCGGGGCACCCCGACCGTAGAGGGCGCGTGTGACGCGAGGATGACGCGTCCGTCGCCGGACGCGCCGGGGCCGGGTGCGGCGTGCGCACCCGGCCCCCGGCGGTCAGGACGGTCCGACGGTCCAACGGTCAGGCGTTCACGCGCTCCAGCACGAGCGCGCGCACGCGGCCCGCGTCCGCCTGCCCGCGCGTGGCCTTCATCACCGCGCCGATGATGGCGCCCACCGGCCCGAGGTTGCCGCCCCGGATCTTCTCGGCGATGTCGGGCTGGGCGGCGAGCGCCGCGTCGATGGCCTCGAGCAGCGGCCCGTCGTCGGAGACGATCTCCAGCCCGCGGGCGACGAGCACCGCCTCCGGGTCGCCCTCGCCGGCCAGCACGCCCTCGAGCACCTGGCGCGCGAGCTTGTCGTTGATCCGACCGGCGTCGACGAGCGCCTGCAGGCCCGCGATCTGGGCCGGCGTGATGGGCAGGTCGGCGAGCTCGACCTCCCCCTGCTTGGCGGTGCGGGCGAGCTCGCCCATCCACCACTTGCGCGCGGCGGCCGGGCTCGCGCCCCCGGCGACGGTGGCCTCGATGAGCTCGAGGGCGCCGGCGTTCACGACGTCCCGCATCTCGGCGTCGGCGTAGCCCCACTCGCCCTGGAGCCGGCGGCGCCGGGCGGCCGGGAGCTCCGGCAGCGCGGCCCGGATCCTCTCGACCCACGCGCGGTCCGGCGCCACCGGGACGAGGTCGGGCTCGGGGAAGTAGCGGTAGTCCTCCGCGTCGGACTTCACGCGGCCCGGGGAGGTCGTCCCGCGGTCCTCGTGCCAGTGCCGGGTCTCCTGCGTGATCCGGCCGCCCGCGTCGAGGACCGCGGCCTGCCGGCCCACCTCGTACCGGACGGCCCGCTCGACGGACCGGAAGGAGTTGACGTTCTTCGTCTCCGTGCGCGTGCCCAGCGGCGCGTCCGGCGACGGGCGCAGCGAGACGTTGACGTCCGCCCGCACGTTGCCGCGCTCCATGCGCGCCTCGGAGACGCCCAGGGTCCGGAACAGGTCCCGCAGCGTCTGCACGTAGGCGCGGGCCACCTCGGGCGCCCGGTCCCCGGCACCCTCGATCGGCCGCGTGACGATCTCGACGAGCGGGATGCCCGCGCGGTTGTAGTCCACGAGGGAGTACTCCGCGCCGTGGATCCGGCCCGTCGCGCCGCCGACGTGCGTGTTCTTGCCGGCGTCCTCCTCCATGTGGGCACGCTCGACCTCGACGCGGAACGTCGACCCGTCCTCGAGCTCGACGTCCACCCAGCCGTCGTACGCGATGGGCTCGTCGTACTGGGACGTCTGGAAGTTCTTCGGGACGTCCGGGTAGAAGTAGTTCTTCCGCGCGAAGCGGCAGCTCTCGGCGATCGTGCAGTTCAGCGCGAGGCCGATCCGGATCGCGTACTCCACCGCCGTGCCGTTCACGGCGGGCAGCGCGCCGGGCAGCCCGAGCGACACGGGCGTCACCTGCGTGTTCGGCTCGCCGCCGAAGCCGACCTCCGCGCCGTCGAACATCTTCGTGCGGGTGCCGAGCTCGACGTGCACCTCGATGCCGATGACGGTGTCGTAGCGCGCGACGGCGTCCTCGTAGGGCACGAGGTCCGGGGCGGTCGTGGTGCTCATCGGTTCTCCTCCAGCCTCGGGGCCTGCGCGAGGATCGGGCCGCCCCAGCGGCTCTCGAGCGCCGTCTCCAGCGCGGCGCCGACGCGGTACAGCCGGTCGTCGGCCTTCGCCGGGGCGATGACCTGGAAGCCGACGGGCAGGCCGTCGTCCGACAGGCCCGCCGGCAGGGACAGGCCGGGCACGCCCGCGAGGTTCACGGGGATCGTCGCCACGTCGTTGAGGTACATGGCCAGCGGGTCGTCGAGCTTCTCCCCGAGCCGGAAGGCGGTCGTCGGCGCCGTCGGCGAGACGAGCACGTCGGCCCTCTCGAAGGCGGCCGCGAAGTCGCGCTGGATGAGCGTGCGCACCTTCTGCGCCGAGCCGTAGTAGGCGTCGTAGTAGCCCGCGGACAGCGCGTAGGTGCCGAGGATGATGCGGCGCTTCACCTCGTCGCCGAAGCCCCGGCCGCGGGTGGCGGCCATGACGCGCTCGGCGGTCACCGGGCCGTCCTCGGGCTCGACGCGCAGGCCGAAGCGCATGCCGTCGAACTTGGCGAGGTTGCTCGAGGCCTCCGCGGGGAGGATGAGGTAGTACGCCTCGAGGGCGTAGCCGAAGTGCGGGCAGGAGACCTCGACGACCTCCGCGCCGAGCCCGCGCAGGACCTCGAGGGACTCCTCGAAGCGGGCGAGCACGCCCGGCTGGTAGCCCTCGCCCTGCAGCTCGCGGACGACGCCGACCCGCACGCCGCTCAGGTCGCCGCTCAGGCCCTGCCGGGCCGCGCCGACGAGGTCGGGCAGCGGCTCGGCGATGCTCGTGGAGTCCAGCGGGTCGTGTCCGCCGATGAGCTCGTGCAGCAGCGCCGCGTCCAGCACGGTGCGGGTGCAGGGCCCGGCCTGGTCCAGGCTGGACGCCAGCGCGATGAGGCCGTAGCGCGACACGGAACCGTACGTCGGCTTCGAGCCCACCGTGCCCGTGACGGCGGCAGGCTGGCGGATGGAGCCGCCCGTGTCCGTGCCGATGGCCAGGGGCGCCTCGAAGGCCGCCACGGCCGCGGCCGAGCCGCCGCCGGAGCCCCCGGGGATGCGGTCGAGGTCCCACGGGTTGTGCGTGTCGCCGTACGCGGAGTGCTCCGTGGAGGAGCCCATCGCGAACTCGTCCATGTTCGTCTTGCCGAGGACCGGCAGGCGCGCGGCCTTGAGGCGGCGCACGAGCGTCGCGTCGTAGGGCGGCACCCAGCCCTCGAGGATGCGGGAGCCGGCCGTGGTGGGGACGCCCTCGGTGACGACGACGTCCTTGACCGCGATGGGCACGCCGGCGAGCGCGTGCAGGGTCTCCCCCGCGGCACGGCGCGCGTCGACGTCCCGGGCCGTGGCCAGGGCGCTCTCACCGCTCACGTGGAGGAACGCGTGCACCGCGGGCTCCACCGCAGCGATGCGGTCCAGGTGCGCCTGCGTCACCTCGACGCTGGACACCTCGCCCGCGGCGAGGGCGGTCGCGAGGTCGGCGGCGCTGCGCCGGATCAGCTCGGCGCTCACGCCTCCTCCTCCAGGATCTGCGGCACGAGGAACTTGCCGTCCTCGTGCGCCGGGGCGGCGGCGAGCACGGCCTCGCGGTCGAGCGGGGCGACGGGCTCGTCGGGCCGGAACACGTTCGTCAGGGGCAGCGGGTGGCTCGTGGCCGGCACGTCGGGGGTCGCGACCTCGCTGACGCGGGCGACCGAGGAGACGATGACGTCGAGCTCGCCGGCGAGGCGGTCCAGCTCGGCCTCCGTGAGCTCGATCCGGGCCAGCCCGGCCACGCGCGCGACCTCGTCGCGGGAGAGGGTGGACATGCGCGCGAGTCTAGGGGGCGGGGCCGACACGGCCGGTCAGCCGACGGGGTCGACCGCCGTCGCGACGAGCGCCAGCAGCGCCTCGGCGTAGGCGTCCTCGGCCGCGTCGGCGGTGAAGACGCGCTCGGGCTGGCCGACGAGCTCGACGAGCACCTGGAAGCGACCGTCCGTCGACCGCGCGAGACTGCGGAACGTGCGCCCGAGCAGGTCGCGCAGCTGGTCCTCGCGGGGCAGCCACAGGGCGTCCTCCTGCCGCACGGAGTCCAGCGCCCACTCCGTCGTGCCGTTGAAGCCCAGCACCGTGCCGGTCTCGTACCGGTGCGCCTCGACGACCATGTCCGAGATGGTGAACACCTGGTCCTCGAGCTGGTCGGACCGCAGGGTGAAGCGGTCCCCGGGGGCCGGGGACCAGCGCAGGCCCGCGGCCTGCAGCCGCTCGGCGTTCAGAGGGGAGATCATCACGCCAGTATCGCGGGAGCGCCCCGGCCGCGCCGGTCACCGGCCGGGCGCTCGGCGTAGCGGTAGGCGTCGGCCGGCCGGAGCCCGAGCCGGCCGTAGAGCCGCCGCGCGGCGTGGTTCTCGGCCTCCACCTGCAGGAAGACCCGCTCCGCACCACCGTCCACCGCGTGCCGGAGCCCGGCGGCGACGAGGCGCCGGCCCGTGCCGCGCCGCCGCTCCCCCGGCGCCACGACGAGGCACGCGAGCGCAGCCCACGACCCCGCCGGCGCCACGCGCAGCACCCCGACCGTGCGTCCTGCCCGACGCGCTGTGAGGTACGTGGCCGGCGCCCCGGACAGCAGCGTCCGGGCGGCCGCCGCACGGGAGAGCCCCGCGCCGGACGTGCCGACCCCGGCCTTCTCGCCCAGCCACAGGTCCAGCCAGTCGTCCTCCGGCTCGGGCCGCCCGGAGAGGTCGAGCCCGTCCGGCACGCCCGGTCCGCCTCCGTCGGCGTCGCCGTCGCCCGACCCGCTCCCGTCCTCGCCCCCGGGAGCCGGGTCCCGCCCGACGGCGAGGGCCGCCGCCCGGAGGGGGTCGTCCGTCACGAGGACGAGCGTCGTCACGCGCACCGCGTACCCGCGCGCGCGGAGCATCCCGGCGGTCGCTCCGCCGGGCCGCCCGGCGGCGCCGTCGAGGCGGAGGACGGACGGCAGCCCCGCCGCGGCGAACACGTCCTCGACCTCGTCGAGGACCTGCGGCCCGAGGGCCGCGGCCGGGTCGTCCTGCGGCGCGAGCGCGCTGTTGGCGCGCCGCGTGAGCCCCTCGGACAGCCCGACGCGCCACCCCGAGGGCGTCGTGACCGTCCGCAGGGGCGGCCACGTCACCCGCTCCACCTCCGGCCCAGGACCCTGCGGCGGCGTCCACGTCCACGTCCGCAGGGCGATGCCGCCGGACCCGTGCCAGTCGCGGTCGGGCGCCGGACGGAACCCGAGGCGCCCGTAGAGCCGGTGCGCCGACGCCATCGCGTCGAGGGTCGACAGCACCACGGTCCGGCCCTCGAGGACCGCCCGCTCGAGCGCGGTGCGCACGAGCTCCTCGGCCACCCCGCGGCCCCGCGCCGCCGGGTCGACCGCCAGCATGCGCAGCTCGAGCTCCCCCGCCCGCGCGACCTCCGCCAGCGGCCCGCCGGCGGGTGCGAGCGTGAGGGTGCCCAGGACGGCGCCCTCGTCGGACCGCGCCACGAGCACGCGCGCGGACGCCGCCCGGCCCCGGGCGTCGCGGAGCTCGTCGGTGTACCAGGCGTCGGCGTCGACGAGCCCGTCCGCCAGGTACGCGCCCGCCGTCACCGTCCCGACGGCGTCGAGCTCCTCCTCCCGCGCCGGACCGACCGACCAGCGGCCCACGGGCACCCCACCGAGCGGCACCCCTACGAGCGGCACCCCTACGAGCGGCACCCCTCCGAGCGGCACGCCGCCCGACGGCCCCGTCACCACGACCCCGCCACCGACGGCAGCGTCACCCACGGCGCCGCCACCGGCGCCACCGCCACCGGCGCGTCCGCGTCCGCGTCCGCCGGAGGACGCACCGCCACGGGCCCGGGCGTCACGGCGTCCCCGTCGGCGCGTCGTCGGCGGGGGCGCCCACCTCGCCGCCCGTCCCGTCGGCCGCGGGCTCGCCCGAGGAACCCTCGGGCGCGTCCTCGGCGGGCGTCACCGCCGCCGGCCCGCCGGCGAGCAGCGCCTCGAAGCCCGCCTCGTCGAGGATCACCAGCCCGAGCTCGCGCGCCTTCGCCTCCTTCGACCCGGCGTTCTCCCCCACCACCACGAAGTCGGTCTTCTTCGACACGCTCCCCGCGGCCTTGCCGCCGCGGGACAGGACCGCCTCCTTCGCGGAGTCGCGGCTGAAGCGCTCCAGGCTCCCGGTGACCACCACGGTGAGCCCTTCGAGGGTGCGGACCACCGTCGCGTCGCGCTCGTCGCGCATCCGGACGCCCGCCGCCTGCCACCGGCGCACGATCTCCGTGTGCCAGTCGCCGTCGGGCCCGGTGAACCAGTCGACGATGGAGTCGACGATGACCGGGCCGATGCCCTCGACCTGCGACAGCTGCGCCCGGGCCTCCCCGGGGCCCGCGTCGACGGCCGCGCGCAGCGCGTCCATGGAGCCCAGGTGCGCGGCGAGCGCGCGGGCCGCCGTCGGGCCGACGTTGCGGATGCTCAGGGAGACGAGCACCCGCCACAGCTCCTTGCCCTTGGCGGCGTCGAGCTGGTCGAGCAGGGTGCGCGCCGCCTCCGAGGGCTCCCAGTCCCGCAGGACGCGCCCCTCCGCCGTCGCCCGCTCGCGCTCGGCGCGGGGGTGGCGGAGCACGCGGCGGAAGGGCGAGCGCCGGCGGACGGCGCCGTCCTCGTCCTCGCGCGGCAGCCCCGTCTCGGGGTCGCGCACGACCACCTCGACCTGCGCCAGGAGGGCCAGCGAGGCGTCCCGGACCCGCGCGACGGTCTCCGGCGGCGCGTCGGCGGGGTAGCCGACGAGGTCGAACAGGTCGGCCTCGTTGACGACGGGCGGCGGCGAGGGGACCTCGGGCTGCGTGAGCGCGGCGGCCGTGACCTCCCCGAGCGCCTCCACGTCGAGCCCGCCGCGGGAGCCGATGTGCTCGATCCGCCCGCGCACCTGCGCCGGGCACGCCCGGGCGTTGGCGCAGCGCAGGTCCACGTCCCCCTCGCGCATCGGCCTCAACGGGGTGCCGCACTCGGGGCAGTCCGCGGGCATCGTCCACGTCACGCGGGGCACGTCGTCGTCGGGCGCCTGGGGTGCCGGACCGACGATCTCGGGGATGACGTCCCCCGCCTTGCGCAGCACGACGACGTCCCCCACCCGCACGCCCTTGGCGGCGACGACCTCCTGGTTGTGCAGGGTCGCCTGCCGGACGGTCGACCCCGACACGAGCACGGGCTCCATGACGCCGAACGGGGTGGCCCGGCCCGTCCGCCCGATGCCCACCTCGATGGCCAGCAGGCGGGTGTTGACCTCCTCCGGCGGGTACTTGAAGGCGATCGCCCACCGGGGGGCCCGGCTCGTGGCGCCGAGGCGGCGCTGGAGGGCGATCTCGTCGACCTTCACCACCACGCCGTCGATCTCGTGCTCCACGTCGTGCCGGTGCGCCCCGACCCGCTCGATCATCGCCCGCACGTCGTCGAGACCCGCGAGCACCTCGGTGTGGCCCGACACGGGGACGCCCCAGCCGGCGAGCAGGTCGTACACCTGCGACTGGCGCTGGACCGCGGGCGCCCCGGCGGCCCACCGGACCGCCCCGAGGCCGTGGGCGTACATCCGCAGGTCCCTCCCGGCCGTCACGCGCGGGTCCTTCTGCCGCAGGGACCCGGCCGCCGCGTTGCGCGGGTTGGCGAAGGGCGGCCGGCCCGCGGCGACCTGCGCCGCGTTGAGCGCGGTGAACGCCTCGACCGGGAGGAACACCTCCCCGCGCACCTCGAGCAGCCGCGGGTGGGTGGCCGGGTCGCCCGCCAGCTCCCGCGGGATCGAGGCGATGGTGCGGACGTTGAGCGTCACGTCCTCGCCCGTCCGGCCGTCACCCCGGGTCGCCGCCCGCACGAGGCGCGCCGGGCCCTCCCCGTTCCGCTCGTACAGCAGGGCGATGGCCAGCCCGTCGATCTTGAGCTCGCACAGGTAGTGCAGGTCCGCCCCCGGGCTCTCGAGGTCGCGCTGCGCGCGCTCCGCCCAGGCCGCCAGGTCCTCCGCCGAGAAGGCGTTGTCGAGCGACAGCATCCGCTCGACGTGGTCGACCGCGGTGAACTCCGTCGAGAAGGTCCCGCCCACGCGCTGCGTCGGGGAGTCGGGCGTGCGCAGGTCCGGGTGCTCCGTCTCCAGGGCCTCGAGCGCGCGCAGCGTGGTGTCGTACTCGGCGTCGCTGACGACGGGGGCGTCGCGCACGTAGTACGCGAACTGCCAGTCCCGGACGCGGGCCGCCAGCTCCTCCCAGCGGTGGCGCACCTCGGGGCCGGCAGCCGCCGGGGCGGGCTCGGTGGACGGCGGGGCGTCGGGGACCTGCGGGCTCATGCCCCACATCCTGGTCCAGACCACCGACAGCCGCCGCGGACGCCCCCGGCCGGGCCCGTGCCGTCGCCGGCCGTCCGGCCGCGTCGCCCGGCCCCCGTCCACGACGGCGGTGCCGCGGCGGGTGAACCCCTCCCGGAGCCTTGCCCCCGCCCCGCGGGACGAGTAGGCCTGAGGGGCGCGGGTCCCTCCGGCGCGACCGCGCGCCGCCCCGCGCTCGGACAGGGGGTCCGAGATGGACGACTTGGGCAGGACGGGACGGTCGGGCGCGCGCGCGGCCGGTCCCCGGGTGGGCACGGCACGCAGGTCGACGGCATGCCTCGCGGCGGCGGCGCTGCTCTCCGGGGCGGCACTGGTGACGGCGCCGGCCGCGGTTGCGGGGAGGGGGACGGACCTGCGCCTGCAGGCGCCCCCCTCCGTGGTGGCCGGCGTCCCCTTCACCGTCACGGTGGAGGTGGTGGACCGGCAGGGCCGCACGGTCACGGGGTACCGCGGCACCGTGCGCTTCTCGACGAGCGACGACCTGGTGCGGTCCCTGCCGGGGGCCTACACCTTCACGGCCGCGGACGCGGGAAGCCACACCTTCACGGGCGTGACCCTCGTCGAGGACGGCCGGCAGCGGCTCCGCGTCGACGCGCGGCGCGGGCCGGGGCGCGACTCCGACAGGATCCGGGTGCTCGACGCGGGGGCCGCGGTCACCGGTCAGGTGCTGGCGGCCTTCGACCCGGTCGAGGGTGCGGTGGTGACGGTGTACGACGCCGTGACCGGTCTCGTGCTCGCCACCGGGCCCGCCGACCGCAACGGGTACGAGTACCTCATCACGGGCCTGCCTGCGGGCGGGGTCAAGCTCGGGGCGGAGGTCCCCGGGGGCGCGTACCTGCCCGACTTCGCGAACGACGTCGACACCCTCGACGCCGCCGCCGTGTTCGTGCTCCAGCCGGCGACCACGCTCGTGCAGAGCTGGGAGCCGGTGACCTTCGGCCCCTACCTGGACGTGCAGCCCGTCTGCTGACCGGACGGAACGGACGCACCGGGCCGGGCGGGGACGACGGTGGCGCCGTCGGCCGGCGGCCGGCGGCGCCACCGCCACGCCCGGCCCTCCTCGCCGCCCGCGCCCGGCCCCGCGCGCCGCGTCTAGCCCTCCGCGCGTTCCGCCACGACCAGGGCGGCGCGGGCGA
>NZ_RWJX01000157.1 GCF_004123805.1 Cellulomonas endophytica | reverse complement strand
GCCCGGCGGGGGCCCGGCGGACGGCGACGGCGCGCAGCCCCCGCCCCGGGACGGGCGCGGCGGCCCGACCGCGCCGCCGCGCGCCCCGCTCCGGGCGGTGCTCGAGGTCGTCGAGGAGCTGCGCGCCCGGCGGGAGCTGGCCGGCACCGCCGTGGGCGTGCTGCACGGCCGGATGACGCCCGAGGAGAAGGACGCGGCGCTCGCGGCCTTCGCGGACGGCACGGTGCCGGTGCTCGTCGCGACGACGGTCGTCGAGGTCGGCGTGGACGTGCCCCAGGCGACGGCGATGGTCGTGCTCGACGCGGACCGGTTCGGCGTCTCGCAGCTGCACCAGCTGCGCGGGCGCGTGGGGCGGGGGAGCGCGCCGGGGGTGTGCCTCCTCGTCGCCGACGCCGCACCCGGCACGCCCGCCGCGACGCGGCTGGAGACGCTCGCGCGCACGTCGGACGGGTTCGAGCTGGCGGCCGTGGACCTCGAGCTGCGCCGGGAGGGCGACGTGCTCGGGTCGGCGCAGTCGGGCGGCGGCTCGTCCCTGCGGTTCCTGCGCGTGACGCGGGACGGCGCGGTCATCGAGCGGGCGCGGCAGGACGCGCGCGCCCTCGTGGCGGAGGACCCCGACCTCGCCGGCCACCCGCTGCTCCGGGCCGCGATCGGGAGGCAGCTGGCCGGGGAGCGCGAGGAGTTCCTCGACCGCACGTAGGCCGGGGACGGCGGCCGGTGCGGGCGGCGCGACCTGCGCGGCTACCCTGGCGCGCATGGCCCGACCTGTCGTCAGCGCGAAGGGCCTGCTCGTCGGGTACGGCGGCGAGCCCGTGTGCGCGCCGGTGTCGTTCGTGCTCCCCGCGGGTCGCGCCGTGGCGCTCGTGGGCGCGAACGGCTCCGGCAAGTCGACCGTCCTGCGCGCGGTGCTCGGCCTGCTCGAGCCCGCCGGCGGCACCCTGCGGGTCCTGGGCGAGCCCGTCGACGAGCGCTCCGTCGCGGTGCGGCGCGCGGTCGCCGCGGTCCTCGACGACGACGCGTGGTTCCCGGCGCTGACGGTGGCCGAGCACCTCTACCTCACCGCGCGCGGGCACGGGGTGCTGGGCGCGGACGGGCTCGTCGCCGGGCTGCTGGAGGAGTTCGGCCTGGCGGACCACGCACGCTCGCTGCCCGTCGCGCTCTCCTCCGGGCAGCGCCGGCGCCTCCTGCTGGCCGCCGGGTTCGTGCGGCCGCGCTCGCTGCTCGTGCTCGACGAGCCGGAGCAGCGCCTCGACGCGGCGATGCGCACCCGCCTGGCCGAGCGCCTCGTCGCGGAGAAGCGTGCCGGCGGCGCGGTGCTGCTCGCCACGCACGACCCCGTCCTCGTGCGCGCCGTGGCGGACCGGGCGGTCGTCGTGGCGGACGACGAGGTGCGCGTCGTGCCGGCGGCCGAGGGTGCCGCCCTCATCGACGGGGTGCCCGCGTGAGCCCCGCGCCACCGGGTCACGACGACGAGCCGGTGGTCCGGCCTGGACGCGTCGGCGAGGTGCCGACCGCACGCGCGGTCCGTCGCTGGACGGCGCAGGCCGGCAACCGGCGGGGCGGCGCGAGCCTGGGGTCCCTGCTCGGCGACGTCTACTACGCGGCGGTCCTCGTCGCCGTGGGCATCGGGGTGGCGCTCGGCGCGGCGAACCTCGTCCAGCACGACGCCCCCGCGCGGCGCGCGGACGTGCCGGTGGTCCTCGACCTGCCCGTCCTCGTCGTCGCGGCGGTGCTGGCGCTCGCGGGTGCCCTCGTGTCGCTGGCGGGGCGGCTCGGGCCCGTGGGGCTCGGCGGCGCCGAGGCCACGTGGTGGCTCGGGCTGCCCGTCGACCGGCGCGGGCTGCTGCGGCCGCCGGCGCTGCGGCTGCCGCTCGTCGCGGCCGGCGCGTCCGCGGCCGTCGTCGCGGTGCTCGACGCCGGGTTCGCGGACGGCGCGGGCGCGCGCCTGGGCCGGGTCGGCCTCGCCGCGGCGCTCGCGGGCGCCGGCCTCGTCCTGGCGGCGG
>NZ_RWJX01000156.1 GCF_004123805.1 Cellulomonas endophytica | reverse complement strand
ACCGCCTGGTGGGGGGTCGCGACCGACGGTGCCGCCGCCGGCGCCGGCGACCGGGCCGCCGCCGCCGGGCTGCCGCCGGCCCGGACCCGGACCGGGGCCGTCGCCGAGGCCACGGGCGGCCCGCAGGCGGTCCTCGTGCCCCTCGTCCTCGCGGTGCTGGCCGCGGGGTCGGTCGTGCTCGTGGCCGTCGGCACGGGGCTGGCCGCCGTCGCGGCGACGGAGGACCGCCGCGCGGAGACCGCCCGGCTCGCGGGGATGGGCGTGCCCCGGCGGGCGGTGGTGCGGGTGCTCGGTCTGGGGCAGGCCGTGGCCGGCACGGTCGCCGTCGCCGCCGGTGCGCTCGTCGGCGCCGCGGCCGCGCGCGTGACGGCCCCGGCGCTGGCCCCCGGGATGGGCGGGGCGCCGGCGGTGCCGCCGGCGCGGGTCGTCTGGCCCTGGGCGGTCGAGGCGCCCCTGCTGCTCGCCCTGGTCGTGCTGCCGCTCCTCGTCGTGCTGCCCGTGGCGCTCCGGGCGGCCCGCACCGCGAGCACCGCCGACCTCGGCGGGGAGGGCGGGGGGTGAGCGCGGCGCGCCTCGACGTCGACCCCCGCCTGGCCGCGCGCCGCGCCGTGGCCGACCGCGGACCGGTGCTCCTCGGCGCCGTCGTCGTCGCGCTGGTGGTCGCCCTGCTCGTGCTCGTGCCGGGCGCGCTCGCCCGCACGGCCGACGCCGCCGTCCGCGCCGCCGTGGCGCAGGAGCCGGGCGCCGGGCACGTCGCCGTCACGGCGACGTGGCCGGAGGACCCGGACGGCTCGCGCGCCCCCGACCCCGGCTCCGTGGTCGAGCTCGACGTGCTCACCGAGCGCCTCGTGGGCGCGCTGCCGGCGGCCCTCGACGCCGTGCTCGGCACCCCCGACGTGGCCGTCGCCTCCGCGCGGCTCGACGTGCCCCCCGGGGGGTCCGTCGCCGCGGGCACGGGCCTGCGGCTCGTGCACCTGCGCGACGCGTCGGGCGGGGAGCCGGCCGTCAGCTGGACGGCGGGCGGCCCCCCGGGCGCCGCACAGTCACCCGCACCCGCACCCGCAGCCGCAGCCGCACCCGTACCCGCACCCGTACCCGTACCCGCACCCGTACCCGCACCGGTCGGCCTGGCCGAGCCCGTCGCGGCCCTCCTCGGCGTCGGGCCCGGGGACCGCCTCACCCTGACGCAGCGGGGGTCACCGGTGGAGGTCCTCGTCACCGGGCTGTTCGTCGCCGTCGACCCGGACGACCCGCGCTGGACGCGCGTCCCGGGCGTCCTCGCCCCGGTCACCGCGGGCCGGGGACCGACCCTGCGCACGGAGGTGGGCGCCCTCGTGCCCGCGGCCGCCCTCCCCGCCGCCCGGTCCGCGCTGCCGCCCGACAGCCCGGTCCGGACGGTCACCCTCCCGGTCCGCGGGGAGGCCCTGACGGCGGCCACCGGCCCCGCCGTGCGGCGCGCCCTGGCCGGCCTCGAGGCGTCGCCGGCGGCCCTCGTCCCGGGCGGGCCGACACCCGTCGTGACGACGCGGCTGGGCGCGGTCCTCGACGCGGCCGCCGGCGCGACCCGGGCCGCGGGCGCGCAGGCCGCGCTGCTCGGGGCGGGCCTCGCCACCGGTGCGGCGCTCGTGCTGGTGCTCGTCGCGGACGTGCTCGTGCGCCGCCGTGCCCCCGGCCTCGCCCAGCGCCGCCGCCGCGGCGGCTCCCTGCCCGGCGTCGCCGTCGAGACCGGTCTCGAGCAGCTCGTCGTCACGGTGCTCGCCGCCGCCACCGGGGTGCTCGCCGCGCGGCTCGTCGGCCCGGCCCCCGGCGGAGGGACGACCGGTGGCGCCACCGCCCCGGCCGCCGACCCCGCGCTCCTCCCCGGGGCGACGGCACCGGCCGTCGCCGCCGTCGTGCTCGTCGCCGTCCTCGCCGCCCCCGTGCTCGCCGTCCGGGTGTCGGCCGGGACGGCCGCCGGGCGGGGCCGGCGCCCGCCGACCGGTGCCCACGACGCCCGCCGGGCCGCGGCGACGGGCCGGCTGCGGCGGCTC
>NZ_RWJX01000155.1 GCF_004123805.1 Cellulomonas endophytica | reverse complement strand
CGTCGCGGCCTGCGCGGCCGCGTCACCCGCGGCCACGAGGTCGCCGGCGGCCTCCCACGCCGCGGCGGCGGCGAGCAGGCCGTCCGCGTCCTCGTCCGCCGCCGCCCGCGCGTGGTCGCGCGCCAGCCCGGCGCGCACGCCGCCCACCTCGCCGGTCAGCACCCCGAGCCGCGGGAGCGCCGCGGCGGCCCCGCCGAGCTGGACGGCGGTCTGCCGGGCGAGGACCTCGAAGGCGGGCGAGCGCTGCCGCCGGGCGAGGTCGGCGGCGTCCTCGGCGAGCCGCACGGCCTGCGTCGACGAGCCCTCGGCGGCGGCGACCCACGCGAGCGCCAGCGCGTCGTCGGGCGCGTCGAGGACGTAGGCCGGGTGCCGGTCCTCGTCGGCCCCGACGAGCAGGGCCCGCGCGATCCCGGCCTCCCCGGCCAGCGCGTGGGCCGTCGCCAGCAGGGGCCGGCAGCGGAAGCGGAACTCGTGCCGCGAGGGGCCGAGCAGCGCCCACCCCTCCCGCAGCGGGACGAGGGCCTCGCGCACACGGCCGGCGGCGAGCGCGGCGTGGCCGTCGAGCACGAGCCCCATCGCGCGCGCCGGGCCGGGCAGGTCGGCGGACGACCGGCGCAGCCGCCGCGTCGCCGCGTCGCCGGCGGCGGGGTCGCCGGCCAGGCGGTAGCCGAGCAGCACCCAGTCGGCGAGCCCGAACACGGGGACGGCGTCCGGCGAGCGGGGGGCGTGCCGGCCGCGGGCGACCTCGTCGAGCAGGTCCGTGCGGCCGGTGACGGCGGCGCCGGCGGCCACGGCGGCCAGGACCAGCACGAGCGCCAGGTCGTCGTCGGCGAGGTCGCGCGTGAGCAGCGCCCGACCCCGGGCGAGGGCCCCCGGCGCGTCCCCGAGCGCGGCGGCGACGGCGGCCCCCAGGGCCTCGAGGAGCACGCGGCCGGTCCCGGGGGGCTGCTGGTGCAGCGCCTCCGCCAGCACCGCCTGCGCCGCGTCCGCGCGCCGCAACGTCCACAGGAGGTTGCCGGCACGGTGACCGCGCACCAGGGCGCGCGGACGGCCCTCGGGGACGACGGGCTCGAGGTCGCGCAGCACCGCCTCCGCCTCCTCGCCGCGGGTCAGCCACGACAGCGTCCCGGCGTGCAGCAGGCGCGCGTCCCACCGGCCCGACCGCGCCGCGGCACGGGCCAGCCGCTCGGCCGTCGGCAGGTCGTGCAGGTCCAGGGCCTCCCGCGCACCCGCCAGCAGGAGGTCGGGTCCCGGGTCGCGGTCCGAGCCGAGCGCGAGGACGGCCCGCCGCAGGGCGTCCGGCGCCGCCCCCGGCGCGTCGACGAGCAGGCCGCGCAGGCGCCGCGCCCGCACCTCTCCCATCGCCGCACGCCGGACCTCGCCGTACAGGGGGTGGCCGAGGCGGACCCGGGCGCCGTCGCCGTCCTCCGCCGCCACGACGAGCCCGCGCCGCTCGGCCTCCTCCGCCGCCGCGGGCGTGGCGAGGTGCAGCAGCGCGTCGAGGGCGAGCGGCTCGGCGAGGGTCACCAGGTCGAGCACGTCCCGCACGGGCTCCTCGAGGGCCCCCACCTCCCGCTCGAGGAGCGCGACGAGCCCCGGGGTGAGGTGCGGGTCGCCGGCCCAGGACCAGAGGCCGCCGGCCGGGCCGAGGCGCCCGGCCGCCACCTCACCGGCGAGGAGGTGGCGCAGGTAGAGCGGGACGCCCTCGGTGAGGGCCCACAGCCGCTGCCCCGTCCGCGACTCCACGGGGCCGCCGAGCACCTCGGTGACCAGACGCACGGTCGCCGCGCGGTCCAGCGGCGCCAGGTCCCACCGCGGCAGGAGGTCGTCCTTCCACAGGGCGGTCACCGCGTCGGGGGCGGGCTCGTCGCTGCGCAGCGTCACGACGACCGGCAGCGCCCCGCGGACGACGGCACGGTGCACCACCAGTGCCGAGAGCTCGTCGAGCAGGTGCGCGTCGTCCACGACGAGCAGGCCCGCACCGCGCGCGACGACGTCGCCCAGGACCCGGTCCACGGCGGAGGGCGCGTCCGACGGCTCCCCGGGGGCGTCCGACGGCTCCGCGGGCGTCGGCCCGAGGGCGGTGGCGGCGGGACCCGCACGGGGGCCGGCCCGCAGCCCGGCGAAGGCGCCGAGCGGGAACGGGCGGGCTGCCCGGCCGGCGAGGGCCCAGACGACCGGCCCGCGACGCCGCCCCGGTCCGGCGGCGAGCGCCGCGGCCGCC
>NZ_RWJX01000154.1 GCF_004123805.1 Cellulomonas endophytica | reverse complement strand
CGCCCGCTGGAGGGCCCGCCGTGAGCCACGAGAGCACCGACCACCGCTCCGCCGTCAGGGCGGGTGCCGCTCCCGACAGGGCCGCCGCGGCGCGGGCCCGCGCGCTCGACGGGACCGGCGCCGACCCGGCGCGGAGCACCGCCTCGGTCGCGATCTCGCCGCTCGTCGCCGCCGGGCGCGCCACCGGCACCTACGACGCGGCCCGCGCCGAGGCCGCCGTGCGCGAGCTCCTCGCGGCGGTGGGGGAGGACCCCGACCGCGAGGGCCTGCGCGACACGCCGGCCCGGGTGGCCCGCGCCTACCGCGAGGTCTTCGCCGGCCTCTTCATGGACCCGCGCGAGGCGCTGAGCACCACGTTCGACCTCGGGCACCAGGAGATGGTGCTCGTGCGCGACATCGAGGTGTACTCCACCTGCGAGCACCACCTCGTCCCCTTCCACGGCGTCGCGCACGTGGGCTACATCCCCGGCGACGACGGCCGCGTCACGGGCCTGTCGAAGCTCGCGCGCCTCGTCGACGTCTACGCCCGCCGCCCCCAGGTGCAGGAGCGTCTGACGGCGCAGGTCGCCGACGCCCTCGTCGACATCCTCGACCCGCGCGGGGTGCTCGTCGTGGTCGAGTGCGAGCACCTGTGCATGTCCATGCGCGGCGTCCGCAAGCCGGGGTCGCGCACGGTGACCTCCGCGGTGCGCGGGCAGATGCGCGAGCCGGCGACCCGGGCCGAGGCCATGAGCCTCGTCGCGGGCCGCTGACGCCCCGGCCCGCCGCCCCCGGCCCGACCGCTCCCGGCCCGGCCGTCCCGCGGCCTAGTCTCGTCCCGTGACCGCCGACCCCGCCCCCACCGGCCCGGCGCCGCTGCCCCCCGCGCTGCGGGCGCCCGGTCGCACGCTCGTCCTGGGCGTCGTCAACGTCACCCCCGACTCCTTCTCGGACGGCGGGCTGTGGCTGCGCCCGGAGGAGGCCGTGGGCCACGGGCTGCGGCTGCTCGACGAGGGCGCCGACCTCCTCGACGTCGGGGGCGAGTCGACCCGTCCGGGGGCGTCGCGCGTGCCCGAGGCGGAGGAGCGGGCCCGCGTGCTGCCCGTCGTGGAGGCGCTCGTCGCCCGGGGGGCCGCGGTCTCCGTCGACACCACCCGGGCGGGCGTCGCGCGGGCCGCGGTGGAGCGCGGCGCGCTCCTGGTGAACGACGTGTCGGGCGGGCTGGCGGACCCCGCGATGGCGGAGGTCGTCGCCGCCACCGGGGTGCCCTTCGTCGTCATGCACTGGCGCGGCCACGCCGACGTCATGGACGCGCGCGACCGCTACGACGACGTGGTGGCCGACGTGCGCCGGGAGCTCGGCGCCCGCGTCGCCGCCCTCGAGGCCGCGGGGGTGCGGCGCGAGCAGCTCGTCCTCGACCCCGGCCTCGGCTTCGCCAAGTCGGGGGCGAGCAACTGGCCCCTGCTGGCCGCCCTGCCGGCCCTCGTCGCCGACGGGCTGCCCGTGCTCGTCGGCGCGAGCCGCAAGCGCTTCCTCGGGCACCTGCTGGCGGGCCCGGACGGGGAGCCGGCGCCGCCGCTCCACCGGGACGCCGCCACCGCCGCCGTGACGGCGCTCGCCGCCGCCGCCGGCGCGTGGTGCGTGCGGGTGCACGCCGTCCGGGCCAGCGCCGACGCCGTCCGCGTGGCCGCCGCCTGGACCCGGGCGGCCGCGCCGGCCGGCGCGGCCGCGGCCGACCTCGTCGCCCCGGGGGGTGCCCGGTGAGCCAGCGCCCCGTGCCGACGGACGCCACGCTCGCGCTCGGACCCGTGCTCGGCGACGACGGGCGCCCCCTCGACCAGGTGCGGCTCCTCGGCGTCACCGCCACGGGCCACCACGGCGTGTTCGCGCACGAGCGCCGCGACGGGCAGGCCTTCGTCGCGGACGTCGTCGTCCACCTCGACCTGCGCCCGGCCGCCGCCGGCGACGCGCTCGCCGCCACCGTGCACTACGGCGTCCTCGCCGAGGCCGTCCACGCCGTGCTCCAGGGCTCGCCCGCGGACCTCATCGAGACGGTGGCCGAGCGCCTGGCGGCGGTGGCCCTCGAGCACCCGGCGGTGCACACGGTCGACGTCGCGCTGCACAAGCCGTCGGCGCCCATCACGGTCCCGTTCGGGGACGTCGCGGTGCTCGTCCGCCGCGACCGGGTGCGCGTGCCGGTCGTCCCGGCGCCGGTGGCCACGGACCAGGCCTCGACCGGCAGCCCCGCCGAGGAGCTCGACGAGGTGCGGGCCGGCGACGCGCCCGCCGCGGCCCCGGCCGACCCGCCCCCGGTCCTCGGGGCGGCCGCTGCCGCCGCCGCCGCCACGGGTGCCGCGGCCGGCGCCACCACGGGTGCGGCGGCGGGCGCCACCAC
>NZ_RWJX01000153.1 GCF_004123805.1 Cellulomonas endophytica | reverse complement strand
ACGGGTGCGGCGGCGGGCGCCACCACGGGTGCGGCGGCGGGCGCCACCACGGGTGCGGCGGCGGGCGCCGGCGCGGCCCCGGGCGGTCCAGGAGCGCCCGCGCCGACCCTCGTCGCGCCGCCGCCCGTGCCCGTGGAGGCCGCCGACCTGCACCCCGTCGCCCACCCGACGGACGGCTCCGGCCTCGCGCACGGCGTCGCCGCGGACGGGGAGCTCGTCCGGGACGCGCTCGACGAGCCCCCGTCGGAGCCCGTGCCCGTGGTGCTGGCGATCGGCGCGAACCTCGGCGCCGCGCAGGAGACCCTGCGACGGGCCGTCGGCGACCTCGACGCGGTCCCCGGCCTGGAGGTCCTCGAGGTCTCGCCGCTGGCGCGCACCGCGGCGGTCGGCGGGCCGGACCAGCCCGACTACCTCAACGCGGTGCTGCTCGCCCGCACCACGCTCGCGCCGCGCGAGCTCCTGCGCGCGACGCAGGGCGTGGAGGCCGCGCACGGGCGCGTGCGCCTCGAGCGGTGGGGCCCGCGCACGCTCGACGTGGACATCGTCACCTACGGCCGGCTCGTCGCAGCCGCCGACGACCTCGAGCTGCCGCACCCGCGCGCCCACGAGCGGGCGTTCGTCCTCGCGCCCTGGGCCCAGGTCGACCCCCGCGCCGACCTGCCCGGGCTCGGCGGGGGCCCGGTACCCGCGCTGGCCGCAACCGCCCCGGACCGCGCCGGCGTGCGCTGGCTGGCGCTGGACTGGCTGACGGCGCCCGTCGCCGACCGCCGTGGCGCGGCCCCCGAGCCGCCGGTGCCCGGGCCGTGACCGCGACGACCACCGCCTCCGCCGCCTCCCTCCGGCCGCCGGCCCCGGTCCGGCCGCGGGGGAGGTGCCGCCGGTGATGGGGCGGACCCGACGGCGCGCCCTGGCCGCCACGGCGCTGGGCGTGGGGCTGCTCACGTGGTTCGTCGTCCGGGGGATCGAGGGCCGGGGCGGGCTGCTGCCGCCGGTGCCGTGGGTGGTGGCGCTCGTCGAGACGGTGCTCGCGGGCGTCGTCGGGGTGCAGGGGTGGCAGGTGCGCCAGTACGTGCAGGGCCACCGGCCGACGCTGTCCGGCCTGCGGGCGGCGCGCACCCTCGTGCTGGCCCGCGCCGCGGCGTGGTCGGGCGCGCTGCTGCTCGGCTGGTACGGGGGCCAGGCGCTGCGGGCGCTCGCCGAGCCGGGCCGCGGGGACAACGCGGACCGGGCGGCGTCGGCCGGGGGAGCGGCCGGCGCGGCGCTGCTGCTCGTCGTCGCCGGGCTGCTCGCGGAGCGCTGGTGCCGCGTCCCGCCCCCGGAGGACGACGAGGGCGGCGGCCGCGGGGTCGGCGCGGTCGCCCCGCTGCCCGACCCGCCGCCCGCCGCCTGAGGGGCGCCCGTCGGGACCCGCCGGGGCCGGGTGGATCCGGGCCCGGGGGCGGGGGCGCCGGTGCGAGGATGGCGGCATGAGCACCGAGGACGTCGCCGACGCACCCGTGACGGGGGTCCCCGGCGGGCCCTTCGACCCGGCGGGGGTGCGGTGGACGCCCGTGTCGCCGCGCCTGGCCGCCGCCCGTCTCACGGCCCTGGCCATCGGCCTCGCCGTGCCGCTCGTCGTGCTCGTCGGCGTCGCGCTGCTCGTGGAGCGGACGTGGGCCTGGGTGCTGCCGGCGGGGCTGCTCGTCCTCGGGCTCTGGCCGGCGCTGCTCGTCGGACGGCAGGTGGCCGCGCTGCAGTACGCCGAGCGCGAGGACGACCTGCTCATCCGGCGCGGCATCCTCTTCCGGTCGCTCGTCGTCGTCCCGTACGGCCGCATGCAGTACGTCGACGTGAGCGCCGGACCCCTGGCGCGCCGCTTCGGCATCGCGTCCGTCCAGCTGCACACGGCGTCGGTGGGGACGGACGCGTCCATCGACGGCCTGCCCCCGGCCGAGGCGGCGCGGCTGCGCGACCGCCTCGCGGGCCGCGGCGAGGCCCGGCTGGCGGGGCTGTGACGGAGGCCCCCACGCCCGTCCCCGTCACGCCCGAGCGCACCGGCGAGGACGGCTACGCCTGGCGGCGCATGCACCCGGTCACGCCCGTCGTGCGCGGGTGGCGGGTCGTCGTCGGGCTGCTCGCGGTCGGCGTCTTCCAGGTCGACCAGCTCGCGGAGCTCGTGCGCGCGCTCGGCGGCCGGGTGTGGCTCGTGGCGCTGGGCGTCCTCGTGCTCGTCGCGCTGGTCGGGGTGGCGTCCTCGGCGGTCGCGTGGCGCATGACGCGGTTCGCCGTCACGGACGAGGCCGTGCACCTGCGCTCCGGCGTCCTCTTCCGCCAGCAGCGGCTCGCGCGGCTCGACCGCCTCCAGGCCGTCGACCTCGTGCAGCCGCTCCTCGCCCGGCTCTTCGGGCTCGCGGAGCTCAAGCTCGACGTCGCCGGGGGCTCGGGGTCCGCGGTGTCGCTCGCGTTCCTGCGGGAGGGCGAGGCCGAGGACCTGCGGGCCGAGCTGCTGGCACTCGCCGCCGGGCTGCGCCGCCCCGGGGCGGCCCCGGTCGGCGGGGAGGGCGACGAGGGGCACCGCGCCCTC
>NZ_RWJX01000152.1 GCF_004123805.1 Cellulomonas endophytica | reverse complement strand
CGGGCGGACGACCGCGGGCCGGTCGTCGTCGCACCGCCGGGGGTCCCGGCCGGGGTGCCCCCGGCCGCGGCCCCGGCGGCGGCCGCGGTGGCCCCGGCCGCCGCGCGGGACACGCCACCGCCGCGGGGGTTCGTCGGCGAGGGGCGCGCCGGCAGGTCCTCGAGCAGGGCCTCGCGCACGATGCGCCGGGGGTCGTACTGCCGCGGGTCGAGGGAGGCCCAGTCGATGTCGCGGGCCTCCTCGCCGAGCTCCTCGTCGACCCGCTGCTTCGCGTCCCGGAGGAACCGCCGCGCCCCGCGCACCCACCCGGCGAGCTGCTCCGCGAAGGCGGGCAGGCGCTCGGGGCCGATGACGACCACGGCGACGAGGAGGAGCACGAGCCACTCGCCCCCGTTGATGTCGAACACGGCGTCAGGCTACCCGTCGGCTCAGGGCCGGCTGCCGGACTCGGAGAGGACGACGCGCACGTCCCGCTCCTCCTCCCCGGTCCGCACCCGCAGGACGACGCCCTCCCCCGGCGTACGGGCACGGACACCGACGACGAGCTCGTCGGGCTCCGTCAGCGGGCGGCCGTCGAGCGCGAGGATCACGTCGCCCGGGCGCACGCCGGCGCGCTCCGCGGGGCCGTCCGGGGTGACGGGCGGGGTGCCGTCCTCCGCGGGGCCGGTCGCGACGCGGACGCCCTCGCCCTCGTAGGTCTGGTCGAGCAGGACCCCGAGGAGCGGGTAGGTGGCCCGGCCGGTCTCGATGAGCTGCTCGGCCGTGCGGCGCGCCTGGTTCGAGGGGATGGCGAAGCCCAGCCCGATGCTGCCCGTCGCCCCGCCGCCGCCGCCCGCCGCCTGCGCGATCGCGGTGTTGACGCCGATGACCTCGCCGGCCGCGTCGACGAGGGGCCCGCCGGAGTTGCCCGGGTTGATGGCGGCGTCCGTCTGGAGGGCGTTGATGAAGGCCGCCTCCGTGGTGCCGGCCGTGACGGGCCGGTCGCGGGCGCTGACGATGCCGGTCGTCACCGTGCCCTCCAGGCCCAGCGGCGCGCCGACGGCCACCACGGGGTCGCCCACCGCGACCGCGTCCGAGTCCCCGAGCGCGAGCGGCACGAGGCCCTGCACGTCGATCCGCACCACGGCGAGGTCGTACTCCGTCGTGGCGCCCACGAGCGCGGCGTCCTCGTGGGACCCGTCCGCCAGGACGACGACGATGGCGCCGGGCCCGTCGTCCGCGCCCGCGACGACGTGGTTGTTCGTCAGCACGTAGCCGTCCTGGCGCAGCACGAAGCCGGAGCCCGTCGCGGTGCCCTGGGCCGTGCGGACCTGGAGGGAGACGACGCTGGGCAGCACCGTGGCGGCGATCCCCGCGACGGAGCCCGGGTCGCGGCTGCGGTCCACGGGGTCGGCCGCCGTCCGGGACACCGGCAGGGCCGCGTCGGCCGGCCGCGCCTCCGGCCCCAGGCGCTGCGCGAGCACCCCGCCCGCCGCGCCGGCGAGCAGCGCGACGAGGAGCCCCACGACGAACGCCGCCAGCGGCACCCGCCGGCGCCGGCGACCCCGGCCCCGCACCCGCAGGAGGGGCACGTCGGCGGGCGTCCCGCCACCGCCGGGGGCGCCCGGGCCCTCGTCGGCCGTGCGCTCGTCGCCCGGGCCCTCGTCGGCCGTGCCCTCGTCGGCCGGGCTGGACGGGCCGTCGGGGCGAGCGGCACCGTCCGCACGCCGCAGCGTGGGCGAGGGCCACACGTCGACGGCGTCGGCGCCGGGCCGGCCGGTCCGCGTCGCGCGCCCCGGGGCGGTGGCGAGGACCGCCAGGACGTCCAGCGGGGGCGTGTCGTGCCCGGCCGGGTCCGTGCCCGCGACCGGCACGTCGGGCGGGACCGGCACGGCGGGCGGGACCGGCACGGCGGGCGGGACCGGCACGGCGGGCGGGGCGGGGCGGGCGGGCACGTGCGGCGGCGCGAAGCCCGCGGCGGCCGGCGGCCGGTCGTCGGGGGTCACGGGCGCTCCAGCGCGGCGGTGACGGTGCCCCAGCCGCGGTCGAGCCGCGCGGCGAGCCCGTCGTCGTACGCCGCGGCCGGGATGGCGGCCACGAGCGCGGCGGCGTCCGCCTCCGTGGGCGCCAGCACCTGCACGACGCAGTCGCCGGACTGCCACACGCCGTGCCAGGGCGCGCTCGCCAGGACGTGGACGTCCCGGCCCCCGACGTCCGCCAGAGGCGCACCCTCGAGGGCGCTGAGGTCGAGCCGGCCCTGCTGCTCCGTCAGGACGACGGGCGTGCCGGAGGGGCCCTCGAGGTCGACCTCGAGGGCGTCGCCGTCCGCGACCCACGCCCAGCGCGTCACGACCCAGCCCGCGGGGAGGGTCTCCGGGAAGGCCCAGTCGTGGTCGCGCAGCCAGGCGCCGACCTCGAGGACGCCGGCCTGCGCCTCGTCCGCGGTCTCCACGGCGCCCGGCCCGACGAGGTCGGCCGCGGCGCCCGTCCGCAGCGCGGCGGCCGTCGTCGTGCCCGGCACCTGCGCGAGCAGGTCCAGCGCCTCCCCGGGGTGGTCGCCGGGGACGACGGCGGGCCGGGCCCCGAGCGCGAACAGCGCCGCGGCCAGCGCGCCGGCCCCCGCGAGCGAGCCGAGCACGGCCCGCCGCGGCACCCGCGGGCGGCGCAGGTCCCCACGCAGCGCGTGGCCGGGCAGGGGCCGCACCGGGTCCGACAGCCAGGGCGCCACCGGCCCCGGGGCGCCGGCGGACGGCCCGGAGATCGG
>NZ_RWJX01000151.1 GCF_004123805.1 Cellulomonas endophytica | reverse complement strand
CGGACGGCACGGACGGCACGGACGGCACGGACGGCACGGACGGGGACCACCGCACCGCCTGACCCGCGCTCGGCGCGCCGTCGCACGGGCGCCGCAGGGCCGTCCCCAGGCCCCGTCCGGTTCCCGGACGGGCCCCGGCCCGAGACCGAGGTCCTGTGCCGCCCGACGAGGACCGCCGCCGCGGGGGCACCGACCGGGGCGGGCGGCCGACCTGTGCCCCGCGACGCCTCAAGCGTGCGGGGGACCCCGCCGATGGGTGGCCTGTCGGGGACGGTCCCCGGCAGGAGAGGCCCCACCGTGCACACGTCCCGCCCGCAGCCGGCGGCACCCCACCGGCCGGCCCGCCGGCACCGCGGGCGCCGCGCCGCCGCGCTCCTCGCCCTCGGCCCCCTCGCCCTCACCGGCTGCTCGTCGGTCGGCGGCCTCCTCGACGGGTCGGAGCCCGCGCCCCTCGTCGGGATCGCGATGCCGACCACCACGTCCGACCGGTGGATCGCCGACGGCGACAACCTCGAGGCCCAGCTCAGCTCCCTCGGGTACCGCGTCGACCTGCGCTACGCCGAGGACGTCGCGGAGGACCAGGCCGACCAGATCGCCGCGATGCTCGACGCGGGGGCCGACGCCCTCGTCGTCGGCGCCGTCGACGGCACCGTCCTCGCCGACGTGCTCGAGCGGGCCCACGACGCGGGCGTCGACGTCGTCGCCTACGACCGCCTCATCCGCGACACCACGGCCGTGAGCGCCTACGCGTCCTTCGACAACCACGCCGTGGGCGTCCAGCAGGCGACGTCGCTGCTCCAGGGCCTCGGGGTGCTCGACGCGGCCGGGGCGCCCACGGGTGCGACCGGGCCGTTCGTCGTCGAGCTGTTCGCCGGGTCGCCGGACGACAACAACGCCACGGTCTTCTGGCAGGGCGCGATGGAGGTGCTCGGCCCGCACCTCGACGCCGGCACGCTCGTGGTCCCGTCCGGCCAGACGACCTTCGAGGCCGCCGCCACGCCGAAGTGGAGCGGGGAGACCGCCGCCGAGCGGTTCGCCACGCAGCTCGCGCCGCTCTACGGCGAGGGCCGTCGCCTCGACGGGATCCTCTCGCCCTACGACGGCATCTCCCGCGCCCTGCTGGCCGAGGTCGCCGCCGTCCAGGACGAGGTCCCGGTCGTCACGGGCCAGGACGCCGAGGTCGACTCCGCCGTGAGCATCGTCGACGGCGGGCAGTACTCCACCGTCTACAAGGACACGCGCGTGCTCGCGGAGGTCGCCGTCCAGATGACGCGCGACCTGCTCGCGGACGGCACCCCCGAGGTCAACGACACCACCTCCTACGACAACGGCTCCATGGTCGTCCCCGCCTACCTGCTGCGCCCGCAGCTCGTGACGGCGACGAACCTGCGCGCGGTCCTCGTCGACGGCGGCTACTACACGGCAGAGGAGGTCGGGGCGTGAGCCGCGACAGCGCCGGCACGACCGGCACCCGGAGCACCTCGTCCACCCCCCGCGGCCCGGCCGCCCCGACCGACGCCACCCCGGCCACGGGCACGGCGCGCCGCGGGCGCTGGTTCTGGGACCGCCCCGTCGGCGTGAAGTTCGGCAGCGCCGTGCTGCTCCTGCTCGTCGCCTTCACGGCGGTCGGCGGGACGGGCGCCCTCGCCCTCTGGCGCGCCGGCGTGCACCTGGAGGAGATGTCCGCGCTGACGTCGCAGCTGCAGACGGCCATGGCCGAGCTGCGCTCCGACCAGGCGCGCAGCCACCTCGCGCTGCGCCAGGCCGTCGTGGCCGACGCCGGCGCCCCGCGGCAGCAGCTCCTCGAGACGGTCGCCTGGCTCGACGAGGACGTGGACCGCCAGGTCGCCACGATCAGCGGCTTCCCCCAGTCGGACACGCCCCAGTGGGAGGACTTCACCACCCGCTGGGACGCCTGGACGGCCTACCGCGACGCGGCGCTCCTGCCGCTTGCGGAGGCGGGCGACGCGGCCGGCTTCGAGGCGGCCGTCGCCGCCGACGTCGCCGCCGACCCCGAGTGGGCCGGCCGCGCGCTCGCCCTGTCCCAGGGGCAGGTCGACGCGGAGGTCGAGGCCATCCTCACGGCGAGCCGGGCCGAGGTGAACCGCACGATCGCGGCGCTCCTCGTCGCGTTCCTCGTCGGGGCGGCCGTGTCCTGCTCGCTCGCGCTGGCGGTCACCCGTCGCGTCACCCGGGCGATGGCCGGGGTCGAGCGCACGCTGGCCGGCATGGCGCAGGGCGACCTCACGGGGGACGTCGAGGTCGTCGACGAGGACGAGGCCGGCCGCATGTCCCGCGCCCTCGTCCAGGCGCAGGCGTCCCTGCGCGAGACGTTCGCCGCCGTGGTGCGCACCGCCGAGGGCGTGGGCCACTCGGCCGAGCGGCTCACGGCGGCCAACGCCCGCGCCGCCGGCGCCACCCACGAGACGAGCCAGCGCGCCGACGTCGTGTCCGCCACCGCTGACGGCGTGTCCCGCAACGTGCAGGTCGTCGCCGCCGGTGCCGAGCAGATGGGCGCCAGCATCCGCGAGATCGCGCAGAACGCCTCCGCCGCGGCCGAGGTGGCGGCGCAGGCCACGGCCGTCGCCGCGACGACGAACGACCAGGTGTCCCGCCTGGGCGTCTCGAGCCAGGAGATCGGCGTCGTCGTGCGCACCATCACGCAGATCGCCGAGCAGACGAACCTGCTGGCCCTCAACGCCACGATCGAGGCCGCGCGCGCCGGGGAGGCCGGCAAGGGCTTCGCGGTCGTCGCCGG
>NZ_RWJX01000150.1 GCF_004123805.1 Cellulomonas endophytica | reverse complement strand
GGCCGGGGCCGGCGTCGCGGGGCGGGCGGCCGGCGCGGGGCGCGCCGGGGCACGGCCGGCGGCGGCGCCGCCTCCGGCCGGGTAGGTGTCCCGCAGCTTGCGGACCACCGGGGGCTCGATCGTCGAGGACGCCGAGCGGACGAACTCGCCGAGCTCCCCCAGCTTCGTCATGAGGGTCTTGCTGTCGACTCCGAGCTCCTTGGCGAGCTCGTAGACGCGGACCTTGGCCACATCTCTCCTGTCCTGGTCCGCCCGGGCAGGGAGGACCGCTGTTAGTGCTGGGTGCTCATCGCGCACTCATCGGTGCGTGCTCATCGGGCGGCCATCGGCGTCTCGACCCGCTTCCCCTGTCGTGCGTCGCCGTCCGGGCGGTCCCCGGCGGCGCCGTGCTGCTGCGTGCGGTCCTGCGTGGTGCCGTGCTGGTCCTGCTGGTCCTGCTGCGTCGCGTCCCGGGGGGACCCGTCGGGCCGCACGGCCCCGAGGAGCCGTGACCGGAGCGCCGCGGCGTCCACCGGGCCCCGCAGACGCAGGGCCCGGACGAACGCCCGCCGGCGCAGGGCCGGCTCGAGGCAGTCCGGGTCGGGGTGCAACCACGCCCCTCGGCCCGGCATCCGGCGCCGCTCGTCGAGCACGAGCGCGACCGGCGTGCCGTCCGCGCCCCGCTCGGGGGCGACGACCCTCAGCAGGGCCGACCGTTCCGCGACCGCCCGGCACCCGATGCACGTCCGCCGCGGTCCCGGTGCGGGCAGCGCTGAGGGCGCTGCGTGCTCGGGGGCGGGGGGTGCGGGGAGCCGGGCGCCAGGCCCGGTCGGGGTCAGTCTACCGCGCCCGGCCCCGCCGCGGGTCACGAGGCCCCGGGGCCCGCCGGCCGGCCGCCCGCGGCCGGGCCCGACGGCGCACCCCCGGCCGCCGCGGAGCCGTTCCCGGGGCCGTCCGTCGGGCCGTCCGGCGCGGCGTCGGAGCGGATGTCGATGCGCCAGCCCGTGAGCTTGGCGGCGAGGCGGGCGTTCTGCCCCTCCTTGCCGATGGCGAGCGAGAGCTGGTAGTCGGGCACCACGACCCTGGCCGAGCGGGTGGCCTCGTCGACCACCGTCACGGACAGCACCCGGGCCGGCGACAGCGCGTGGGCCACCATCTGCGCCGGGTCGTCGGAGTGGTCGACGATGTCGATCTTCTCGCCCTGGAGCTCGGACATCACGGCGCGCACCCGGCCGCCCATGGGGCCGATGCACGCGCCCTTGGCGTTGACGCCGGCGACGTTCGCACGCACCGCCATCTTCGTGCGGTGCCCGGCCTCGCGGGCGAGGGCCGTGATCTCGACGGTGCCGTCGGCGACCTCGGGGACCTCGAGCGCGAAGAGCTTGCGCACGAGCATCGGGTGGGTGCGCGAGAGCGTCACCTGCGCCCCGCGGGGCCCGCGCGCGACCTCGACGACGAGGGCGCGCAGACGCTCGCCGTGCACGTAGCGCTCCGTGGGCACCTGCTCGTGCGCGGGCAGCACCGCCTCCGTGCCGCCGACGTCGACGAGCACCGTGCGGGGGTCGCGGCCCTGCTGGATGACGCCGCCGAGCAGCTCGCCCTCCGTGCCGCGGAACGCGCCGAGGACCTGGTCGTCCTCCGCGTCGCGCAACCGCTGCACGATCACCTGGCGCGCCGTGGCGGTGGCGATGCGTCCGAAGCCGGCCGGGGTGTCGTCGAACTCCGGCCCGTAGGTGTCGGGGCCCGTCGCCACGCCCTCGGCGTCGCGCTCGGCCGGCACGGTCTCCTGCGCCCACACGGTCACGTGGCCCGTGGCGCGGTCCACCTGCACCCGGGCCCGGGGGTGGGCGTACGGCGTGCGCTGGTACGCCGAGAGGAGGGCCTGCTCGATCGCGGAGACGAGCACCTCGAGCTTGATCTCGCGCTCGCGCTCCAGCAGCCGCAGCGCCTGCATGTCGATGTCCACGTCAGTCCTCCTGTCCCTCGCCGCGCGGCGAGGTGCCGTCCTCGGCGCCTTCGTCCTCCGCCACGGGGCCCAGCCCGCGCAGGTCGACCTCGACGCGTCCCGTGCGCACGTCCTCCAGCGCCACCGTCACCGGCGCGCCCGGCCTCGGCGGCCGCCCCTTGCCCCGGTCGACCTCCGGCACGACGACGAGCGTGGCCGGCAGCTCCACGGCCCGCAGGAGCCCGAGGACGGTCCGGCCGTCGAGGAGCTCGAGCCGCACCGTGCGGCCCACGCTGCGCACCCAGTGCCGCCGCTGCGTCAAGGGGCGGGTCGCGCCGCGGCTGCTCACCTCGAGCGTGTACGGGTCCGGCAGGACCTCCGCGTGCGCGTCGAGCGTCTCCGAGACGAGCTGGGACGCCTCCGCCACGCGGTCGAGGTCGAGGTCGCCCGGCTGGTCCTCCGCGAGGTCGACCACCACCTCGACCGTGCTGCGGCCACCCGTCCGGCGGACCGTCGCGTCCTCGAGCACGAACCCGGCCCGTGCCAGGACGGGCTCGAGCACCTCGCGGACCGCGAGGGACGTGGGCGCGACCATGACCGCCTCCTTGGCGTTGCCGGGGCGAGCGGTTCCGGCATCGACCCTGTGACGTTGTGGCGGCCAGCCTAACGAGTCGGGGCGGCGGGTGCGGACCCGCGGGAGCCGCGGGTGCGGCGCCGGACCTCTCGCGGGCGCCGGGCGGACGCCGGGCTGACGGGGCCGACCCCGGCCCGGCACGCCGCGACCCCGCCGGCACGGCCCGCCGCGACGGTGGCCGCCCGACGCCCCGTGGCAGGATCGCCCGGTGCCCGTCCCGCCCTCGACCCCGCCGGCGGCCACGACGCGTCGAGCCC
>NZ_RWJX01000015.1 GCF_004123805.1 Cellulomonas endophytica | reverse complement strand
CGGCGAGCGCCGCGGCCGCCTCGCGCGCCAGCCGCGTCTTGCCGACGCCCGCCGGGCCGGCGAGCACGACCCCCGGGGCGCCCGGGCGCGTCGCGGCCGCGATCGCCCGCAGCTCGGCGTCCCGGCCGGCCAGCGGCCACAGCCGCTCCATGGCCGCGATGCTAGCCAGCGCCACCTGCGTACCGCACTACCCGGTGCGGCCCCGGCGCCCGGCGGCACGCTGGTGGGGCCACCGAGCAGGAGGTCACCATGAGCACCCCGCGCAGGACCGCGGCCGGCAGCCCGTCCGGCACCCCGTCCGGCACCCCCGCAACCCCGGCCGGGACCTCGGCCGGCACCCCGGGCGGCACGGCGCGCACCGTGCTCGTCACGGGCGCCGGCCGCGGCATCGGCCGCGCGACCGCCCTGCACCTCGCGGCGCGGGGGTGGGACGTGCACGGCGGTGTCCGCACCGACGCCGCGGGCGCGGCGCTCCGGGCGCAGGGCGTCACCCCCGTCCGCCTCGACGTCACCGACGCCGAGGACGTCGCGGCCCTCGCCGCGGCCGTGCCCACCCGGCTCGACGCACTCGTCAACAACGTCGGGATCGCGGTGGCCGGCCCCGTGGAGACGCTCTCGCCCCAGGACATGCACCGCCAGCTCGACACGAACCTCGTCGGCCCGCTGGCCGCGACCCGGGCCGTCCTGCCCGCGCTGCGGCGGGCGCGCGGGCGGATCCTCTTCGTCTCGTCGATCAACGGGCTGGTGTCGTTCCCCTTCACCGGCCTCTACAACGCCTCGAAGTCCGCGGTGGAGGCCGTCGCCGACTGCCTGCGGGTCGAGCTCGGGCCCTTCGGCGTGCAGGTGGGGCTCGTCGAGCCGGGCGTCGTCGACACCGACCCGTGGCACACGATGGACCGCACGCTGGACGACCTGGAGGCGGCGCTCGACCCGGGGCTGCGCGAGCTCTACGCGCCGCACTTCGCCGGGGAGCGGCAGCTCGTCGCACGGATCCGGCGGGGTGCGGCGCCGCCGGAGACGGTCGCGCGGGCGGTGGAGCGGGCCCTCGTCCGGCGGCGGGTCCGTGCGCGCGTGCTCGTCGGGCGGGACGCCCGGGCGATCCGGGCCCTCAAGGCCGTGCTGCCCGCCCACGCGCTCGACGCCGTCTGGTCCCGCGGCCTCGGGCTCGCTCCGGCGTCCCGGGCCCCGACGCGGGTCCCGGACGCCGTCCCGCGCTGACCCCGGCCCGCCCGGTCCCGCGCCGCCGCCGGGCTACCGCCAGCCGAGGCCCGGGGCGACGTCCCGCACGAGGCTCTCCAGCAGGTGCGCGTTGTACTCCACGCCGAGCTGGTTGGGGACGGTGACGAGGAGGGTGTCGGCCTCCGCGACCGCCTCGTCCTCCTTCAGCTCCTGCACGAGCACGTCCGGCTCCGCGGCGTAGCCGCGCCCGAAGATGGCGGGCGTCGGGCCGTCGATGTAGCCGACCTGGTCGGAGTCCTTCCCGCCGCGCCCGAAGAGCGCGCGGTCGGTGTCCGTCGTGATCGGGACGATGCTGCGGCTGACGGAGACGCGGGGCTCGTGCGCGTGGCCGGCCCCGCGCCAGGCGGCGCGGAACGCCTCGATCTGGCGGCGCTGCTGCACGTGGAACGGCTCGTCGCTCTCCGCGTCCTTGAGCGTGGAGCTCATGAGGTTCATGCCCTCGCGGCCGGCCCAGACGGCCGTCGCGTCGGACCCGGCGCCCCACCAGATGCGCTCGCGCAGCCCGGGGGAGTGCGGCTCGAGACGGAGGAGGCCGGGCGGGTTGGGGAACATCGGCCGGGGGTTCGGCTCGGCGAAGCCCTCGCCCTCGAGCACGCGCAGGAGCGTGAGGGTGCGGGCGCGCGCCATGTCCGCGGGCGTCCGCCCCTCGGCCGGCCCGTAGCCGAAGTACCGCCACCCGTCGACGACCTGCTCGGGCGACCCGCGGCTCAGGCCGAGCTGCAGCCGGCCGCCGGAGATGAGGTCGGCGGCGCCGGCGTCCTCCGCCATGTGCAGCGGGTTCTCGTACCGCATGTCGATGACGCCGGTGCCCAGCTCGATGCGGCTCGTGCGCGCCCCGGCGGCGGCGAGCAGCGGGAAGGGCGAGGCGAGCTGACGGGCGAAGTGGTGGACGCGGAAGTAGGCGCCGTCGACGCCGAGCTCCTCCGCCGCCTCGGCGAGCTCGATGGACTGCAGCAGCGTGTCGGCGGCGGACCGCGTCCGCGACGACGGCGAGGGCGTCCAGTGGCCGAACGAGAGGAACCCGATGCGCTTCACGCCCCGTGCAACGCCCCGCGCCCGGCGGCATTCCGCCCCGGGGGCGGACGGGGCCGTGGACGCGCGTCAGCCGCCGCGGGCGAGCGCGAGGGTCCGGGCGTGGGCCGCCGCCATGCCCGGCCGGCCCAGGCGCGGGTCGTCGACGGGCCGGCCGGCCAGGACCGCGTCCAGGTAGCGGCGGTCCGCGTCGAGCCGCTCGAGGGGCCGGTCGGTCGGCGTGCCGTGCCCGGGGACGAGCACCCGCGCCCGCGCCACCACCGGCGCGAGGACGTCCAGGCCCGCCCGGTACGCCTCCAGGTCGTCGGGGTCGAACGGGAGCGGCAGCTCGACGTCGCTCAGCACGTCCCCGGCGACGAGCAGGCCGCGCTCGGGGGCCCACAGCGCGCCGTGGCCGGGCGCGTGGCCGTCGTGCGCCACGACGAGGAGCGGCTCGTCGGGACCGTCCGTCCCGAACGGCTGCGGCACGCGGTCCCCGGGCAGCCCCCGGACGGCGCCGACGAGCGCGCGCAGGTCCGGCCGGTCGAAGGCGGGGCCCAGGGCTGCCAGGAGCGCGGTCCGGTCGGCCGCGGCACGCGCCGCCGCCCGTGGGGTCGCCCAGCGCGGGGCCGTCCCGAACCCGGGGTGCCAGAGCACGTGGTCCTCGTGGGCGTGGGTGCTCCAGCCCGCCGTGATGCTCAGCCCGTGCGCGCCGAGGTCGGCGGCGAGCGCGTCGAGCTCGTCCGGCCACCAGGCGGGGTCGACGAGCACGGCCCGGCCGCCGCGCACGAGGACCGTCGTCGTCGTCGCGTCCGTCCGGCTCGTCGCGACGAGGACCCCGTCGGCGAGCGTGCGGAGCGTGCGGGGCACGGCGCGACGGTAGCGCGGGCCGCCACGGCGGCGGTGCGCCCGCGGGGCTGGGGGCGGCCCGCGGGCGGCGGGCTGTGCACGCCCCGTCCCGGAGGGGTGCCCGGGCCGCCTACGGTGCGCAGCGGATCACGGATCACGGATTACGGATCACGGATCACGGATGACGGAGCAGGCGGCGGCGGGCCGGGTGCTCGGCGGGACGACGAGGGGGAGCGGTGGAGCTGGGCGAGGCGGCGACGACGGCACGGCGGCTGATGGACGAGCACGGGCTCGGGGACTGGGCGTTCGGGTTCGACCGGGCGCGCACGCGCGCGGGCCTGTGCGACTTCCGCGCGCGGCGCATCAGCCTCAGCGAGCCGCTGACGCTGCGGCACGACGCGGCCCAGGTGCGCGGGACCGTGCTGCACGAGATCGCGCACGCGCTCGTCGGCCCGGGCCACCGCCACGACGCCGTGTGGCGGGCGGCCGCCGTGCGCCTCGGTGCGGACGGGGAGGCCCGGCTGCGGGGGGCGCCGACCGTCGAGGGGCGCTGGCGTGCGACGTGCCCGGCGGGCCACGTGCACCACCGTCACCGCCGCCCGGCCCGCCCGGTCGCGTGCGGCCGGTGCTCGCGGGTGTTCGACGTCGCGTCCCTGCTCACCTGGACGCTCGACGGCCGTCCGGCGCCGATGACGGAGCGCTACGAGCGGGAGCTCGCCCTCCTCCTCCGCGCCGGGGTCGGGGTCCGCGACGCCGGGGGGTCGGGGGGGACGCGGGGGACGAGCCGGACATCGGGCCGGACATCGGGCCGGACATCGGGCCGGACATCGGGCCGGACATCGGGGTGGACGTAGGGGGTCGTCCCTGACGTCGGGGTGGGGTGCCCCCGGGCACGGTAGGCGTCGTCGACCTCCGCGGTCCGCCCCCGGCCCTCCGGGGACGGGTCGCACGGTCCCGTCCGGACCCACCCACCTCTCGCCCGAAGGAACCCCCGCCATGTCCCGCACGCACGCCGCCCGCCCCCGCCGGTCCGGGCGTCGACTCCTCGCCCTCGCGGCCGCCACCGCGACCGCCGGCTCCCTCCTCCTCGCCCCCGCAGCGCAGGCCGCCGTGGACCCGGCGCCCTCGGCGTCCGCGCCCGGCGCCACCGACGGCGCCGAGGGGACGGCGACGCCCTCCCTCGAGCAGACCCTCGAGCCGAGCGTCGTCCAGCTGTACATCGAGTGGACCGGGTACGTGCAGTACCCGACGGACTACGGCACGGAGTGGAGCGACCCCGTCACCGTCCCCATGATCTGCACGGGCTTCTTCGTCTCGGAGGTCGGCCAGATCGCCACCGCCGGCCACTGCGTCGACCCGGTCGAGGGCCGGCACGCGATCATCGACACCTTCGTCGCGCAGATGGTCGACGAGGGCTGGATCTGGGCCGAGGAGGCCGCCGGCTGGGCCGAGACCGCCTACGCCAACTGGGCGGTGGAGGGCCTGGACGCCGGCTCGGAGCCGCAGCGCATCATCTACGCCGTCCAGCCCAAGGCGGTCGACGGCATCGTCATCGAGGACCCGCTGGCCGTGCAGCTCGTCGACTTCCGCTCCTTCGACGAGGGCGACGTGGCGCTCCTCAAGGCCGACGTCACCGGCGCGACGCCGCTGCCCGTCGTCGCCGCCGACCCCACCAGCGGCATGGAGGTCACCTCCATCGGCTTCCCGGCCAGCGTGCAGAGCGTCGTCGACGCCAGCCGCGTGCGGGCCTCGTTCAAGACCGGCACCGTGAGCAGCCAGCAGATCAGCGAGCTCGGGGTGCCGCGCACCGAGATCAACGCCGACCTGTCCGGCGGCATGTCGGGCGGCCCGACGGTCGACGCGCTCGGCAACGTCGTGGGCGTCAACTCCTCGAAGATCGTCGGCGACCAGGCGTTCAACTTCATCACCGACGCCACGGACCTGCACGACTGGCTGACGGCCAAGGGCGTCGCGCTCGCCGCCGTCAACGTCCCCGCCCCCGAGCCGACGCCGACGCCCGTGTCGGCCACGCCCGACGTGCCGCAGGACGAGGACGAGGGTGGCGTCGCCACCTGGGTGTGGGTCGCCGGCGGCGCCGGTGCGCTGGTCCTGCTCGGCACGGTCGCGCTCGTCGCGGTCCTCGCCGGCCGTCGTCGCCGGGCCGCCGCGCCCGTGACGATCCCCGCCGCGCTCGCCCTGCCCGGCCAGTCCCCGGCATGGGCGCCCGCCCCGGGCACCGCCGCCGCCTACGCCGCGCCGGCCGAGCACGCCCCGGCGTACGAGGCGGCTCCCGTGCCGCACGCGGCCCCGGTCCACGAGCACCGCCGGGTGCACGAGTACGCCGGCCCGTCGGGCGCCCCGGTGCCCCCGGCGCCGGGCACGGCGGCGGGGCTGGGGCAGACCGCCCCGGTCGCGATCGTCCCGCCGCTGCCCTCGGAGAGCTCGGCCTTCGGGACCGCCTGGGGCACGGCGCACGCGCCGTCCGCCGAGGGCACGGCCCCCGCCGCCACGGAGGTGCTGGACCGGCCTGTGACGGGCTCGGCCGGCTGCCCCCGCTGCGGCACGGCGGCCACGCCGGGCCAGCGGTTCTGCGGCTCGTGCGGCGGCAGCCTCTGAGCGGTGCGCACCACCGGGAGGGCCCCCGACGTCCACGGACGTCGGGGGCCCTCCCGCCGTGTGCGCGCCCACCGGCTCGTCGCGGCGGGTGCCGGCGCACGGGGCCGGGCTGGCAGGATGAGCGCCGCCGCACCCCTCCGGAGGGACTCGACGCCGATGACGCCCCAGCCGCCCCGCCGACGGGCCGGTCGGCCTCGTGCCCTGCCCGCCCCGCCGGCTGCGGGCGCGGCCGCCCTGGTGGCCGGGCTCCTGCTCCTCGTCGGCTGCACCGCGGACCCGGACGGGCCCGTGCTCACGCCCGCGCCGAGCCGGACCGCCGGCCCGTCGTCGACCGGGGCGGGCCCGACGGGCGAGTCGTCCGCCGACGGCCGCAGCGACGCGGAGTTCGAGCGCGACCTGCGGCGCCTCCTCGTCCTCCCGGACGTGCCGGCCTTCACCGTGCCCACCCAGTCGCTCACCGCGGCCGCCGCCCAGGACGTCTCCGCGGCCCTGGACGTCGCCCCCGGCCTCTACGAGGGCATCGGCGTCCTCGACGCCCGGTGCACCGACGCCGGGGCCGCCGCCGCGGACACCACGACGCGCACGCCCGGGGCCGGCGCCTCCGTGCACCACGAGGACGGCGAGCTGGACGTGACGGTCTCCGCCGACGGCACCGGCGTCTACGAGGCGCCGGGCCTGCGCGTCGCGGTGCTGCCCGACGGCGCGGGGGTCTACGACGACGGCACGACGCGCGTGTCCGTCGCGGTGGACGGCTCGGGCACCTACCGCGACGGGGAGCGCCGGTACACCGTCCGCGCGGACGGCACCGGGTCGTACGAGGACGCCACGACGCGCGTCTGGGTCGACGCCGACGGGGCGGGCGGGTACGACGACGGCACCACGCGCGTCTCGTTCGGCGCGGACGGGGTCTTCGGCGGGGCCGACCCGGGCCGGGCGGCGGCCGTGCGGGCGGTCCTGGCCGACGGGCTGCCCCGGTTCGAGCCCGTGCCGCGGGTGGCGGCGATCGAGCCGGCCGGCACCGTGTGCGGGACCGTGATCCGCCTCGACGCCGACGTGCTGTTCGACTTCGGCTCCGCGGACGTGCGCCCGGAGGGGCAGGAGACGCTCGGCCGCGTCGCGGCCCTGCTGGTCGCGCTCGGCGGGCCCGCCGCGGCGGTCGAGGGCCACACGGACGGCGTGGGCGACGAGGCCGCCAACCAGGACCTGTCGGAGCGGCGGGCGGCGGCCGTGCGCGACCTGCTCGTCGCCGGCGGTGCCCCCGCGGACCGGCTCACCACCCGCGGCTGGGGGGAGACCCGCCCGGCCCGGCCCGAGACGACCCCCGACGGCGCCGACGACCCCGGCGCGCGGCAGCTGAACCGCCGGGTGGAGCTGGTGCTCCTCGACGGGTGACGCATCCGGCGTCCTCCTCGGCTTCACCCGTCGCCCCGACGGGTGAACACTGGGCGTCCGGGAGTCCTCGTGGCCGGCGTCCCGCGCGCTGGTGTCGACCTGCCCGTCCGGTACGCCCCCCGACGCACGGAGGACCCTGTGGACTGGATCCAGACGACCCTGATCGACCCCGTCTCGAACGTGCTGTGGACGTACGTGCTCGTCTACGTGCTCCTGGGCGTCGGGCTGTACTTCGGCATCCGGACCCGGTTCGTCCAGTTCCGGCTGCTCGGGCGCATGGTCCGGCAGGTCGGCTCCTCGCGGACCGGGGCGGGCGAGGGGATCTCGTCGTTCCAGGCCTTCTGCGTCGGGCTGGCCTCCCGGGTCGGGACCGGCAACATCGCCGGGGTCGCCATCGCCCTCACGCTCGGCGGGCCCGGCGCGATCTTCTGGATGTGGGTCGTCGCGCTCGTCGGCATGGCGACCGCGCTCGTCGAGGCGACCCTCGCCCAGATCTTCAAGGTGCCCGCCGGCGACGGCAGCTTCCGGGGCGGCCCCGCGTTCTACATCGAGCGCGGGCTCGGCTCGCGGCGCGGCGGCGTGCTCTTCGCGGTGCTGCTCATCTTCACGTTCGGCATCGCGTTCAACATGGTGCAGGCGAACACCATCGCGGACGTGCTCGACAGCGGCCACGGCGTCGCCCCCGGGTGGTCGGCGCTCCTGCTCGTCCTGCTCACCGCGCCGGTCGTCTTCGGCGGCGTGCGGCGGATCGCGAAGGTGGCCGAGGTCATGCTGCCCGCCATGGCGCTGGCCTACGTCCTCCTGGCCCTCGTCATCATCGCGATGAACATCACGGCCGTCGGGGACGTGCTGCTCACGATCGTGCAGGCCGCTTTCGGGGTCGGCGAGGCCGCGGCGGGGATCACGGGCGGCCTCGCGGCGGCGCTGCTCAACGGGGCCAAGCGAGGCCTGTTCTCCAACGAGGCCGGCATGGGCAGCGCGCCCAACGCCGCCGCGACGGCCACGACGAGCCACCCGGTCAAGCAGGGCCTGGTGCAGTCGCTCGGCGTCTTCGTCGACACGATCGTCGTGTGCTCGGCGACCGCCTTCATCATCCTCTTCGCCGGCAGCGACGTGTACGTGCCCGGGGAGACGACCGAGGGCGCCTCGCTGACGCAGGCGGCGGTGGCGCACGAGCTGGGCTCGGCGCTGACCCCCGTGATGACCGTCCTCATCTTCGTGTTCGCCTTCTCCTCCGTGCTCGGCAACTACTCCTACGCCGAGGTCAACATGTCGTTCCTGCGGGTGCGGCCGCGGACGATGACGGTCTTCCGGGTCGTGGTCGTGGCGGTCGTCGGGGTCGGCGCGCTGCTCGACCTCGTGACGGTGTGGGCGCTCGCCGACGTCGCCATGGGCCTCATGGCCCTGGTGAACCTCGTCGCGATCGTGCTCCTGGGCCGGTGGGCCTTCGGGGCGCTGCGGGACTTCGAGCGCCAGGTGCGCGCGGGGGTCGACCCCGTCTTCCGCACGGAGGCGAACCTCGACCTGCCCGGTGAGGTGCCGGGCAGCGTGTGGGCGGACCGCCCCACCGCGGACGAGCGCTCGGCGACGCCCGTCCCGTAGGGCGCGCCGGGCGGGGGCCGCGCCGGGCCGCCCGCCCGGCGTCCCCCTCCCGGGGGTGTCGCACCACCCCCGGGCAGGAGTAGACCTGGGGGACCGCGACGACGCGTCCCCCGGAGGCCCCGATGCTGCGACGCCGGCTGTCCACCGCCCTGACGGTCCTCCTCCTCGCCGGGCTCGCCGCCGTGCCGCACGCGCTGCCCGGCGCCGTCCCGGGCGCCGTATCGGGCGCCGTCCCGGGCGCCGTCCCGGCCGTCGGGGAGGAGGCCCCCGCCGCGGCCGCGGCCGGCGAGGTCCACCTCGTCGCCGCCGGGGACTGGGGCGCCGGGGCGAGCACGCGGGCGGTCCTCGGCCGGGTGGCGGCCCTCGCCCCCGACGCCGCGCTGGCCCTGGGCGACCTCTCCTACGGCGTGACGGGCCAGGAGCAGGCGTGGTGCGACCTCGTCGTGTCCCTCGTCGGGCCGGGCTTCCCGTTCCAGCTCGTCTCGGGCAACCACGAGTCCAACGGCCAGAACGGCAACATCAACGACTTCTCCGCCTGCCTGCCGAACCAGCTGCCGGGGCTCGTCGGCACGTACGGCCGCCAGTGGTACGTGGACGTGCCCGCGGCCGACCCGCTCGTGCGGGTGGTCATGATCTCGCCGTCGCTGCCCTTCCCGCAGGGCGTCGACGACTACCGGGCGGGCTCGCCGCGGTACCAGTGGACGGCGGCGGCGGTCGACGGCGCGCGCGCCGCGGGCGTCCCGTGGGTCGTCGTCGGGATGCACGAGCCGTGCGTCTCCCTGGGCCAGTACGGCTGCGGCAACCGCGGCGACCTGATGCGCATGCTGCTGGAGAAGCGGGTGGACCTCGTGCTCAGCGGGCACGAGCACCTCTACCAGCGCACGGGGCAGATCGCGCTGTCCGCCGGCTGCCCGTCGCTCGTCGTCAACGGCTACGACCCCGACTGCGTGGTGGACCGCGACGGCGAGCTCGTCCGCGGCGCCGGGACGGTCCTGGCCACCGTCGGCACCGGCGGCGTGGCGATGCGGCCCGTGAACGCCGCGGACGCGGAGGCGGGCTACTTCGTCGCCGCGAACGGGGACGTCGACCCGACCTGGGGGGTGCTCGACCTGCGCCTCACGCCCGACGCCCTGACCGCCCGGTTCGAGCGGGCGGCCGGGGGCACCTTCGCGGACGCCTTCACCGTCCGGGCGGGCGACGTCCCGGCGAACACGCCGCCGACGGCGGCCCTGTCGGCGTCGTGCACGGGCCTGACCTGCACGGTCGACGGGAGGGCGTCGACGGACCCCGACGGCACGGTCGCCGCGCACCGGTGGACCTTCGGGGACGGCGGGAGCGCGGACGGCCCGACCGCCACGCACACGTGGACGGCGGGCGGCACGTCGACCGTCACCCTCACCGTCACGGACGACCGCGGCGCCACGGCGAGCACCACCCGCACCGTCACGCTCGAGGCCCCCGCCGGCACGCCGTTCGCCGCCGACGCCTTCGGCCGCACGGTGAGCGGCGGCTGGGGGACCGCCGACGCCGGCGGGGCGTGGCGCACCACGGCCGGCACGGCCCCGTCCGTCGGCGGCGGGCAGGGGGTGCTGCCCCTCGTCGCCGGACGGACGCTCACGGCGACCCTGCCCGGCGTGTCCGCGCCGTCGACCGACCTCGTGCACTCCGTCGTCGCCGACAAGCCGTCCACGGGCGGCGGCCTGTACCTGACCTCGGCGGCCCGGCGCGTGGAGGGCGTCGGGGAGTACGCGGCGAAGGTGCGCCTGCGGCCGCAGGGCGTCGTGTCCGTCGGGCTCGCGCGGACCCTCGGCACCACGGAGACCGCGCTCGGCACCGCCGTCGTCGTCCCGGGGCTGGCGTGGGCGCCCGGGGAGCCGCTGCTCGTGCGTGTCCAGGCGAGCGGCACCGGCCCGACGACCCTGCGCGCCCGGGTCTGGCGCGTGGGCAGCCCCGAGCCGGCGACCTGGCAGGTCCAGGCGACCGACGGCACCGCGTCGCTGCAGGCGGCGGGCGGGGTGGGCGTGGCCGCCTACCTGTCCTCGTCCGCGACGAACGGCCCCGTCACCGTCCGGGTGGACGACCTCGTCGGCCGGGCGCCCTGAGGGGGGCCTAGCCCAGGCAGTCGTGCGCGACGCGCAGCCACACCACGCCGTGCGCCGGGACGACGAGGCCGCCGCCCAGGGGCCGCACCCCGCCGTCGAGCAGGTCCTCCGCCCAGGGCGGCAGCCCCGACAGCGTGAGCGCGTCCACGGTCCGCGGCTCGTCGGCGACGTTCACCACGACGAGGACGGTCGTCGCCGTCCCGTCGGGCGCGCGCCCGGGGCGTTGGTAGGCGACGAGCGCGGGGTCGTGCGCGTCGAACGGCACGAGCGCGTTCCCGCCGAGCTCGGGCGTGGCCCGGCGCACGGCGAGCAGGTGGCGCAGGCCGGCGAACACCTGGCCCGACGGCGTCGTGAGGTCCTCGCGCCGCGCGTAGGCGGCCGCGGGGTAGCGGGGGCGGTTCACCCACCGGGTGTCCTCGGCGTGCCCGGGCTCGGCGAGGGCGGCGTGGTCGTTGAGCTGGGCCACCTCGTCGCCGAGGTAGAGCAGCGGGATGCCGCCGGTGGAGAGCGTGACCGCGTGCGCGAGCAGCACCCGGTCCACGCCGCCGGCGTCCCCGGCCTCGATCCCGGCGAGGGAGGCGGTCGTGCCCGCGATGCGGCAGTCGCCGGTGCGCGGGTTGTCCTGGAACGGGACGCCCCGGGCGAAGGAGCCGGGGAAGCGGTCGACGTAGAAGCGGTTGAGGAACTGCCGGTGGGCGGAGGCGTCGATGCCGAGCTCGGCCGCGTCCTCGTCGGAGAACGTCCAGCCGATGTCGTCGTGGCTGCGCACGTAGTCCACCCAGGACGTGCCCGTCGGCAGCGCGTGCCGCCGGGCGAGCGCCTGCTGGAGGAGCCGGCCGTCGCGGGAGGCCAGGGAGCTCCAGACGAGCGCCATCTGCAGCGGGTTGTAGGAGACCTGGCACTCCTCCGGCGAGACGTACTGCACCACCTCGTCGGGGTGGACGATCGCCTCGGACTTGAAGAGCACCGCCGGCGCGGCGATCCGGCACACCGCGTTGAACGCCTGGAGCAGCAGGTGCGCCTCGGGCAGCGACTCGCACGCGGTGCCCAGCCGCTTCCAGATGAAGGCCACGGCGTCCATGCGCAGCAGGTCCACGCCCTGGTTGGCCAGGAACAGCATCTCCCCGGCCATCGCGCGGAAGACGGCCGGGTTGGCGTAGTCGAGGTCCCACTGGAACCGGTGGAACGTGGCCCACACCCACCGGCCCGTCGCGGTGCCGCCCCGGCCGTCCGGCCCGTCGGGGAAGGGCACGAAGGCGCCGGGGTGGTCGTCGGGGAAGATCTCGCGCACCGTGCGCTCGTAGGCGTCGGGCATCGTCCGGTCGGGGAAGACGTGGTAGTAGCCCAGGTGCTCGGGGTCGCCCGCCTTCGCCCGCTGCGCCCAGACGTGCTCGTCGGAGGTGTGGTTGAAGATGAAGTCGACGACGAGCGCGATCCCGGCCGCGCGCAGCTCCGCCGCGAGCTCCGCCAGCTCCGCCATCGTCCCCAGGGCCGGGTCGACCTCGCGGTAGCTCGACACGGCGTAGCCGCCGTCGGAGTTGCCCTCCGGCGCCCGGAACAGCGGCATGAGGTGCAGGTACGTCAGCCCGAGCTCGCGCAGGTAGGGCAGGTGCTCGCGCAGGCCGGCGAGCGTCCCGGCGTAGCGGTCGACGTAGAGCACCCCGCCGAGCATCCGGTGGGAGGTGAACCACGTCGGGTCCGCCTCGCGCGCCGCGTCGAGCGCCCGCAGGTCGGCGGGGCGGTCCTGCCAGCTCGCCGCGAGCTGGGCGACGAGGAGCGCGAGCTGCTCGCCCGTGCGCGGGTCGTCGCCGTAGACCTGCCGCAGCAGGCGCTCGAGGCGTGGCAGCTCCCGGGCGGCACGCCTGCGGAACGTGGCCCAGTCCGCGTCGGCCGTGCCGGGGCGGCGCGCGGCCTCGATCGCGTCGTGCAGGTCCCCGGTGACGTCCGTCGTCGCAGCCACGGGCGTCAGCGTACGGCCGGGGGCAGGGCCGGCACCTCCACGAAGCGGCGCTCGGCCGCCGAGCGCAGCACCGCCTCGACGGCGGCCTCCGCCGCGGCGCCGTCACGCCCGGGCGCGGGGCTCGTCGCGCGGCCGGCGAGCACGTCGGCGAAGCGCCGGGCCGGCAGCCAGGGGCGCGGCGGGTCCTCGTCCTCGTGCGTGCGCAGCTCGACGAGGGCCCCGTCCGCGCGCCGGACCGTGGCGCGGCCGGCCGTCAGGTCCTGGTCGACGACCCCGCGCGTGCCGAGGTAGCGGACGGACCGGCGCTCGCGGCTCTGCCCGCCCGCCATCCCCGACGACGTGACGACGCCCGTGCCGCCGCCGCGCAGCCGCAGCACGGCCGCGTCGTCGACGTCCACGTCGTACCCCCGCCGGTCGACCACCGCGGCGACCTCGGCCACCTCGCGGCCGGTCACCCAGCAGACCATCCCCAGCAGGTGCGTGAGCTGGGTGTGCGCCTGCCCACCGCCGGCGTCGGCGCCGTAGGTGCCCGGGTGCGTGTCCTCGGGGGCGCCGCCGCGGGCGTCGGCGGCCTCGGCCCGGGCGAAGAGGGACTCCGTGGCGGAGGTGAACTCGCCCATGACCTGGACGAGCTCGCCGATGTCCTCCCGCACCGCCCGCCGGACGAGCGCGGCGACGGGCACGTACTGGTCGGTGTACCCGACGCTCAGGTGCGCCCCCGACCGCTCCGCGCGCGCGACGAGGTCGAAGGCGTCCTCCGCGGTCGTGGCCAGCGGCTTCTCCACGAGGGCGGCCACGCCGGCGTCGAGGGCCCGGGCCGCGAGCCCGTGGTGGGTGGTGTGCGGGGTCGCGACGACGACGCCGTCGGGCCGCAGCGCCAGCAGCGCGTCGAGGTCGGCGACCACGGGCACGTCGCCGTGGCGCGCGGCCACCTCCCGGGCGCGGTCCAGGTCCGGGTCGCACAGGGCCAGCAGCTCGGCGCCGTCGGCGGACGCCAGGGAGGGGACGTGGTGGTTCGCCGACCACCACCCGGTGCCGACGACGGCGATGCGGGGCTGCCTCATGCGCGGCAGTCTCGCCCGCCCCGGTGGCGCCCGCGCGGCGTCGCGCGAGGATCGCCGCATGGACCTCGACCTCACCGGACGCACCGCGCTCGTCACCGGATCGACCCAGGGGATCGGCCTCGCGATCGCCGAGGGGCTGGCCGCCTCCGGTGCCCGGACCGTCGTGAACGGCCGCACCGCGGACCGGGTCGCCGAGGCGGTCGAGGGGCTGCGCGCCCGGGTCCCGGGTGCCGACGTGCACGGGGCCGCGGCGGACGTGGCGACCGCGGAGGGCGCGGCGGAGGTGGTGGCGGCCTTCCCCGGCGTCGACGTCCTCGTCAACAACCTCGGCATCTTCGAGGCCCGGCCCGTCCTCGAGGTCGACGACGACGAGTGGCGGCGCTACTTCGAGGTCAACGTCCTGTCCGGGGTGCGGCTGGCCCGCGCCTACCTGCCCCGCATGGTCGAGCGGGGCTGGGGACGGGTGCAGTTCGTCGCCAGCGACTCCGCCGTGGCCATCCCGGCCGAGATGGTCCACTACGGCGTCACGAAGACGGCGCTGCTCGGCGTCTCGCGCGGCTTCGCCAAGGCCGTCGCCGGCACGGGCGTCACCGTCAACACGGTGCTGGCCGGGCCGACGCTGACCGGCGGCGTCGAGACGTTCGCGCGGGGCCTGGTGGGGGAGGACCTGCCCTGGGAGGAGGTCGAGGCCCGGTTCATGGCGGAGCACCGGCCGGCGTCCCTCCTGCACCGGCTGATCCGCCCCGAGGAGATCGCCCACCTCGTCGTCTACCTGGCCTCCGACGCGTCCTCGGCGACGACCGGCGGGGCGCTGCGGGTGGACGGCGGGTACGTGGACGCGATCCTGCCGTGAGGCGAGCAGGGCCGCCCTGACCTGCGACGACGCCGTCCCGGTGTGACGACGGTCACGCTCGCCGCGAGGTCTCCTGCGGACGGCCTCGGGGAGTCGCGGTGTTGAGAGGGGGTGCCCGCCACGCCCCCCGCCCTGCCGTCCGTCGCGCCCACCCCGCACCTCCCCGCCGACCCCGCGGTCGGCCCCGAGGGGACCTCGTCCGACCCCTCGCGCACCCCTCCTGCCGCCCGCGCGCCGCGCCCCGCCCGGCCGCTGCTCGACGTCCGTCGCATCTACGTCGAGCCCGAGGCGGCCGCCCTCCCGCGCGGCCAGGAGATCCTCGCCCGCTGGCCCGACGCCGAGCGCGTCGAGGTCGCCTCGCACTGGAACATCCCCGAGCTCCACGGCGACGAGGCCAACGTCGACCGCTGGGTGCGCATCAAGACCGAGGCGCTCGTGCTCGGCGTCAAGAAGTCGCTCGCCGCCCGGCCCAACGGGCGCTCGTCGGACTTCATCGCGCCCTCCACCGCCAACGGCTGCGCCATGGCGTGCGCGTACTGCTACGTGCCGCGGCGCAAGGGCTACTCCAACCCCATCACCGTGTTCGCGAACATCGACCGCATCACGGGCTACCTCGCGCGCCACGTCGGCCGGCAGGGCGTGAAGGCCGAGCCCAACCAGTGCGACCCGCACGCGTGGGTCTACGACATCGGCGAGAACAGCGACTGCTCCGTCGACGCGCGGGTCTCGGACAACGTGCGCGACCTCGTCGACCTCTTCCGCGGCCTGCCCACCGCGAAGGCGTCCTTCGCGACGAAGCACGTCAACCGCGACCTGCTCGACTGGGACCCGCAGGGCCGCACCCGGGTGCGGTTCTCCCTCATGCCCGAGCGGATGGCGAAGCTCGTCGACGTGCGCACCTCGTCGATCGCCGACCGCATCGCGGCGATCGACGACTTCGTCGAGGCCGGCTACGAGGTCCACCTCAACTTCAGCCCGGTCGTCGTCGAGGACGGGTGGCTCGAGCAGTGGGCGGAGCTGCTCGACAGGGTCGAGGCCGGCACCGGCGCGGCGGCGAAGGCGCAGCTGGCCTGCGAGGTCATCATGCTCACGCACAACGAGCGGCTCCACGAGGTGAACCTCGGCTGGCACCCCAAGGCCGAGGAGGTCCTCTGGCGCCCTGACCTCCAGGAGCCCAAGCGCTCGCAGACCGGCGGCTGGAACGTCCGCTACCGCACGGGGGACAAGGGGCGGTACGTCGCGGCGCTGACCGACCTCATCGCCGAGCGCCTGCCGTCCTGCCGCGTCCGCTACGCCTTCTGACGCCCTGGCACCGCTGTCGGTCCGCCCACCCGTGAAGGGACGCTGCACCGGCGGTCCGGCACGCCGCTCCCGCCCCGCCGCCCGCGGCGGGGCGGGCGGCCGGTGCAGCGTCCCTCCCGGCTGGGACGGCCCGGGCGCCGCGGTGTCGGTGGGGTGCGGGAGGATGCGCGCGTGGAGGTCGACTTCGAGGCGGAGCTGTACGTGTGGGACGCCCGCAAGGCGGACACGTGGACGTTCGTCGCGCTGCCGCCGGAGGTGGCCGACGAGATCGACGAGGTCGCGGCCGGCCGGTCCGGGGGCTTCGGCTCGCTGCGCGTCGAGGTCACGGTGGGCCGGACGGTGTGGCGCACGTCGATCTTCCCCGACAAGGGCGCCGCGACCTTCGTGCTGCCGGTGAAGCGCGCGGTGCGCCGGGCGGAGGGCGTGGAGGCGGGCGACCGGGTCGCCGTCACCCTGCGCCTCGTCGACCTCTGAGCTCGTCGACCGCTGAGGGCGCCCGCCGGGAGCGGGTTGGCGTCAGCCGGGGACGCGGGCGCGGACCCAGAGGACGCCGTCCGTCGTGCCGTGCTCGGCGCGGACGCCGGTGCGCGCGAGCGCGGCGGAGGCGCCCTGCCGGACCCGCGGGTCCTCGTCGTGGCCGGGCGGCGGCTCCCAGGCGAGCACGACGTCGCCGCCGGGGAGCAGGAGGTCGACGACCCGCGACGCCTCGGGGCCCGTCGGGTCGGTCCAGAAGGCGTTGACGTTGACGGCGAGCACGGCGTCGTAGCCCCGCCCGTCGCCGTGGAACGCGGACAGCTCCCGGTGCTGCAGGTCCACGCGCCCCTCCTCGAGCCAGCGGCGCAGCCGGCCCTCCGCGTGCCCGAGGGCGCTCGCCGACCGGTCCAGGCCGGTGACGTGGCCCTCGGGGAGGCGGGGCGCCAGCAGCGCGAGGGCGTGCCCGACGCCGCAGCCCACCTCGAGCACCCGTGCGTCGGGCGCGGGGTCGAGGAGGGCCACGGCGGTGACGACCCGGGGCGGGGGGCGGTCGCTCAGCCCGCCACCTCCCACACGTGGCCCGCAGGGTCGCGGAAGGCCGCGGTGCGGATGCCCCAGGGACGGTCGACGGGTCCGTTGAGGAGCTCGACGCCGCGCTCGCGCAGCCGGGCGCACACCTCGTCGACGTCGTCGACGGTGAGCGTCAGCTGCACCCGCGGGGCGCTGCCGGCCGCGCCGGGGAGGGCGGGGGCGAACAGCTCGAACGCCTCGCCGGTCTGCAGGAGGTTGACCATGAGGTCGCCGAAGCGGAACACCGCCGACACGTCGTCCTCGAAGGCGACGGGCAGGCCGAACACCTCCGAGTAGAACCGCCGGGCGGCGGCGAGGTCCTCGACGAGGAGCGTCACCGCCGTCACCGGGCCCGGCCAGGGCCTCACGCGCTCACCGACGGGTCGCGGGCCGGGACGGACGTGCAGACGCCGAGCCACCGGCCGTCGGGCGCCTCGAGCTCCGCCCACCAGCCCATGTCGCCACCGACCTCCGCGCGCGGCGTGCGCACCCGGCCGCCGCCGGCCCCGGCCGCGGCCAGCACCGCCTCGAGGTCGGCCACGTTGACGTAGACGCGGGCGGCCGGCTCCTTCGGCGTGCTCGGCTCGGCGCGGTACAGACCGCCGACGAGGGTGCCGTCCGACCAGATCCCGAGGTAGGCGTCGGCGTCGTCGCCGAAGGGCGCGAAGGTCCACCCGAAGAGCGCGCCGTAGAACGCGGAGGCGACCGCGAGGTCGTCGGCGGGGAGCTCCCACCACGTGACCGTCCCGACGGGCGGCTCGGCGGGCGGGGCGCTCTCGGGTGCCGTGCTCTCGGGTGCCGTGCTCCCGGGTGCCGTGCTCCCGGGTGCCGTGCTCCCGGACGACGTGGTCTCGGACGAGGTGCTCTCGGGTGCCGTGCTCACAGGACCTCCCAGGCGACAGGGCGGCCTCGGCGCCGCCGCTGCGCGTCACCGTAGACCGGCCCACCGACGGCCGGGAGGGCCCGCGGTGCCGCGGTGGGACGGGGCGGCCGTATCGTGGACGGTCGTGCGGTGCGAGCTGTGGGACGCGGGGCGGTGCCGGTCGTGCACCTGGCTCGGGCGTCCCTACGCGGAGCAGCTGCGCGCGAAGGAGGAGCACGCCCGGCTGCTGCTGGCCGGTCACGGCGACCCCGTGTGGCTGCCGCCGGTCGCCAGCGCGGAGGAGGGCTTCCGGAACAAGGCGAAGATGGCGGTCGGCGGCACGGTCGAGGACCCGACCCTCGGCATCCTCGACGCGGCCTACGCCGGCGTGGACCTGCGCGAGTGCCCCCTGTACCCCGACGCCCTGCGCGCCGCCCTGCCCGTGCTCGCCGCGTTCGTCACCCGCGCGGGCCTGACGCCGTACGACGTGGCGGCCCGCACGGGCGAGCTCAAGAACCTCCTCGTCACCCTGAGCCCCGACGGGCGCCTCATGGTCCGGTTCGTGCTGCGCTCCACGGAGGCCGTCCCGCGGCTGCGCAAGCACCTGCCGGCGCTGCGCGCGGAGCTGCCCGGGCTCGAGGTGGCGTCCGTGAACCTGCTCCCCGAGCACCGCGCCGTGCTGGAGGGGGAGCAGGAGATCTCCCTCACGGAGCAGCGGACGCTGCGGATGCACCTGGACGGGGTCGACCTGCACCTGCGGCCCCAGAGCTTCTTCCAGACGAACACCGCGGTGGCCACGGAGCTGTACCGGCAGGCGCGGGCATGGGTCGACGAGGCCGCCCCCGCCTCCGTCTGGGACCTCTACTGCGGCGTCGGCGGGTTCGCGCTCCACGTCGCGGCGCCGGGTCGCACGGTCACCGGCATCGAGATCAGCGCGGAGGCGGTCGAGAGCGCCCGCACGAGCGCGGCGGAGGCCGGGCTCACGGGCGTGACGTTCGCCGCGGGGGACGCCACGGCCTTCGCCGCCGCCGCCGACCGGGTGCCGGACCTCGTCGTCGTGAACCCGCCGCGGCGCGGCATCGGCGCGGAGCTCGCCGGCGTCCTCGAGCGCTCGGACGTGCGCCACGTCGTGTACTCCAGCTGCAACGTCGTCTCGCTCGCGCGGGACCTGGAGGCGATGCCGTCGCTGCGCCCGACGCGGGCCCGGCTGCTCGACATGTTCCCGCAGACCGCGCACGGCGAGCTGCTCGTGCTGCTGGAGCGCGTCACACCGGCGTGACGGCGGCCTCCTCCGGCCCGCGGCCGCGGCGCCGCGCCGCCCGCTCGCGCGCCTCGTCGAGCACGCGCATGGCCGGGGTGCTGGCCACGCCGTGGACGAGCACGGACCCGACGACGACGAGCGCACCGACCGCCCAGAGCGTGTCCGCCTCGGCGAACTCGCCCTCCTGCAGCGCGTAGGCGAGGTAGTACAGCGAGCCGACGCCGCGGACGCCGAAGAAGGCCGTCACGCGGCGCTCCTGCGGCCCCGTGCGCCCGCGGGCCAGCCCGACGAGCCCCGCCACGGGCCGCACGACGAGGAGCACGGCCGCGGCGACGAGGACCCCGTCCCAGCCGACGCCGTCGAGCAGGCCGCGCGCCACGGCGCCGCCGAGCAGCACGAGCACCGCGACGGTGAGCAGCCGCTCGACCTGCTCGACGAAGGTGTGCAGCACCTGGTGGTAGCTGTGGGTGCGCTCCGCGTGGCGCAGCGTCACGGCGCAGACGAAGACCGCGACGAAGCCGTAGCCCTCGACGAGCTCGACGAGGCCGTACGTGAGGAACGTCGCCGCGAGGGCGACGAAGCCCTGGGCGTGCTCCGTCAGGCGCACCCGGTCCGCGAAGGCGGAGAAGAACACACGGCCGAGCAGCCAGCCGACGCCCATCCCGCCGCCGACACCCGCGACGAGCCGCCAGAGCAGGTCGAGCAGCAGCCAGTCGCCCAGCCACGCGGCCGGCGCCAGCCCGCCGAGGCTGATGGCGACCGCCGCGTGCACGAAGGGGAAGGCGAGGCCGTCGTTGAGGCCGGCCTCGGAGGTGAGCGCGAACCGGGCCTCGTCGTCGACGGCCCCCGGCTCGTCGACGGGCTCGCTCACCTGCACCTCCGTGGCGAGCACGGGGTCCGTCGGTGCGAGCACGGCCGCCAGCAGCAGCGCGGCGGCGGCCCCCAGCCCGAGCGCGGCCACGCCGAGGGCGCCGACCGCGAGCATGGACAACGGCATCGTGATGCCGAGCAGGCGCCAGGTGCTGCCCCAGCCGCGCCACGAGAAGGGCCGGTTGATCGCCAGCCCGGCGCCCATGAGCGAGACGATGACGCAGATCTCCGTGAGGTGGAGCGCCACCTCCCCGTGGACCCGCGGGTCGGGGTCGGGCAGGTGCGGGAGCAGGGAGAAGGCGAGCACCCCGGCGCCGAGCACGACCGTGGGCATGGACAGCGGCAGGCGGCGCAGCGCACGGGGCAGCACGGCGGCCGCGAGCGTGGCGAGTCCGAGGGCGGCGAAGACCATCGCCGCCCCGTCGAGTGGGGGCACCCGGTGACGGTAGCCCCGGGGGCGGCCCGCGGCGCGGGGCCACCGCCGCCCCGCGCCCGGACCCTCCTCAGCCGGACCGGCGTCGCGGCCGCGGCTACGGTGGCCCCGGCGACGCCGCCCGGGCGCCCGCCGCGAGAGGAGCACCCGTGACGACGACCGGACCCGTGCCCGACCCGGCGCTGCTGGCCGAGGCCGAGGCGATGGCCGCCGACCTCGCCGACCTGCGCCACGACCTGCACCGGGTCCCGGAGGTCGGGCTGGACCTGCCGCTCACCCAGGCCCGGGTGCTCGCCGCGCTCGAGGGCCTGGACGTGGAGGTCACCACGGGCCGGACGGTCTCCTCCGTCGTCGCCGTGCTGCGCGGCGGCCGGCCCGGGCCGGCCGTGCTCCTGCGCGCCGACATGGACGCCCTGCCGGTCACGGAGGAGTCGGGGGAGCCGTTCACCAGCGAGCACCCCGGGCGGATGCACGCCTGCGGGCACGACCTGCACGTCGCGGGGCTCGTCGGGGCCGCGCGGCTGCTCGCCGCCCGCCGCGCGGGGCTGGCGGGGTCCGTCGTGCTCATGCTCCAGCCCGGCGAGGAGGGGCAGCACGGGGCCCGGGCCATGCTCGGCGAGGGGGTGCTCGACGCCGCCGGGGAGCGGGTCGTCGCCGCCTACGCGGTGCACGTCGTCTCCTCGCTCGTCCCGCTGCGGGTGGTCACGGCCCGGGCGGGCACCGCGATGGCGGCCTCGGACCGCATGACCGTCACCGTCCGCGGCCGCGGCGGGCACGGGTCCATGCCGCACCTGGCGGCCGACCCGGTCAACGTCGCCGCCGAGATCGTGCTGGCGTTCCAGTCCGTCGTGACGCGGCAGTTCGACGCCCACGACCCCGTGGTGGTGAGCGTCGGCCACATCCGCGCCGGCGAGGCCGAGAACGTCATCCCGGCGGAGGCCGTGCTCGCGGCGACGGTCCGCACCTTCTCGCCCGAGCAGCACGCCGTGGTGCCCGACCGGCTCGCCCGCGCGGCCGAGCACATCGCGGCCGCGCACGGGCTCGTCGCCGAGGTGTCCTACGTCCGCGGCTACCCGGTCACGGTCAACGACGCCGCCGAGGTGGACCGGGTGGCGCGCGTCGCGGCGACGGTGCTCGGCCCGGACGCCTACGTCCCGGCGTCGCGGCCCGTCTCCGGCGCCGAGGACTTCTCCTACGTGCTCGAGGAGGTGCCGGGTGCCTTCGTCTTCGTCGGCGCCACCCCTCCCGGTGCCGACCCGGCGACCGCGCCCTACAACCACGCGCCGACCGCGCGCTTCGACGACGGCGCCCTGCCGGTCTCCGCCGCGCTGCTGGCCGGGCTCGCCCTCGACCGGCTCGCCGCCGGCTGAGCGGGTCGCTCGGCCGTCCGGGTGAGCCTGCCCGCGGGCGTCGGGACCGGGCCGCCCCGTGCCGATGGGAGCGGTACGGCCCCGTCGTCCGGACGGGTCGGACGCGGGCACGAGGGGCAGGGCACGACATGGGGCACGGGGCCGGCGCAGGGACGCGCCCCCGCAGGGCGGCCGCGTGGGCCCCGGCGCTGCCGGCCGTGCTCCGGCCGCCGACGGGGCTCGTCGCCCGGACGCGCTGGCTGTACCTGCTCGCCGGGCTGGCCTCGCTGCTGCTCGTCGCGCCCGGGCTCGTCCACGGCGCGACCCCCGTGACGCTGGCGGCCCTCGTCGCCGGCACGGTGCTCCTGTCGGGCGCGTGGGTCCTGCGCTCCGCCCGCCCGGCCACCGGCGCCTGGCTCGGCGTGGTCGAGGCCGTCGCCCTGGGCGTCTTCCTCGTCGCCTGCCCCGAGCCGGCCATGGTCTTCGCGGTCGTCTTCCCGGCCCTGTGGTACCGCGCCGTGTTCGGCACGACCCGCGGCGTGGTCGCGTACGGCGTCGGCGCGTCCGTGGCCCTCGTCGCCGCGACGCCGGTGTGGGGGCTCGTGCCGGGCCGCGGCAGCGCCCCCTTCGACGCGGTCGTGCCGACCCTGCCGATCATGCTCATGACGGTCCTCGTGGCCCGGCACCTGGCCCTCGGGCTCTTCGCCCGCGAGCAGGCGAAGCGGCGCGACGCCGCCCTCGCGCGGCTGGGGACGGCCCTCATCGGCGAGCGCGACCGGGAGGAGATCCTCCGGCTCACGGGCGCGACCGCCGACGCGCTGTGCGACGCGACCCCCGGCCTGCGCCTGCTCGTCGCCCGGGCGGAGGCGGACGGCCTCGTCGTGGCGCGGACGGCCGGGCCCTGGCGCGCGGTGCCGGAGCGGCTCCCGCTCGGCGTGCTGCCCCCGGGGGCCGCCGCCGCCGGCGGGCGGGCCGCCCTGCGCGCCGTGGGCGGGGCGGGCGACGGCGCGGAGACCGTGACGGTCCTGGCCGTCGCCGACGACGCCGCCCTCGCGGACGCGGCGGGGGAGGCGGTGCGCTGGTCCTGCCTGCCCCTGCCCGACGGCCCCGGCCTCTGGCAGCTCGTCGGCGTGCCCGCCGCCTCGCGCGAGGAGGCCCTCACGGCCGTGCGCTCCCTGTCGAGCCACGTCGTCCTCGCCCTGGCGACGAGCGCCGCCCACGAGGCCCTCGCGCGGCAGGCCGCCACCGACACCCTCACGGGGCTGGCCGACCGCGCGGAGTTCCACCGCCTCGTCGCGGAGCACCTCGCGGCCCCGGGCGCCGCGGGAGCGGTGCTGTTCCTCGACCTCGACGACTTCAAGCGCGTGAACGACACGCGGGGGCACGCCGCCGGCGACGAGGTGCTGCGCACGACCGCGCACCGGCTCCGGCACGCCACCGCGCCCGGGGACGTGTGCGCCCGCCTCGGCGGCGACGAGTTCGCGGTGCTGCTGCGCCCGGCGCCCGGGCGCCCGGTCGACGACGCCCTCGTCGCGCGCCTGGCCGAGCGGCTCGTGGCGCTGGTCGCGGCGCCCGTGCCGCTGACGACCGGCGCCGTGCGCGTCGGCGTGAGCATCGGGACGGCGCCGCTCGCGCCCGGGCTGCCCGACGGCGAGGCGCTGCACCGCGCCGACCTGGCCATGTACGCCGCGAAGGCGGCGGGCAAGAACCGCACGGCCGCCTGGGACGCCGGGCCTGCGCTCGCGGGACGCCGGGCCGGCTGACGCGGGCCGCCCGGGTCGGCCCGGTCGGCCCGGGTGCCCGGGTCGCACCGCCCCGGCGGCTCGGCGACAGTGGAGGGGTGCCGAACCGCCTCGCCGCCAGCACGAGCCCCTACCTGCAGCAGCACGCCGACAACCCGGTGGACTGGTTCCCCTGGGGCGACGAGGCGTTCGCGGAGGCGCGCCGGCGGGACGTGCCCGTGCTCGTCTCCGTCGGCTACGCCGCGTGCCACTGGTGCCACGTCATGGCGCACGAGTCGTTCGAGGACGAGCGGACGGCGGCGTTCCTCAACGCGCACTTCGTCGCCGTCAAGGTCGACCGGGAGGAGCGCCCCGACGTCGACGCCGTCTACATGGAGGCCACGCAGGCGATGACGGGCCAGGGCGGCTGGCCCATGACGGTGGTCACCACGCCGGACGGCGCCCCCTTCTGGTGCGGGACCTACCTGCCGCCCGTGCCGGTCCACGGCGTCGCGTCCTTCCCCCAGGTGCTCGCCGCGCTGGCGGCGGCCTGGACGACGCGCCGCGAGGAGGTCGACGCGACCGCCCACGACGTCCGCACGGCCCTGGGGGACCGGCCGGCCTTCGTCGCACCGCCCGGGGCCGTCGTCGACGAGGCACGCCTCGAGGACGTGCTGCGGGCGGCGGCGAGCAGCTACGACGCGGCGCGGGGCGGCTTCGGCGGCGCGCCGAAGTTCCCGCCGTCGATGCTCCTCGAGTGGCTGCTGCGCCACCACGCCCGCACGGGCTCCGGCGAGGCGCTCACCATGGCGACCGGCACGCTCGACGCGATGGCGCGCGGCGGGATGCACGACCAGGTGGGCGGGGGGTTCGCGCGGTACTCCGTCGACGCCGGCTGGGTGGTGCCGCACTTCGAGAAGATGCTCTACGACAACGCCCTGCTGCTGCGCGCCTACGCCCACGCCTGGCGGAGCACGGGCGACCCGGCGGACCGGCGCGTCGCGGAGGGGGTGGCCGGCTCTCTCCTGCGGGAGCTCGCCACGGCCGAGGGCGGGTTCGCGTCCTCCCTGGACGCGGACAGCGCGGGCCCCGACGGGGTGAGCCGCGAGGGCGCCTTCTACGCCTGGACGCCGCAGGACCTGCGCGACGCCCTGGGTGAGGCCGACGCCGGCTGGGCGGCGGACCTGCTCGGCGTGACCGAGGCCGGGACCTTCGAGCACGGTGCCTCCGTGCTGACCCTGCGGCGGGACCCGGACGGGCCCGACGGGCCGGGCTGGAGCCGCTGGGAGGACGTGCGTGCCCGGCTGCTCGCCGCCCGGGAGCGGCGTCCGCGCCCGGGCCGCGACGACAAGGTCGTGGCCGGCTGGAACGGGCTCGCGGTGGCCGCGCTCGCCGAGGCCGGCGCCCTGCTCGAGCACCCGGACTGGGTCGCGGCGGCCGAGGGGGCCGCCCGGCTCCTGCGCGACCGGCACACCACGACGGGCCCGGACGGCGGCGTACGGCTCGCGCGCACCTCGCGGGACGGCGTCGTCGGTGACGCGCCCGGCGTCCTGGAGGACCACGCCCTCGTCGCGGAGGGCTACCTCGCCCTGCACGCCGCCACGGGCGACGCCGCGTGGGTGACGGCCGCGCGGGCGCTGCTCGACACGGTGCTGGGGCGGTTCGCCGACGGCCGCGGCGGCTTCTTCGACACCGCGGACGACGCCACGGACGCCGTCCTGGCGACGATCCGCCGGCCCCGGGAGATCGGCGACGGCCCCACCCCGTCGGGGCAGGCGGCGGCCGCGGGCGCCCTGCTGCAGCTCGCGGCCCTCACGGGCGAGCACCGGTACCGGGCCGCGGCGGAGGCGGCCCTGGCCGAGCCCCTCGCCCTCGCGCCGCGGTACCCCCGCGCCGCCGGGCACGCGCTCGCGGTCGCCGAGGCCCTCCTGGACGGGCCCCGGGAGGTCGCGGTGGTCGGGCCGGCGCAGGACCCGGCGACGCGGGCGCTGCTGCGGGCCGCCCGCCGCTCGCCCGCCCCCGGGGCGGTCCTCGCCGTGGGCCCCGGCGCGGGCCCCGGCGCGGGCCCCGGCGCGGAGGCCGCGGAGGTGCCGCTCCTGCGCGACCGTCCCCTCGTCGGCGGCCGGCCCACCGCCTACGTCTGCCGCGGGTTCGTCTGCGAGCTGCCCGTCACCGACCCCGACGCCCTCGCGGCCCGCCTGCGCGCCTGAGCGGCCCCGCCCCCGGCGCCCCGTCGGTCGGGCAGCCCGCCGGCCCGTCGGCCGGTCGACACGTCGGCCCGTCAGCCGACCACGGGCGGCCGCCACCCGACGACGGGCGTGAGCGCCCGCGCCGTGAGGGCCGCGGGCACGAGCCCGGCCGTGCGCAGGCCGAGCGCCCGCAGCGCCACGAGCGGTGGCGCCGACAGCTGGCCGACGCGTGCGAGGCGGCGCGAGCGGGTCGCGATCGCCGTCACGCGCGGCAGCCGCTCCGCCGACCACGTCGCGAGCGCCGCGTCGAGGTCCTCGGCCGCCCCCACGCGCAGGGCGAGCACCGCGGCGTCCTCGAGGGCCAGGCCGCCGCCCTGCCCGAGGTCCGGCGTGAGCGCGTGCCCGGCGTCCCCGACGAACGCGACGCGACCGGCCCGCAGCGCGGGCAGGGGGCGCGCCAGCTCGTGGACGTCGTGCCGGAGCACGGCCTCCGCCGGCGTCGCCCGGACGAGCGCCGCGACGGGGTCGTGCCAGCCGCCGAAGAGCCGCAGCAGCTCGGCGCGGTCGTCGGCGACCGGGCGTCCGGGCGGTGCCGAGACCGTGGCCCAGCAGTAGACCTCCCCGCCGGCCATGGCCAGCGCGCTGAACCGCCGCCCGCGGCCCCAGGTCTCGAACTGCCCGAGCCGGGCGACGTCGGGGGCCACCCGGGGCAGGAGCCGCCACGCCACGTAGCCGGCGGGGCGGGTGCCCGGGTGGCCCGGGAAGAGCGCCCCCCGCAGCCGGGAGCGCAGCCCGTCGGCCGCCACGACGAGGTCGGCCTGCGCCCGGCCGTCGGCCGTCGTCACGGTGGCCGGGCGGCGGGCGTCCCCCGGGTCGGCCGCGAGCACCTCGACCCCCGTCCGCACGGTGCCGGCGGGCAGCGCGCCGAGCAGCAGGGCGACGAGGTCCGCCCGCCGGAGCACGACGAAGGTGTCCCCGAGCACGGCCGTCACCGCGCCCAGGTCCTGCCGCAGGAGCCAGCGCCCGCCGGGCTCGCGGAACCCGCCGGCGCCCTGGGGCGAGGCGAGCCGGCGGACGGCGTCGCCGAGCCCGAGCACGTCGAGCGCGCGCAGCCCGTTGGGCGCCAGCGCGATGCCCGCGCCCACCGGCCGGACCTCCGGCGCGCGCTCGAGCACCCCCACCGACCAGCCCGCACGGTGGAGACCGACCGCGGCCGCCAGCCCGCCGATGCCGGCGCCCACGACCACCGCGTGCCGCCCGGCGGCCTCCGCAGCCGTCCCCGTCACGGTGGTCGCCCTACCAGCCGTGGGTGCCGGGGCCGCCCTTGAAGGGCCCGACGACGTCCGCCGTGACCCAGCCGCCGTAGAAGCCGCCCGGCTGGGGGGTGACGACCTCGCCGTCCACCGTGCACCGGTCGACGAGCGCGGCCATGACGGCGACGGACCCGGCGAGGATCTCGAAGCCGGCGCTCGGCGCGGGGTAGGACCACGCCGCGCGCGGTACGACGACGTCCCCGGCGACGACGTCGTGGTAGGCCGCCCGGCCCTTCCACTCGCACCACGAGGAGCCCTCCGCGTCGCGCAGCGCGCCGGGCGCGAAGGCGTCGCGCGGCAGGTACCAGGTCGGCGGGTGGCTCGTCTCGAGCACGCGCAGGGCGCGGTCCGTCGTCGCGACCCGTCGCCCGCCGAGCCACACCTCGACGCGGCGGCCGTCCGCCGCCACCCGCGGCGGGCGGGGGTAGTCCCACACGGACTCCTGGCCGGGGCCGGGACGGACGGGGGTGGGAGGAGGGCGCACGGGCCCAGCATGGCGGCCCGGGACGGCTCCGCGCGCCCGCACTCCGGGGCCCTCCCACGGGGTCCTCTCAGCGGGTCCTCTCAGGCGGCGGCGACGACGCCCGCGCCCCGCCCGAGCACCGCCCCCGACAGGTGCGGCACGAGCGCGGCCGGCAGGGGCTCGGCGAACCGGTAGCCCTGGCCCAGCGGGCAGTCGAGACCCTCGACGACGGCCACCTGGTCGGCGTGCTCGAGGCCCTCGGCGACGACCTCCAGGCCCAGGGTGCGGCCGAGGCGGATGATGGCCTGCGCCAGCGCGCGGTCCTCGGCGCTCGTGGCGACGCCGTCGACGAAGGACTTGTCCATCTTCAGCACGTCGATGGGGAAGCGGCGCAGGTAGGACAGCGAGGAGTAGCCCGTGCCGAAGTCGTCCAGCGCGAGCCGGACGCCGAGCGCCTTGAGCCGCGCGAGCGTGTCGGCGATCTCCGGGGTGTCCTGCACGAGGAGCGACTCCGTGATCTCCAGCGTGAGCCTGCCGGGGGCGATGCCGGCGTCCCGGAGCGCGTCGGCCACGTCGGCGACGAGGCTCGGGTGCGTCACCTGGCGGGCGGAGACGTTGACGCTCATGCCGAGGTCGGCGCCGGCGTCGGCCCACCGCCGGGCCTGCGCGAGCGCCTCCCGCAGCACCCAGCGGCCCAGCGGGACGACGAGCCCGCTGTCCTCGGCGAGCGGCACGAAGCGGCTCGGCGGCACGGCGCCGAGCGTGGGGTGCTGCCACCGCACCAGGGCCTCGTAGCCGGTGATCCGGCCCGTGGGCAGCTCGACGATCGGCTGGTAGTGCAGGTGGAGCGCCCTGTCGTCGAGCGCCCGGTGCAGGTCGGCGCGCAGCCCCTCGCGCTCGAGCTGCTCGCGGTGGTGCTGCGGCAGGAAGGTCTGGGTGCGGCCCTTGCCGGCGGTCTTCGCGGCGTACATCGCCAGGTCCGCCGCGCGCAGCACCCCGATGCCGCCCTCGCCGCAGGTCTGCGACGTGGCCACGCCGATGCTGGCCCCGGCGCGTGCGACGGCCCGGCCCAGGGCCACGGGGGCGCGCAGGGCCGCCTGGACGTCCGCGGCGACGCGGCCCGCGCGCTCCGCGGCGTCGTCGCCCTCGAGGAGGACGGCGAACTCGTCGCCCGCGAGCCGGGCCACGACGTCCCCCGGGTCGGACGCCTCGACCAGCCGCTCCGCGACCGCCCGCAGCAGGGTGTCGCCGTGCCCGTGGCCGAACGTGTCGTTGACGGTCTTGAGGTCGTCGAGGTCGACGAAGAGCACCGCGAACGGCCGCCCGGCCCCCCGCTGCGCGCCCTCCGCCGCGTGCAGCCGCTCCATGAACAGCGCGCGGTTGGGCAGCGCCGTCAGCGGGTCGCGGAAGGCCTGCGCGCGCAGGCGCTCCTCGAGCTCCGTGCGGTCCTCGACGTCGCGCGTCATGAGCACCAGCCCGCCGACGGCGGCGTCGTCGCGCAGGTCGTTGGCCACCGTCTCGACCCAGCGCCACCCGGCGGAGCGGTGCCGCATCCGGCTGCGCACGGAGGTCGCCAGCGGGTCGCCGGCCGTGACGGCCGCGAGGAAGGCGGCGAAGGCCGGCAGGTCCTCGGCGTGCAGCACGTCCCGCATCGGCGCGCCGAGGAGCGCGTCCGGCCGGTACCCGAGGACGTCCTGCACCGACGGCGTCTGGTAGGTGATGGTGCCCTCCGCGTCGAGGACCGTGATGACGTCGCTGGCGTTGCGCACGAGGGAGCGGAAGTGCTCGCCGTGCTCGAGGGCGTCGAGCAGGTCGTTGAACGCCCGGGCCGTGTCGCCCAGCTCGTCGTCGGAGTCGACCCGGATGCGGTCCGTCGTCGAGGCCGTCCGTTCCCCGTGCCCGCCGGGCCCGACGGAGGCGGCCACGGCGCGCAGGCGCTCGGCCAGGTCCCGCAGCCGGCCACCGACGACGACCCGGCACAGCGCGAAGTTGGCGGCGCCGAGGAGGGCGCCGGCCGCCAGGCACGCGGCCCGCAGGTGCGGCATCGCGTCGTGGTCGACCTCGACCCCCAGGACCTGGACGAACGGGGGGAAGACGGCCCCGACGACGAGCCCGAGGCCGACCATGCACACGGCCAGGTCCCAGATGACGCGGCCCGTCAGCCGGGGGCGGCGGGCGCCGGGGCGTCGGGGGGCGACGGGGCGGCGGCGGTGCGCGAGGGAGAGCACCTCGGGTGCATCGGCAGGTCCCCCGGGGACCTTGAGGGGTCGGGGCAGGATTCCTCCCGGTGCCCCCCGGGCTCCACCCGGGTGCCCCGCGTGCCGATGCCTCGGGCATGAGCCTCCTCACGCCGCCGCGGCCGGCCGTCCCCGCGCTCGCCCTCCTCGGCGACGACGTGCGCGTCCCCGTGCTCGGCGGCGGCAGCCGGCGGTCCGTGGACCTCGACGCCGCCGCCACGACGCCGGTCTCGCGCGCCGTGCAGCGCGCCGTGGAGGACCACCTGCCGTGGTACTCCAGCGTGCACCGGGGCGCGGGGGCCAAGTCGCGGTGGACGAGCGAGCGCTACGACGCGGCGCGCGAGACGGTCCGGGCGTTCGTCGGCGCGGACGCCGCGACGCACCACGTCGTCTTCCCGCGCGGCACCACGGAGGCGCTCAACCTGCTGGCGCACCGGCTGCGCCTGGCCCCGGACGACGTGGTGGTGAGCACGGCCGCGGAGCACCACGCGAACCTCCTGCCGTGGCGACGGTACGCGCGGGTGCGGCTCGTCGACGTGGCGCCGGACGGGACCTTCGGCGTCGAGGACGTCGTGCGCGCGCTCGAGGAGGCCCCGCGCCCACGGGTGCTCGCCGTCACCGGCGCGTCCAACGTCACGGGCTGGGTGCCGCCCCTGGCGGCGATCGCGGCGCAGGCGCGGCGGCGGGGGGTGCTCGTCGTCGTCGACGGGGCGCAGCTCGTCCCGCACCGGCCCGTCGACATGGCCACCACCGGCATCGACGTCCTCGCCTTCTCCGGCCACAAGATGTTCGCGCCCTACGGCGCCGGGGCCCTCGTCGTCCCGCGCGCCGTGCTCGACGAGGGCGAGCCGTTCCTCGTCGGCGGCGGGGCCGTGGCCGCCGTCGGTGACGACGACGTGGTCTGGGCCGAGGCGCCGGCCCGCGACGAGGCCGGCACCCCGAACGTCCTGGGGGTCGTGGCGCTCGCCGCCGCGGTCGAGGAGCGGGTCGCCCTCGGGTGGGACGCCGTGCTCGCGCACGAGGCCGACCTGCGGGCGGCGATCGACGCGGCGGTGGCCGCCGTCGCCGCGGTCGTCCCCGGCGTCCGGCGCCTGGGCCCGACGGACGCCGACCGCCTCCCGGTGGCGGCCCTCGCCGTCGACGGGGTCCCGCACGGCCTGCTCGCCGCGCGGCTGGCCGACGAGCACGCGGTGTCCGTGCGCAGCGGCTGCTTCTGCGCGCACCCCCTCATGGCGCGGCTGCTGCGGCTGACGCCGGAGGAGGTCGCCCGCGTCCGGGACGACGCGCGCGCGGGCCGGGCGGACGCGCTGCCGGGCGCGGTCCGCGTGAGCGCCCACGCCGCCACCTCGCTCGCGGACGTCGAGACCCTGGCCGGGGCGCTGCGCGAGGTCCTGACGACCCCGGAGCGGGGCGCCCGGTGGGAGCCGGACGGCCGCGGCGGGTTCGTGCCGCGGGCGGGCCGGGACCCCCGCGGGCCCCGCTGAGAGCGGCCCCAGCCGGGACCGGGCCGCCGCCGCGCGCGCCGACGGGGCCGGTCGTAGCGTCGTCGGGCCCCGCCGAGCAGCGGACGCGGGCCTGGGGCGAGCGGTGAGGAACGCGCAGATGCAGCAGCGGACGGACGCGTCGGGCGGGATCGGGCTGGACGCGGCGGTGGAGCGGGTGCTGGGCCCGGGCGCGGAGCTGCGGCCCGCGCAGCGGGACGCCCTCGGCGGGCTGGTGGACCGCGACACGGTGCTCGTCGCCCGGTCGGGCGCCGGCAAGACGGCGGTCTACGCGATCGGCACCCTCGTCTCGGGGCGGGCGACGGTCGTGGTCTCCCCGCTCGTGGCGCTCCAGCGCGACCAGGTCCGGGCGCTCGGGGAGGCCGGCGTGCGCGCGGCGTCCGTGAGCTCGTCCGTGACCCCGAAGCAGTCGCGCGAGGCGCTCGAGGCCGTCGGGACGGGGGACCTCGACGTGCTCCTGCTCGCTCCGGAGCAGCTGCAGCGCGACGTGGTGGTGGAGGCGCTCGCCGCCGCGGACGTCGGGCTCGTCGTCGTCGACGAGGCGCACTGCGTCAGCGAGTGGGGGCACGACTTCCGCCCCGACTACCTGCTGCTGCGGCCCGCGCTCGAGCGCCTCGGGCGTCCCCGGGTGCTCGCGATGACCGCGACGGCCTCGCCCCGGGTGCGCGAGGAGGTCGCCGAGCGGCTCGGGATGGTCGACCCGCGCGTGCTCGTGCACGACGCCGACCGTCCCAACATCTGGCTCGGCGGCCGCCCGGCGTCCGGCGCCGACGAGCGCGACAAGGCCGTCGTGGAGGAGGTGCTGGCCGCGGAGGGGGCCGGCATCGTCTACGCCCGCACGCGCCGGCACGTCGAGGAGCTCGCCGAGCGGCTCGCGCGCGAGGGGCTGGACGCGCTCGTCTACCACGCGGGCCTGCCCGACCGGCGGCGCTCGCAGGTCCAGGACGCCTTCCTCGGCGGCGAGGCCGACCTCGTCGTCGCGACGAGCGCGTTCGGCATGGGCGTCGACCGGCCGGACGTGCGCTGGGTCGTGCACGCCGGACCGCCGCCGTCCCTGGACGCCTACTACCAGGAGATCGGCCGCGCGGGCCGCGACGAGGCCCCGGCGCGGGCCGTCGTGGTGCACCGCCCCGACGACTTCGGCCTCAACCACTACCTGCGCTCCGGGACGGGCTCGCGCCCGGCGACGGTGCGTGCGGTGCTCGCGGCGCTGCCCGCCGTGGGCGGCGAGCCCGTGGACCGCGAGGCGCTCGGGCGCGGGGCCGGCATGTCGGCGCGCACCGCGGCCCGCGCGCTGACGGCGCTGCTCGGCGTGGGCGCCGCCGTCGCGCAGGGCGAGGGCTACCTGCGGGGCGACGACCGCTCCGCCGACGCCGTCCTGCGCGCCGTGCGCGAGCAGCGCGAGCGCGAGCACGAGCTCGAGCTGTCGCGGGTGGAGCTCGTGCGCACCTACACCGACACCCTCGACTGCCGCCGCCGGCTGCTGCTGGAGCTGCTGGGGGAGGAGCGTCGCGACCCGTGCGGCCGCTGCGACTCGTGCGACCGCGGCACGAGCCAGGAGGTCACGGAGGACGCGCGGGTGCGCCCCGGCCAGCGGGTGCACCACGAGGAGTTCGGCGAGGGCGCGGTGACCGTCGTCGAGCAGGACCGGGTCACCGTCCTCTTCGACGAGAAGGGCTACGTCACCCTGGACACCCGCCTGGCCCTGGACCTGGGCGTCCTCGAGCTCGTCTAGGCCCCGCGCCGGCCGGCGCGCGCGTCGAGGCGGCAGTCCGCCACCACGCGGTCGTCGACCTTCAGCGTGCTGGCGAGCACCCAGCCGTCCGCGACCGGCCGGGTGCCGTGCAGCTCGACGACGGCACCGTCGCGCTGCACCGGCGACCCGGGCCAGGCGGGGGGCTCGTGGCCCCCGGACACGGAGGTCTCGTCGACGAGCCCGTCGCTGGGGACGTGCACGGTCGTGTGGATGCCGACGGCGCGTCCGTCGAGGGCGCCCTCGGGCCACGACCACCGGACCGTGGTCGGTGTCGAGGCGGTCGTCCGGCGGACCCACAGCCGCCACTGGGACGTAGTGGTCGCGGCGTCGGCTGTGGCGGTGGCGACGACCCCCGCGGCGGCGTCGGTGGTGCGGCAGACCAGGGGCGTCGGGGCCGCCGTGCGGGACGTCGTCGCCCACGGGAGGGCGAGCCCGATGCCCAGCAGGACCACGACGAGGGCCGCCGCCGTGACGCGCTCGTCCTCGGGGGTGCGCGGCGACCCGTCCCGCCGGACGACGGCCCCTCCCCGCACGACGAGGGTCCGGGCGAGGCTGTCGGCGAAGGTCCGGCGCTCGCGGTGCAGGGCCGCCCGCAGGTACCCCAGCAGCAGGATCCCGTCGAGGAGGTGCGCGAGCTGGCGCAGCAGGACGCGAACGACCCCGACGGGACGTCGCGTCGTCGCGTCGACGACCGCCACGTCGAGCAGCTGCTTGCCGGGCGTCTGCCCCGTCAGACCCTGGAGGACGAGGAGGAGTCCGAGCGCCACCCAGGGCCCGGGCGCGGTCCGCCCCTCGGGGAGCACGAACGGGGGCAGCGCGACGGACGTCGGCAGGGGCGCCTCCACCCCGTCGCCGGCGACCCACCAGGTGACCCCGGCCAGGAGCAGCGCGTCGAGCGCCCAGGCCCACAGCCGCCGGCGGCGCGAGGCCAGGCCGGCGAGCCGGGCACGTGCGGGCGCCGACGGGGCGGGGCCGACGAGGGTCACCGGCCGATCGTGGCAGAGCGCCCGTGCCGGCGTCCCGGCTTCGGCGCGTCCCCTGGGCGCAGCCTCCACGGGCCGGTGAGGAGGGCCTCAGGGAGCGAGGGCGACGAGGAGCGCGCACACCGCCAGGACGAGCGAGACGGGCGTCATGACGGCGCGCTCGGCCGGGCTGCGCGAGATCGCGTTGAGCAGCACCCCGAGCGTGAAGTACCCGACGAGGACCCAGGCGCCGACGCGCACGACGCCCTCCGGCAGCGGCGTGGCGACGACCCCGGCCCGGTCCAGGAGCACCGCGGCCAGCAGGGCGTAGACCACGACGGACACCGCGCTGCCCACGCGCAGGCCCGTCGGGAGCCGACCCGCGTGCCCGCCGCCCCAGACGAGCCGCCCCCACGGGGCACCGCCGGCGAGCGCGGCCTGGAGGACGGCGAGCGCGGCGAGGACGACGGTGGCCAGGACGGCGGCGACGGTGGGCACGGCCGCACCCTAGGGGCGCGGGCGGTGCCGCCGGGCCGCGGTCGAGGACCGGGCGCGTCTCAGACGGCCGGGCCGGCCGGGCGGGCGCCGCTGAGGTCGACCTCGACGTGCGCGGCACCGCCGGCCAGCGCGAGGTCGACGAGCCGCGCGCCGGGCACCTGGCGGTCCAGGGCCCGCTGCACGTGCACGACGAGCAGCGGCTCCTCCGTGCCGCGCCGCACCTCGACGAGGTCCCCGAGCCCGCGCTGGCGCAGGATGCCCGTGAGCGTGGTCGAGAGCATGTTCGCCAGGGTGTGCAGCGGCAGGGCCCGGGCGTGGGAGGTGATGGCGAAGGTCGCGTCGCCGTCGGCGAGCCCGACCCAGCGCACGACGACCTCGACGGGACCGGCCAGCGACGCGGCGAACCGCACCGCGCCGGACAGCCCGGGGACGCCCTGCGGGTCGACGCGCAGCGCCACCCCGTCGTCGGTCGGGGCGGCGCCCACGACGAAGGACGGGAGCCTCCCCGAGGAGCGGGCGGCGTCGAGCGCCTCGGTCAGGGGGAGCCGGACCTGCACGGGGACCTCCGGGGCGACGGGTGGTGGTGACGGGCCGGCGACGGCGCGACGGCTCCGGGTCCACCCTGGCAGGATGACGGCCGGCGCGCCCGCGCCCGCAGGGGCAGGTGCCCGGAGGGCAGGTGGCGGTGCCGGTGGGGGTGGCGGTGCGCAGGCTGCACGGGCTCGTCGCGGCGACCCACCCCCTGCCCGCCGCGGCCGTCACGGCCTTCGCGGTGGCGTACGCGCTCGGCGTCGGGCTGGGCGCACGGGCTCTCGCGGTGGGAGTCGCCGTGCTGGCCGGCCAGCTGAGCATCGGGTGGTCCAACGACTGGATCGACGCGGGGCGCGACGTCGCCGTCGGGCGGGCCGACAAGCCCGTCGTCGCCGGCGAGGTGACGGCGCCGCTCCTGCGCACCGCGGCGCTCGCCGCCCTCGTCGTCGCGGTGCCGCTGTCCCTGGCGCTCGGGGTGCGCGCGGGCCTGGCGCACCTCGTCGTCGTGGCGGGCGGCTGGGCCTACAACGCCGGTCTCAAGGCGACCGTGTGGTCGTGGCTGCCCTACGCGGTGGCCTTCGGCACCCTGCCGTCGGTCGCCACGGTCGCGCTCCCCGGGGGCTCGCCGGCCCCGGCCGCCACGACCGCCGCCGCCGCGCTGCTCGGGGTCGGCGCGCACCTGGCCAACGTGCTCCCCGACCTCGACGACGACGCCGCCACCGGCGTCCGCGGGCTGCCGCACCGGCTGGGCCGGCGGCGGGCGCTGCTCGCGACCGTCGCGCTGCTGCTGGCGGCCGTGCTCCTCGTCGCGCTGGCCCCCGCCGGGGCGCCGGGGCCGCTCGCCCTCGCCGGGCTCGTCGGCGCCGCGGCCCTCACGGCCTGGTGCGTGCTCGAGGCCGTGCGTCGCCCCGGGGGACGCCGCCCCTTCACCGCGGCGATGGCGGTGGCCGGGATCGCCGTCGTGCTCCTCGTCGCCGGCGGCTGAGGAGCGGCCCGCGTCCGCGCGCGCCCCGGCGGCGGTGCGGCGTGTCGCGTGCGAGCATCCGGGGCATGTCCCGGATCGCGGCGGTGGCCACGGCGCTGCCCGAGCACGTGCACCCGCAGGCGGAGATCACCGAGGAGATCGCGGGGCTGCTGACGTCGGACCCCCGCCGGCTGGCCCTCCTGCGCCGCGTGCACGCCTCGGCCGGCGTCCGGACGCGCCACCTCGCGCTGCCCCTGGAGAAGTACGCCGCCGTGCAGTCCTTCACGGAGGCCAACGACCTGTTCCTGCGCGAGGGGCTGGAGCTCGCCGAGCGCGCGGTGCGGGACGCCCTCGACGCCGCCGGCCTGCGCCCCGCCGACGTCGACCACCTCGTCTTCACCACCGTCACCGGCGTGCACGCCCCGTCCCTCGACGCGCTCGTCGCGCAGCGGCTCGGGATGCGGCCGGACCTGCGCCGCTGGCCGGGGTTCGGCCTGGGCTGCGTCGGCGGGGCCGCCGGGCTCGCCCGCGTCGACGACCTGCTCGCGGGGCACCCGGACCACGTCGCCGTGCTGCTGTGCGTCGAGCTCTGCTCCCTCACGCTCCAGCACGGTGACGACTCGACGGCGAACCTCGTCGCGAGCGGGCTGTTCGGCGACGGGGTCGCGGCGGCCGTGGTGGTCGGCGACGGGCACGGCGCGGGCCCCGGGCCGGACCTGGTCGGGACGCACCGGGCCCTCTACCCGGGGACGGCCGACGCGCTCGGCTGGTCCGTCGGCTCCTCGGGCCTGCGGATCGTGCTGTCGGGGGGCATGGCCGACGTCGTCGCGCAGCACGTGGGCGACGACGTGGCGGCGCTGCTGGCCCCCCTGGGCGCGACGGTCCCCGACGTCGACGCCTGGGTGGCCCACCCCGGCGGCCCCCGGATCCTCGACGCCGTGGGGGACGCGCTGGGCCTGCCCGACCACGCGCTCGCGACGAGCCGTGCCTCCCTCGCCGCCGCCGGGAACCTGTCCTCGGCCGCGGTGCTCCACGTGCTCGCGGCGACGGACGCGGCCCCGGGCGACCTCGGCGTCCTCCTGGCGTTCGGGCCCGGGGTCACCGCCGAGCTCGTCGCGCTGCGCTGGGGGTCCTGAGATGTCGTCCGTCCTGCTGTTCGACCTGCTCGTCGCCGCGGCGGCCGCGGAGCGGCTCGTCGAGATGGTGGTCTCCCGGCGGCACGCCGCCTGGGCCTTCGCGCACGGCGGCACCGAGCACGGCCGGGGCCACTTCCCCGCCATGGTCGCGCTGCACACCGCGTGGCTGATCGGGTGCGTCGTCGAGGTGCACGCGGCCGACCGGCCGTTCGTGCCCGCCGTGGGCTGGGTGGCGCTCGCCGGGGTCCTGCTCGCCAACGCCGTCCGGTGGTGGTGCATCGCCTCGCTCGGCGAGCGCTGGAACACCCGCATCGTCGTGGTGCCCGGCCTGCCGCTCGTGACGCGCGGGCCCTACCGGTTCCGGTGGCTGCCGCACCCGAACTACCTCGTGGTCGTCCTCGAGCTCGCGGCGCTGCCCCTGGTGCACGGCGCGTGGGTGACGGCCCTCGTGGCGTCCGTGCTCAACGCGGTGCTGCTGCTCGGGTTCCGCATCCCGGCGGAGGAGCGCGCGCTGCGCGAGGCGGTGGCGGCACCCGCCGCACCCGCCGCACCCGCCGCACCGGTCGGCCCGGTCGGCCCGGTCGGCCCGGTCGGGCCGCCGTCCTCGACGGCACGGCCGTGACCCCGCGTCCCGACGTCGACGTGCTCGTCGTCGGCGGCGGCCCCGTCGGGCTGGCAGCGGCGCTGGAGGCGCACGCGGCGGGCCGGTCCGTGCTCGTCGTGGAGCCCCGCCAAGGCCCCGTCGACAAGGCGTGCGGCGAGGGACTCATGCCCGGGGCCGTCGCGGGTCTGGCGCGCCTGGGGGTCGACCCGCCCGGCCGCCGGCTGGCGGGCATCGCCTACGTCGGCGGCACCCGGCGCGCGGAGCACCGCTTCGCCGGGCCGGGCGGACGGGGCGTGCGCCGCACCGTCCTGGCCGCCGCCCTGGGCGACCGTGTCGCGGAGCGGGGGATCGAGCGGCGGGCCGGGCGCGTGACCGGGATCGAGCAGGGTCCCGACGGCGTGCGCCTGGCCGGGCCGGGGGTCGACGGTCTCACCGCAGGCTGGGTGCTCGCGTGCGACGGGCTGCACTCGACCGTGCGCCGGCTGGCGGGCCTGGAGGTGCCGGAGCGGCCCCGAGCCGTCGGTCGCCGGCGCTACGGCCTCCGCCGCCACTACCGCCTCGCGCCGTGGACGGACCTCGTCGAGGTGCACTGGGGCCGGGACGTCGAGGCCTACGTGACGCCCGTGGCGCCGGACCTCGTCGGGGTCGCGGTGCTCGGGCCCGCGCCCCTGGACCTCGACCGGGCGCTGCAGGGCCTGCCGGAGCTGGCGGGCCGGCTCGCCGGTGCCGAGCACGACGGCCCGGTGCGCGGCGCCGGGCCGCTGCGGCAGCGCACCCGGGCCCGGACGGCGGGACGGGTGCGGCTCGTCGGCGACGCCTCGGGGTACGTCGACGCGCTCACGGGCGAGGGGCTGCGCCTCGGGCTGGCGCAGGCGCACGCCGCCGTCGCGCACCTGGAGGACCCGCACGCCTACGAGCGGGCGTGGTCCGCCGCGACCCGCGACTACCGGGCGCTGACGACGACGCTGGTCGCCGTGGCCACCTCGCCGCTGCGGGGCGCGCTCGTCCCGGCGGCGGTGCGGGCGCCGTGGCTGTTCGCCGCCGGCGTCGAGCGCCTCGCGGTCTGACGCCCCACCCTCCCGATCCACCCCGCCGTCCCGCCCGGCCCTCCCGCCCCGCCGTCCCGCCCGGCCCTCCCGCCCCGCCGTCCCGCCCGGCCCTCCCGCCCCGCCCTCCCGCCCGGCCCTCCCGGCCCTCCCGGCCCTCCCGCCCGGCCCTCCCGTCCCGCCTCGTCGCGTCCGCTCCGCCGGATCCGCTCGGCGTCGCACTCCGCCGTCGGTGACGCACCTGGAGGTGCGACGGCGACGGAGAAGTGCGACGCCGACGCCGTCCTGCCGGTGGGGCACCGAGCCCTCCCCGACCCCCCGCGTGCTCCGCGACGCACCGCGCCCCCACGGCGCGCCGGATCGTGCGCGTCGCCCCCGCCCCTCGGGCCCGCCCCGCCGCCCCGTCCCGCCTCGTCGCGTCCGCACCGTCGGACCGGGGGTCGGCGTCGCACTCCGCCGTCGGTGACGCACCTGGAGGTGCGACGGCGACGGGAGAGTGCGACGCCGACGTGCGGAGGGGCGGCGGAGGGGCGGCGGAGGGGCGGCGGCGGGGCGGCGGCGGGGCGGCGGCCGGGCGGCGGCGGGGGTGTGCACCCCGGGCGCGGGCTGCCACGATGGCGGGGTCGGGCGGCGTCCGTGCCGTCCGCGGCGACGGCGCCGCGCGGCGGCCGGCAGGGGAGGGGTGGGCACCCGTGGACGAGGGGCGGAGCCGGGCAGGGGACGAGGGGCGCGCGACGGGTGCCGCGGCGGTCGCACCGTGATCCGGCGCCGGGTCGTCGCCACGGGGGCCGTGCAGGGCGTCGGCTTCCGCTGGTCGGCGGCGCGCGAGGCCGAGCAGCACTCCGTGAGCGGGTGGGTGCGCAACCGCAGCGACGGCACGGTGGAGGCCTCCCTCGAGGGCGAGGAGCACGCCGTGTGCGCGGTGCTCGCCTGGTTCCGCGAGGGCCCGCCGGGGGCGCGCGTGGACGACCTCGACGTCCGGGAGGACGAGCCCCAGGGCATCTCGGGCTTCGTCGTCCAGGACTGACCGCTGCCGCCGGCGCCGGTCCTGCGGCCGCCGCCGGGACGTGTGACGGTGGGCCGACGGCGGGGCACCGGGCCGCGCCGACCGGACCGGAGGGGTGCGCATGCGGGCGTCGGACGTGCTGGTGGAGGGGTTCGGCCGGGTGGGGCCGCTGCTGCGGGCGGCGGTCGAGGGTCTCGACGAGGAGGGCCTCGCCTGGCGGCCCGACCCGTCGGCGAACACGGTGGCGTGGCTCGTGTGGCACGCCGCCCGGGGGCAGGACGCGCAGGTGGCGCCGCTGGCCGGCACGGAGGAGCTGTGGACGTCCCAGGGCTGGGCCGCCCGGGCGGGCCTGCCCTTCGACGACGCCGAGACGGGGTACGGCCAGTCCGCCGACGAGGTCGCGCGGGTCCGCGTCGACCCCGACGTGCTGCTCGGCTACGTCGACGCGGTCGGCGCCGCCACGGCCGCCTACCTCGTGCGGCTGGAGGACGACGACCTCGACGTCGTCGTCGACGAGGCCTGGGACCCGCCGGTCACCCTGGGCGTCCGGCTCGTGAGCATCCTCGACGACGACGTCCAGCACGCCGGCCAGGCCGCCTACGTGCGCGGCCTCCTCGACCGGGCCCGCGCGGGGCGCTGAGGACGGGCGGCGGGACGGGCGAGGGGCCCGGCGGACGTGCCGCCGGGCCCCTCGTCGTGCGTCCTGCGCTGCGTCGGGCGTCCCGACTCAGGCGTCCTGCTCCGTGCGGTCGCCGGACCAGTCCGTGTGGAAGGTGCCCTCGACGTCCGTGCGCCGGTAGGTGTGCGCGCCGAAGAAGTCGCGCTGCGCCTGGATGAGCGCGGCGGGCAGCCGCTCGGCGCGCACGCCGTCGTAGTACGCGAGCGAGGACGAGAACGCGGGGGTCGGCACGCCGTGCGTGGCGGCCGCCGCGACGATGCGCCGCCAGGCCGCCACGCCGTCGGACACGGCCGCGGTGAAGTACGGGTCGGCCAGGAGCAGGGGCAGCTCGCGGTCGCGCTCGTAGGCCTCGGTGATCCGGTTGAGGAAGCGGGCGCGGATGATGCAGCCGCCGCGCCAGATGCGCGCCATGGCCCCGCGGTCGATGTCCCACCCGAACTCGGCCGACGCCGCGGCGATCTGGTCGAAGCCCTGCGAGTAGGCCACGACCTTGGACGCGTAGAGCGCCTTGCGGACGTCCTCGACGAACGCGTCGCGGTCCGGGACGCTCCAGGGCTGCGTGTCCGCGGGCAGCGTGCCGACGGCGGCGGCGCGCTGCGGGGCGGACCCGGACAGGGCGCGCGCGAAGGTGGCCTCCGCGATGCCCGTGATCGGCACGCCGAGGTCCAGGGCGTTCTGCACCGTCCAGCGGCCGGTGCCCTTCTGCTCGGCCGCGTCGGCCACGACGTCCACGAACGCGCCGCCGGTGCGGGCGTCGGTGTGGTGGAGCACGTCGGCGGTGATCTCGATGAGGAAGGACTCGAGGTCGCCGGTGTTCCACTCGGCGAACACGTCGCCGATCTCCTGCGCCGAGGCGCCCAGGCCCTGGCGGAGCAGGTCGTAGGCCTCCGCGATGAGCTGCATGTCGGCGTACTCGATGCCGTTGTGCACCATCTTGACGAAGTGGCCGGCGCCGCCGGGACCGACGTGCGTGCAGCAGGGGACGCCGTCGACCTTCGCCGAGATCGCCTCGAGGATCGGGCCGAGGGACGCGTAGGACTCGGGGGTGCCGCCGGGCATGATCGACGGGCCGAGGAGCGCGCCCTCCTCGCCGCCCGAGACGCCGGACCCGACGAAGTGCAGGCCCTTCTCCGACAGCGCCCGCTCGCGGCGGATCGTGTCCGGGAAGTGCGCGTTGCCGGCGTCGACGACGATGTCGCCCGGCTCCAGCAGCGGCACGAGCTCGTCGATGACGGCGTCCGTCGGGCCGCCGGCCTTCACCATGACGACGACCTTGCGCGGCTTCGCCAGCGAGGCGACGAAGCCCTCCAACGACTCCGAGGCGACGAACGTCCCCTCGTCCCCGTGGTCCGCGACGAGCGACCGGGTGCGGGCGTTCGAGCGGTTGTGGACCGCCGTGACGAAGCCGTGACGGGCGAAGTTGCGTGCCAGGTTGCGGCCCATCACGGCCAGCCCGGTCACGCCGATCTCCGCCTCGCCGACCTGCGGCTCGGTGCTCATCCTCGTGCGTCTCCTCCGGTCGGGGCCGGACGCGGGCGCGTCCGGTGGCCGGGGACGCCGGACGCCCCCGAGCGTCGCCAGTCTGTCGCACGACGGCCCCGGCGTCGGTCGCCGTCCGCCAGGCGGCACGACGAGGGGGGACGGCCACCGGCGTCCGGCGGCGTCCCCCCTCGTCGTGCGGCGCCTCAGGGCACGTAGTTGAACGTGTCCGGGTCGGGACCGGTGCGCTGCCCGCGGTCGAGCGCGGTGAGCGAGGCCATGGCGACCTCGTCGAGCTCGAAGTCGAACAGGGCGAAGTTCTCCTCCACCCGGGCACGGGTGACGGACTTGGGGAAGACGATGTCGCCGCGCTGGAGGTGCCAGCGCAGCACGACCTGCGCCGGCGTGCGGCCGACGCCCTCCGCGACGCGCACGACCGCCGGGTCGTCGAGCACGAGGCCCTGCGCGATCGGGGACCACGCCTCCGTGGCGATGCCGTGCTCGCGGCCGAAGGCCCGGACCTCCTCGTTGCCGAGGTAGGGGTGGACCTCGATCTGGTTGACCGCCGGCGTGATCGTGGTCTCCGCCATGAGCCGGTTGAGGTGGTGGACCTGGAAGTTCGAGACGCCGATCGCGCGGGCCCGGCCGCTGCGGTAGATCTCCTCCATCGCGCGCCAGGTCTCGACGAAGTCGCCGACGCCGGGCAGCGGCCAGTGGACGAGGAACAGGTCGACGTGGCCGAGGTCGAGCGCGGCCGTCGTGCGCTCGAAGGCGGCGAGCGCAGCCTCGGGGTCGTGGCTGTCGTTGTTGAGCTTGCTCGTGACGAAGACCTCGTCGCGCGCCAGGCCCGAGGCCCGGACCGCCTCGCCGACGCCCGCCTCGTTGCCGTACATCTGCGCGGTGTCGATGTGGCGGTAGCCGACCTCGAGGGCGGTCGCCGTCGCGGCGGCCGTCTCCTCCGGCGGGACCTGGAACACGCCGAACCCGAGCTGCGGGATCCTGACGCCGTTGTTGAGGGTGATCGTCGGTACGGCGGCCATGCGGGCGTCCTCCTGCGGTGGTGGTGGTGCGGGGGTGCGCGGCCGGGGGACGGGTCCTGCCCGGCGCGGCGCGCCCGTCCATCAGACACCGCCCGGCGGCCCGGCGCCCGTCGGCGGACGGGGCTTGACGCCGGCGCACGCCGGGCGGTTGGCTGGCCGAACACGTGTTCGAGAGGGAGGTCCGTCCACGATGAGCGAGATCCCGCCGGAGACGTTCCTGCCGACCGCCCGGGCCATGGTCATCGCGCAGCTGGAGTACGCGTGGGCGGAGGTGTCCGCACGGCTGGCCACCCTCTCGCAGGAGGAGCTCGACCGGGAGCCGGCCCCCGGCGCGCTGCGCGTCGTGCGGCGCGGCCAGGAGCGGCAGCCGCGCACGGTCGGGGCGGGGGACTGGGTCGCGGAGTGGCCGCAGGGGTACGACGAGCCGCTGCCGCGGACGATCGGCTGGCTCGTCGCCCACCTCACCGAGGTGTTCGGCGAGCGCCGGGAGTGGACGTTCGGGGAGCACCGACGCCGCCGCGAGGAGTTCGTCCTGCACGGGGAGGTGCGGGCCGCGGTGGCCGGGCTGACGCACGAGGTCGACGCGTGGCGGGCGGGGGTGCGCGCGCTGGGCGACGAGGACGTGTTCACCGTCGGCCGCAGCACCGCGACGCCGATCGACGCGCAGGCGCCCTTCGGCCACCTCGTGCTGCACCTCAACCGGGAGCTCATCCACCACGGGTCGGAGATCTGCGTGCTCACGGACCTGTACCGGGCGGCCCCGCGGCCCGCAGACGGCATGCTGGGGGCGTGACCTCCGCCCTGCCGCCCGCGTCCGCCCCGACCGCCACCGACCTGGACCTCGACCTCGCGCTGCGCGTCGCCCGGGACGCCGTCCGCCACGGCCTGGGGATGGCGCGGACGGCGTCCTCCCGGGAGGTCGTCGTGCAGAAGGCCGTCAACGACGTCGCCACCGAGGTCGACCGGGCCGTGGAGCTCGCGGTGCGCGACCTGCTCGTCGCCGGGCTGCCGCTGCCCGTGCAGGGCGAGGAGCACACGCCCGACGAGACCTCCCCGACGCGCTGGGTGGTCGACCCGATCGACGGCACGTCGAACTACGTCGTCGGCCTGCCCCTCTCGGCCGTGAACGTCGCGCTGCTCGTCGACGGCGTCCCCGCGCTCGGGGTGACGGCCGCGCTGGCGCCCGCCGCCGACGGCTCACCCGGCGAGGACGAGGTCGCCGCCGCCCGCGGGCGCGGGGTGTGGCGCGGCGAGGAGCGGCTGGGGGTGCGGGGCGGGCTCGAGGGCGCCGCCGTCACGGTCGGCGACGTGGGCTGGGTGCCGCGCGGGCCGTGGACGCCGCCGCTCCGCGCGGCGGTCATCGGCGCCGTCGGCCAGGTGGCGGGCCGCATCCGCGTCGTCGGGTCCTCCGCGCTGGAGCTCGCCTGGGTCGCGGCGGGACGGACCGCCGGCGCCGTGCTGTTCGGCAACAAGGCGTGGGACGTCGCCGCCGGGGTGGCGCAGGTGCGCGAGGCCGGCGGTGTGGTGCTCGACGCCCACGGGGCGGAGTGGTCGCTGGCGAGCGACTCCCTCCTCGCCGCCGCCGACGAGGACGTCGCGGCGACCCTGCTCGACGCCGTCCGCTCGGGCCGGCGGGCGGCGGGCGCACCGACGTCCTGATCCTGCGCACCGGCGCGGGGGTCACCTCCGCGCCGGCCGCCCGCGCGGGACCGGCCAGGACGCGTCAGGACGTGACGTCGGCGGTGGTGAAGCGGCTCCACGCCAGCGCGCCGAAGACGAGCGCCCAGGCCGCCTGGAGGCCGAGGCCCGAGGCGAGCACGTCCCAGCCGATCTCGATCCGGAGGAACTCGGCGAAGTCGAACCAGTGGTGGGTGAGCAGCACGGGGTGGATGGCGGACAGCTGCGGGAGGCTGTCGAGCACCGTGGACACCACGGGCACGACGACGGTCGCCGCCATGGCGCCGACGGGCACCTCCGTCAGGGTGGAGAAGAACAGCCCCACGGCCACGAGCCCGATGAACGACAGGCCCACGTAGAGGACGACGCCGAGGACCCGCAGCAGGCCGTCGCCCACGGGCACGACGTCGCCGGACAGGAGCGTCAGCGGCGCCACGCCGAAGAACGCGGCCCCGGTGACGAGCGCGACCGCCGCGATGCCGGCGACGGCCGTCGCCGCGAACACGAGCGCGCCGACCGCCTTGACGAGCAGCAGCCGCGACCGGCCCACGGGCACGACGAGCAGGTAGCGCAGGGTGCCGGTGGCGGCCTCGCCGGCGATGGCGTCCCCCGAGGCGATGCCGATGCACAGGGGCAGCAGGAAGGGCAGGCACACGAAGACCGAGGCCACGACGAGGAAGAGCCCGTTGCCGGTGACCTCGCCGATGAACCCCGGCCCCTGGTCGCGCAGCGCGCTGTCCTGCGTGAGCCGGACGACGAGCCCCAGCACCAGCGGCACGAGCGCGAGCCCGCCCAGCAGCGCCTGGTTGCGCCGCCGCCCCAGCACGAGCCGCAGCTCGGCGACCAGGAGGCGGGCCAGCGACCCGCGCAGCGCCGGGGCCGGCGGGAGGTCGCCGTAGCCCGTGCCCGGCTCGAGCAGGGCGCCCGGTGCGTCAGCGCGCGACATCGAAGCCCTCCCCGGTGAGCTCGACGAAGACCTGCTCGAGGGTCGGCCGCCGCACGGCGAGCGCAGCGACGTCGACCCCGGCCCCGACGAGGGCGGCGGTCACGCGGGCCGGGTCCGTGGCGCCCAGGGCGGCGCCCACGCGGTCCCCCGCGACGCGGACCTCGGGCAGGCCGAGGGCGGCGAGCACCTCCGCGGCCCGCACGACGTGCGCCGGGACGGTGTCGACCTCCACCCGCGCCTGCGCCGGGTCGGCGATGTCGGTCCGCCGGCCCTGCCGCACGAGCCGGCCGCCGCTCATGATCCCGATGTGGCTGCACACCTGCTCGATCTCCGTGAGCAGGTGCGAGGAGACGAGCACGGTCGTCCCGTCCGCGGCGAGCTCGCGCACGAGGTGGCGGACCTCGCGGGTGCCCTGCGGGTCCAGGCCGTTCGTCGGCTCGTCGAGCACGAGCAGGGCGCGCGGGCGCAGGAGCGCCGCCGCGAGCCCGAGGCGCTGCTTCATGCCGAGCGAGTACTGCCGGAAGCGCTTGTCGGCGGCGGCCGCGAGCCCGACGCGCTCGAGCGCCTCGTCCGTGCGGCGCGCGAGCGTGCGCGGGTCCGTGGTGGCGTCGGCGGCGTCGACGCGTGCCAGGTTCGCCCGGCCCGACAGGTAGGGCTGGAAGCCCGGCCCCTCGACGAGGGCACCGACGTGCGGGAGCACCCGGCCGGCGGCCTGCGGCACGGGGTGCCCGAGCACCCACGCCTGGCCGCTCGTGGGGCGCACGAGGCCGAGGAGCATGCGGATCGTCGTGGTCTTGCCGGACCCGTTGGGGCCGAGGAACCCGTAGACAGCGCCCCGGGGCACGGCGAGGTCGACGTGGTCGACCGCCACCTGGCCGGACCGGAACCGCTTCGTCAGCCCGTCCGTGGCGACCGCGAAGGCCCCCGGGGGGGCCTCCGTCGTCGTCGCCGACCGCGCCGCCGGCGACGACCCGGCGACCCGCTCGCGCGGGTCGTCGCGTGCCGCCGTGCGCAGGTCCGTCACGCGAGGTCGAGCAGCGTCTGCGGCGGCACGGCGCCGACGAGCACCCGCCCGTCGTCGGTGACCAGGACGCTCAGCAGCGTCGAGGTGAGCAGGCGGCCGCCCTCGACCTCGGTCGTCAGCGTCTCGTACAGGGTGGCGGCGTCGAGGTCGACGGCGGTGCGGCCCTGCTCGTCCGTGGGACGGAACTGCTCGACGAGGTCCTGAGCGCGCTCGCTGCCGATCGTCAGCGGCGAGACCTGCTCGACGAGGGCGGCCGGGTCCGCGGCGAGCAGCCCGGGGACGTCGACACCGCTGATCGTGGCGACCGCGTCCCACCCGGTGCCGGAGACGTCGACGCCGGGCGTCGGGGCCCCGGCGGTCGCCGGCCGGTCCATGCTCGAGGGGACGACGACCTCCTCCACCTGCGTGTCGGCGGGCGGCGTGAAGCCGAGGACCGCGTCGGACGGGGCGGCGAAGCTGACGTCGGTGAAGGTGAGCTCGAGCGCCGGCGCCGCCTCGTCCTGCGTGCTCCAGACCTGGACGCGCAGCGGCACGAAGGTGGAGCCGTCGACGTCGAGCACGACCCGGTCGACGAGGGTGCCGTCGGAGGTCGGTGTGACGACGACCTCGTACGCGGCGCGGTCGGCCACCGTGCTCTGCCCCGTCACCTCGACGGTGGCCGAGAGCTCGGCGGCGGCGAGCGCCGCGCGGGCGGCGGCCGCCGGCGTGGGCAGCGAGCCGTCGACGGAGGGGGCCAGCTCGGCCAGCACCTCGTCGGGCAGCTGCGCGGCGAGGTCCTCGGGCAGGGCCGTGGGGGCGCCGGCCGGCAGCGGGGCGTCGAGGGTGCCGTCGGCGAGGTCGGCGGCCATCGCCTCGTAGCGCGCCTGGCCCTCGGCGTCGAGGACGTAGTGCGTCGCGGTGCCGCTCGTGCTGGAGAAGGTCCACGCCTCGGGCCCGTCGTGGACCACGGAGTACTCCGACACCGTGCCGAGGAGGGCCACCCGGGAGCGCTCCGCGCCGTCGCTCCACACGCGCATCGTCGAGCTGCCGCCGAGCAGGGCCGTCGGGTCGGCGCCCGAGACCTCGGCGATCGGCAGGGACGGCAGCCCCAGACGGGCGGTGTAGACGACCGTGCCGGAGACGGGCGTGCGCTCGGCCTCGGCCACCGCCGCCACGAGCTCCTGCGCCGTCAGGCCGGGCAGCTCCGAGGAGTCGGCGGCGGCCAGGCGGGGGGCGGCGACGGCCCCGGCGACCACCACGGCGGCGACCACCGGGACGGCCCAGCGGGCGCGGGGGGAGAGGGGCGGCAGGACGGTCGACGGCATGCGCCCAGCCTCCCCTCCTGGCACTGTGCGACGCCTGAGACCTGCGGCGTCACCCCCCATCCTGGCCCTCCCCGACCCCTCGCGCACACCCCCGGCGCACCCGGCGGACGGCACGGCGACGGGCGGACCCCCGGGACGGGTGCCATGCTGCGCGGGTGCGGGTCCTGGTGGTCGACGACGAACGCGGGCTGCTCCGTGCCCTCCAGCGCGGGCTGACGGCGGAGGGCTTCGCGGTGGACGTCGCGATGGACGGGCTCACGGGCCTGCAGATGGCCACGGACCGGGACTACGACGTCGTCGTCGTCGACATCATGCTGCCGCGCCTCAACGGCTACGACGTGGTGACGAGGCTGCGCGAGCGCGAGGTGTGGACGCCCGTCCTGCTGCTCAGCGCGAAGGACGGCGACTACGACGTGGCCGACGGGCTCGACGTCGGGGCCGACGACTACCTCACGAAGCCGTTCTCCTTCGTCGTCCTCGTGGCCCGGCTGCGCGCCCTCGTGCGCCGGCCCGTCGCGCCGCGGCCCGCCGTGCTGCGGGTCGGCGAGCTCGTGCTCGACCCGAGCGCCCGGACCGTGACGAAGGGCGGCACGGAGGTCGAGCTCACGGCGCGCGAGCTCGCGCTGCTCGAGTACCTCATGCGGAACGCGGACCGGGTCGTGGGCAAGCTCGAGCTGCGCGACCACGTCTGGGACGGGCAGGGCGAGGACGTCAACGTCGTCGAGGTCTACGTGGGCTACCTGCGCCGCAAGCTCGGCCGCGAGGCCGTCACGACCATCCGGGGGGCCGGGTACCGGGTGGCGGGGTGACCGCCCCGTGAGGATGACCCGCCCCTCGTCGCTGCGGGTCCGGCTCACGATCGTCACCGCCGCGCTGCTGTGCCTGGCGCTCGTCGGCGGCGCCATCGCCCTGGGGCAGGTGCTCACCCGTGGGCGCGTCGGTGCCCTCGACGAGATCGTCCGCGACCGGGTGGCCGGCGTCGGGGCGCTCGTCGCGGAGGACCGGCTGCCCGCGACCCTGCCCGTCGACGAGCCCGGCGAGGTCGTCCAGGTGCTCGACGCCGCCGGCCGTGTCGTGGCGACGTCCTCCAACGCCTCCCGGACGCTGCCCGTGCTGCCCGCCGAGGAGGTCGCGGGCGTGCGGGAGGGGTCCGGCGGGCCGGCGGGGTCGGTGGCGCTGGCGACGAGCACCGTCTCGGCCTACGACCCCGAGGCGCGCGTCGGGGTGCTCGACGTGCCCGGCGCCCCGGACGGCCCCCGGACCGTGGTGGCGACGATGCCGCTCACGGAGGTGCGCGGCCTGCTGCGGGCGCTGCAGTTCTCCCTGCTCGGGATCGTCCCGGTGCTCACCACGATGGTGGCGGTCGGGGTGTGGCTCGTGCTCGGACGGGCCCTGGGCCCCGTCGACGGGCTGCGTCGCGCCGCCGCCCAGGTCGCCGCGACGGGCGGGCCGGGCTCGCTGCCCGTGCCGCCCGTCGACGACGAGATCGCGGCGCTGGCGCGCACCCTCAACGACATGCTCGACCGCCTCGACGCGGCGGCCGTGCGGCAGCGGGCCTTCGTCGCCGACGCCGCCCACGAGCTGCGCTCCCCGCTGTCGTCGCTGCGCGCGACGGTCGAGGTCGCCTCCGACGAACGCAGCGGCTACACGGGCCCGGAGCTCGCGCAGGACCTGCACGGCGAGGTCCTGCGGATGCAGACCCTCGTCGACGACCTGCTCCTGCTCGCCCGCCTCGGCTCCGCCCCGCGTGCCCGTGCGGGGGTCGACCTGGCGGCCGTGGCGCGCGACGGCGTCTCGGCGGCGGGGCAGCCCGCGCGGGACGGTCTCGTGCCCGTGGCCCCCGTCCGGGGGGCCGGGAGGGCGCAGGGCGACGCCCCGTCCCTCGCCCGCGTGGTGCGCAACCTCGTCGAGAACGCGCGCCGGCACGCCACCACCACCGTGCAGGTCACCGTCGCCCCGGGCCGGGTGGACGTGGAGGACGACGGGCACGGCATCGCCCCCGAGGACCGCGACCGCGTCTTCGAGCGGTTCGTGCGGCTCGACGAGGCGCGCGAGCGCGGCGCCGGCGGCTCCGGGCTGGGGCTCGCGATCGCCCGGGAGGTCGCCCGCGAGCACGGCGGCGACGTGGTGCTGGGCAGCTCGGGGCTCGGCGGCCTGAGGGCCTCCCTCGTGCTCCCGGTCGCGGACGCCGAGGTCCCGGGCGAGCCTGGGGAGGACGCGGAGGCCACGGGGCCCCGCCGGACGGCCCGGGAGGACGCATGAGCGACGAGCTGCACAAGGGCGACGAGGTCACCTGGAAGAGCCACGGCCAGACCGTGCCGGGGACGGTGGAGAAGAAGATCACCTCCGACACGGAGGCGGCGGGCCGCACGGTGCGCGCGTCGGGGGACGACCCCCAGTACCTGGTCAAGAGCGAGAAGTCCGGCAAGGAGGCGGTGCACAAGCCGTCGGCCCTGCACGAGAAGGGCTGACCGGAGCCGCGTGGGCACGCACCTGCCGTCCACCCGCGCCGCCGGCGGCACCGGGTCCGCCGGCGCGGCGCCCGGCCGGCGCCTCCCGCTGCGCGAGGTCCTGCGCCGGGGGGCCGCGTGGGCCGCGGACTACGCCTGGATCGTCGACCGGCAGGCCCGCGCGCTCCTGCGGCCGCCGGCGGCGGACCGGTGGTCCGACGGGCCCGGCGCCCCCGTGCTCCTCGTCCCGGGCATCTACGAGACCTGGGGCGTCATGGCCCCCCTGGCGCAGGCCCTGCACTCCGCCGGCCACCCCGTGCACGCCGTCCCGTCGCTCGGCTTCAACGAGGGCGACCTGGCGTGGTCGGCCGGGCAGGTCGCGGACCGGCTCGCGGAGCTCGACCTGCGCGGCGCCGTGCTGGTGGCGCACTCGAAGGGCGGCCTCATCGGCAAGCTGGCCCTCACCCTGCCCCGGACGGGGGGGCGGGCGGTGGGGCTCGTCGCCGTGAACACGCCGTTCGCCGGCTCGTCGTACGCGCGGTGGTTCCCCCTGCGGGCCGTGCGGGCGCTGTCCCCGCGGGACCCGCACCTGCTCGCGCTCGCCGCGCAGCTGCCGGTGAACGCCCGCGTGGTCACCGTCCACTCCCGGTTCGACCCGCACGTGCCGGGGGACCAGCGGCTCGAGGGGGCGGTGGACGTGCCCCTGCCCGTCGACGGGCACTTCCGGGTGCTGTCCTCGCCGCTGGTGCACCGGGAGGTCGCGCACGCCGTGGGCACGCTGGCGGAGGCGGCGCGGGTCTCGCCGGGCGGCCCGCGGCTCGCGGAGGGGACGGCAGGGCACTGACGCGTCGACGGCGTGGCCCCCGTCCGCCGTCCGTGTGATCTGCGCCCGCCGCGGTGCGCGGGCCCGGGTCGCACGGCAGGGTGGGCCGTCCGCCCGAGCCCCGTGGAGGACCAGCCGATGCCCCGCGCCCTCAAGGTCACCGACCTGCCGTCCGGCCTGACGATCCGCGTCGACCGGTTCCGGCACCGCGGCGTCTCGATGCGCGTGTGGACGATGGACGTGCCGGCCCTGCGGGGGACGGAGCCCGGCCGCCGGCACGACACGGTGCTCGTCCACGGGCTCGGGGTGAGCTCGGAGTACCTCCAGCCCCTGGCGCTGCGGCTCGTCACGCTCGGGACGGTCCACCTGCTCGACCTCCCCGGCTTCGCCTACGTGCCCCGCCCGTCGGGCCGGGCCACCTTCGGCATGGGCGACTTCGCCGACGTCGTGCTGGCCTGGCTGCGGCGGGCCGAGGTCGAGCGACCCGTGCTCGTGGGCCACTCCTTCGGCGCGCAGGTGCTCGTCGAGGCGCTGGCGCGCAGGCCCGGGGCGGCGACGCACGCCGTGCTGGTGGGGCCGACGGTGAACGACGAGGAGCGCTCCTCCCGGGCCCAGGTGGCGCGGCTCCTGCAGTCGTCGGTGTTCGAGTCGCACTCCACCCGGGCGGTCGTGCTGCACGCCTACCGGCAGTGCCGGCTCGGCTGGGCGCGGGTGGTGCTGCCCGCCATGGTGGAGCACCCCGTGGAGGAGCGGATCGCGCAGGTCCCCGTGCCGCTGCTGCTCGTGCGCGGGACGCACGACCACGTCGTCCCCGAGCACTGGGTCGAGCGGCTCGCGGCGGCCGCGCCCGACGCCCGGGTCGAGGTCGTGGAGGGCGCCTCGCACGCCGTGGTCCTCGACCACGCGGAGCGGCTGGCCGAGCTCGTCCGCGAGCACGTGCGGGGGACCGCGGGCGTGGGGAGCCCGGCGGCCTGAGGGAGCACGGCGGCCTGAGGGCGCCCGCCGGCAGGTGGCACCCCGGCGGGGCGGGCCGCCGGTCAGCCGGCCGGCACCGCCGCGGGATCGTCGTGGAGGCCGGCCCCGGCCAGGAGCACGTGGGCGAGCGCCTCCACGACGACGCGCGCCGAGCGCTCGGCGGCGTCGTCGACGTGCGTGAGGAAGTCGTCGTCCGCCGCCGGCCCGCACAGGTCGGACACGCCCCGCACCCCGAGGAACCGGGCGCCGGCCAGGTGCGCCACCTGCGCCAGGGCGGCGGTCTCCATGTCGGTGGTGAGGGCGCCGGGGAAGGCGGCCCGCACGGCCCCGACCCGCTCGGCGTCGACGAACGCGTCGCCGGAGACCATGAGACCGGTCCGGACACGGAGGTCGGGCACGGGGGCGGCCAGCGCGGCCGCCGCGAGGGACGGGTCGGCGACGAAGCGCTCCGGCATCCCGGGCACCTGCCCGAGCGCGTAGCCGAAGGCGCGCACGTCCGCCTGCGCCAGCGCGGTCTCGTGGGCCACGACGACGTCGCCCACCCGGACGTCGGCGCCGAGGCCGCCGGCGCTGCCCGCGCTCACGAGCACGGGGGCGCCGGTCCGCTCCAGGGCCACCGCGGCGGCCGAGGCGGCGGCGACGAGGCCGATGCCCGAGCGCACGAGCAGCACCGGCACCCCGCGCACCCGGACCAGGTGCGTCGGTGCGTGCAGCACCGTGCCGGTGTCCACCACGTCGTCGGCGCGCGCGAGGAAGGGCGCGGCCTCGTCGGGCATGGCGACGACGACGACCGCCGCCACCGCGCCCAGCGGGGACGCGACGCTCACGCGCCCTCCGCCGTCACCGTCGCCCAGCCGTCCCGGCCCGCGAGGAACGTGCGCGCCGCCTCCTGGGCGCCGTCCAGGGTGTGGTGCGCGCCCCAGCCGCACTGGACCTCGTTCGCGGCCGGCACCTCCGACGCCCCGAGGACGTCCCGGAGCGTCGTCTCGACGAGGCCCAGGACCTCGTCGTACGCCGGCTCGCCGGAGAGGATGAGGTAGAAGCCCGTCTGGCAGCCCATGGGGGAGAAGTCGACGACGGCGTCGGAGTGGTCGCGCACGTGCTCCGCGAACAGGTGCTCGAGGGAGTGGACGGCGTCCATCTCCAGGTGCGCCCGGTTCGGCTGCGTGAAGCGCAGGTCGTACTTCACGAGCACGTCGCCGTGGGGGAGGGTCTTCCGGTCGGCGAGCCGCACGTAGGGCGCCTGCACCGTGCGGTGGTCGAGGTTGAAGGACTCGACGTTGCGGCGGGGGGCCTCGGCGGTGCCGGGACGGGTCTCGGTCATGGCGCCATCCTCGCACCGGCCGGGACGGCGCCGCCGGTGGGACGATGGGCGGCGATGCCCCCCGCACCCGCCCGCCGGCGCCCGCCGTTCCTGTCCTCGCGCGCGCTGCTCGCCGTGCTCGTCCCCGCCCTGGCGTTCGAGACCGGCATCGGCGCGGTCACGCCCATGGTTGCGGTCCGGGCCGGGGACCTGGGCGCCGACCTCGCGACGGCCGGCGTCCTCGCCGCGCTGCTCGGCCTCGGCCAGCTCGCCGGCGACCTGCCCGCCGGGGCGCTCGCCGCCCGGGTCGGCGACCGCCGCGCGATGCTGCTGGCCGCCGCGTGGTCGGCGGTGTCCCTCGCCGGGTGCGCGCTGGCCACGGACCTCGTCGTCCTCGGCGCGTGCGTGCTGGCGACCGGCATGGCCAACGCCGTCTTCCTCCTCGCGCGGCACAGCCACCTCACGGAGGTGACGCCCGTGGAGTACCGCGCACGGGCGCTCTCGACGCTCGGCGGCGTCGGGCGCATCGGCGTCTTCGTCGGGCCGTTCCTCGGCGCGGGTGTCGTGCACCTGTCCTCGACGGTCGGCGCCTTCTGGCTCGCCGTCGCCATCACGCTGCTCACCGCCGTGCTCGTCGCCCTCGTGCCCGACGTGGCGCCGGCGGGGGACGCGGGCCCGCGCCCGGGCCGCGGGCGGGGGGCGCAGGTGCGGCTCCGCGTCGTGGTGCGCGAGCACGCGCGCCTGTTCGCGTCGCTGGGGATCGCCGTGCTGCTCGTCGGGGCGGTGCGCGGCTCCCGGCAGGTGCTGCTGCCCCTGTGGGGCGAGCACCTGGGCCTGGAGGCCTCGACCATCGCGGTCGTCTACGGGCTGTCGGGTGCGCTCGACGCCGCGGTGTTCTACCCCGCCGGCATCGTCATGGACCGGCGGGGCCGGCTGGCGGTCGGCGTGCCGTCCATGCTCGCGATGGCCGCCGCGATGCTCGCCCTGCCGGTGGCGACGAGCCTGCCGACGTTCGCGGTCCTCGCAGCGCTGCTGGGGCTGGGCAACGGGCTGAGCTCGGGCATCCTCATGACGCTCGGCGCGGACGTCGCGCCGGCGGCGGTGCGCTCGCAGTTCCTCGGCGTCTGGCGCCTCTTCCAGGACGCGGGCACGGGTGGCGGGCCGCTCCTCGTCAGTGCCGGCGCCGCGCTCGGCAGCCTCGCGGCCGGGGCGCTGAGCATGGGCGTCGTCGGGCTGCTCGCCACGGCGGCCCTCGTCCTCACGGTGCCGCGCTGGTCCGTCCACGCGTCGCGCGGCACCCGGGTGGCGGCCGGCCTCGCCCCGGACGGCCGCCCGGCCTGACGTGCCCGGCGCGCGGCGCGCGGCCCGCGCGGCACGTCGGACGGTCGACGCCCCGGGCTCCGACACCCGGGCGGCTGGTCCCCGGCACCCGCCCCTCGTGCCGCCCCCGGCCGTGGCGTTCCGCGCAGACACGGCCCCGGGTTGCCGATGGTGCCGTCGAGCGCGTGCCCCGCGCGCCGGAGACCAGGAGGACCCGCATGACCGTCCGTCGCCTCGCCGCCCTGCTGCTGGCGGTCGCGCCCGCGCTCGTCGCGCTCGCCGCGCCCGCGCTCGCGGCCCCCGCGGGCGCCGCCGGCGCCCCGTCCGCCGTCGTCCACCCCGCCGTCGCGGACGCCGAGGAGGACGGTCCCCGGGTCGCGGCCGACGGGGCGGCCGGCTGGGTCGCCGAGGGCTACTACCTCGTCCGCGCGACGGGCTCGGTCTGGTACGTCGACCCGGCCGCGGACGCGGCCTACACGCTGACGTTCCAGGAGTGGGCCGAGGACGGGTTCCCCGCACCGCAGCCGGCGCCGACGGACTACGTCCGCTACCCCTGGTCCCCAGGCATCAGCGCCGTGACCTTCTTCGGCCCCGAGCGCGACCAGTGGGCGTGGGACCACCTGGACCTCGGGCAGTGGTTGCGGGCCGGCGCCCCGGCGCCCCGCAGCGCCGGATGGGTGGAGGGCTCGGACTTCTACACGTTCGGGCAGGTCTGGACGATCCACGGGTGGGCGCCGGCGGAGGGATTCGTGCAGGACCCGTCGGGGGTCCGCCACAAGCTCACGCTCGCCCAGTGGCGGGACGCCGGCGAGCCCGACCTCCGCCTGCGTCACGACCGCGTGGTGCAGGTCGGGTGGGGCGGTGTCGCCCTCCCCGAGCTGCTGCTCGTGGACGGGGCCGGGCACCGCGTGATGACCTGGACGGACTGGGCGGCGGAGGACTTCCCGCGCCCGACCCGCGAGGGGCGCGTGCCGGGCGACTCCGTGTGGCGGCACGCCGGGCTGCCGGTGATCTACTACTCGAACGCCGCGCGGACCGTGCCGCTGGAGCACCTCCACTGGGTCTTCTTCCTCGGCTCGCCCGCTCCCGAGGTCCGCTGACACACCGGTGCCGGCGCCGCGGGCGCTGGTGCCGTGCGGGGGGCGGTGCGGCGGCGCAGGATGGTGGCACCGGCCGCAGCGGCCGGGGGCCTCGTGGCCCGGGGTCGGCGGAGGGGGCGGCAGTGCCGAAGACGACGAAGAGCGGGCGGCCGATCCCCGACGAGCTGCCGAGCACCCTCCAGCGCTCGGACGCCCACGCCCAGGCCACGTTCGCGAAGACCCACGACTCCGCGCTCGAGAGCTACGACGGCGACGAGCGGCGGGCCAACCAGGTCGCCTTCGCTGCGGTGAAGCACTCCTACGAGAAGGTGGGCGACCACTGGGAGCCGAAGGAGGAGAAGGGCCCGTCGGACCCGCAGGCGGAGGGCGGTGCGGGCACGGACCGCCAGACCCACGGCGGCGTGGACGCGAACGCCTCGAAGGCGCACCTCCAGGAGCTGGCGAAGCGCCTCGCCGTGCCCGGACGCTCGCGGATGACGAAGGACGAGCTCGTGGAGGGCATCCGCAGGGCCAACGACCGCGAGACCCGCCGCGCGCGCGGCTGACGCGACGGCAGGGGGAGGGGCGAGCAGGGCGTGGCGTGGTGGCGGGGCCGGGCCCGGCGGGACGACGAGGCGCGCGACGCGACGGGGGCGCTGCGGGACCCCAGGAGGTCGGTGGCGCAGTACCTCGTCGACCTGGAGGTCGAGCGCGACCGCCGGGAGGCGGCCGACGAGGGTCGGCGTGCCACGGAGGACGGCGGCACGGGTGACGGGATCCCCGACGACGGCCGTGACCGGCCCGGCCTGTCCGGGCAGGGTCCCCTGCCGGCCCGGGGGCGGATGGCCGACCGGGCGCAGTGGGTCGACCGGGTGGTCGACGACGCCATCGCGCGCGGCGAGTTCGACGGCCTGCCGCTGACGGGCCGTCCCATCCCCGGCCTGACGGGCACGCACGACCCCGACTGGTGGCTCAAGGGCCTCGTCGAGCGGGAGGGGCTGACGGGCGTGCTGCCCGAGGCCCTGCAGCTGCGGACGGACAGCGGGCGCCTGCACGAGCGCCTGGACGCCGAGCCCTACGAGCCGCGGGTGCGGGAGATCCTCGAGGAGTTCAACGCGCGCGTGGTCGAGGCACGGCGCCAGCTCCTGGGCGGGCCCCCGGTCGTCACCCCGCTGCGGGACGTGGAGGCCGAGGTCGCCGCCTGGCGCGAGCGTCGCGCGCGGCGGTGACGCCGGGCCCCCTCAGCGCAGGGGCCTCGCCCGCGGCGACCGGGGCCCGAACCGCGGGGCGCGGGCCGCCGCCGTGATCTCGAGCAGCCGCACCACGCGGTGGCGGTGCGGGCGCCACGGCTCGAGCAGGCGCACCATCCCGGGGTCGTCGGTGCGCTCGCCGGTGAGCGCCCACCCGACGAGGTGCGCCAGGTGGTAGTCGCCCACGGACACGGCGTCCGTGTCGCCCAGCACCCGGCAGGCCGTCTCGGCGACCGTCCACTCGCCGATCCCGCGCACGGTGAGCAGCCGCCTCCGCGCTTCCGCGACGGGGAGGTCGACGGCCTCCTGGAGCCGGTCGGCCACGGCCATCGCCCGGCGCACGGTGCCCGCCCGCGCCTCCTCCACGCCGGCCGCGCGCCACTCCCACACGGGCAGGTCGCGCCAGGTCGCCGCGGGCGGGGGCACGCGCATCCCCTCGGGGGCCGGGCCCGGGGCGGGCAGGCCGTGCCGCCGCACCAGCCGGCACCACGACGCCTTCGCGTCGAGGCCGACGACGCGCTGCTCGAGGATCGCGGGCACGAGGGACTCGACGAGGTTCGCGCTGCGGGGCACGCGCAGCCCGGGCAGGCGACGGTGCGCCGCGTGCACGAGCGGGTGCAGGTGGGCGGGCAGGCCGTGCGAGGCGTCCCGGGCGCCGAGGAGGTCCGGCACGCCGGCGACCGCATGCTCCGCCCCGGGTCCCCACGCGTGGACCCGGACGCCGTGCCGGGTGGTCTCCAGCCGCCTCGTCGCCGGGCCGGCCGGGGTGAGCGTGGCCTGCCAGAGGGCGCCGTCGGGTGCCACACGCCAGGCCGGGTCCGCGGCGCCGCGGCGCAGGAGCGCGGTCGTCCGGCGCACGTCGAGCGGGTGGTCCGGCGCGTAGAGCGCCTCCCGGGGCGCGGCGTCGTCCGGCCGATCGGCGTCGGCCCGGTCGGCGGCGGGTCCGGCCGGGCGGGCGAGGGGCAGGGGCTCGGCGGTCACCGGCCGCGCAGCCGATCGATCTCGCGCCGCTCGCGCTTCGTCGGGCGCCCCGCACCCCGGTCCCGCTGCGCCGCCACGGCCGTGTGCTCCTTCGGCGGCGGGGCGGGGGAGCGGTCGAGGTAGCAGCCCACCGCGACGGCGGCGCCGACCCGCTTGACCACGAGGCGCTGGACGACGAGGACGCGCTCGCGGTCGCCCACGCGCGCCCGCACCTCGTCACCGGGGACGACCATCGTCGCGGGCTTGGCGCGCTCGCCGTTGATCCGGACGTGCCCCCCGCGGCAGGCGGCGCCTGCGGCCGAGCGCGTGGCGAAGAGGCGGACCGCCCACGTCCACGCGTCCACCCGCGCCCGCGTCACCTCGACCACGCCCCGCAGCCTCTCACGCGCCGCCGACACGCCCTCCGGGCGCCGCCCGCCCGGGCGCACGGCCGCCGACCCTGCATACCGTGGCGCCATGACGACCCCTGACGCCGGACCCCGCACGCTCCCCACCCGCGACCCCGGCGCCCTGCGCCACCGCGGCACCCTCGCCGTGGTCGGCGGGCACGTCGTCCCCGTCGTCGGGGAGCCGGTCCCCGGCGGCACCGTCCTCGTGGTCGACGGCCGGATCACCGCCGTCGGCGCGGACGTGGCCGTCCCCGAGGGCGCCGAGGTCGTCGACGCGACCGGCCGCTGGGTGCTGCCGGGGTTCGTCGAGGCGCACGGGCACGTCGGCCTCCACGAGGAGGGCGAGGGCGTCGCCGGCAACGACACGAACGAGATGACCCGGACCAACGCGGCCGCCGTGCGCGCGATCGACGCGGTGAACGTCGACGACGAGGGCTTCCGGGACGCCCTCGCCGGCGGCATCACCTCCGTCGTCGTGAAGCCCGGCTCGGGCAACCCGATCGGGGGCCAGTCCGTGGCGATGAAGACCTGGGGCGGCCGCACGGTCGACGAGCAGGTCATCCGGGCCTCCGTGTCGGTGAAGTCGGCGCTCGGGGAGAACCCCAAGCGCGTGTGGGGGGAGCGCAAGCAGACGCCGCAGACCCGGCTCGGCACGGCCGCCGTCATCCGCGAGGCCTTCCTCGCCGCCGAGCACTACCGGGCCAGGCGCGACGCCGCCGCCGCGAAGGACGAGCCCTTCGCCCGCGACCTCACCCACGAGACCCTCGTGCGTGTGCTCGAGGGCGAGCTCGTCTGGGACCAGCACACGCACCGGCACGACGACATCGCCACCGCCCTGCGCCTGGCCGACGAGTTCGGCTACCGCCTCGTCGTCAACCACGGCACGGAGGGCCACAAGCTCGCGGACGTGCTCGCCGAGCGCGACGTGCCGGTCGTCTTCGGCCCCATGTTCACCAGCCGGTCCAAGGTGGAGCTGCGCGACCGGGGCATCGAGCACCTGGCCACCCTCGCCGCGGCGGGTGTCCGGGTCGCCATCACCACCGACCACCCCGTGGTGCCCATCAACTTCCTCGTGCACCAGGCCACGCTCGCCGTGAAGGAGGGGCTGCCCGCCCGCACAGCGATCGAGGCGCTCACGGTCAACCCCGCCGCCTTCTTCGGCCTCGAGGGTCGCATCGGCGCCCTCGAGCCCGGCCGCGACGGCGACCTCGTCATCTGGTCGGGAGACCCGCTCGACGTCACCTCCCGCGCGGAGCACGTCGTCATCGAGGGCCGCACGGTCTACACCTGGGACGCGGCCGCCGGCCGGGGCCGGGTCGTCGAGCGCGCGGAGCGCTTCGCCCGCTGACCGCCGGCGACGACGCGGGCCCGTCGCCCCCGGGTGGGGGGTGGCGGGCCCTCGTCGTGCGTCGGGACCGCTCAGCCGCGCAGCTCCAGGTACTTCGCGATGAGGGCCTTCGTCGACGGGTCCTGCGCCTCGAGGGCGTCGGCGTCCCCCTCGACGGCCGGCGTGATCTGCTGCGCGAGCACCTTGCCGAGCTCCACGCCCCACTGGTCGAAGGAGTCGATGCCCCACACGACGCCCTGGACGAAGGTGATGTGCTCGTACAGCGCGACGAGCTGCCCCAGCACCGACGGCGTGAGGGACGGGGCGAGGATCGACGTCGTCGGCCGGTTGCCGCCGAAGACCCGCGCCGGGACGACGGCCTCGGCGGTGCCCTCGGCGCGCACCTCGTCGGCGGTCTTGCCGAAGGCCAGCGCCTTCGTCTGCGCGAAGAAGTTCGCCAGGAAGAGCCCGTGGACGTCGGTGTCGCCGTCCTTGAGGGGGTGCGACGGGTTCGCCATGGCGATGAAGTCCGCCGGGATGAGCCGCGTGCCCTGGTGGATGAGCTGGTAGAACGCGTGCTGCCCGTTCGTGCCGGGCTCGCCCCAGAACACCTCGCCCGTCTGCGTCGTGACGGGGGAGCCGTCCCAGCGCACGGACTTGCCGTTGGACTCCATCGTCAGCTGCTGCAGGTAGGCCGGGAACCGGTGCAGGTGCTGGTCGTAGGGCAGGACGGCGTGCGTGTGCGCGTCGAGGAAGTTCACGTACCAGACGTTGAGCAGGCCCATGAGGACGGGCACGTTGCGCTCGAGCGGGGTCGTGGCCACGTGCTCGTCGACCGCGCGGAAGCCGGCGAGGAGCTGCTCGAACGCCTCGGGGCCGATCGCGACGGCCAGCGACGTGCCGATCGCCGAGTCCAGGGAGTAGCGGCCGCCGACCCAGTCCCAGAAGCCGAAGGCGTTGGCCGGGTCGATGCCGAACGCGGCGACCTTGTCCAGGGCGGTCGACACGGCGACGAAGTGCTTCGCCACCGCGGCCGAGCGCGCGTCCTCGTCGTTGGAGATCGCGCCGGCCTCGACGAGCCCGTCCCACAGCCAGGCGCGGGCCAGGCGCGCGTTCGTCAGCGTCTCGAGCGTGCCGAAGGTCTTGCTCGCGACGATGAACAGGGTCGTCGCGGGGTCGAGGTCGCCGACCGTCTCGGCGAGGTCGGTCGGGTCGATGTTCGAGACGAACCGGACCTCGAGCCCGTTCTGCACGTAGGGCTGCAGCGCCTCGTAGGCCATGACCGGGCCGAGGTCGGAGCCGCCGATGCCGATGTTGACCACGGTCCGGACGCGCTGGCCGGTCACGCCGGTCCAGGTGCCCGAGCGGACCTTCTCCGCGAAGGCGTAGACCTTCTGCAGCTCGGCCTGCACGTCGGCGTCCACGTCCTGCCCGTCGACGACGAGGGGCGGCTGCGTGCCCGCCGGCCGCCGCAGCGCCGCGTGCAGCACCGCGCGGTCCTCGGTGACGTTGATGTGCTCGCCCCGCAGCATCGCCTCGAGCCGGTCGGTGACGCCCACCTCCTGGGCGAGGCGCACGAGCAGCGCGAGCGTCTCGTCCGTGACGAGGTTCTTCGACAGGTCCACGTGCAGGTCGGCCAGCGGCAGGCTGAGGCGCTCGGCACGCGCGGGGTCGGCGGCGAAGAGGCCGCGCAGGTCCGGGCGGGTCGCGTCGCGGTGGGCGGTGAGGTCCGCCCAGGCCGAGGTGGTCGTCGCGTCGACGGGGGCGGCGGTGGGCTCGCTGGTCACGGTGCTCCTCGGGGGTCCGCCGGGGACGGCGGTGGTGGCGGCGGTGGTGGCTGCGGGACGCCCCCACCGTAGTGACCCGGGCGGTGGCGCGGCGGCCGGGCGGGCAGGATCGTCCCCGTGAGCACGCCCCGTCCCGCCCCCTCGGCCGTCGCCGCGCGCCGTCCCGTCCGCGGCCCCTGGCCGGCGCTCCCGACCGCCGTCCCCGCCGCCGTCACGCTCGTCCTCGGCTTCGCGGTGGCGCAGGGCACCGGCGTGCGCGCGCTCGGCGGGGCGGTGCTCGTCGTGGGGGTCGCCTGGTGCGCGTGGCGGTCCCTGCCGCCCGCGGGCGCGGTGCGGGTGGCGCTCGTGGTGCTCCTCGGCGCGCTGTGCTTCGTCGCCGCACACGTGCTCGCGGACCCGCTGGGGGCCTGGCCGGCGGTGCTCGTCGCGGCCGCGGTGCTGGCGGCGGGCACCGCGCTCCTCGTCGACCTCCCCGCGCGCGCCCGGGGCGCCGGACCCCGCGGTTGAACGCGTCGGGGCGGCGGGCCGCTCAAAGGGTCCGCTGCCACTCCGCGTCGACGGCCGAGGGCGCGAAGCCGAGCGCGACGTTGATGGCGAGCATCGGCCCGTTCTCCTGCGCGTTCCAGGTGTGCACCCGCCGGGCGGACGGCCGACGGGTGGCGAGCTCGGTGAGCACGCGGGCCTTGAGCAGCATCCCCAGCCGGTCCCCGCGGTGCTCGCGCAGCACGAGGGTGTCGTCCTGCAGCACCACGGCGGGCCGCCCCCGGGGCAGCCCGACGAGCGTGAACGCGACGAGGCGTCCGCCCGGCCGGTGCTCGGCCGCCGCCAGGAGGAACCCGTTCCCCCGGCCGTGGATCTCCCGGAACCAGACCCGCACCCGCTCCGCGTCCCACGGGTCCTCGCCGACGTCGAGCCCGCCCGCCGGGGCGTCGGTGGACATGCGCGTCTCCAGGAGCGCGACGTCGTCGAGCCACCGCTCCGGGACGGCGTCCTCCCAGACGTGGACGCGGTAGTCCTCCCCGGCGGCCCTCCGCGCCTCGTCGTGCAGCTCGGCGAGCGTCGCGGGCGGGACCGGCAGCGTGAGCGTCGACCCCCGCACGACCTGCTCGAGCGCCCACTCGTGGGCGAGGGCGAACCGGGTGGCGTCGTCGTCGGCCGGGATGCGGCCGCTCCCGGTGGGCGACTCCAGCGCGCCCGGGCCCGGCGGGGGCTCCAGGGCGTAGGACGCGTCGGACTGGAGCACCGTGCGGCCGTGCGCGGCGGCGAGGGCCAGGCAGGCGTCGTGCAGGCGCCCGCCGATGCCGCGCCGGCGCCAGCCGGGCAGGACGGCCACGTGCACGACGGCCACGTGCGTGTCCGCGAGCAGCGGCATCCGGACCATCGCGCGGCCGACGACGGCCTCCGCCCCGGTCCGGTCCCCGCGCACCGCGACGAGCCGGACGAGCCGCCGGTAGACCGTGTCGTCGAGCCCGCTGCGCGCCGCGGCGGCGTCGAGCGCGACGTCGTCGTGCCCGTGGATCGCGAGGTCCACCTCCCGCGACACGCGCGCGGTGCCGTGCAGCGCCCAGGACGCCGCCGGGTCGTCGGGGTCCGCGGCCGGCACGGTCTCCAGCCGGACCTCGACGGGCGCGTCGTCCCCGGGCCGGGGCACGACGAGGGGCGGCAGGTCGGTCACGTGCAGGTCGGGCGCGTCGGTGGCGGGCACGCCCGCAGCGTGGTGGCCCGGGCCTCACCGGCGCCACGGCTTTTCGTCGGGGGCCCGTCGTAGACTCGGCCCCATGAGCGAGCCGTTCCCCCCGAGCACGCCCGAGCCCGACCGGCTCTCCGACCCCTCGTCGGGCGCCTCCACGGGGCTCCTCGAGCGGCCGCAGTCCCAGGAGGCCGAGCCCGGGGACCACGAGCGCTTCGCGCACTACGTGCGCAAGGAGAAGGTCATGCAGTCCGCGATGACCGGCAAGCCCGTCATCGCGCTCTGCGGCAAGGTCTGGGTGCCCGGCCGCGACCCCGAGAAGTTCCCCGTGTGCCCCGTGTGCAAGGAGATCTACGAGGGCCTGCGCCCGCCCGGCGACGAGGGCGGCGAGTCCGGCGAGGGCTCCGGGGGCGGCGGACGCCGCTTCGGCTTCGGCCGCAACCGCGGCTCGGGCTCCGACGGCGCGTGAGCCCGGCACCCCACACGTCGCCCGCCGCGGGGCACGCCTCTCCCGCCGCCGCCACCCAGCTGCCGCCGGCCTTCCCCGGCCGCGCTCCCTGGGGGACGGCGGGAAAGCTGCGCGCCTGGCAGGCGGAGGCGCTGGAGCAGTACCGCGCGCGCCAGCCGCGGGACTTCCTCGCCGTCGCCACCCCCGGCGCCGGCAAGACGACCTTCGCCCTGCGCCTGGCCACGGAGCTGCTGGCGGCCGGCACGGTGCGGCGCCTGACCGTCGTCGCCCCGACGGAGCACCTCAAGCACCAGTGGGCCGACGCGGCCGCGCGCGTGGGCATCAAGCTCGACCCCAACTTCCGCAACAGCCAGGGCCGGCACGGGCACGGCTTCGACGGCGTCGCGGTGACGTACGCGCAGGTGGCGACCAAGCCGGCGCTGCACGCGGCGCGCACGGAGGCCGAGCGCACCCTCGTCGTGCTCGACGAGGTGCACCACGGCGGCGACGCGCTGTCCTGGGGCGACGCGGTGCGCGAGGCGTTCGAGGGCGCCGAACGGCGGCTGGCGCTGACGGGCACGCCCTTCCGCTCCGACACCGCCGCCATCCCGTTCGTCACCTACGCGCCGGACCAGCACGGCATCCGCCGCAGCGTCGCCGACTACTCCTACGGGTACGGCGACGCGCTGCGCGACCACGTCGTCCGGCCCGTCATCTTCCTGTCCTACGGCGGCTCCATGCGCTGGCGGACGAAGGCCGGCGACGAGGTCGCGGCGCGCCTGGGCGAGCCCCTGACCAAGGACATGACGGCGCAGGCGTGGCGCACGGCGCTCGACCCGGAGGGCGAGTGGGTGCCGAGCGTGCTGCGCGCCGCCGACCGGCGCCTGACGGAGGTCCGGCGCACGGTCCCCGACGCCGGCGCCATGGTCATCGCCACGGACCAGACGGACGCCCGCGCCTACGCCGGCCACCTCGCGCGCCTCACCGGCTCCTCGCCCACCGTCGTGCTCTCCGACGACGAGGGCGCCAGCGCGCGCATCGACGAGTTCTCGCGCGGGACCGGCCGCTGGCTCGTGGCCGTGCGCATGGTCTCCGAGGGCGTCGACGTGCCGCGCCTGGCGGTCGGGGTGTACGCGACGAGCGCCTCGACGCCGCTGTTCTTCGCGCAGGCCGTGGGGCGCTTCGTGCGTGCCCGCAAGCGCGGGGAGACGGCCTCCGTGTTCCTCCCGAGCGTCGCGCCGCTGCTCGCGCTGGCGCACGGGCTGGAGCTCGAGCGCGACCACGCGCTCGACCGGGACCCGAAGCCCGAGGAGCAGGGCGAGGGCTGGAGCCCGGAGGACGGGCTCCTGGCCGCCGCGAACCAGGACCGCAAGGGCTCCGACGCCCTCGGGCCGGACGGCAAGCCCGCGGCGTTCCAGGCGCTGGAGGCGCAGGCGTCCTTCGACCGCGTGCTCTTCGACGGCGGCGAGTTCGGCACGGGCGCGGAGGTCGGCTCCGAGGAGGAGCAGGACTTCCTGGGGCTGCCCGGTCTGCTGGACGCCGACCAGGTGACGACCCTGCTGCGCCAGCGCCAGGCGGACCAGGTCGCCGGGCGGCGCTCGGGGCGGGGGTCCGCGCCGGCCGGCCCGACGCCCGAGGAGATGGACCACCGGCGCCAGGCGGAGCTGCGCAAGGAGCTGGCGCAGCTCGTCGGGGCGTGGGCGCGCAAGAGCGGCCAGCCGCACGGGTCGGTCCACGCCGAGCTGCGGCGGCGCTGCGGCGGCCCGGAGGTCGCGCTCGCCGACCCCGACCAGCTGACGAAGCGGGTCGCCATGCTGCGCGACTGGTTCGTCGGGCGGCGCTGACCCCACCGGCCCGACCGCCCGGTCGGGGAGGCGCCCGTCCCGGCCGGTTGTCCGTGTCGGTGCCCTCTGGTCGGATGGCGCCCGTGACGACAGCCGCCTCGAGGACGAGCCCTGCGACCGGTCCGGCGACCGGGCCCCTGACCCTGCCGCGTGCGGCACCGGAGTCCGTCGGGGTGGACCCGGCGGGGGTGTCCGCCTTCCTCGACGACGTCGCCGCGCGCGGCCTCGAGCTGCACGGGCTCATGGTGCTCCGGCGCGGTGCCGTGGCGGCGGAGGGGTGGTGGGAGCCCTACGGCCCGGACCGCGTCCACCTGCTCTACTCGCTCAGCAAGACGTTCACGTCCGCGGCGCTCGGTCACGCGGTCGCGGAGGGCCTCGTCGACCTCGACGCCACCGTGCTCTCCTGCTTCCCCGAGCTCGACGACGAGGTCACGGACCCGCGCAGCCGGGCGATCCGGGTGCGGGACGTCGCCGCGATGGCGAGCGGGCACGAGACGGAGACCGTCGACCGGGCGTGGGCGCTCTCGCCCGAGGACCTCGTGCGGGGCTTCCTGCTGCTGCCGCCCGAGCACGACCCCGGGTCGCACTTCGCCTACAACCAGCCGTGCACGTACGCTCTCGCGGCGATCCTCCAGCGGGCCTCCGGCACCACCCTCACGGAGTACCTGCGGCCGCGGGTCCTCGAGCCGCTGGGCATCACGGTCGGCGGGTGGCAGCAGCGGCCGGAGGGTCAGGACCTGGGCTACTCGGGGCTGCACCTGACGACGGAGTCGGCGGCGCGGCTGGGGCTGGCGCTGCTGGGGGACGGCGTGGTGCAGGGCCGCCGGGTGCTGCCCGAGGGCTGGGTCGCGGAGATGTCGCGGGTGCACGTCGCGACGGCGCCGGTGCCGGACCCGGAGGGCGCCGGCGAGGTGGCGGGTGCCGGGGAGGGCTGGCGGGGGGACTGGGCGCAGGGGTACGGCTTCCAGGTCTGGCGCTCGCGGCACGGCTTCCGCGGCGACGGCGCGTTCGGCCAGTTCTGCCTCGTCCTGCCCGAGCTCGACGCGGTGGTCGCCACGAACGCCGCCACGGAGGACCTGCAGGGGATCCTCGAGGCGGTGTGGACGCACCTGCTGCCCGCGCTCGGCGACGGCGACGCCGGGAGCGAGGACCCCGCCGGTCCGACTCCGGCCGCGGCGGCGCTCGCGGAGCGCCTGCGGGGCCTCGCCCTCCCGGTCGCGGCCACGGCCGCGGAGCTGCAGGAGGGGACGTGGGTCGGCGGCGCGGCGGACGCCGTCGGGCTGGGGCGGCTGGAGCTGCGTCGTGCCGGCGACCGGTGGGTGGTCGAGGTGAGCCTCGGCGGCGAGGCCCTCGTCGTGGAGGCCGGCGTCGGCCGGTGGGCGGTGACGGAGCCCGTCGGCGGCCGCGCCGCGATCGCCGCCGCCGTCGGGGCACCCGACGCCGACACCGTCGAGGTGGAGGTGGCGCTCGTCGAGACGCCGCACCGGCTGACGGTGCGCGGCCGGCGCTCGACGGGCGAGCTGACGAGCACCTGGCGCACGCGTCCGCTGGGCGGGCAGCCCTCGCTCGTGTCCTACCAGCGCCCGCTCACGGCGGGCTGACGGACGAGCCTAGAGCTCGAGCAGCACCGTGGGCACGCCGGGCTCGTCGGCGGACAGGCGGCGCGACGAGCGTGGCAGCTCCGCGCGCGAGCGGGTGTGGCGGTCGGCCGCGCGCCGCACGCCCTCGGCCCCGGTGAGGCCCGGCAGCACGGTGCCGTCCTCGACGAGCGGGACGAGCAGGGGACGGAGGCTGTCGTCGGCGGGCCGCCAGGAGCGGACGGCCTCGTCGGGACCGGTGACGACGACCTCCTCGACGGCGCACCCGTCCGGCCCGAGGCGGCGGGCGGCGGTCTTGCGCCCGCCCTGGCTCGTCTTCGACGTCGACGCCTTCGCGACCGGGCGCAGCGCCCCGGACGCGTCCTCGCGGGCGACGAGCTTGTAGACCATGCCGCAGGTGGGGTGCCCGGACCCGGTGACGAGCGACGTGCCGACGCCGTAGGTGTCCACGGGGGCCGAGGCGAGGGCGGCGATGGCGAACTCGTCGAGGTCGGACGTCACGACGATCCTCGTGCCCGTCGCGCCGGCGGCGTCGAGCTGCGCGCGCACCTCGTGCGCGAGGACCCCGAGGTCGCCGGAGTCGAGCCGGACGGCGCCGAGCCCGGTGCCGGCGGCCGCGAGGGCGCGCTCGACGCCGCGGTGCACGTCGTAGGTGTCGACGAGCAGCGTCGTGCCCGGCCCCTGGGAGGCGACCTGGGAGGCGAAGGCGGTGGGCTCGTCGTCGTGCAGGAGCGTGAAGGCGTGCGCCGCGGTGCCGATCGTGGGCAGCCCGTACCGCCGGCCGGCCTCGAGCAGGGAGGTCGCGGCGAACCCGCCGACGACGGCGGCCCGCGACGCGGCGACCGCGGCGTCCTCGTTCGCGCGGCGGGCGCCCATCTCCAGGCAGGGGCGGTCCCCGGCGGCGGTCGTCATGCGGGAGGCGGCGCTCGCCACCGCGGAGTCGTAGTTGAGGACGGAGAGCACGAACGTCTCGAGGACGACGGCCTCGGCGAAGGTGCCCTCGACGACGAGCACGGGGGAGGCCGGCAGGAACACCTCGCCCTCGGCGTAGCCGTGCACCTGGCCCGTGAAGCGGTAGGACTCGAGCCAGGCGAGGGTGCGGTCGTCGACGACGTGCTGCTCGTCGAGCCAGGCGAGCTCCCCGGGGCCGAACCGGAAGTCGGCCAGCCCATCGAGCACGCGGCCCGTCCCGGCGACGACGCCGTACCGCCGCCCGGCGGGGAGGCGGCGGCTGAACACCTCGAAGACGCAGCGCCGGTCGGCGGTGCCGTCGGCCAGGGCGGCCTGGAGCATCGTCAGCTCGTAGCGGTCCGTGAGCAGCGCGGTCGACCCCGTCATGGCCCGTGAACCTACCCACACCCGCGCCGCGCCGCCCTCGGCGGCCCGCCTAGAGTGGCCCCGTGCCCGCCGCGACCGCGCCCGCCGAGGTCGTCGCCCCCGAGAGCGGCCTCGGCACCGCCGACGCCTGGGTGACCCTCGTGTGGAACGACCCGGTGAACCTCATGAGCTACGTGACCTACGTCTTCGAGAGCTACTTCGGCTACCCGCGCGGGAAGGCCGAGCGCCTCATGCGGCAGGTGCACGAGGAGGGCCGGGCGGCCGTGTCCACCGGCACCCGCGAGGCGATGGAGGTCGACGTGCAGGCGATGCACGGGTTCGGGCTCTGGGCGACGATGCAGCGCGGCGGCGAGTAGGGCGTGCGCGACTTCCGGAAGGTGCGCGGCGCGTTCGTCGCGGAGCTCGAGCCCGTCGAGCGGCAGGTCGTCGCGGGGGTGCTGGCCGACGTGGCGCTGCTCCTCGGCGCGCCCGCGGGCCCCGACGGGGACCCGCTCGACCCGGCGGGGGAGCCCGGGGCCGGGGGCGCGGCGGGGGACGGCGCGGGTCCGGCGGGGCTGGCCTCGAGCGCCGCGGGGCCGCTCGGCTGGAGCGTGGAGGCCCTGCCCGTCCCGGAGGACCCCGCGGTGCGCCGCCTGCTGCCCGACGCCTCTCGGGAGGACCCGGAGGTGGCCGCGGAGTTCCGTCGCCTGACGGAGGCGGACCTGCGTGCGACGAAGATCACGCGCCTGCTCGCGCTGCGCCGGGCGCTGCTCGGCGGACGTCCCGGGTGGCCCGCGGAGGCCCTCGTCGTGACTCCCGACGAGGCGCCCGCGGTGGCCGCGACGCTGACGGACGTGCGGCTCGTGCTCGCCGACCGGCTCGGCCTGACGACGGACGCGCAGGTCGACGCGCTCTACGCCGACCTCGACGCGGAGGCGGCCGCGCGGCCGCGGCGCCGGCGGGCGGGGACCGCGGGCACGGGCGGCGACGCGGCGGCCGAGGCGCGCCGCTCCCTCGCCGCGGTGTACGGCGCGCTGACCTACCTCCAGGAGACGCTCGTCACGCTCCTGGCGCGCGAGCGGCGTCGCTAGCCCTGGTTAGGGTCGGCGCCGTGAACGACGCCCCGATCGGGATCTTCGACTCCGGCGTCGGGGGGCTCACCGTCGCGCGGGCGATCCTCGACCAGCTGCCCCACGAGTCCACCCTGTACCTCGGGGACACCCGCAACACCCCCTACGGCACGAAGCCGCTGGCGGCGGTGCGGGCGTTCGCCCTCGAGGCGCTCGACGACCTCGTCGACGCCGGCGTGAAGATGCTGGTCATCGCCTGCAACACCGCCTCGGCCGCGATGCTGCGGGACGCCCGGGAGCGCTACACGCTGCGCCGCGGCATCCCCGTCGTCGAGGTCATCCTGCCGGCGGCGCGGCGGGCGGCGTCCGCCACCCGCTCGGGTCGCGTGGGCGTCATCGCCACGCGGTCCACCGTCGACTCGCGCGCCTACGACGACGCCCTGGCGGCCGCCCCGGGCGTCACCCTCACGACGCAGGCGTGCCCGCAGTTCGTCGACCTCGTCGAGGCCGGGGTGACCTCGGGGCCCCAGGTGCTGTCCGTGGCGCACGAGTACCTCGACCCGGTCCGCGACGCGGGCGTCGACACCCTCGTCCTCGGCTGCACGCACTACCCGCTGCTCACGGGCGCGATCTCCTACGTCATGGGCGAGGGCGTCACGCTCGTGTCCAGCGCGGAGGAGACGGCCAAGGACGTGTACCGGCAGCTCGTCGCCCACGACCTCGAGCGCGACCCGATGGCCGGCCCGCCGCGCCACCGCTTCCTCGCCACGGGCGACCCCCTGTCCTTCCAGGTGCTCGCGCGCCGGTTCCTCGGCCCCGAGGTGGAGCTCGTCGAGCCGAAGGAGGCGCTGCGATGAGGCTGCGCGTGCTCGGCTGCGCCGGGTCCTACCCGAGCGCGGAGTCCGCCGCGTCGAGCTACCTCGTCCAGGCGGAGGACGCCGACGGGCGGACGTGGTCCGTGGTGCTCGACCTCGGCAACGGGGCGCTCGGTCCCCTCCAGCGGTGGGGGGACCCGACGACCCTCGACGCGGTCGCCATCAGCCACCTGCACGCGGACCACGCGGCGGACCTGCTCGTGCTCAACGTGCTGCGCCGCTACCGGCCCGACGGCCCCCTGCCGCCCCTGCCGCTGCACGCGCCGGCCGACGCGGGGGAGTGGCTCGCGCTGCTCGCCGACAAGGACCCGGGCGTCGACGCGACCGGCCAGCTCGTCCTCCAGCCGTGGGAGGCGGGGGTGCCGGTGACGATCGGGCCGTTCACGGTCGTCGCGGTGCCCGTGCTCCACCCGGTGCCGGCGTTCGGCCTGCGCGTCACGGGGCCGGCCGAGGGCGACCCGGCCCGCCCGGTCACGCTCTCCTACACGGGCGACACCGACGAGTGCGAGGGCCTCGACACGCTCGCGCTCGGCGCGGACCTGCTGCTCGCGGAGGCCGCCTACGTGGAGGGGCGCGACGACGCGGTGCGCGGCGTCCACCTCACGGGCCGGCGGGCGGGCGCGGCGGCGGCGCGGGGCGGGGTGCCCCGGCTCGTGCTCACCCACGTGCCGGCCTGGAACGACCCCGGGGTCGCCGTCCGTGAGGCGCGCGAGGTGTACGACGGGGACGTCGTGCTGGCCGAGCCGGGGGCGCTGCACGTCCTCTGAGCGGACGGGTCCCGGGGCCGGGCGGCGTCGTCGCCGGGAGGGCGGCCGCGCGCTCGCCGTTAGGCTCGACGCATGACCCTCCCCCCCTCCGCGACGACGGTCGCGCGCGCCGACGGCCGCCGGGCCGACGAGCTGCGCCCCGTGACGATCACCCGCCGCTTCCTGTCCGCCGGCGAGGGCAACGTGCTCGTCGAGTTCGGCGACACCCGGGTCCTGTGCGTGGCCTCGTTCACGGAGGGCGTGCCGCGCTGGCGCAAGGGCTCGGGCGAGGGCTGGGTCACGGCCGAGTACGCGATGCTCCCGCGGGCGACGAGCAGCCGCTCCGACCGCGAGTCCGTGCGGGGCAAGGTCGGGGGCCGCACGCACGAGATCTCGCGCCTCGTCGGCCGGTCGCTGCGGGCGGTCGTCGACGTGGCCGCGCTCGGGGAGAACACGCTCGTGCTCGACTGCGACGTGCTGCAGGCCGACGGCGGCACCCGCACCGCGGCCATCACGGGCGCCTACGTGGCGCTGGCCGACGCGGTGGCGTGGGCGACGCAGAAGCGGCTCATCAAGCCGGGCCGCGCGGTGCTGCGCGACAGCGTGGCGGCCGTGAGCGTCGGGATCGTCGACGGCGTCCCGGTGCTCGACCTGCCCTACGTCGAGGACGTGCGGGCCGAGACGGACATGAACGTCGTCGTGACCGGGTCGGGGACGTTCGTCGAGGTGCAGGGCACGGCCGAGCACGCGCCGTTCGACCGCGCCGAGCTCGACGCCCTGCTCGACCTGGCGCTCGTCGGGACCGCGGAGCTCACCCGGCTGCAGACGGCCGCGCTGGCCGGCGAGGCCGGGCCGGGGACGGCGACGAAGGCCGCCGTGCCGACGGTGCCGACGGGTCCCGGGGCGCCGGCTGGGGGCGCCTCCGCCGCCGCGCCCGCCCCGGGGGACCGGTGACCGTCCCCGCCGGCGCGCGCCTGGTGCTCGCCACGCACAACGCGCACAAGGTCGCCGAGCTGCGGGCGATCCTCGGCGCCGCGCTGCCCGACCTCCCCGACGGGGCCGTCGTCGGCGCGGCGGACGTCGGGGCGCCCGAGCCCGTCGAGGACGGGGTGACCTTCGAGCAGAACGCGCTCATCAAGGCGCGCGCGCTCGCGGCCGCCACGGGCCTGCCGGCCGTCGCCGACGACTCCGGCCTCGCCGTGGACGTGCTCGGCGGGTCGCCGGGCATCTTCTCGGCGCGCTGGGCCGGACGGCACGGCGACGACGCCGCCAACCTCGCCCTGCTCCTCGCACAGCTCGCCGACGTGCGGCCCGAGCACCGCGCGGCGCGCTTCGTGTGCGCGGCGGCGCTCGTCGTCCCGCCCGGTGCCCCCGGGGTCGCGGCGGAGGCGGCGGCGGGGCTCGAGCACGTCGCGACGGGCGCCCTCGAGGGGACGCTCGCCGAGGTGCCGCGCGGGTCCTACGGCTTCGGCTACGACCCGCTCCTCGTGCCCCTCGGCGGGTCCAGGACCTGCGCGGAGCTGACGCCCGACGAGAAGAACGCGATCAGCCACCGGGGCGCGGCGTTCCGCGCGCTGGCGCCCGTCGTCGCCCGGGTGCTGGCCGGCCCGGCGGCGGAGGGGGCCTGAGCCGTGCGGGGGCCGCGATGACCGGGCCCGCCGTCACCGGGACGCGGGCGCCCGCCGGCACGGTGCAGCTCGTCGCGGACGGCGTCAGCTGGGCCTGGCCGGGGCGGCCCGTGGTGACGGGGCTGGACCTCGTGGTGTCCGCGGGCGACCGGGTGGGCCTCGTCGGGGAGAACGGGGCCGGCAAGACGACGCTGCTCCGGGTGCTGGCGGGGGACCTCGTGCCCCAGGCCGGGGCGGTGCGGCGGACGGGCAGCCTCGCCGTCGTCGAGCAGGCCCTCGACGTGGTGCCGGGGGACACGGTGGGCTCCCTCGTCGCGGCGACCCATGCGCGCGTCCGGGAGGCGCAGGCCGCGCTCGACGCCGCGGTGCAGGGGTTCGACCACGAGACAGGGGACCTGGCCGCCCTCGGCGCGGCGCTGGCGGCCGTCGAGCGGCTGGAGGCGTGGGACGTCGACCGGCGCGTCGACGAGGCGCTCACCCGCTTCGGCGCCCCGCGGGACACCGCGCGGCGTCTGGACGAGCTGTCGGTCGGCGAGCGCTACCGCGTGCGGCTGGCGTGCCGCATCGCCGAGCGTGCCGACCTGCTCCTGCTCGACGAGCCGACGAACCACCTCGACGCGGCCGGCATCGGGTACCTCACCGACCGGCTGCGCGCGTGGCCCGGCGGGCTCGTCATCGTCACGCACGACCGCCGGCTCCTCGACGACGTCATGACGGCGATCCTCGACCTCGACCCCTCGATGGACGGGCGGCCCGCGCTCTACGGGGCGACGCGCTACGTGGACTACCGGTTCGCGCGGGACGCCATGCTGCGGCGCTGGTCCGCCCGGTACCGGGCCGAGAGGAAGCGCGCGGCGGCGCTCGCGGAGCGGCTCGACCGGTCCTACGAGGGGCTGTCCGACGAGTGGCGTCCGCCGAAGGGGTCGGACAAGCACCGCCGGGGGACCCGCGCGCGGATCCACGTGAAGGCGGCCGACCGGCTCGTGCAGCGGCTGGAGGCGGAGGCCGTCGAGGTTCCGGTGCCGCCGCTGACGCTCGCGTTCCCGGACCTGCCGGCGCTGCCGAGAGCGGTCGACGGGGTGCCGGAGCCCTCCACCCTGCTCGAGCTGCGTGCGCCGCGCGTCGTCGCGCCCGGCGGGCACGTGCGACTCGACCTGCCGGGTCACCGCGTCGCGGTGCCGCCGTGCGGGCGCCTGCTCGTGGTCGGGCCGAACGGCTCCGGCAAGTCGACCCTGCTGGCGGCGCTCACGGGCGCCCTGCCCCTCGACCGCGGGGTGCGCTCGGCGGCGCCGGGGGTGCGGCTCGGCGTCCTCGGCCAGGAGCGCGAGGCGGCGGCGCGGCGCGCGCAGGCCGCGGGGGCCGGGGCCGGCGACGGTCCGGCCGGGCGGCCGTTCGCGGCGGTGCCCGACGACGACGTGCCCACCGGCCCGGTCGTCGAGGGCGTGGCACCCCTGGCACCCGACGAGGCCGCCGTCTCGGGGTTCGACGCCTACGGCCGGCACGCCCTCGACCTGCTGCGCGCCGGCCTGCTCGACCCCGACGAGCTCGTGCCGGTCGCGGCGCTGGGGCTGCTGACCGAGGAGGACCTCGACCGGCCGCTGGGCGAGCTGTCCATCGGCCAGCGGCGGCGCTTCGACCTGGCGTGCGCCCTGCTCGCCGCCCCGCACGTGCTGGTGCTCGACGAGCCGACCAACCACCTGTCGGTGCACCTCGTCGACGAGCTCACCGCCGCCCTGCGGAGTACCTCCGCGGCCGTCGTGGTGGCCACGCACGACCGCCAGATGCGCGCGGACCTGGCCGACTGGCCGGTCCTCGAGCTGGGCTGAGGAGGACCACCCGCGACCTCCGCCGCCCTCCGTCGACGCCCGAGCGTGACCGAACCGTCCGCAAGATGGCGGCGGGCGGCGGGCGGCGGGCGGCGGGCGTCGCGAGGACGAGGACAACACCTCGCGCGTCACACGGTCGAGGCACCCGGTCGGTCATCGCGCACCTGCGGGCCGACGACCAGGCTGTCGCGAAGGCACGGGCGGACGACGAGGCCGTCGAGTGCAGACCCGGCGATCGCACGACGAGGCTGCCGCGGGCGCGGGCGCGGGCGCGGGCGCGGGCGCGGGCGCGGGCGCGGGCGCGGGCGCGGGCGGGGGCGCGCGCGG
>NZ_RWJX01000149.1 GCF_004123805.1 Cellulomonas endophytica | reverse complement strand
GGCACGGCCGGCGGCCACGACGGGGCCGGGCGCCGGGGCCGTCGCGGGCCCGGCCCGCGGGTCCGCGACGCGCTGTGGCTCGTGCCGGCGCTCGTCGCCGTCGCGCTCGTGCCGCTCCTGCGGCTCGGCGGGGCCGCCCGCACCGACGACGAGGGCCGCGTCACGGCCCAGGCCTGGGACCTGGCCACCGGCGGCTGGCCCGCCGGCGTCGGTCCGCTGGACGTCGTCGGGCCGCTGCAGGTCGCGCTGTGGACCGGGCTGACGGGCGGGTTCGAGCGGTACGCCGTCGGGGTCGTCGCCGCCCGGGAGGCGATGGTCGTCGCGACCGCCCTCGCCGCGGCGCTGCTGTGGTCGGTCGCCCGCCGGGCGGGGCTGTCGCGCCCGGCGGCCGCGGGCTCCCTGGCCGTGTTCGCGCTGTGGCCGCCGGCCCTCGGGCTGCACCGCACGGTCGACCTCGCCACGGTCGCCACGCCGTGGGTGCTCGTCGCGGTGCTGCTCGCCGCCTCCCGTGCGCACCCCTGGGCGGCCCGGGCCGCCGCCGTGCCGGCGGTCGTCGCCGCGGTGCTCACGAGCGGCAGCGCCCTCGTGGCGCTCCCCGTGCTCGCCGTGGTCGCGTGGCGCTCCACCCCGCGGCGGGCGCGCCGGTCCGCGCTGCCGGCGGCGGCCGCGCTCCTCGTCGTGCTGCTGGGCCCGGCCCTCCTCGTCGGGGGCGTGCCGTCGGTGCACGGCCGCTCCGTCCTCGTCCTCGGGCTGCCCCTCGTGGCGCTCCTCGTCGCCGGGTCGGCCGACGCCGCCGTGCGTGCGGTCCGGGCCGCCCGTCCCGACGAGAGCCTCGCGGCCGGCGCGGCGCTGGCGCTCGTCGCGACCGCGGTCGTCGTCGCCGTGCCCTCCGCCGTGCAGCAGCTGCGGGCCCTCGTCGCCGACGACGGCGACGCGCCCTTCCGCCAGGCGCAGGCGTGGGTCGAGGAGAACGTGGAGCCGGGGGCGGTGCTCGTGGTCGACGACGCCCTGCGGGTCGACCTGCTGCGCGCCGGCCGCGGCGTGCGGGACGTCGTCGACTACCGGTACCTCGAGGCCACCTCCGACGGGCGCCCGCTGCGCGACCCGGCGTACGTCGTCTCGACGGACGGCCTGCGGACCGTGCCCGCGCCGTCGGGGCCGGTGGCCCGGGCGCTCGAGGGCTCCGTCGTCGAGGCCACGTTCGGCTCCGGTCCGGACCGGGTCGACGTGCGACGCGTGGCCCCCGGGGGCGGCGCCGCCGGCGAGGCCTGGACGGAGGCGCAGGCGGCACGTTCGGCCCGCGCGGCCGCCGGGGCGCAGCTCGTCGCGAACCCCCGGCTGACGCTCGAGGGCGACAGCCGCGCGCTGCTCGAGCAGGGCCTCGTCGACGCCCGCATCGTGGTGGGCCTGGCCGCCCGCCTGTCCATCGGCGAGGTCACCGTGGCGGGCTTCCCCGTCGTCCCCGGCGAGCGGGACGGCGTACGGCGGCAGGTGCTCGTCACCGTGCTGGACGGCGAGACCACCACGTCCGGCACCGGCCGGGACACCGCCCTCGACTGGTGGCTCGCCCCCGGCGGCCCGCTGGCGGCCCTCGAGGTGAGCGCGACGCCCGACGGGGTGCTCGCCACCTTCTCCGTCGAGGAGCCCGCGGGGGTCCTGCCGGAGGTCGCCCCGCCCGCCGCTGCGCCGTGACCCGCCCGCCCGCCGCAGGACCCCACCCGCCCCACCGCCTCGCGCCCGTCCGGCCCGCCGGACCCGACGAAGGGACCCCCGCATGACCCGCTCCCCGCTCCCCGGGCGGGGCCGCGCCCGCGCGGTCCTGCTGGCGGCGCTCGCCGCGCTCGGCCTCGGCCTCGCCGGCGCCCCGGGCGCCCAGGCCGCGCCCGACGACGGCTGGGCCCGCGTGGCCCACCTGTCACCGGACACGGCGGGCGTCGACGTGCGCCTGTCCGGGCTCGCCGGCGGCGGCGTCCTGCACCGGCTCGACGGCGTCTCGTACGGGCAGGTCTCCGGCTACCTGCCGCTGCCCGCCGGCACGTACGTCGTGTCCATGGTGCCGGCCGGCGCCGACGAGGGCACCACCCCCGTCGTGACGCAGACGCTCACCGTGGAGCCGGGCAAGCCGCTCACCGTGGCGGCCTACGGGCGCAACAGCGCGCTCACCACGACGGTGTACTCGGACGACCTGACCAGCCCGCCCGACGGGCAGGCGCGCGTCCGCGTCGTCCAGGCCTCGACGCGGGCGGGGTCCGTCGACGTGTCGACCACCACGGGCGTCGCGATCGCCCGCGGCGCGACGACCGGCGCCGCCACGGCCTACGCCACCGTGCCGGCCGGCGCCTGGGACCTCGCCCTCGGCGGCGACGCCTCCGGGACGGCCCGGGTCGACCTCGCCGGCGGCTCCGTCAGCACGCTGCTCGTGCTCGACGACGCGGCCGGCCGCCAGACCGTGAAGCCCGTCCTCGACGCCGCCGGCCCCGCCGCGACGCCGCAGCAGGGCGTGGACACCGGTGGCGGCGGGCTGGCGCCCGCGGACCGCGCGGCGACCCCCGGCACCGAGGGGGCCGTCGGGCTCGGCCTGGGGCTCGGGCTCGTCGGCGTGCTCGTCGCCGTCGTGGCGGCGGCCAGGGCGCGAGGACGCTCGCCCCTGCCGGTGGCGAGGTCGCGCGCCGGCCGACGATGAGGCGCCGCGGCGCCCGGGCACTCACGCTCGGCGCGCTCGTCCTCGCGCTCGCGGCGGCGCCGGGGTGCGCCGCGCCCACGGGTGAGGCGGCGACCGGCGGCGCGTCGGCCGGACCGTCGACGAGCGCCGCGCCCGCCGACCGCCCCGCCG
>NZ_RWJX01000148.1 GCF_004123805.1 Cellulomonas endophytica | reverse complement strand
CGGCGCCGCCGGCCGACGCCCGCTGGAGGGCCCGCCGTGAGCCACGAGAGCACCGACCTCGCGGGGGGCCCGCTTGTCGACGGGGCGGAAGATCTCCGCGAGCTGCTCCTGGTTGAGCGTCTCCTTCTCCAGGAGCTGCAGCACCAGGTGGTCGAGCACGTCGCGGTGCTCGACGAGGATCTCGTAGGCCTCGTCGTGCGCGTGCTCCATGAGCTGGCGGACCTCGGCGTCGACGGTGGCGGCGACGGCCTCGGAGTAGTCCCGGCCGTGCCCCATGTCGCGGCCCATGAACACCTCGCCGGAGGCCTGGCCGAGCTGGATGGCGCCGACGCGGGCGCTCATGCCGAACTGGGTGACCATCTTGCGGGCGGTGCTCGTCGCCTTCTCGATGTCGTTGCTCGCGCCCGTCGTCGGGTCGTGGAAGACGAGCTCCTCGGCGACGCGGCCGCCCATGGCGTAGGCGAGCTGGTCGAGCAGCTCGTTGCGCGTCGTGGAGTACTTGTCCTCCGTCGGCATGACCATCGTGTAGCCCAGGGCCCGGCCGCGCGGCAGGATCGTCACCTTCGTGACGGGGTCCGTGTACCGCAGGGCGGCGGCGACCAGCGCGTGCCCGCCCTCGTGGTACGCGGTGATCTTCACCTCCTTGGGGTTCATCACGCGGGTGCGCTTCTGCGGCCCCGCGATGACGCGGTCGATGGCCTCGTCGAGCGCCTCGTCGTCGATGACCTGCAGGCCGCGGCGGGCCGTGAGCAGGGCGGCCTCGTTGAGGACGTTGGCCAGGTCCGCGCCGCTGAAGCCGGGCGTGCGGCGGGCGACCGTCGTGAGGTCGATGCCGGGCGCCATGGGCTTGCCCTGCGAGTGCACCTGGAGGATCCGCTCGCGGCCCTTGAGGTCCGGGGGCTCCACGGCGACCTGGCGGTCGAACCGGCCGGGCCGCAGGAGCGCGGGGTCGAGGATGTCGGGGCGGTTCGTCGCGGCGATGAGGATGACGTTCGTCTTGACGTCGAACCCGTCCATCTCGACGAGCATCTGGTTGAGCGTCTGCTCGCGCTCGTCGTGCCCGCCGCCCATGCCGGCGCCGCGGTGGCGGCCGACCGCGTCGATCTCGTCGACGAAGATGATCGCCGGGCTGTTCTCCTTGGCCTGCTGGAACAGGTCGCGCACGCGGCTGGCGCCGACGCCGACGAACATCTCGACGAAGTCCGAGCCCGAGATGGAGTAGAACGGCACGCCCGCCTCCCCCGCGACGGCGCGGGCGAGCAGGGTCTTGCCGGTGCCGGGGGGCCCGTAGAGCAGCACGCCCTTGGGGATCTTCGCGCCGACGGCCTGGAACTTGGCCGGCTCGGCGAGGAACTCCTTGATCTCCTGGAGCTCCTCCAGCGCCTCGTCGACCCCCGCCACGTCCGCGAACGTGACCTGCGGCGACTCCTTGCTCACGAGCTTGGCGCGCGACTTGCCGAAGCTCATGACGCGCGAGCCGCCGCCCTGCATGTTCGACATGAGGAACCAGAAGACGACGAGGATGAGCAGCACGGGCAGGAGGATCCCGATGAGGCTGCCCCACCACGTGGCCTGCGGGACCGAGGAGTCGAAGCCGTCCTCGAGGTCCGCCTGCACCAGGGCGTCGCGCACGTCGTCGCCCAGCGGGGTGACGTAGAAGAACTGCACCCGCTCCCCGAACTCCTCCTCGCCCTTCGTGAACGGCTCGGAGAGCGTGAGGTCCACGCGCTGCGCACCCTCGGTCACCCGCGCCCCGGTCACGGTGTCGCCCTCGAGCAGCTCCAGGCCGTCGGAGGTGTCGATGCGCTGGACGTTCGGCGTGTTCAGCAGGCTGATGCCGACGACGATCGCGACGAGGGCGAGCGTGATCCACAGGAAGGGGCCACGGGCGAGGCGCTTGACGTTCATGGGCGGCGGGGACGTGCCCCTCGATCCCTCCCGGTCGGGGGACGGGCGCCGGGACGCTCGCGCGCACGGTGCCGTCGGGTGGTGGAGAGCAGGTGCCGTCGACCGTACACGCAACACCTGGGCCCACCGGCGGCGTCCGGGCGCTGTTCGCCCACGGCACACCCGCGGGCCGGAGGGGGCCGCGTCGTGCGCCGTGCGGGGCGCGTCCGGGCCCGCCCGGGCCCGCCCCGGCGGGCGTCAGCCGCCGTAGACGTGGGGCGCGAGCGTCCCGACGCAGGGCAGGTTGCGGTACCGCTCCGCGTAGTCCAGGCCGTACCCGACGACGAACTCGTTCGGGATGTCGAAGCCCACGTAGCGGACGGGGACCTCGACCTTCGCGGCGTCGGGCTTGCGGAGCATCGTGGCGATCTCGACGCTCGCCGCGCCGCGGGAGCGCAGGTTCGACAGGAGCCACGACAGCGTCAGGCCCGAGTCGATGATGTCCTCGACGATGAGCACGTGCCGGCCCAGGAGGTCGGTGTCGAGGTCCTTGAGGATCCGCACGACGCCGGAGGACTTCGTCCCCGAGCCGTACGAGGACACCGCCATCCAGTCCATCTGCACGGGCAGGGACACGCGCCGGGCGAGGTCGGCCATCACCATGACCGCGCCCTTGAGGACCCCGACGAGCAGGAGCTCCCGGTCGGCGTAGTCCGCGTCGATCGCGGAGGCCATCTCGTCGAGGCGGGTGTGGAGCTGCTTCTCGGTGAGGAGCACCTTCTCGAGGTCCGCACCCATCTGCTCGGGGGTCACCGCACAGGTCTCCTTACGCGTCGAGACGGTCGACGTAGAGCCTGCCACAGCGCCGGGCCACCACCAGCCCGCCGGGCACCGGCACGGGGCCCTGGCCGTGCCAGGCCGTGACGAGGGCGTCCGCCGCGAGCACGTGCCCCCGCGCCACCGCACCGGGCGGGCCGCCGGCCGCCAGCAGCGCCCCCCGCAGCGCCGCGCGGCGGACGCCGGGATGCGCGGCGGCGAGGGTGGCCACGTCGAGCCCCGCGCCGGGGCG
>NZ_RWJX01000147.1 GCF_004123805.1 Cellulomonas endophytica | reverse complement strand
CGCGCGCCGGCGAGGTGGGCCGGGGCTTCGCCGTCGTCGCGAACGAGGTCAAGGAGCTTCACCGCCCGCCGCGCCGCCGAGCACGCCGCCCGTCCGGCCAACCGCCGGCGCCTCGCCGCCCAGGGCGCGGTGCTCGCCGCGGTGACCGTGGCGTCGACGGCCTTCGCCGGGGCGCACCGCGAGGTCGTCGTCGAGGTCGACGGGGAGCGCACCACCGTCGAGGGCTACGGCCGCACCGTCGCCGACGTCCTGGCCGCCGCGGGCGTCGAGGTGGCCGAGGGGGACGTGCTGGCCCCCGCGCCCGGCACCGCGGTCACGGACGGCTCGGAGATCGTCGTGCGGCACGCCCGGACCGTCACGGCCGAGGTCGACGGCGAGACCCGCACCTGGAGCACCACCGCCACCACCGTCGAGGACGCGCTGGACGACCTCGGGCTGCGCGGCGACGCGCGCGCGTCGGCGTCGCGCTCGGCCGCGCTCGGCCGCGAGCCCCTGCGGGTCTCGACGCCGAAGACCGTGCACCTCGTCGTCGACGGGCAGGTCGTCGAGGGGACGAGCAGTGCGCCGACGGTCGGCGAGGCGCTCTCCGACCTCGGCCTCGTCCTGGGCGAGGCCGACCGTGTGTCCGTGCCGCTCGACGCCGCGACGGTGGAGGGCCTCGTCGTCCTCGTCAGCCGGGCGCAGGCCGACGGCGAGAGCGTCACGGAGGCCGTGCCCTTCGAGACGCAGGAGGTCGCCGACCCCGACCTGCCCGAGGGCGTGCGCCGGACGGTGACCGCGGGCCGCGAGGGCGTCCGGACCACGACCTACGAGCGCGAGCTCGTCGGCGGCGTCGTCGTCAGCCGCGCACCCGTGGCGTCCGCCGTGACGACCGCCCCCGTGGCGCAGGTCGTGCACGTCGGCACGGGGGAGACGGCGAGGGCGCAGGCCGCCGCCGCCGCGGCGGCCGCCGCCACGGCGTCGTCCGCCGCGTCGTCCTCGTCCGGCGCGGCGGCGGCCCCCGCCGCGCCCCCGGCCGTCGCGGTCGCCCCCGGCTCCGCCCAGGAGATCGCCCGCGGCATGGTGGCCGCCCGCGGCTGGGGCGACGAGCAGTTCTCCTGCCTCGTGTCGCTGTGGAAGAAGGAGAGCGGCTGGAACCACCTGGCCCAGAACCGCTCCTCGGGCGCCTACGGCATCCCCCAGTCCCTGCCGGGCTCGAAGATGGCCTCGGCCGGCGCGGACTGGCGCACCAACCCCGCCACGCAGATCGCCTGGGGCCTGGGCTACATCGCCGACCGCTACGGCACCCCCTGCGGCGCCTGGTCGCACTCGAAGGCGCGCGGCTGGTACTGACCGGACCGGCCCGGACCGCGCGCCGGCCCGCCGGCCCGCACCGCACGACGAGGGGCGCCGACCACCGCGGTCGGCGCCCCTCGTCGTGCGCCCGCGGGGCCCGCCCGGCCCCGCCGGCCTCTCGCCGCGGGCGTGGTCCGGCGGCGTGCGCCGGCCCCGTGGTCCGGCGTGTCGCTGGACACATCGGGCGCCGGCGGTCTTGGCAGCGGGGTCACGGGACGGTTACGGTCCACCGTCGCTCGTGACCGGTGAGACCCCCGGGCGAGCGTGGCCGGGCCCGCGGGCGCCGGTCGACGGCCGGATCGGGGATCCGGGACGTGCGCGGTGCGCCGGGAGACCCCGGGGCGCCGACCGGTGCAGCACGCACCGGTGCACGGGTGCCGCTCGCGGCGCACCCCTCCCCGTGCCCGGGACCCGCGACGTCTGGAACCACGTGACGCTCCCCCCGACCTCCGCCACCCCCGACGCCACCACCCCGGGCGCCCCCGACACCCTCCCCGCCGGCGCCTCCGCCGGCGCCGCGCAGGACGCCCCGCGCCGGCCCGGCCCCTCCCGCCGCCGCCGCCTGCTCCTGCCCGTCTCGGGCGCCGTCGCCGCCCTCGTCCTCACGGGCGGCGCCGCCGGGTACGCCCAGGCCCACAAGTCCGTCACGCTCGACGTGGACGGCACCCTCACCGAGGTCGGCACCTTCGCCGGCTCCGTCGACGAGCTGCTCGTCGAGCACGGCGTGGCCGTGGGCGACCGCGACGCCGTCGCCCCCGCGGACGGCGCCCTCGCCGACGGCACGACCGTCGTGGTCCGGCACGCGCGCTCGCTCCTCGTCGAGCAGGACGGCGCCACCCGCGCGGTGTGGAGCACGGCCCTCACCGCCGACGCGGCCCTCGAGGCCATGGCCGAGCGCGGCGCGCCGGGCCAGCTCGTCGCCTCGCGCTCCTCGGGCGGCCGCGCCGACCTGGGCCTGGAGCTCGCGGACGGCGGGCCCGTCGACGTCCTCGTGGACGGCACCACCCTGCAGACCCCGGACGGCGCCGTCGGCGTCGCCGAGGTGCTCGTCGAGCTCGGCGTGACGCTGGGCCCGCTCGACCGCGTCGGGGTCCGCGAGGACGCCGACGGCCGCGTCCAGGTCGTCGTGGAGCGCGTCGTGGAGCAGGACGTCACGACGACGAGCGAGGTCGCCTTCGCCACCGTCGAGAGGGACGACGCCGCGCGCACGGTCGGCACCCGCCGCGTGCTCACGGCCGGCGTCCCCGGCGTGCGCACGGTCGTGGAGCACGTGACGACCGTCGACGGCGTCGAGACGGCGCGCACCCCCGTGTCGGACGCCGTCACGCAGGCCCCGGTCGACGAGGTCGTCGCGGTCGGCACGAAGCCGCGCCCCGTCGCCGCGCCGGCGCGCGCCGCGGCCCCCTCCGGCACGGCCGCCGCGGCCGACGCGGGCAGCGCGCCCGCCGCCTCGACCGGCTCCGCCGGCTCCCTCAACTGGGCGGCGCTCGCCGCGTGCGAGTCCGGGGGCAACCCGTCCATCGTCTCCGCCAGCGGCCGGTACCACGGGCTCTACCAGTTCTCCGTGACCACCTGGCAGGCCGTCGGCGGCTCCGGGCTGCCCTCGCAGGCCTCCGCCGCGGAGCAGACGGCCCGCGCCCAGGCGCTGTACGAGCGCTCCGGCGCCGGCCAGTGGCCGCACTGCGGGCCGCGCCTCTTCTCCTGAGGTCCGGTCGCCCGCGGGCCGGCCCTCCGCCCGGCGCGCCACGGCCCGGCCCCGCCCCCTCCCGGGGCGGGGC
>NZ_RWJX01000146.1 GCF_004123805.1 Cellulomonas endophytica | reverse complement strand
GGCGCCCGGACGGGCGAAGGCGCCGGCCGGCCCCGCGGGGTGGGCGCCCGGGCGGGTGCCCGGGCGCGTGCCGGGACGGAGCGCGCCCACGGGCGGCCGGGCGGGGGCAGGGCGCACGGTCAGGGGTCCGCGCACGGCGGGCCGCTGCGCCGTGAGCGCGATGATCTTGGGGATGAGGTTGTCGGCGACCTGCCGCATGGACTCCTGGACGCTGCCGACGTTGGCGGGCTTCGTCACGTAGTCCGTGGCACCCGAGGACAGGGCCTCGAGGGTGGCGGTCGCGCCGCGCTCGGTCAGGGTCGAGAACATGATGATCGGCATGCGGTGGCCGGAGGCGCGCAGCGCCTTCACGGCGGCGATGCCGTCCATGTCGGGCATCTCGACGTCCATGGTCACGAGGTCGGGGCCGAGCTGCTCGACCTTCGACTGCGCGAGACGGCCGTTCGACGCGGTGCCGACGACCTCGATCTCGGGGCTCGTGGCCAGCACGTCGGTGACCAGCCGGCGGACGACGACCGAGTCGTCGACCACCAGCACGCGGATGCGGGTCACGGGACCTCCGGTCGGGGTGACGCCCGGGGTCCGGGCGCGGGTGCGGTCGTGCGGGTCGTGCGGGTCGTGCGGGGCGTGCGCGTGGTGCGGTCGTGCGGTGGTGCCTCCTCTCTCATCGGCCGGCCCGGCGCGGCCTGGAGCGTTCCGGGCCACCGGCTCGGAGCGGTTCGGACCGGCTCGGACCGGGCCGGACCGGGCCCGACCGGCGCGGTGGTGCCGTGCGGCGGAGTACCCCGGGGACGACGACGCCCCGACGCCGGCAGGGGGCCGGCGCCGGGGCGCGTGTCGTGCGGGTGGGGTGGGTGGGGCGGACGGGCAGGTGGTGCGGGTCGTGCGGGTCGGGCACGGGGGCGACGACCGTCAGGCCGCGGCCTCCGCGGCCTGGTCGACGTCGAGGACGAGCAGCAGGCGGTTCTCGAGCTTGTGCGCCCCGAGGATGACCTGCCGCATGGGCCCGGTGAGGGTGTCCGGCGGCGCCTCGAAGGAGGACGGCCCGACCTCGACGACCTCGCCGATCTCGTCGACGAGCAGGGAGACGGGCTCCCCGTCGACCTGGACGACGACCATCATCGGCTCCTGGCCGTCGGCCCGGCCGCCCATCTCCAGCCGCGTGCGCAGGTCGACCGTGAGGACGACCTGGCCGCGCAGGTTCACCAGGCCGGCGACGGTGGCCGGGGCCAGCGGGACGCGCGTGCGGGTGTGGGAGCGCAGGACCTCCTGCACGCGGGTGACGTCGACCCCGTACAGGTTGGGGCCCAGGGTGAAGGTGACGTACTGGCTCATCACAGGGCTCCTGCGAGCTCGTAGCGGTCGGCGCCGAGGACGGCGTCGTAGAAGTTGGCGTCCGCGGCGAGGATCGCCTGGCGCACGTCGAGCAGCTCCGTGACGCGGCCGCCGAGCACCGTGGAGCCGAGCAGGCCGGCGTCCTCGATGTCGGAGTGGCGGGCCACCACGTCGTCGACGATGTCGACGATCTCGTGGACGACGAGGCCCACGCTGCGGCTGCCGTGGCTGTAGACGATGACGAGCAGCTCGCCCGCCTCCTCCTCGCCGTAGGCCCCGAGGATCCGGTCCAGGCGCGCCAGGGGCAGGATCGTCCCGCGGTACTGCACGACCTCGCGGCCGCCGACGAGCTCGACGTCCTCGAGCTTGACGTGCTCGAGGCGGGCCACCGACGCGAGCGGCATGGCCACCCGCCGCCCGCCGCCGATGCCGGCGACGAGCACCTGCTCGACCTCGCTGGACTGCGCGGCGGCCTCGACCGCGCGGCGCTGGGCCTCGTCGGCCAGGGCGTCCGCCTCCCCCGCCAGGCTGCGGCGCGCGATGGACTGGACGTCGAGGATGAGGGCCACCCGGCCGTCGCCGAGCACCGTGGCGCCGGCGTAGATGCCGACGGCCTTCAGGCGCGCGGACAGCGGCTTGACGACGATCTCCTCCGTGGACAGGACCTTGTCGACGAGGAGCCCGAAGCGGCGCCCCTCCGCCTGCATGACGGCGACGACCGCGCCGTCCTGGGGCTCGCCGTCCTCCGTGCGGGACGGCTCCACGCCGAGCACCGCGGACAGCGACACGAGCGGCAGGAGCTCCCCGCGCAGGCGGTAGACCGGCGAGGAGTGGACGAACTCGATGCCCGACTGGTCGCGCTGCCCGTCGATGGCGACGAGCTCGAGGAGGTTCACCTGCGGCACGGCGTAGACGTCGCCGGAGCACACGACCGTCAGCGTCGGCATGATGGCCAGCGTCAGCGGGATGCGCAGGCGCCAGACCGTGCCCTGGCCGAGCTTCGACTCGAGCTCGACGGTGCCGCCGACGGCCTCGATCTTCGTGCGGACGACGTCCATGCCCACGCCGCGGCCCGACACCTTGGTGACGGCCTCGGCGGTGGAGAAGCCGGGCAGGAAGAGCAGGTTGAGCAGGTCGGCCTGGGACGCGCCGGCGAGCTGCTCCGCGGTGCGCAGGCCCTTGCGGAGGGCGGTCGAAGCGACCCGCTCCGGGTCGATGCCCTTGCCGTCGTCGGCGACCTCCACCACGACCTGGCCGCCCGCGTGGTAGGCACGCAGGGCCAGGGTGCCCTTCGAGCCCTTGCCGGCGGCGACGCGGTCCTCGGGGGACTCGATGCCGTGGTCGACCGCGTTGCGGACGAGGTGGGTCAGCGGGTCCTTGACGGCCTCGAGCAGGCCGCGGTCGAGCTCGGTGTCGCCGCCGACCATCTCGAGCTGCACCTCGCGGTGGCAGGCCGCGGCGAGGTCGCGGACGATGCGCGGCATCTTGGACCACACGTGCTCGATGGGCTGCATGCGCGTCTTCATGACGCCCTCCTGCAGCTCGCCGGCGATGAGGTTGAGCCGCTGCGCCGAGCGCGTGAGCTCCGGCTCGTCCGTGCTCTGGGCGAGACGGCTGATCTGGTTGCGCGCCAGCACGAGCTCGCCGACCTGCCGCATGAGCGCGTCGAGCACCTCGACGTCCACGCGGATCGACGTCTCGGCGGCGCCGCGCAGGCCGGGGCCCTGCTCCTCGACGGCGCCGTCGGCCGGGCCACCCGTCGGGCGCTTCGCGGCGGGGGCGGCCGGGGCCGGGGCGGCGTCGGCGGGCGCGGAGCGCTGCGCCGGCAGGGCCGGGCCA
>NZ_RWJX01000145.1 GCF_004123805.1 Cellulomonas endophytica | reverse complement strand
CGCGCCCGGGCGGGCACGGGGCCGGCGGCCGGATCTCCGGTCGCCCGGACGCGCGTGCCGCCCGCGGCACGGGCGTCCCGCAGCGCGCGCCGCACGTCGGCACCCGCGAGCTGCCCCGCGTCGGGCAGGCGGAGCGGCGTGCAGGGCGCGACCCGCGCGCAGATCGCCGCGACCGCGCCCGTGCCCGACACCTGCGGCCCGGCGGAGACCAGACCGGGCCGCAGCACCGGGTCCCCGGGGTCGAGGTGGGCGAGCAGGGTCCGCACGAGAGCCCTCGCGTCCTGCGCGGCCGTGCCCGCCCCGCGGAGGCAGTCCCGGAGGTCGGCGAGCACGGGCCGGCCGTCGGGCCGCACCACCACGTGCGCGCCGGTGAGGCCCCCGTGGCTCAGGCCCTCGCCGTGCAGCCCCGCCAGGGCGAGGGCCACGGGGAGCGCCACCGTGCTCGTCTCCCCCGCGTCCAGCGGGGCCCGCACCGCCAGCAGCGCCGTCAGCGGCAGGCCGGGGACGTGCTCCACGAGGAGCGCCACCCGGCCCGGCGCGATCTCCAGCACGTCGTCCACCCGGGCCAGGTGCGGGTGCCGCAGCCGGCGCAGGCCCTCGGCGCGCACCGCCAGGCCCGGGTCCGCGGCGGCCGCCGGTGCGACCTCGAGCACCTGGACCTCGCGGTCGGGGGTGCCTGCGGGACCGGAGCCCGCGTCGCGCACGAGCCAGGTCTCCGAGCGGCGCCCGACGGGTGCCGTCCCGTCCCCTGCTCCCGTCGCCGGCCACGGCCCCCGCCCGGCTCCCGGCACCGCTCCGGCGCCGCCCCCGGTCCCAGCCCCGGCCCCGGGCCCCGCGACCCGACCCGGTGCGTCCCCGTCCAGCCGGGCCACCACCGTCACGCCCCACGCCGCCGCCGCCGCGACCACGTCCGCCGGCACCGCCGCCCGCCGTCCCCCTGCGCTGTCCACGGCGGCACCTCACACCATCGGTGCCCGGTGCCGTCGCCCGTCGTCCACAGGCGCGGTCGACGCGGTCGCGCCGCATCCGCCGGGCGCTCAGGCCAGGACGACGGTGACGTCCTCGGCCGCCGAGCGGACGGCCGCGTCCAGCACGCGCGCGGTCGCGACCGCGTCCCGCGGGTCGACGGGCGGTGCCCCGCCCTCGCGCACCCACGCCAGCACCGCGCGGTAGACGTCGGCGTGCCCGCCCGGTGCCCGCGGGACCGGGGTGCGCTCGTCGCCCCGCACGAGCCAGCCCTCGTGCTCGGGCCCGTCCGGCCCCCGCCGGGCGACCTCGGCCGCGTCGAGGGCGGCGAACGGCGTCGCCTCGCCCTCGAAGCTCGTCACCAGGTACGCGCCGCGGTCGCCCAGCACGCGGGTCCGCGGACCGGGCGCCCCGACGAGCGAGGCGACCTGCAGGTGGCTGAGCACGGAGGGGCCCCCGTCGGCCGGTGCGACGTGCTCGAGGGCGAGGAAGACGTCGTCGACGGCCGGGGTCGTCAGCGCCCGCAGCTCGGCCCGCACCGTCCGCACGGGGCCGAACAGCTGGACCGCGGAGTCGACGAGGTGCGCCCCCAGGTCCAGGAGGAGCCCGCCGCCGCGCGGGTCGTTCTCCTTCCAGCGGTCCTGCGGCACGGGGCGGAACCGCTCCCAGCGGCGCTCGAACCGGTGCACCCGGCCCAGGGCGCCCTCGGCCAGGAGGGACCGCAGCGTCAGCTGCTCGGGGTCCCAGCGCCGGTTCTGGAAGACCGTCAGCCGGCCGCCGTGGCGGTCCGCGAGCGCCACGAGGGCCTCGCCCTCCTCCGCCGACGTCGCCAGCGGCTTGTCGGTGAGGACGTGCAGCCCCGCCTCCAGCGCGGCCCGCACGTGCGCCGCGTGGTCGCCGCTCGGGCTGGCGACGACGACGAGGTCGAGCCGGTCGGCCAGGGCCAGCAGGGCGTCCACGTCCGGCACGACGGCGGCGTCGGGCCAGTCCTGCCGCACCTGGTCCCCCCGCGACCGGGTCACGACCGCCGCGACCCCCTGCCCCACCTCCCGCAGGAGCCGGGCGTGGATGCCACGGCCGGCCCCGCCGTAGCCGATGAGACCGGTGCGTACGGGTGCGTCCATGCGGCCAGCCTAGGCAGCCGTGCACCCGCGCCCGCCCGTCGGGCCCCTGGCGGCCGTCAGCCGTGGGCGTCGGCCGGTCCCGGTGCCCGGTGCCCGCCCTGCCCCTCGCCGCGGTCCCGGCCGTGCCCGACGCCCGCCGCGACCGCCGCGCCGCCCCGCCCCTCGTCGTCCTGCCCCTGCCGGTGCCCGCCGTCGGTGCGGCCGAGCGCGCTGGGCCACCAGGTGCGGCGACCCAGGTCGTGCACGAGCGCCGGGACGAGCAGCGACCGCACCACGAAGGTGTCCAGCAGCACGCCGAACGCCACGATGAACGCGATCTGCGTGAGGAACAGGAGCGGGATCACGGCGAGCGCGGCGAACGTCGTCGCCAGGACGATGCCCGCGGACGTGATGACGCCGCCCGTGACGGCCAGCCCGCGCACCACCCCGGCTCGCGTCCCCAGCCGCAGCGACTCCTCCCGCACGCGCGTCATGAGGAAGATGGAGTAGTCGACCCCCAGCGCGACGAGGAACGTGAACCCGAACAGCGGCACGACGGGGTCCGCCGGCGGCAGGTCGAGGACGTGCTCGAAGACCAGCGCCGAGACCCCGAGGGCGGCGGCGAAGGACAGCACGTTGGCGAGCAGCAGCAGGACCGCCGCGACCACCGAGCGCAGCAGGAGCATGAGGATGACGCCGATCACCGCCAGCACCACGGGCACGATGAGGGCGAGGTCGCGCCGACCGGCGTCCTGGGTGTCGAGGGTCTCCGCGGCCGCACCACCGACGAGCGAGCCGGGGGCGGCGGCGTGCACGGCCTCGCGGAGGTCCCGGACCGTGTCGACGCCCTCCTGCGTGTCCGCCCCGGCCGTCGTCACGACGTCGACCCGCACGCGGCCGTCGACGACCACGGGGTCGCCGGCCGCGCCGGGAGGACCGGCCGCGGCGCCGGTGTAGGGGGCGGCGGACTCCACACCGGGCACGTCGAGCGCCGCGTCGACGACGGCGTCGGCCGCGGCCGCGTCCACGACCACCGTGGTCGGCTGCACCGTGCCGGCCGTGAAGTGCTCCGCCAGCTCGCGCTCCCCCGCCACCGCGTCGACCGGGGTGCGGAACACGTCGACCTGGCTCGTCCCGCCCGCCTGGAACGTCGGCAGGAAGGCGGCCGCGGCGAGCAGCGCCACCGACGTCCCGACGGTGACGGCCCGCGCGTGCCGGGCGACCCAGCGCGCCAGGCGCCCCCACCCGCCGTGGCCGGCGAGGTCGTCGTCCGCCGGGGCGCCCGGGGCGGGCGCGGGCGCCGCCACGTGCGCGCCGTGGTGCGCGGGAGCGGCGG
>NZ_RWJX01000144.1 GCF_004123805.1 Cellulomonas endophytica | reverse complement strand
ACCGCACGCGCACCGCGGGGTAGAGGTGCTGGGCGTAGTGGCCGATGGCGTGCAGCAGGTGCGTCTTGCCCAGACCCGAGTCGCCGTAGATGAACAGCGGGTTGTAGGCCTTCGCGGGTGCCTCGGCGACCGCGACGGCGGCCGCGTGGGCGAAGCGGTTGGACGCGCCGGGCACGAACGTGTCGAAGGTGTACTTGGGGTTGAGGCGGCCGTTGTCCGCCGGCCGGCCGTGCGCGGCGGGCAGGGGGCGGCCGATCGGGGGGCGCCCGACCGTGTCGCCGTCGCCGAAGACGTCGCCGCGGCCCTCGGACCCGCGCCGGCCCTCCCGGTACGCGTCGCGCCGGTAGGAGTCCGGCTCGGAGCCGCGGAACGGCTCGGTGGTGAAGGGGTCCGCCGGCATCTCGCCGAGGCGGTCGGCCCGGTAGCCGTCCCCGCCGTCGCGCAGCGGGACGCCGTAGGCGGGCGTGCTGGGGTCGGTCGCGGCGGCCGGCGGGGCGGAGTGCACGGCGGCGAGCGCGGGGCCGTCGTCGGGCATCGTGTCGTCGACCGTCACGGCGATCCGGGCCTCGCGGCCGAGGACGCCGACGAGCGCCGCCACCACCTCCGTGCGCGTGCGCGTCTCGAGGAAGTCCTTCGTCAGCTCGTTCGGGACGGCCAGCAGCATCGTCCCGTCGAGGAGGCCCAGGGGGCGGGCGAGACGGACGAAGGCGAGCTGGCGCTGCGTCACGTCCTGGCTGCGCTCGAGCACCTCGACGGCCCGCTGCCACAGTGCCGTGCTCTCGTCCGCCTGTGCCAACGTCCCACCCTCGGTCTCGGTCCGGCGCCCGGCGCGCTGCCGCGCCCCACGCGTTGTCCACACGGTTGTCCACACCTGTGCGGAACTCGCGCGTCGGCGGGTGGGCCGGCCCCGTGGACCGGTTGACCTGCGGCGCGACGGGCTCGTCGTGGCGACGGTGGTGCAGCCTCTGCCGCCGGGCCGGGTCCGTCCGGCGCCCCACGCGGGTCACCCGGCGGCCGCCCGGCCTGGACGACGAGGGACGATCGTATAGGTGCCCGGCGGGTGCGGGGAGACGTTCGTCGTCCGGATGTGCACGGACCCGGCGTGTCCCCCGTGCCCTGCGTGGGCGCGGTGGTATCGCACGCAGGTTTGACCGTCCCGGCGGCCGCGGCGTAACGTGACCCAGCCGTCCTGATGGCTCCTGCTGGCGTGCCCGCGTTCCGGGTGGTGCCGGGTGCGGTCCGGCGACCTCGCGGTCGCCGGCACCCCTGGAGCGGTGAGCTCGGCGGCGCGGACCAGTTCGACCGGCCGGTGGCCGGGCCCCTTCGGAGCAGTGGAGATTCTCGTGAGCAAGCGCACGTTCCAGCCGAACAACCGGCGTCGGGCCAAGACGCACGGCTTCCGCCTGCGCATGCGGACCCGCGCGGGCCGGGCGATCCTCGCGGCGCGCCGCCGCAAGGGCCGCACCGAGCTCTCGGCCTGACCGGACGCCGGTGCTGCCGGCCGCGCACCGGATGCGCCGCTCCGCCGACTTCGAGCAGGCGGTGCGGCGCGGGGTGCGCGGGGCCCGGCAGACGCTGGTGGTCCACCTGACGACGACCGACCACGGGGCCGCGGGCCCGGTGGTCGGTCTCGTCGTGTCCAAGGCCGTCGGCAACGCCGTCGTGCGCAACCGCGTGAAGCGGCGGCTGCGGGCGCTCGTGCGCGCGCGCCTCGACCGGCTGCCGGTGGACGGGCGCCTCGTCGTCCGCGCGCTGCCCCCTGCCGCGGCGGGGTCCTCGGCCGAGCTCGCGCACGACCTGGACGGCGCCCTCGCGACGGCCGTCCGCCGGTCGGGCCACCGGTGAGCGGGGACCGCGCGTGAGCGCCCCCGTGCCCCGGGTGCTCGTGGTGCTGCGCGGGCTGCCCGTGACGCTCCTGGTCCTGCTCGTCCGCGGCTACCAGACGTTCGTCTCGCCCCTGACGCCGCCGACCTGTCGCTACTACCCGTCCTGCTCGCAGTACGCGGTGATCGCGCTGCGGCGGCACGGGCTGGTGCGGGGCGGCTGGCTCGCGGTGCGGCGGGTCGGCCGGTGCCACCCCTGGGCGCCCGGCGGGGTGGACGACGTACCGCCGGCCCGGACGGGAACCGTCGGGCCCCGCGGCTCGTCGTACCCGCAGCGGACGGGACGCCCCACCGGGACGACCGTGCCGGGCGGGGCCGCCCCCTCGGCGGGGCCGTCGCTGCCGCCCGCCTCCGCCGCCTAGACCTCCACCCCCGCCGCGCCGGCGGCGCGCACCCCGCGCCCGGCGCCATCTGACCCACCACGAGGAGCTCCCCGTCATGGACTGGTTCGACAGCCTGCTCTGGCCGATCATGGTCGCGGTGGCCTGGATCATGGTCCAGTTCCACTCGCTCCTCACGGCCGTAGGCCTCGACGAGGCCGGCGGCGCCTCCTGGGTGCTGTCGATCGTCGGCCTGGTGATCGTCATCCGGATCCTGCTGATCCCGCTCTTCTTCAAGCAGATCAAGGCCTCACGCGGCCTCCAGATGCTCTCCCCCGAGCTCCAGGCGATCCAGAAGAAGTACAAGGGCAAGCAGGACCAGGCCTCCCGCGAGGCGATGACCCGCGAGACCATGGAGCTCTACCGCAAGCACGGGACGAACCCGTTCTCCTCGTGCCTGCCGATCCTGGCGCAGTCGCCGATCTTCTTCGCGCTCTTCCGCGTCCTCAACTCCCTGAAGCTGCTGTCCGAGGGCGGGCAGGTCAACGGGCGGGACGGCATCGGGGTCCTCACCCGCGAGCTCGCGTCGCAGGCCGAGGCCGCGACCGTCTTCGGGGCGCCGCTGTCCGGCACCTTCACGCTCGCCGGCGACAACTGGAACACCCGCGTCGTCACGATCGTGCTCATCCTCGCGATGTCCGCGACGACGTTCCTCACCCAGCGCCAGCTCACCATGAAGAACATGCCGCCGTCGGCCCTCACGGGGCCCATGGCACAGCAGCAGAAGATCCTGCTCTACGTGATGCCGCTGATCTTCGCGGTGTCGGGCGTGAACTTCCCGATCGGTGTCCTCGTCTACTGGACGACGACGAACCTGTGGTCGATGGGGCAGCAGTTCTACACGATCCGCCGCATGCCGGCCCCGGGCTCGCAGGCCGAGATGGCGCTCAAGGAGCGTCGCGCGCGGAAGGCCCGGTCGAAGGGCATCGAGCTCGCCGAGCCCGAGGCGCCGGTCGTCGAGGAGAAGCCGCGCGGCCAGCGCCAGCAGCCCAGGCGCAAGGACCGGGGTCGTCCCGCGGGGACGGCCGGCGCCACCGGCACGGGGTCGTCCGCGATGGACGCCTCCGCCCCCGGCACCGGCCGGCCCACCGACGGCACCGCCCCCCGCGCGCCGCGCAGGCCCCGCCCGGAGGGTGCCGCCCCGCGCGAGCCGCGGCCCGACGGCGCCTCCCCGCGCACCCCGCG
>NZ_RWJX01000143.1 GCF_004123805.1 Cellulomonas endophytica | reverse complement strand
GCGCCCGATGCCGGCACCCCCGGGGCCGAGGGGCCCGGCGCCGCTGCCGCGGCGCCGGGCGGCCGTCCCCGCGCGGGCTCGGCGGGCGGGCCGGCGTTCGAGACGGCGCCGGAGCGCGTCGTGTACGAGGTGCCCGCCGGCCGCGTGGTCGGCTCCGTCCTGCGGTCGGGCACCGCGCTCTGGCTCCTCGTCGGGGCGGTCGCCGTCGTGGTCGCCGGGGTCGTGCTCGAGTCCTTCGGCACCTTCGTCTTCCTGCTCGCGCCCGCCCTCGGCGCGGTCGGCTGGGTAGCGGGCCGCCTCAACCACGGCATCGGCTTCCGCGCGGCGACCTCGCCCGACGGCATCCGGCTGCGCCACGGGCTGACGGAGGCCCGCCGCCAGACCGTGCCGCCCGGCCGGGTGCAGGCCGTCCGGCTCACGCAGCCGCTGCTGTGGCGCGGTCCGGACTGGTGGCGCGTGGACATGAACGTCGCGGGCTACGGCGGCGCGGCCGACAGCGCGCAGAACCAGACCGTGCTGCTGCCCGTCGGGACCCGCGACGAGGCCGTCACGGCGGTCTGGCTCGTGCTGCCCGACCTCGGCGTCGAGGACCCGCGCGCCCTGCTCGACACCCTGCTCTCGGCCGACCCGGCGGCGCGGGCGGGGGCGCTGACGTCCCCGCGGGGCGCCCGCTGGGTCGACCCCGTCGCGTGGCGCCGCCGTGCTGCGGTCGTCACGCCCCGCGCGCTGCTCAGCCGCACGGGACGTCTCGAGCGCGTCGTGGAGGTCGTGCCGCACGAGCGCACGCAGTCCCTCGGCACCACGCAGGGCCCGCTGCAGCGGCGCCTGGGGCTCGCGTCCGTGCGCCTGCACTCCACGCCCGGTCCCGTGAGCCCGTCCGTGGACCACCTCGGCGCCGCCACGGCCGCCGCCCTCCTCGACGAGCTCGCCGACCGCGCCCGCGCCGCACGGGCCGGCGCGGGCCCCGAGCAGTGGATGCGCACCGCCGACGCCGGCTCCGTCGCCGACCCCGTGGCCGGTCCCGTGGCCGACCCCGTGGCCGACCTCGTGCCCGCCCCGGTGCCCGCTCCGGTGGACGCCCCCGTGCCCTCCGCCGCGACCCCCGGCCAGCCGGGCGGCACCGGCGGGGCCGCACCCACCGGCGTGCCGTCGCCCGGCCCGGCGGCGTCCCCGGACGGCGGTCGAGCGGCGCTCGACGAGGGGGCCCGGTGAGCGAGGCGGGGGCCCCGGCGGGCCGACCGGGGCGGCTCGGGGTCGGCGTCGTCGGAACGGGCCGCGTGGGCGCGGTGCTCGGCAGCGCCCTGCGCGCCGCCGGCCACCCCGTCGTCGCCGTGAGCGCCGTGAGCGAGGCGTCCCGGGAGCGGGCGGCGTCGCTGCTGCCCGGGGTACCCGTCGTCGACGTGCCGGAGGTCGTCCGGCGCGCGGAGCTCGTGCTGCTCACGGTCCCCGACGACGCGCTGGCGCCCCTCGTGGCCGGCGCCGCGGAGCTGGGCCTGTGGCAGCCGGGGCAGATCCTCGTGCACACCGCGGGCCGGTTCGGGGTCGGCGTGCTCGACCCCGCCCGGGCGGCCGGCGTCATCCCCGTGGCGCTGCACCCGGCGATGACGTTCACCGGCACGTCGCTGGACCTGTCGCGGCTCGTCGGGTGCGGCTTCGCGGTGACGGCGCCGGCGGCCGTGCTGCCCATCGGCCAGGCGCTCGTCGTGGAGGTCGGCGGCGAGCCCGTCGTCGTGGCAGAGGAGGACCGGGCGCTGTACCACGCGGCCCTCGCGCACGGGGCGAACCACCTCGTCGTGCTCGTGGCGCAGGCGGCGGAGGCGCTCGCGGCGGCGGGTGTCGCCGAGCCCGGCCGCGTCCTCGGGCCCCTCCTGGGCGCCGCGCTGGACGGCGCGGTGCGCAACGAGCTCCCGGACCGGCCGGGGCACCGGGGCCCGGGGGCCCTGGCCGCCCTCACGGGGCCCGTCCGTCGCGGGGACGCGGGCACGGTCGCGGAGCACGTCGCGGCGCTGAGCGGCCACGCCGCCCGCACGGGCGCGGTCGACGTGCTCGCGGGGTACCGGACGCTCGCGCGCTCGGCCACGGGCCGCGCCCTGGCCGCCGGCTTCGTCGACGACGCCGCCGCCCAGCGGCTGCTGGACGCGCTGGGGGACGCGCCGCCCGGCCCGGCGGCGGACGGCACGGCGGACGGCGCGGCGGACGGCACGGCGGACGGCACGGCGGACGGCACGGCGGACGGCACGGCGGACGGCGCGGCGGACGGCACGGCGGACGGGACCGGCCGGGTGGACGACGACGGCGGGGACGGGCCGGCCCCGGACGCAGGCGGAGGACGGGCATGAGCACGGGACGGGGAGCGGACGTGGCGGGGCGGGCGGGGACGGAGCCGGGCGGCCGGCCGCAGGGCACGGCGCAGCACGACGGGCGGCGCGGCCCGCGGCTCGTGCGGACGCGCCCGGAGCTGGTGGCGGCGCTGGCCGACGGGGCTGCGCGCGGCGTCGGTGCGGGCGGGCCGGACGGCGACGGGGTCGCCGGTCGTGCCGTCGTCATGACGATGGGCGCGCTGCACGAGGGCCACCTCGCACTCGTGCGCGCGGCGCGGGCGGCGGCGTCCACGGTCGTCGTGACGATCTTCGTCAACCCCCTGCAGTTCGGTCCGGGCGAGGACCTCGACCGCTACCCCCGGGACCTCGCGGGCGACCTCGCGCTGCTGTCCGGCCCGGGGCTGCTCGGGGCGGGGGACGTGGTCTTCGCGCCGGAGCCGGCGACGGTCTACCCCGACGGCGACCCGGCGGTCCGCGTGCACGCGGGGCCGCTCGGCGACGTGCTCGAGGGCGCCGTGCGCCCCGGCCACCTCGACGGGGTGCTCACGGTCGTCCTCAAGCTGCTCCACCTCGTCGCGCCCGACGTCGCCCTCTTCGGCCGCAAGGACGCCCAGCAGCTCGCGGCGGTGCGGCGGATGGTCCGCGACCTCGACGTGCCCGTCGAGATCCGCCCGGTGCCGACGGAGCGCGAGGCGGACGGCCTGGCGCGCAGCAGCCGCAACGCCTACCTCGCGCCGGACGCCCGCCGCCGGGCCCGCGCCCTGCCCGCCGCCCTCGCCGCGGCCGCGGACGCCGCCGACGCCGGCGCGGGGGCGGAGGCCGTCGTCGCCGCCGCCCGTCGCGCCCTCGCCGCGGGCCTCGCCGCGGGCCTCGTCACGGGCACCGGGAACGGCCCCGCGAAGGTCCCGGGCCCCGACGCCGTGGACTACGTGGCGCTCGTCGACCCCGACGGCTTCACGCCGGTGCCGCCCGACGGGCGGGGCGCCGCCCTGCTGCTGCTCGCGGCGCGGGTCGGCGGGACGCGGCTCATCGACAACGCCGAGCTCGTGCTCCGCCCCCGGACGGCGGACGCCGCGCCCGGGACGGCCGGCGCGGCCGACCCCGCCGCGCGGGCCCTGCCGTGACCCTCGCGCCGGAGGCGGTCGGCGCCCGGCCGGTGCCCGGCGGCGCCGCGGG
>NZ_RWJX01000142.1 GCF_004123805.1 Cellulomonas endophytica | reverse complement strand
CCGGCCACAGGTCGGCGTCGGCGGCGGCCGCGAGCCGCGCGCGGCCCCCCTGCACCGCGGCGTCGCCGGCGGCGACCCCCGGGGCGAGCCCGTCGAGGAGGTCGAGCGCGAGGCGGCCGTCCGGCGTGACGAGGTCGGCGTCCCCGAGCGCGCCGGCCGCGGCGACGAGGCCCGGCCCTGCGTCCGCGACGTCGTCCACGACCTCCGTGACCGTGCGCACCGCCCGGACGTTCGGCCCCACGACGGGGACCGCCGCCAGCGCGGACCAGGCCGGCCCGTCGAGCGCCGCACGGGCCGCAGCGGCGTGCGCGCGGAAGCGCCCGAGGTCCCCGTCCACCCGCGCGAGGTCGCCCGCCGCGAGCCCGTCCTGGAGCCCGGCGACGAGGGCCGAGGCCGCGCGCAGCTCCGCCCGCGCGCGCAGGGCGTCGCCCGCGAGCCAGGCGGCCAGGCCGACGAGGACCAGCGCCGCGCCACCCGCGACGAGCCGACGGAGGGACCGGCGCAGGGGCGCGCCGCGACCGGGGGGACGGCGGCGGGTGCGCCGCGCGGCGGCCTCTGTCCTCACCGCACCCCTATCGGCGCCCCGGCCCGCCGGCTGTAGGCCGCGGACGGGCGCACACGCCGCGGCGGTGCGCCGCAGGGGTGACGTGCGGCGCGCTCCCCTCACGGGCCGCACCGCGCGGCCGAAGGGACCGGCGTGGACCGGACCCGGGTGACGTACGCGGCGGTGCTCGCCGTGCCCGTCCTCGCCTGGGTGCTCCTCGACGACGGGGTCGTGCGCAGCGCCGCCTACACGCTGGCCGGGGTCGTCGCGGTCGCGGGTGTGGGGATCGGCGTGCGCCGGCACCGGCCCGCCGCGCCGTCGGCCTGGGTGCTCCTCGCCGCGGGGCTCGGCTGCCTCGTCGCCGGCGACGCCGTGTACGCCTGGTACCTCGACGTCCTGCACCGGGAGCCGTTCCCCTCCCCCGCCGACGCCCTCTACCTGCTCGCCTACCCGCTCCTCGTCGCCGGGCTGAGCCGCCTCGTGCGGGCGCGCCGGACCGCCCGCGACGCCGCGGGGGCGGTCGACAGCGCCATCGTCACCGTGGGCCTGGCCCTCCTGGCGTGGGTGTTCGTCGCCGAGCCCGTGGTGGTCAGCGACGCCCCCGTCGCCGAGCGGCTGCTCGCCGCCGCCTACCCGCTGTGCGACGTGGTCCTGCTGGCCCTCATCGTGCGGCTCGTCGTCGGCGCCGGCGCCCGGCCGGTCTCCTTCCGCCTGCTCACGGCCTCCGCCGCCGTGCTGCTCGGCGCCGACACCGTCTACGTGTCCCTCGCGACGGCCGAGCTCTACGTCGGCGGCTGGCTCGACGGCTTGTGGCTCCTGTCCTACGGCCTCGCCGGCGCCGCCGCCCTGCACCCGTCCATGCGCCGGCTGTCCGAGCCCGGCCGCGACGCGGCGCCCTTCACGCGGCGGCGGCTCGTCGCGCTCACCGCCGTGGTGCTCCTGGGCCCGGCGCTCGCCGTGGAGGCGCTCGTCACCGGGGCCGCCGCGTCCGTCACCGCCGCCGTCGCGGGCGGCACCGCGGTCCTCGTCGCGCTCGTCGTCGCCCGCATGCACCTCGCGGTGCGCGAGGTCCAGCGGGCCGAGCGCCAGCGCGAGCGGCTCCAGGGCGACCTGGCGCACCAGGCCGCCCACGACCACCTCACCCAGGTGGCGAACCGCGCCCGCACCCTCGAGGTCGTCGGGTCCGCCCTGCACCGCGGGCAGCGGGCGGGGACGCTCGTCGGGCTCCTCTTCGTCGACCTCGACCACTTCAAGGACGTCAACGACACCTGGGGGCACGCGGCCGGCGACGAGGTGCTGCGGGAGACCGCCCGCCGGATCCGCGCCGCCGTCCGCCAGGGGGACACGGTCGGCCGCATCGGGGGCGACGAGCTCGTCGTGCTCGTCGAGGCGCCCGGCTCCGAGGCCGAGGTCGTCGAGACGGCCGAGCGCGTCCTCGCGGCGGTGCTGGCCCCCGTCGCCGTGCCCGGCGTGCCCCGGGGCGTCACCGTCGGCGCGAGCATCGGCGTGGCGGTCGCGCGCGACGGCCGCACGGACGCCGACCACCTCCTCGGGGAGGCCGACGCCGCCGCCTACCGCGCGAAGGCCGAGGGCCGGGGCCGCGTCGAGGTCTTCGACGAGTCCCTGCGCCGGGCGCTGCGCGAGCGCGCGGAGCAGGAGGCCGCCATCCGCCGCGGGCTCGCCGCCGGGGAGTTCGTCCTGCACTACCAGCCCGTCGTGGACGTCGCCGACGGGCGGACGGTCGGCTACGAGGCGCTCGCCCGCTGGCAGCGCCCGGGGCACGGCCTGCTGCCGCCCGCGGACTTCGTGCCCGTGGCCGAGGAGTCCTCGCTCGTGTGCGACCTCGGCCGGTGGGTGCTCGGCGCCGCCACCCGCCAGCTCGCCGAGTGGCGGGCCGACGCGCAGGGCCGGGGCGTGCCGGTCGACGACCTGACCGTCGCCGTGAACATCTCGGGCCGGCACCTGGCGAGCGCCGCGGTCGTCGCGGACGTGCGCGAGGCGCTCGCCGCCTCCGGTCTGCCGGCCGACCGCCTCGTCGTGGAGGTCACGGAGACCGTGCTGGTGGACCGCGCGACCGGCGACGCGCACCTGCGGGCGCTGCGCGACCTCGGGGTCCAGGTGAGCATCGACGACTTCGGCACGGGCTACACCTCCATCGGGCAGCTGCAGCACCTGCCCGCGAGCACCCTGAAGATCGACCGCAGCCTGCTCGCCGGCGGCGGCGCGGGGTCGGCCGAGCTCGTGGCGCTCGTCGTGCACGCGGCGCACGCCTTCGGGCTGTCGGTCGTCGCGGAGGGTGTCGAGACGGCGGAGCAGCTCGCCCGGCTCCAGGGGCTCGGGTGCGACCGGGCCCAGGGCTTCCTGCTGTGCCCCCCGCGCGCGCCGGAGGACCTCCGGCAGCCCGGGGTCGCCCTCGTCGGGCACGCCTCCCCCACATGAGCGGCGCCGACCGCCCGCAGGGCGCACGCTGGTCCGCATGAGCGACACCACGACCGCCCCCTCGCACCCCGGCGACGACGAGGCGCTGCCCGCCGCGGTCGAGTCGCCGCCCGACGACGGCCGGGTGGACCCGCCCGGGGACGTCGACGAGAGCGTCGGCTTCCTCGACGACGGGCTCGGCGCCGAGCCGCCGGACTGAGCGCAGGCCCACCCGGAGGCGCACGCCGGACCGGCCCCGCGGGACCGGTGCGCGCTGCCATACTCGGCCGGTGCCCGGACCCGTGAGCGCGCCGGCGGCCGAGACCTTCGCCGCGGCGCTGCGCCGCCTGCGCGAGGCGGCGGGCCTCACGCAGGAGGAGCTCGCGGAGCGCGCCGGCCTCACCGCGCACGGCGTCGGCGCCCTCGAGCGGGGGACGCGGACGCGCCCGTACCCGCACACCGTCCGCGCGCTGGCCGCCGCGCTCGGCCTCGACGCGGCCGGCGCCGAGCTGCTGGCGGCCGCCGTGCGGTCGCGGGCCGC
>NZ_RWJX01000141.1 GCF_004123805.1 Cellulomonas endophytica | reverse complement strand
GGGGTGTGTGCTGGGTCTTCTGGGTGGTCCTGCCTGGTCGGTCGTACCGCCGGTGCACGCCGCACAGCTGCCACGTCTCGAGGGTTGTCCTCGGGGTGGGTGAGCTGTGAAGGGGTGTGTCGGGCTGGCGCCGGCTGCTACGGGTGGGGACTGGTCGTTGTTTGAGAACTGCACAGTGGACGCGAGCATCTTTGAATGATCTTTGTGGCAAGTTTTTAAGGGCACAGGGTGGATGCCTTGGCATCAGGAGCCGAAGAAGGACGTGGTAGCCTGCGAAAAGCCTCGGGGAGTCGGCAAACAGACAGTGATCCGAGGGTGTCCGAATGGGGGAACCCCGCAGCAGTCATGTGCTGTGACCCGCACCTGAATATATAGGGTGCGTGGAGGGAACGCCGGGAAGTGAAACATCTCAGTACCGGCAGGAAGAGATATTCCGTGAGTAGTGGCGAGCGAAAGCGGATCAGGCCAAACCGTACGTGTGTGAGAGCCGGCAGGCGTTGCACGTGCGGGGTTGTGGGACTGCGCCACCGGGTCTGCCGACCTGGTAGGGAGTCAGAAAACGTGCATGTAGGCGAAGGGTCTTGAAAGGCCCGGCACAGAGGGTGTGACCCCCGTAGCCGAAACGTGTGCGTCTCCCGTGCATCATCCCAAGTAGCTCCGGGCCCGAGAAACCTGGAGTGAATCTGCACAGACCACTGTGTAAGCCTAAATACTCCCTGATGACCGATAGCGGACAAGTACCGTGAGGGAAAGGTGAAAAGTACCCCGGGAGGGGAGTGAAATAGTACCTGAAACCGTGTGCCTACAATCCGTCGGAGCCTCCCTAGCAGGGGTGACGGCGTGCCTTTTGAAGAATGAGCCTGCGAGTTAGTGGTACGTGGCGAGGTTAACCCGTGTGGGGAAGCCGTAGCGAAAGCGAGTCCGAACAGGGCGTGTCAGTCGCGTGCTCTAGACCCGAAGCGAAGTGATCTAGCCATGGGCAGGGTGAAGCGCGGGTAAGACCGTGTGGAGGCCCGAACCCACCAGGGTTGAAAACCTGGGGGATGACCTGTGGTTAGGGGTGAAAGGCCAATCAAACTTCGTGATAGCTGGTTCTCCCCGAAATGCATTTAGGTGCAGCGTCACGCGTTCCTTGCCGGAGGTAGAGCTACTGGATAGCCGATGGGCCCCACCAGGTTACTGACGTTAGCCAAACTCCGAATGCCGGTAAGCCAGAGCGTGGCAGTGAGACTGCGGGGGATAAGCTTCGTAGTCGAGAGGGAAACAGCCCAGATCACCGGCTAAGGCCCCTAAGCGTGTGCTAAGTGGGAAAGGATGTGGAGTTGCTCTGACAACCAGGAGGTTGGCTTAGAAGCAGCCACCCTTGAAAGAGTGCGTAATAGCTCACTGGTCAAGTGATTCCGCGCCGACAATGTAGCGGGGCTCAAGCACACCGCCGAAGCCGTGGCACTCACACATCAGCTCAGCCCTTTACGGGGTTCAGGCGTGTGGGTGGGTAGGGGAGCGTCGTGTGGACGGTGAAGCGCCGGGGTGACCCAGGTGTGGAGACCACACGAGTGAGAATGCAGGCATGAGTAGCGAATGACGGGTGAGAAACCCGTCCGCCGAATGACCAAGGGTTCCAGGGCCAGGTTCATCCGCCCTGGGTAAGTCGGGACCTAAGGCGAGGCCGACAGGCGTAGTCGATGGACAACGGGTTGATATTCCCGTACCGGCGAAGAACCGCCCATACCGAGCCCGGTGATACTAACCACCTGGTACTCCTCACCGCCCTTCGGGGCATCGGGGTGTGCCGGCTGGGACCTGATCCGGTAGTAGGTAAGCGTGTTAACAGGGGTGACGCAGGAAGGTAGCTCGGCGTGGCGATGGTTGTCCACGTCCAAGGCTGTAGGGCGTCGGTCAGGTAAATCCGGCCGGCACGTGCCTGAGAGCTGATGGTGACCGCACCAGCGGGAACAGGGTGATCCTATGCTGCCAAGAAAAGCCTCGACGCGAGGTTCTAGCCGCCCGTACCCCAAACCGACTCAGGTGGTCAGGTAGAGAATACCAAGGCGATCGAGACAATCGTGGTTAAGGAACTCGGCAAAATGCCCCCGTAACTTCGGGAGAAGGGGGGCCTGAAGTGTGAACCGGCTTGCCCGGGGAAGCATGGAGGGCCGCAGAGACCAGGGAGAAGCGACTGTTTACTAAAAACACAGGTCCGTGCGAAGTCGCAAGACGATGTATACGGACTGACGCCTGCCCGGTGCTGGAAGGTTAAGAGGACGGGTCAGCAACCTCGGTTGCGAAGCTCAGAATTTAAGCCCCAGTAAACGGCGGTGGTAACTATAACCATCCTAAGGTAGCGAAATTCCTTGTCGGGTAAGTTCCGACCTGCACGAATGGCGTAACGACTTCTCCGCTGTCTCAACCGCGAACTCGGCGAAATTGCACTACGAGTAAAGATGCTCGTTACGCGCAGCAGGACGGAAAGACCCCGGGACCTTTACTATAGCTTGGTATTGGTGTTCGGTGCGGTTTGTGTAGGATAGGTGGGAGACTGTGAAGCGGGCACGCCAGTGTCTGTGGAGTCGACGTTGAAATACCACTCTGACCGCTTCGGATGTCTAACCTCGGTCCGTGATCCGGATCAGGGACAGTGCCTGGTGGGTAGTTTAACTGGGGCGGTTGCCTCCCAAAATGTAACGGAGGCGCCCAAAGGTTCCCTCAGCCTGGTTGGCAATCAGGTGGCGAGTGCAAGTGCACAAGGGAGCTTGACTGTGAGACCGACAGGTCGAGCAGGGACGAAAGTCGGGACTAGTGATCCGGCGGTGGCTTGTGGAAGCGCCGTCGCTCAACGGATAAAAGGTACCCCGGGGATAACAGGCTGATCTTGCCCAAGAGTCCATATCGACGGCATGGTTTGGCACCTCGATGTCGGCTCGTCGCATCCTGGGGCTGGAGTAGGTCCCAAGGGTTGGGCTGTTCGCCCATTAAAGCGGTACGCGAGCTGGGTTTAGAACGTCGTGAGACAGTTCGGTCCCTATCCGCTGCGCGCGCAGGAAACTTGAGAAGGGCTGTCCCTAGTACGAGAGGACCGGGACGGACGAACCTCTGGTGTGCCAGTTGTTCCGCCAGGAGCACGGCTGGTTGGCTACGTTCGGAAGGGATAACCGCTGAAAGCATCTAAGCGGGAAGCCTGCTTCAAGATGAGGTTTCCACGCCCCCTCTGAGGGGTGAGAGGCTCCCCGTAGACCACGGGGTCGATAGGCCGGATGTGGAAGGCAGGACCAACGACTGCCGCAGCTGACCGGTACTAATCAGCCGACAACTTGCTCACACCCATTCAAAACATGTTGCACGCGTCCACTGTGCGGTTCCCGAACCGCGACCCACCCCCCACCACACCCCTGTGTGTGGTCGGGCGGGGTGACCTCGCACTGGTTCGACCCTGTTACGGCGGTCATAGCGGTGGGGAAACGCCCGGTCCCATTCCGAACCCGGAAGCTAAGCCCACCAGCGCCGATGGTACTGCACCCGCCAGGGTGTGGGAGAGTAGGACGCCGCCGGACACT
>NZ_RWJX01000140.1 GCF_004123805.1 Cellulomonas endophytica | reverse complement strand
GGGCCGACCTCGCCCGCGCGTCGGCGGCACGCCGCGGCGGGCCCGCGGAGGTCCGGGCGCGGGCCTGGCTGGGGGAGGCGCTCCTGCGGGAGGCGTCCGGGGACCGCCGCGGGGCCGCGACGGCGCTGCGGGCCGGCGCACGCGTGCTCGAGGAGCACCGGGCCACGCTCGGCGCGGCCGAGCTGCGGGCGCACGTGACGAGCCACCGCGGCGCGATCGCCCGCGCGGGCCTGCGCCTCGCCCTGGAGGACGGCGACGCGCGGGCCGCCCTCGCCTGGGCCGAGCGCGGGCGGGCGGGCGCCACCCGGCCGCGGCGCGCCCAGCCGCCCGCCGACCCCGTCCTCGCCGACCTGCTGGCCGAGCTCCGCGCCACGGTGACCGAGGTCGAGGAGCGGCGTCACGCCGCGTCCCCGACGGACGCCCTCGTCCGGCGCCAGGTCCTCCTCGAACGGCGGGTCCGCGACCGGTGCCGGGAGGACCCCGGCGCGCCCGGGGCGACGGAGCACCACCCCCCGCTCACCGTCGTGCGCGCGGCGCTCGGGGACGCGGCCCTCGTGGAGTTCGCCGAGCTCGACGGCGTGCTGCACGCGGTCGTCGTCCGGCGCGGCCGGCTGCGGCTGCACCACCTCGGGCCGACGGCGGCGGTGCGGGCGCAGACGGACCTGCTGCCCTTCGCCCTCGGCCGGCTGGCGCTCGGCGCCGGCCGGCCGGCCTCGCGGGCGGCGGCCCTCGCGCTCCTCGAGCGGGCGGGCGCCGTCCTCGACGGGCTGCTCCTGCGCCCCCTGGCGTCCGACCTGGGCGACGCGCCGCTCGTCGTCGTCCCCGGCGGCGCGCTGGCCTCCGTGCCCTGGTCCCTCCTGCCGTCCTGCGCGGGGCGCCCGGTGAGCGTCAACCCGTCGGCCGCCGCCTGGACGGGGGCGTGGGGCCGGACACCGCCGGCGGACGGCCGGCACGTCGTCGTCGCCGGCCCGGGCCTGGCGGGCGCGGACGCCGAGGCCCGGGCCGTGGCCCGGCTGCACCCGGGCGCCCAGGTCCTCGTCGGCGCCGCCGCGACGACCGACGCCGTGGCGGCCTCGTGGGACGGGGCCGCGCTCGTGCACCTCGCGGCGCACGGCCGGGTGCGGGCCGACAACCCGCTGTTCTCCTCCCTCGCCCTGGCCGACGGGCCGTTCACCGTCTACGACCTGGAACGGCTGCGCCGTGCCCCGCACCACGTCGTCCTCGCCGCGTGCGACACCGGCCGCCCGCAGGTCGTCGCCGGCGACGAGGTGCTCGGCGTCACCGCCGCCCTGCTCACGGGGGGGACGGCGACCCTCGTCGCGTCCGTCGCGCCCGTCGCGGACGCGGCGACCGTGGCGCTCATGGAGGCGTACCACGCCGGCCTGCGGCGGGGCCGGCCCCCGGCGGCGGCCCTGGCCGAGGCGCAGCTCGCCGCCCGCGACGGGGAGCCCGCGGTCCGCGCCGCCGCCGCGGGCTTCGTCCTCCTCGGCGACGGGGACCACCCCCTGCCCGGTGTATCGCCGCGCGCCCCGGCGGCTCCGACTGCGACAATGGCCGCGGAGCCGAGCGTGCTCGCGACCCGAGGCCACGAGGGAGGGTGAGGCGCCGGTCCGCCGCAGGTGCGGGGGACACGCAGGTGCCCGGTGACGACATGACCCAGCCACGGTGGTCCGACGACGACGCGCTCCTCGCCGACCTCGCCGCCGCGCTCGCCCACGGCGCCCCGGACGGGCCGGCCGGCCGGACCGCGGGTGCCGCGGGTGCCGCGGGTGCCGCGGGCGCGGCGGCCGACGTGCCGCGCGACGAGCGGGCCGCCCGCGGGGCGCTCACCTGGCGCACGGTCGACGCCGAGCTCGCCGTGCTCGCCCACGACAGCCTCCTGGCGACGGACGGCGCCGCGCGCGCGGTCCCCGAGGCCCGCTTCCTCGTCTTCGAGGGGGACGAGGCCTCCCTCGAGGTCGAGCTGCGCGGCCCCCGCCTCCTGGGTCAGGTGGTCGCCCCCGTCCCCGGGGAGGTCGTCCTGCAGGGGGCCGACGGCACGGAGCACCGGACGACCGCGGACGCGGTGGGGGTGTTCGTGCTCGCGCTGCCCGACGCCCTCGGGCCCGTGCGCCTGCGCTGCGCCACGGGAGGCGCCGACCTCGTCACCGACTGGGTCGTGCTGCGGCCCTGAGGCCGGGTCGGGTCGTGCCGCGGGCCCGGTGTCAGCCGTGCGCGGCGGCGCGCCCGCCGGGGTCGCCGACGCCCGGCGTGGTCCAGGCCGCGACCGCCGGGTGCCGGCGCAGGCGCTCCAGCGCCCGGGCCCGCGTCGGGCCGATGCTCCCGACGGGCATGCGCAGGCGTCGGCTGATCTCCGCGTAGGCCGGCGCCGGGTCGGCCAGGAGCAGGAGCAGGAGGTCGCGGTGCCGCTGCGGCAGCTCGGCGAAGGCGGCCAGGAGCGCCTCGCGCCGCCCCGAGCCGGTCATCGCGTCGAGGACCGTGCCGTCGACGGTCGCGGCGTCCGGGGCGGGGGCCTCGACGAGCTCGCCCCACGAGGTCGGGTCGACCGGGCGCGCGCGCTCGCGCACCCGCAGCGCGCGCAGGCACTCGTGGCGCGTCGTCGTGACGATCCACCCGGGCAGCGCCTGCGGCTCGCGCAGGTCGCCCAGGTGCTCGACGAGCCGCAGCCAGATGGTCTGCGCCACGTCCTCCGCGTCCGAGGGCTGGAGCCGGTACCGCCGGACCACCGAGCGCACCAGCGGCGCGTACCGCTCGACGAGGTGGTCCCAGTCGGCCTGCCGCCCGGCCCGTGCGCCGGCCACGAGGTCGAGCACGGGCGTCGCGCCGTCCTCGTCGGGGGGCGCGTCGTCCGGCGCGTCGTCCGGCGCGTCGGCCGGTCGTGCGGCGGCGCCGGAGCCGCCCTCGGACCCGTCGTCGGACCCGTCGTCCGTGGTGCCGTCCGTCCGGTCGCGGGGACCGGCACCGGGGATCGTCACGGCGCACCCCACCCGCACCTGACAGGCCTCATGGCGTCCTCGTCCCCGACCCGGCGCACGTCCCCTCCGACCCTGCCGGACCTGGGGGCGTAACACGTCCGAGGCTAGCGGAGCGCCCCCTCCGGTGTCCCTCTTTTAGGTGTATCTACGTACACCTCCGGCGCTCCTCCCCACGGGCGTCCCGTCAGGTGCGCGAGGCCCGACCGCACCGCCGTCCCGGCCGCGAGGCGCCGGGGCGACCCGCGCACGGAGGGGACGATGACAGGCACCGGGCACCACGCCGGGCACCACGCCGGGAACGGGGCGGGACGGGGGACCGGGCACGGTCCCGGCCCCGCCCGTCGGCGCGCGCGCCGGGCCGCCGCGGCGCTCGCGCTGGCCTGCGTCCTCGGGCCGCTCGCCGCGTGCGGCGGACCCGGGCCCGACGACGAGGGCCGGGCGGACGCGTCGGGGTCCGCGGGGCCGTCGTCGTCGGCGAGCCGGGAGCCCCGGTCGTCGGCGTCGGCGTCGGCGGACCCGTCCGGCACGCCCGGTGCGGACGCGTCCCCCGGGCCGTCCGGCACGGCCCCCGGGGCCACGACCGCCCCGGGGGCGACGCCCCGCCCGCGCCCGGGTGCCTCGTCGGGCGCGACCGCGGGCCCGCGCCCCTCGCCCGGCACC
>NZ_RWJX01000014.1 GCF_004123805.1 Cellulomonas endophytica | reverse complement strand
CGCACCGGGACGGGCGCCGCGGCCTCCGCACGCCCGGCCGGCGCCACGGCCGCCCCGCCGGCCAGCCGGGTGCGCCGGCTGCGCGCCCGGCTCCTGCCGTACGGCGTCGACCTGCCCGAGGGGTCGTGGCGCGGGCGCCACCGGGCGGTGCTCGTGTTCCTCGGCGTGCTGGCGCTCGTCGCGGCCGGGTGGGCGTCCCGCGCGCACGGTGCGGGCGGCGTGGTGCCCGCCGCCGCGGTGCTGGGCGCGGCCGGGGTGGCGGCCGCCGTGCCCCACCACCACCGCCGGCTCGCGGCCTCGGTCGCCTCCGTCGCGATGCTCGGGGTCACCGCGGTGCTCGTGCACCTCTCGCACGGGCTCATCGAGATGCACTTCCTCTTCTTCGTCATCGTCGGCGCCGTCACGCTGTACCAGCAGTGGGCGCCGTTCCTCTCGGCGGTGGCCTTCGTGGTGCTCCACCACGGGGTGCTGGGCACGCTCGACCCCGCCTCGATCTACAACCACCCCGAGGCGATCGAGCACCCGTGGGCGTGGGCGGGGGTGCACGGCGGGTTCATCGCCCTCATGAGCGCCGTCGGCCTGGCCGCGTGGCGTTTCGACGAGCTCGTGCGCGACGAGCTGGCCGCCGCCACCGCCGAGCGCGGCCTGTCGGAGGAGCTCCAGCGCACGGCGCTGACGGCCCCCGTGCAGCCGCCCGGCCTCGAGGTCGCGGTGCGGTACCGGCCGGCCGCGCAGCACGCCCGGATCGGCGGCGACTGGTACGACGCGTTCCTCGTCCCCGGTCCGGACGGCCCCGACGCGCCCGGCGGGACCCTCACCCTCGCCATCGGCGACGTCGCCGGGCACGACCGGCAGGCCGCCGGGGCGATGGCGCAGCTGCGCAACCTGCTCCGCGGCGTGGCGATCACCGCCGGTCGACCGCCCGCGGAGATCCTGGCGGACCTCGACCGGGCGCTCGCGGCCCTGCGCGTCGGCGCGGTGGCCAGCGCCGTCGTCGCCCAGCTCGAGCAGGGCGAGGCCGGGGCCGCCCCGGGGCACCGCACGCTGCGGTGGTCCAACGCCGGGCACCTGCCGCCCCTGGTCGTCGCGCCGGACGGGGAGGCCCGGTACCTCGACGCCGCCACCGACCTCGTCCTCGGCGTCGCCGCCGACCGCCCGCGCGCCGGGCTCGTCGCCGACCTGGCCCCCGGCAGCGCCCTCGTCCTCTACACGGACGGCCTCGTCGAGCGGCGGGGCGAGCCGCTGGCCGCCGGCCTCGAGCGGCTGCGCGCCGCGCTCGCCGGCGCGCCGGCGGTCTCCGCCGAGGACCTGTGCGACCGCCTCCTGGCGACGGCCGGCGCCGCCCCCGAGGACGACGTCGCGCTCCTCGTCGTCCGCCTGCGCTGACCCGCGCCCCTCTGCGCCCCTCTGCGCCCCTCTGCCTCACCCGTCCGGGTGGCCGACCGGGCCGGCGCCGAGCAGGATGCCCCCGGGTGCGGCCGACGGGGCCCGCGCCGGCGCGAGGAGGAGTGCCGTGACGACACGTCCGCAGGACGCAGGGGCGCAGGACCGCCCCCGTGAGTGGGACACGAGCGGGCTCGCGGCGGAGCCCGGCCTGCCGCCGACGGCGGTGGACCCCGAGGTGCTCGACCGGCCGCGCCGGACCCCGCTGCGGGTCGCCGTGTGGGTCCTCGTCGCGCTGCTCGGCGGCGCCGCCTGGTCGGTCATCGCGCTCGGGCGCGGCGAGACGATCAACGCCGTCTGGTTCGTCTTCGCGGCCGTGTGCACGTACCTCGTCGCGTACCGCTTCTACTCCCACTACATCCAGCGCCGCCTCCTGCGCCCCGACGACCGCCGCGCCACGCCCGCGGAGCACTCCGCGAACGGCAAGGACTACGTCGTCACGGACCGGCGGGTGCTGTTCGGCCACCACTTCGCGGCCATCGCCGGCGCGGGGCCGCTCGTCGGGCCCGTGCTCGCGGCGCAGATGGGCTACCTGCCCGGCACGATCTGGATCGTCGTCGGCGTCGTGCTCGCCGGCGCGGTGCAGGACTACCTCGTCCTCTTCTTCTCCATGCGGCGCGGCGGCCGCTCCCTGGGCCAGATGGCCCGCGACGAGCTCGGCCGGGTCGGCGGGACGGCGGCCATCGTCGCCACGCTGACGATCATGGTCATCATCGTGGCGATCCTCGCCCTCGTGGTGGTCAACGCCCTCGGCGAGAGCCCGTGGGGCGTCTTCTCCGTCGGCATGACGATCCCCATCGCGCTGTTCATGGGCGTCTACCTGCGGCGGATCCGGCCCGGCAAGGTCATGGAGGTCTCCGTCATCGGCTTCGCCGCCCTCCTGCTGGCGATCGTCGCCGGCGGCTGGGTGTCCGAGACGGCCTGGGGCCAGCAGCTGTTCACGCTCGACCGCGAGGTCATCGCGGTGGCGATCATCGTCTACGGGTTCGTCGCGGCCGTGCTGCCCGTCTGGCTGCTGCTCGCGCCGCGCGACTACCTGTCCACGTTCATGAAGATCGGCGTCATCGTCATGCTGGCGGTGGCGATCGTCGTGGTCCGGCCCGAGATCTCCGCCCCCGCGCTCAGCGAGTTCGCGCCGCGGCAGGACGGGCCCGTGTGGTCCGGCCCGCTGTTCCCCTTCCTCTTCGTCACCATCGCGTGCGGGGCCCTGTCGGGGTTCCACGCGCTCATCGCCTCGGGGACGACGCCGAAGATGGTGCACAAGGAGCGCCAGACGCGGTTCATCGGCTACGGCGGCATGCTCATGGAGTCGTTCGTCGCGATCATGGCCTTCGTCGCGGCGCTGTCCATCGACCGCGGCATCTACTTCGCGATGAACGCCTCCGCGGCGGCCACGGGCGGCGACGCCGTCGGTGCCGCCGAGTTCGTCAACGGGCTCGGCCTGACGGGCGTGGCGCTGACGCCGGAGACGCTCGAGGGCGTGGCCTCCTCCGTCGGCGAGGAGAGCGTGGTCTCGCGCACGGGCGGTGCGCCGACCCTGGCCCTCGGGATCGCCCAGATCATGCAGGGGCTCACCGGCACCGGGCTCATGGGCTTCTGGTACCACTTCGCGATCATGTTCGAGGCGCTGTTCATCCTCACCGCCGTCGACGCCGGCACCCGCGTGGCCCGATTCCAGCTCCAGGACGCGCTCGGCAACCTGCACCCGCGCTTCCGCGACAACGACTGGCGCCCGGGGGTGTGGCTGGCCACGGGGATCATGGTCGCCGCGTGGGGCGCCATCCTGCTGCTCGGCGTCACCGACCCGCTCGGCGGCATCAACACCTTCTTCCCGCTGTTCGGCATCGCCAACCAGCTCCTGGCGGCGATCGCGCTGCTCGTCTGCACGGCGATCATCGCCAAGCGCGGGCGGCACGCCTTCCGGCTGCTGTGGATCCCGGGCATCCCGCTCGTCTTCGACCTGGCGGTCACGCTCACCGGCTCCTGGCACAAGATCTTCTCCTCGGACCCGAAGGTCGGGTACTGGGCGCAGAACCGGGCGTTCTCCGACGCGCTCGCGGCGGGGGAGACGTCCTTCGGGACCGCGACGTCCGTCGAGGCGATGCGGGCGGTCGTGCGCAACACCGCCGTCCAGGGCTCCCTGTCGATCCTCTTCGCGGTGCTGACCGTGATCGTGGCGGGCTCGGCCGTGGCCGCCGTGCTGCGCGCCTGGCGCGACGACGGCGGGCCCACCGCCGAGGACGCCCCCGTGGCCTCCGCCACCTACGCCCCGGCCGGCCTGCTCCCGACGGCCGAGGAGCGCGCGCTGGAGACGGAGTGGGCGCGCCAGCCCGCCGAGCGCCAGCTCCTCGTCGGCGGCGGGGGGCACGGGTGAGCGCGGGCGCGGCGGTGGGGCACGGACGTCCCGACGGGCCGCTGCGCGCGGCCGCCGGCGCGCTGCGGCGGACCGCCGGCGACCTCGCGCAGGCCCTGCGTCTCGTCGTGCGGGGTGCCGCCGGCACCGACCGCTACGCCGCGTACCGGCGCCACCACGAGCGCCACCACCCGGGCGAGCCGCCGCTGGACCCGGCCGCCTTCTGGCGCGCCGCGCACGCCGAGGCCGACCGCACCCCGGGGGCGCGCTGCTGCTGACGGCGGGCGGTACCGGTTTGGAGGTCAGGCCGGGGGCGCCCCGGGGCCCACGCGGAAGACCGGCCACCCGATCTCCGTCCGCCAGGCCCCCGGGTCGGGGGTGTCCCGGGGGCCGACGAGGTACGTCTCCCGCACCGGCCCGGCGACCGCGAGCGTGTTCGCCACGACCCACGACCCCAGCTCGCCGTAGGTGACGTCGATGTCGTCGTGCTCGCCCACGTGGGTGGCCACCGCCAGCTCGACGGCGGGCAGGTCCAGCGGGTGCACGCGACCGAGCCGCCCGGGCCGGTCCGTCGGCCGGTAGACGACCGCGCGCCCGCGGCCCCCGGCGAGCAGCGCGTCGGCGTAGAGCCCGCCCGGCGCCCCCGTCGGGGCCTCGACGACCGCGTCGAGCTCGGCCATGGCGCCGGAGTACCAGGCGAGCACGTCCGCGTGCGCGACGTCCCCGGCGACCGCGGCCACGGTCGCCGCGGGGACGGCGCGCAGCTCCACGGCGAGCGGGGCCGGGGCGGGACGCAGCAGCCGGCGCAGCGAGACGACCGCCGCCCGGGTCCGGGCGAGCTCGTGCTCGAGGCGGTGGAGGTGGTCGCCGACGAGGTCCGCGCGCCGGTGCGGGTCGTCGGCGAGCAGGATCCGGCGCACGTCGGCGAGGGGGACGTCCAGCTCGCGCAGGCGGTGGACGACCTGCGCGGTGGGGATCTGGTCCGCCGTGTAGGAGCGGTAGCCCGTCACGGGGTCCACGGCGGCCGGCTTGAGGAGCCCCGCCTGGTGGTAGCGGCGCAGCGTGCGCACGCTGAGGTGCGTCAGGCGCGAGAACTCCCCGATGGCCAGCACGCCGCCATCGTGGACCCTCCCCCCGGGGGAGGGTCCAGCGCTGGCGGCTCCCGCCGCGGGAGCACGCACGGTGGGGCCATGAGCGCGACCACCCGCACCCCGTCCGCCTCGCCCATCCCCCTCCCCGCGATCCTCGAGGACTTCCTCGCGGCGCACGGGGCCCGCGACACCGCCGCCGCGCTGCGGGCCTTCACCCCGACGGCCGTCGTCGTCGACGACGGCACGACGTACGCGGGCACCGACGGGATCCGCCGCTTCCTGACGAAGGGCGACGGCGGCTACTCCTGGACGGCGGAGCGCCTCGCCGCCGAGCGCGTCGACGACGACCGCTGGGTGGTGACGCACCGGCTGACGGGCGACTTCCCCGGCGGCGTCGTGGACCTCCGCTACCGGTTCACCCTGCAGGGCGGGCTCGTCGGCGAGCTGGTCATCGCGCCCTGACGGGCGGTCGCGGGCGGTCGCGGTCGGCCGCGTCCGGCCGCGTGCGTGCCGCCCGGCCGGGCGTCCGGTCCGGTGCCGTCAGCCGCGCGTGCGCTCGACGGCATCGGCGACGACCGCGGCGAGGTCGCCCGTCGCCGCGAGCACCTGGCGCTGGCGGCGGGCCCCGCCGCCGCGGCGCAGCACCCGGGCGACCCCGGTCGCGGCGCGGCGCAGGTCGCCGGCCTCCTCCAGCGCCGGCCGCACGTGCGTGACCAGGGCCGCGACCGCGACGGGCGCGGGCACCGGCCGCACCGTGACGGGGTGGACGAGCACGTCCTCCGTCCCGGACCGGCTCGCCCGCCAGCTCGCCAGGCGGAGGACCGGCGTCGGGACCACCGGGACGGGCCGGCCCTCGGCGTGCTCCTGCGCCGCGGTGGTGACTAGCGCCCGGGCGAGCACCGCGAGGAGGACGGCGTCGCGCGGGTCGAGGCAGACGTCGGCGACGCGGATCTCCACCGTCGGCCAACGGGCCGACAGGCGCGCGTCGAGGTAGACCATGCCCTCGTCGAGCGGGACGCCCGTGCCGAGCATCGCCGCGACCGTCGCCCGGTACGCCGCCGCGGAGCCGAAGGGGTCGGACGGCCCGGAGCCGGGCCACCGCACCCAGGCCTGCGGCCGCCAGGCGGCGTAGCCCGTGTCCAGCCCGTCCGCGAAGGGCGAGTTGGCGGACAGCGCCAGCAGCGTCGCCAGCCACGGCCGGAGGCGGTCGAGCACGCCGACGCCCTCCTCGGCGTCGGTCACGGCGACGTGCACGTGGCAGCCGCTCGTCAGCTGCTCCGCCGAGGTGCGCGCGAACTGCGCCGCGATCGCCGCGTACCGCTCGCCGGGCGCCAGGTGCGGCCGGACGGGCAGCGGCGAGCACGCCAGCGCCGCGGCCCGCGCCCCGACCGCCCGGGCGGCGTCGTCGGCGGCCGCGCGCAGGCGGCGCAGGTCCTCGAGGAGGTCACCGGCGTCCGTGCGGGGCGGTGTCGCCGTCTCCAGCTGCTCCTGCTGGAGCTCCGTGGTGAGGTCCACCGCGACCGGGGGCTTGCCGGGCAGCGGGTCGGCGGCGCGCCCGGCGGCCGCCAGGGCCTCGCCCGCGCGCGGGACGGGCCGGCCGGAGGCGGGGTCGACGAGGAGCAGCTCCTCCTCGACGCCGACCGTGCGGACGCCCGTGCGGGGTGCGGGCAGCGCGAGCGCCGCCGGCACGAGGTCGCCCGGCGGGGCCGGGGCCGGCAGGGTCGGGCGGGCCGCGGTGCGGACGCGGGGGCCGCGCTCCGACCCCCGGACGGGTCCGGCGGCGGTCGCCGGCCCGGGGAGCAGCGGCAGGGGGCTGACGGCGTCCACGGCGACTCCGGCCTACGAGCGGCACCGGCGGGGGTCCGCACCGGTCCGGCGACCAGGGTCGCACCCGGGACGCCCGGCCGCCACGCCGTGCCCGCCCTGCCCCGCCCCGCCGCCCCGCTCCCGTCCACGCACCGCCCGCCTCGCCCCGCGGTGCCCGGCGCGACGACGCCCCGCCCCCCGGATGCGGAGGGCGGGGCGGCGCCGCCCGGGCGACGCCGGGTGCGGCACGCGTCAGGCGGCGACGAGCAGGCCGTCGATCTGGGAGAGGGCCTCCTGGAGGCCCTCGACCATGCCCATCGCGACGAGCCCCTGCATGTCCTGGGGGGAGGCGAACGTGCTCGTCAGGGTCATGCGGGTGCCGCCGTCCGCCGCCTCGAGCACGGCGCGCATCCGGGTCACGGGTCCGTCGGCGGGGCGTCCCTCGTCGTCGGCGAACCCGTCCTCGAACGCGAGGAGGTGCGGCGCGTCGACCTCCGTGAAGCGCCACCACCCCCGGGCGCGCTCGCCCTCCGGGCCGGTCATGGAGTACGTCGCGGAGCCGCCGGGCGCCAGGTCGTGCGTCTCGAACGTCGCCGGCCAGGTCGGCGGGCCCCACCACCGCTCGAGGCGGCGCGGGTCGGCCCACAGGCGCCACGCCTCCTCCGGGCTCGCGGCCAGCTGGGTCACGACGGTGAGCGTCGCCGCCTCCGGGTCCTGCTGCACGCTGGTGATCGTCATCGGTCCTCTCCTCGGTGCTCGGTCGGCGCCCGGTCGGTGCCGGTCGGGGCGGGGGCGCCCGTGGTGGCGTCCCCGGTCGTGCTCGTCGTGCTCGTCGTGCTCGTCGTGCCGGTCGTGCTCGTGGTGGTCGCGCCCGCGGCCTCCTGGTCCTCCTCCTGCAGCAGCCGCTCGAAGCGGTCCAGCCGGCCCCGCCAGAGGCTCTCGTAGCCCAGGAGCAGCGCCGCCGCGGACCGCACGGCCTCGATGCCCGGCCGCACGACGACCTCCCGTCCGCGCCGCTCCTTCGTCACCAGGCCCGCGCGCTCGAGCACCGCGACGTGCTTCTGCACCGCGGCGAAGCTCATGGCGTAGCCCCGGGCGAGGCCGCTGACCGTGGCCTCCTCCCGCAGCACGCGCACGACGATGTCCCGCCGGGTGCGGTCGGCCAGGGCGCCGAAGAGCCGGTCCACGGCCTCCGCGTCCTGATCTACAACCACGAGGTTGTACGTTACGACGGACGAGGCCCGGAGGGAAGGGGTGCCGGCCACCGGGTCCCGTCGGCCACCTGCGACGGACCCCGCAGGCACCCCGCCCCGCCGGTGGTCGCCGGGCGGGTCCTCGGGCAGGGTGGGCGCGTGGTCGAGCACGCGCTGCCCGGAGACGCCCTCGCCGACCCCGGCGGCGGGCGGGCGCTCACCCGCGGGCAGGCGGCCGCGCGCCTGGTGGCGGCGGGCCTGGTGTCCCTCGCCGCGGTGCTGCTCTTCGCCGTCCACGTCCGGCCGCTGGCCTACGTGCCGCTCGTGCTCGGCGTGGTGCTGGGGCTGCTCGTCGACCGGCCGCTGGGCCGGCACCTGCTGCTCGTCGCGGTCGGCATGGCGACCGTGAGCGCCATCTCGCTGGAGGCCGACCTCTCCGACGCCGGCATCCTCCGGTTCGGCGTGGCGCTGTCCCTGGCGGTCGCGCTGCCCTGGGCGCTGAGCCGGTACTGGCTGCGCGACGACGTGGTGCGGTTCCCCTGGCGCGCCCGACGCCCCTGGACCCGCGTGCACTGGGCGTACCTCGTCGGCGTGCTGGGGGCGGGCTACCTCGTCCTGCCCTGGTACTTCCTGTCCTCGGGCGTGTGGCGCAACTGGCCCGAGCTCGAGGGCGGGCAGGAGATCGCGCGCCTCTTCGTCGGGGTCGCCGCGGTCGGCACCTGGGACGAGCTCTTCTTCGTCTGCACGGTCTACGCGCTGCTGCGCCGCCACTTCCCGCCCTGGCAGGCCAACCTGCTGCAGATGGTCGTCTTCGTCTCGTTCCTGTGGGAGCTCGGCTACCGCAGCTGGGGACCGCTGCTGACGATCCCGTTCGCGCTGGTCCAGGGCTTCACGTTCCAGCGGACCGCCTCGCTCACCTACGTGCTCACCGTCCACCTGCTCTTCGACGCCGTCGTGTTCGCGGTGCTCGTCCACGGGCACCACCCCGAGCTCTTCGACGTCTTCGTCACGGCGCCGGCGTCCTGGTGACGGGGCGGCCGCGGGGCACCTGCCCGACTAGAGGACGCTGAAGCCCGGCGGGAGCGCCCCGGGGCGGCCCGTCGCGGCGAGCAGCAGCGGCCCGGCCCGGCCCGTGGTGACGGCCAGCTCGGCCAGCACGGCGAGGGCCTCCCGGGCCGCGGCCGGCGGCGGGTCCGGCGGCAGGCCGAGCGCGAGCGCGAGGTCGGCGGTGTGCACGACGAGCTCGACCGTGCGCGTCGGCAGGTAGTCCCGCAGCCGCATGCCACCGGCGGCGGTCGTCAGCAGGCCGTCCCCGTCCGCCGCGGCGACGAGGGGCACGACGCGCGCGGCGAGGACCCCGACGGCCGCCGCCGGGTCCTCGCCGAGGTCCGCCCCCGCCGCCCGGCCCCGCGCCTCGACCTCGGCGCTCGCAGCCAGGGCGGACGTCGCGACGTAGTAGGCGGTGGCCGACGGGACCTCCACCGCCGCCGCGGGCCGCGCCAGGTAGGCCTCGACGGTCAGCAGGGACCGGCCCGTGTGCCCGACGAGGGCCCGCACGTCCCACGTCCCCAGCCCGGGGGCGTCCCACCGGTCGCCGACGAGGGCGACGGTCCGCACGAAGGCCTCGGCGGCGTCGGCGAAGGCCTGCAGCGACACGTTGCCGACGGGGCGGTGGTCCACGGCGGCAGCCTGCCGCGTCCGGGGCGCACGGGGAAGCGGGCGACGGATCGGGTGCGCCACGGTCACGGTCCGGCGTCGGTGGTTGACACCTCGCGCGGCCGGTGATGGGATCGCAGCACGGCATCGGAAACGTTTCCAGCCGTGCCCTCGCACCCGCACCCGCACGCCACCTGCACCGCACCGCACCGCACCTGCACCGCCCCTCAGAGCCGAGGAGGACCGCCGCCGTGCCGCACCGCGCCACCCTGCCCGACGTGGCCCAGCACGCCGGGGTGTCCCTCGCCTCCGCGTCCCGCGCCCTGCACGGCACGGGGGCCAGCGCGGCGATGGTGGAGCGCGTGCGCGCCGCGGCGACGCAGCTCGGCTACCAGCCCCACGCCACGGGGCGCTCGCTGCGCCTGCGCCGGACGTCGCAGATCGCCTTCGCCGTCGCCGACATCGGCAACCCCGTCTACGTCGAGATGATGACGGCGATCCAGGCGGTCGTCGGCGCCCGGGGCCTGCGCCTCCTGCTCGCGCCGACGGGCAGCACCTCGCAGGACACGGTCGACCTCGTGCGCGGGCTGGCGGCGGGGTCCGTCGACGGCCTCGTCATCAGCCCGCTGCGCATCAGCGACGAGCTCGTGCGCACGCTGCGCGAGATCCCCGTGCCGGTGGTCGTCATCGGCCGGCCCCTCGTCGCCGACGCGCTCGACTCCGTGTCCACCGACTCCGCCGCCGGCGTCGGCCTCGCGGTGGAGCACCTCGTCGCGACCGGCCGCCGGTGCCTGGCCTTCCTCAACGGGCCGCTCGACACCACCCCCGGCGCGGCGCGGCGGCGCGGCTTCGACGAGGCGACGGGTGCGCCGGGCTTCCGCGCGGAGGTCGTCGGCGGGGCGGTCGCCGCCGACTTCACCGCGGCGGCCGGCCTCGAGGCGGCCCGCCGGCTCTTCGCGTCCCGGCCCGTGCCGGACGCGGTCGTGGCCGCCAACGACCTGCTCGCCGTCGGTGCGATGCGCGCGGCGCGGGAGGCCGGCCTGCGCGTCCCCGAGGACGTGGCCGTCACGGGCATGGACGACACCGACCTGGCCGGGCTCCTCGACCCGACCCTCACGTCCGTCTCGCTCGGCACCGCCGAGCGCGGCCGCGCCGCCGCCCGGCTGCTGCTCGACCGCCTCGACGAGCCCGACCGCGTCCGCCGCAGCGTGCTCGTCGCACCCCGCCTCGTCGCCCGCGAGTCCACGGGCGCCGTCCACCGCAGCGCCCCGGAGGCCGCCCCGTGAGCACCGCCACCGCGCCCGCCCGCACGTCGGCCCGCCCCCCGGGCCCCCCGCGCCGCTCCGGCGCCGCCACCCGCGCCCGCCGCCGCGAGGCCGCCGCGCTCGTGCTGCCCTCGCTCCTGCCCGTGCTCGTCCTGTCGGTCGCCCCGCTCGTCGTCGGGATCGCGCTCGCCTTCACGGACGCGCGCCTCGTCCGGCGGCCCGAGTACTCCGTCGTCGGGCTGGAGAACTTCGAGCGGCTCCTCGGCAACGGCTTCTTCTGGGAGTCCTTCCGCATCGGGATGGTCTGGGCGGTGTCGGTGACGCTGCTGCAGCTCGTCGCCGGGATGGGGCTGGCGCTGCTGCTGGCCGCCGACCTGCGGCTGCAGGGGCTCACGCGCGTGCTGGCGCTCATCCCGTGGGCCATGCCGCCCGTCGTCGTGGCGATCATGTGGCGGATGATCTACAGCCCGAACGCGGGGCCGCTCAACGCCGCGCTGGGGTCCGTCGGCCTGCCCGACGACGTCAACTGGCTCGCCGACTTCTCCACCGCGCTGCCGGCCGTCGTCGTCGTCGGCGTGTGGGTGGGGATGCCGCAGACCACGGTGACGCTCCTGGCGGGCCTGCAGCAGATCCCGGGCGAGCTCCACGAGGCCGCGTCCATGGACGGCGCCGGCGCGTGGCGGCGCTTCACCGCGGTGACGCTGCCGAGCCTGCGCCCCATCGTCACCTCCATCACCTCGCTGAACTTCATCTGGAACTTCAACAGCTTCAGCCTCGTGTACGTCCTCACGGAGGGCGGCCCCGGCGGCAAGACGATGCTGCCGATGCTCTTCACGTACCTCGAGGCCTTCAAGAACCGGAACATCGGGTACGCCGCCGCCATGGGCGTGGTCCTCGTCGTCGTCGTCGTCGCGCTGCTGACCGTCTACCTGTGGTCGCAGCTGCGCGAGGAGAAGGGAGCGCGCTGATGCGGACCCTCGTCCGGCCGGCGCAGTACACCGCCCTGGCCCTGTACATCGTGTTCCTCGGCTTCCCGCTGCTGTGGCTGCTGTCCGCCTCGGTGAAGTCGTCCGAGGAGCTGAACTCGCTCACCGTGAGCCTGCTGCCGACGGAGTGGCGCTGGGACAACTACTCCCAGGCGCTCGAGCGGCAGGGGCTGGTGCGGTCCTCGGCGAACTCGCTGGTGGTGGCCCTGGTCTCCACCGCGCTCGTCGTCGTCATCGCCCTGCCCGGCGCGTACGCCCTCGCCCGCTTCCGGGGAGCGATGCGGGCGCTGGGGACGGGCTGGATCCTCGTGAGCCAGGTCTTCCCGGTGATCCTCGTGATCCTGCCGCTGTTCCTCATCCTGCGGACGGTGGAGCTCACGGACAGCCTCGTGGGGCTGACGCTGGTGCACACGACCTACACGCTGCCGTTCGCGCTGTGGATGCTCCAGGGCTACGTCTCGGCGATCCCGCGGGACCTGGAGGAGGCCGGCTCCATGGACGGCGCCGGGCGCGCCTCGGTGCTGCGGCAGATCGTCTTCCCGCTGCTCATGCCCGGGATCGTCGCCACCGCGATGTTCTCGTTCGTCTCGTCGTGGAACGAGTTCTTCTTCGCCCTCGTCCTCCTGCAGTCGCCGGAGAACTACACGCTGCCCATCACGCTGAAGATGTTCATCGGCGGGGAGGGCAAGGTCGCCCTCGGACCCCTCGCCGCGGGCAGCATCCTCGCCGCCGTCCCCAGCATCGTCTTCTTCTCGATCATGCAGAAGCGGCTGACCGGCGGCCTCCTGTCCGGGGCGGTGAAGGGGTGAGCGCGACGCCGCCCCCACCCCCGCGCGCCACGGCGCACCGCCCCCGCCCGCACGTCCCGCCCCACCGGAGGAGTGACCCCACCATGCAGGTCCATCGGCACCCCCGCCCCACCCGTCGGACCGCCGCCGTCGCCGGTCCCCTGGCCGCGCTGCTCCTGCTCACCGCCTGCGGCGGGGGCGGGGGCGACGAGGAGCCGGCCGCCGGGGACGGCGCGGGCGACGCGGCCGAGCCCGTCACCCTGGAGTTCCAGTCCCTGTCCGACCAGCCGGCCGCCATCGAGGCGACGCAGGCGGTCGTCGACTCCTGGAACGCCGAGAACCCCGACGTCCAGGTCGAGATCGTCCCCGCCGGGTGGGACGGCATCTACGACAAGCTCATCACCCAGTTCAACGGCGGCGCGGCCCCGGACGTCATCCACTACGAGGCCGCGAGCATCGTGCCCTTCGCCCGCGACGGGTACCTCGCCGACCTGTCCGAGTACATGTCGGACGAGCGCCGCGCCGACATCCCCGAGGGCGTCCTGGAGTCCGTCACCGTGGACGACCAGGTCATCGCCTACCCCACGGAGCTGCAGTCCTACATGGTCTTCGCCAACCGCGGCCTGCTCGAGGCCGCGGGCGTGGAGGTGCCCAGCGGGGAGACGATGACGTGGGACGAGCTCCGGGAGATCGCCACGGCGACGACCGCGGGCGGCGTGGCCGGCCTGGGCTGGGGCCTGAAGAGCCCGACCGCCGCCTTCATGACGCTCGGGCCGCAGTTCGGCGGGGAGTACTTCGACGGGTCGGGCGCGGACGCCGAGCTCGTGGTCGACGAGGGCGAGACGGCGCTGCCCGAGCTCGTCGCCGAGATGACCGCCGACGGGACCCTCGCCCCCGTCACGCTGAGCCAGACCGGCTCGGAGGTCCTCGCCTCGTTCTACGCCGGCCAGGTCGCGATGACGATCCAGGGCTCCTTCCAGGCCGCGAACATCGCCACGGACGCCCCCGAGGGCTTCGACTGGGTCGTCCTGCCCCCGCTCGAGGGGCCGGAGGGCGCCGAGCAGGCCGCCAACCCGCAGACGCTGTCCGTGAACATCGACTCCGAGCACCCGGAGGAGGCCGCGCAGTTCCTCGAGTTCTTCACGGAGCCCGAGAACCTCGCCTCCCTCAACCGGGCGGACGCCCTCATCCCGGCGACGACCTCCGCGCAGGAGGCCCTGGCCACCGAGCTCGCGGAGGAGCCCAACTGGGCGCCGATCCTCGCCTCGGGCCAGTACTTCACGGGCGCGCCGTACCTCTTCGTCGACGCGTACGCGCAGTGGAAGGACACCGTCGCGACGCCGGCCTTCCAGCGCTTCCTCGCCGGCGAGACCGACGCGGCCGCCCTGGGCGAGGAGCTGCAGGCGGGCTGGGACGAGATCAACGCCTGACGCGGCGGCGGCGGCAGCCGGCAGAGGGCACGGGACGACGGGCGGGGGAGCGGTGGACTGGCTGGAGGACCGGGCGGTGGCGGTGGTCACCGGGGCGGCCGTGGGCGACGCGCTGGGCGGCGCGACGGAGGGCTGGACGCCGGAGCAGATCGAGACGCGCCACGGCGGCCGGGTCGCCGGCGTCGTGGGGCCCTTCCTGCCCGACTGGCGCACCGCCCGGCCCATCGCGCCGTACCACAAGGGCGACGGCCACATCACGGACGACACCCTCATGACGCAGGCGCTCGTGGAGGTCTACGCCGCCCGGCGCGACCACCTCGACGCCTACGCCGTGGCCGAGGACCTCGTGCCCCTCATGATCGGCGAGCCGCGCTGGGTGCCCGAGCTGGAGTCGGAGGCCCTGCTGCTCCAGCGGGTGTTCCTGGCGGAGAAGTGGATCGTCGCCCGGCTGCACTACGGGCACGTCGACCCGCGCGAGGCCGGCGTCGGCAACATCGTCAACTGCGGCGCGGCGATGTACATGGCGCCCGTCGGCGTGGTGAACGCGGGCGACCCGCGCGCGGCGTACGCGGAGGCGATCGACGTCGCGGGGGCGCACCAGTCGAGCTACGGGCGGGAGGCGGCGGGGGTCTTCGCCGCCGGGGTGGCGGCGGCGGTCGCGCCGGGCGCGTCCCTGGCGGACGTCGTCGCCGCGATGCGGGCCGTCGCGCACGACGGCACCGCGGACGCGCTCGCCGCCGTGACGGACGCGGTCGCCGGGCGGGCCGGACCCCCGACCTCGGACGACGAGGAGCGGGCCCTCGCGCGGACGGTCCGGGAGGCGGTCGCGCCGTTCGACTCCGTCGGGCCGGAGTACCGGGCGATGTCCCGCGACGCGCGCCGGCCCTCCCGCACGAAGGCCATCGAGGAGCTGCCCGCCGCGGTCGGGCTGCTGCTCGGGCACGGCGGCGACTACCGCGGGTCGGTGCTCGCCGCCGTGAACTACGGGCGGGACGCCGACTCCATCGCCGTCATGGCGGGCGCGCTCGCGGCGGGGCTGCACGGAGCCGACGCCGTGCCGGCGGAGTGGCTCGACACCGTCGAGGCGGCGAGCCGCACCGACGTCCGGGCCACGGGGCGGCTGCTCGCCGACGCGGCGCGCGACGTGCTCGCCGCCGACCACCGCCGGGCGGCCGCGCGGGCGCAGGGCATCGCCGACGTGCTGGCCGGCTCCGCGCCGGCCCGGTCGACGGTCCCGGTCGCGGGCGTGGCCCGCGCCGACGAGGCGGGGGAGCCCGGCGCGGGCACCGCCGGGGCCGACGCGATCGGGTGGTCCGCCGACACGGGGGAGACCGCGTGAGGCTGACGTGGGCGCAGCCGGAGGACCTGCTCGCGCACGAGCTCGTCCAGGCCGCCGACGAGGGCGTCGACGTCGCGGCGGTCCGGGACCGGTGGGTCGCCGCCGGCGGGGACCCCGTCCCGGCCGTCAGCGGCGCGGGGCCCGTCCCGGCGCCGCCGGCGCTCCGGGTGCTGGCGCGCGCGCTGCTCGACGAGCTGACGGATCTGCGGTTTGCGGCCCCGGGGGCCGGTGCGGAGCCGACGGAGTGGGACGACCTCGTCGCCGTGCTGCCGCCGGCGCCGGTGCTGCCCCCGCCGCCCGGGAGGGCCGCGCTCGAGGCGCGGCTGCTCGGCGCGTGGACCGGCCGGGCCGCCGGGTGCCTGCTCGGCAAGCCCGTGGAGAAGATCCCGCGGCAGGGGATCGAGGAGATCCTGCGCGCCACGGGCCGCTGGCCGCTCGACCGGTACCTGACGGCCGTCGGCCTGCCGGACGAGGTCGCGGCGCGCTGGCCGTGGAACCGCCGCAGCGCGCCCACCTCGCTCGAGGAGGTGGTCGACGGGATGCCGGAGGACGACGACCTCAACTACCCCCTGCTCGCCCTCGACCTGCTCGAGCGCCACGGGAGCGCCCTGACGACCGACGACGTGGCCACCGCGTGGCTCGACGCGCTGCCCGCCGGGCGCGTCTTCACCGCGGAGCGCGCGGCGCTGCGCAACCTGCTCGACGCCCGGGACGTGCCCGCCACCGCCACGCACCACAACCCCTTCCGGTGGTGGATCGGCGCCCTCATCCGCGCCGACGTGCACGGCTGGGCGCACCCCGGCGACGTGCGCGCGGCGGCCCGGTCGGCGCTCGTCGACGCGCGCCTGAGCCACACCGGGCCGGGGGCGCAGGGGGCGGCGTGGGCCGCGGCCCTCTGCGCGGCGTCCCTCGTGCTGGACGACGTCGAGGACGTGCTCGACGCGGCCGGCGCCGTGCTGCCGCCGGGCGGCCGGCTGGCGGCGGCGGTGGCGCTCGGCCGCCGCGCGGGGGCCTCGGGCGGTGACCTGTCCGCCGGGCTCGACACGCTGCACGCGGCGCTGGGCCGGCACCACTGGGTGCACGTGCTGCCCAACGCCGCGACGGTGGCCTTCGCGCTGGCGCACGGGCGGGGACGCTTCACGCCCAGCGTCTCGGCGGCCGTGACGGCGGGCTGGGACACGGACTCCGTCGGGGCGACCGTCGGGTCCGTCGTGGGGGCGCTGCGCGGCCTCGACGGGATCGAGGAGCGCTGGTGGCGGCCGCTGCGCGGCGAGGTCGCCACCAGCCTGCCGGGACCGCCGACGAGGTCCTTCGCCGACCTCGCGGCGCGCACGGCGCTGCTGTCGGCGGCGACGGGCAGGGTGGGGGCATGACGACGACGGGGCAGGGCACGGGCGGCACGGACGGCACGGGCGGCACGGACGGCACGGGCGGCGGCGAGGGCGTGGGCGCCGTGGACGGGCGGGGCGTGGGGGCCGGGCCGGGCGGCGGCGGGGTCGTCGTCGTCGTCGGGAGCGCGAACGTCGACCTCGTCGTGGCGGTGCCGCACCACCCCGTCGGGGGCGAGACGGTGCTGGGCGGCGAGCTCGTCCGCAGCCCGGGCGGCAAGGGGGCGAACCAGGCGGTCGCGGCGGCGCGCGCCGGTGGCGCCCGGACGGCGTTCGTCGGGGCGGTCGGGCGCGACGAGGGGGCGGACCTGCTGCTGGCGTCCCTCACGGGCGCGGGCGTCGGCACGGAGCACGTCGCGCGCCTCGAGGGGGCCAGCGGCACGGCGCTCATCACGGTGGCCGCGGACGGCGAGAACGCCATCGTCGTGGCGCCGGGCGCCAACGGGCGCGTCGCCCTCGACGACGCCTCGCGGGCCGTGCTGGCCGCGGCGGACGTGGTGCTGGCGCAGCTCGAGGTGCCCGTGGAGACCGTCGTGGCGGCGGGCGCCGCCCGTCGGCCCGGGGCGCTGCTCGTGCTCAACGCGGCGCCGTCGCGGCCGCTGCCCGAGGCGCTGTGGGAGGCGGTCGACGTGCTCGTCGTCAACGAGGGGGAGGCCGCCGACCTGGCGACGACGGAGGCGGGCGAGACGCCGGTGCCGGGGGGCCCGGCCGCCACGGCCCCCGCCGGGCTGACGGCCGCCCCGGAGGCGCTCGCGGCCCGGCTGCTGGAGCGCGTGCCCGCGGTCGTCGTCACCCTCGGCCCCGACGGCGCGCTCGTGCTCGTCCGGGACGCCGACCCGGTGCCCGTGCCCGCGTCGCGCGTGCCCGCGGTGGACACGACGGGGGCCGGCGACACGTTCTGCGGCGTGCTCGCCGCGGGGCTGGCGGCGGGGGAGGACCTCGTCACGGCGGCCCGGCGCGCGGTGGTCGCGGGCGCCCTCGCGGTGCAGCGCCCGGGCGCGCAGCCCGGGGTGCCCTCGGCCGCGGAGGTGGCATCGGCCCTGGCGTCGGGGTCCGCCGTGCTCCCCGACGCCCCTCCTGCCCCCGGCCCGGCCGCCGGGGCGGTCCCGTGACCGCCCGGCCCGGGGGCGACCTCGGCCTCGCGTTCGACCCGCTCGTGCCGCGGCCGGTCGACCGGCCGACGCCCGTGCCGCTGGACCCGACGCCGGAGGACCTCGTCGCGCTCGACCGGGCGAAGGTGCTCGCCGCGCCGGACGACCCCGCCGACCGGCCCGCGTGGCGCGCCGTGCTCGCGCGGTGGCGGGAGGACGCCCGGCGCCGCCACGCCCACGACGACGCGGCCTACCGCCGCCCGGGGGCGGCCTGGGCGGCGCGCTGCCACGCCGTCGCCCAGGTCTGGCTGTGGGACGAGCTCCTGCACGACGCCGCGACGGGCCGCTTCACGCCCGAGCGGTTCCTCGCCGACGCCGACCGCTTCGGCGGGCTCGACGCGGTCGTGCTGTGGCACGCCTACCCCGTCATCGGGCTCGACGAGCGCAACCAGTGGGACTGGTACCGGGACGTGCCCGGCCTGCGGGGGCTGGTGGACGACCTGCGCGGAGCGGGGCTGCACGTCTTCGTGGACTACAACCCCTGGGACGTCGGCACCCGGCGCGGCGGGCCGGACGCCGAGGAGCTCGCGGCCCTCGTCGCCGACCTCGGCGCGGACGGGGTCTTCCTCGACACCCTGAAGAAGGCCGACCCGGACCTCGTCGCGCGGCTGGAGGCGGCACGTCCCGGGCTCGTCCTCGAGGGGGAGTCGACGCTGCCCGTCGAGCGGGTCGCCGACCACGCGCTGTCGTGGGCCCAGCTCTTCGCGGACAGCCCCGTGCCCGGCGTCCTGCGCGCGCACCTCTACGAGCGCCGGCACATGCAGCACCACGTGCGGCGCTGGCACCGGGACCACGCCGAGGAGCTGCGCTCCGCCTGGCTCAACGGCGTCGGCGTCATGGTCTGGGAGGTCGTCTTCGGGGTCTGGGTGGGCTGGAGCGCGCGCGACGCCGCGACCCTGCGCCGGGTGCTCGCGGTGCAGCGGGTCGCCGACGACCTGCTGCTGGACGGGGACTGGACGCCGCTGGCCGGCCTGCCCGAGGGGGCCGACGCGGCCGGCGTGCACGCCTCGGCCTTCGCCGCCGACGGCGTGACGCTGTGGGCGCTGGCGAGCACCGCCGGCCAGGACGTCGACGTCGCGGCCCCGGGGGCCGACCGCTCCCGACGCGTGGACCTCCTCGGCGGCGCGGACCTCGCCCCCGGGGGCACCGTCCCCGTGCCGGCGGGGGGCGTCGCGGCCGTGCTCGAGCTCGCGCCCGGGGCCGCGGCGCCGGCCTGGCTGCCGGCGCTGCTCGAGCGAGCGCGCAGCGGGGCCCTCGCCCCCGACCCCGACGCGTCCTTCCCCCACCGGCTCGCCCGCCGGGTGGTGCCCGCGCCGCCGGACGTCCCCCGGGCGCCCGACGCCGGGCCGCCCCCGGACGCCGTGGTCCTGCCCGCGGGCGACTGGGTGCTCACCGTCCGGTACCGGGCCCGCGAGACGGGCACCTACCAGGGCGCGCCCTACGTCGACGAGTGGAAGCCCCTGCCGCCGCGCCTGCACGACGCGCGCACGCTCCAGCGCGACGGGCACCGCGCCGAGCCGGTGGCGGTGGCGAGCGCGGAGGTCACGAACGCCGAGTACGCGGCGTTCCTGGCCGCCACGGGCTACCGGCCGCGCACGGACCACCGCTTCCTCGCGCACGGGACCCGGGACGCCGCCGGTGCGTGGTCGCCGCCGCCCGGGCAGGAGGACGCCCCCGTGGTGCTCGTCGACCTCGACGACGCCCGCGCCTACGCAGCCTGGCGGGGCGGCCGGCTGCCGACGGAGGACGAGTGGCAGCTCGCGGCGGCCGGGCGCGGCTGGCGACGGCGCGAGCCCCTCGTCCGGAACCTCACGGAGAGCGAGCACACGGACGGCCGGACGCGGTTCGCGATGCTCAAGGGCGGGTGCGCCTACCGCGCGCAGGGGTCCGACTGGTACCTCGAGGGCGGCCCCCAGGCGCCGGAGGTGACGGTGAAGCTCCTCGTCCCGGGCATGGGCCTGGCCCGCAGCACCGCCGTGGGCTTCCGCTGCGCGTGGGACCTGCCCGCGGACCCGCCCGTGGACCCGCGCTCCGGCCTGCCGGGCGGGAGGGCACGCCCGTGAGCGTCTCCCGCGAGCGCGCCGACGGGCCGCTGCACGACCTGCGCGTCGTCGACGCCTCGACGCTGTTCGCCGGGCCCATGGCGGCGATGCACCTCGGGGACCTGGGCGCGGACGTCGTCAAGGTCGAGCACCCCCGCCGGCCCGACCCCTCGCGCGGCCACGGCGCCGCGAAGGACGGCGTCAACCTGTGGTGGAAGACCCTCGGCCGCAACAAGCGGACCGTCACGGCCGACCTGTCCTCCGAGGGCGGCCGGCGCGTCCTGCTGGCCCTCGCCGAGCGCGCCGACGTGCTCGTCGAGAACTTCCGCCCCGGCACGCTGGAGCGGTGGGGCCTCGGCCCCGACGTGCTCGCCGAGCGCAACCCCCGGCTCGTCCTCGCACGCGTCAGCGGGTTCGGGCAGGTCGGCCCCTACCGGTCGCGCCCGGGCTTCGGGACCCTCGCCGAGGCGATGAGCGGCTTCGCGGCGATGACGGGCGAGCCCGACGGCCCGCCGACCCTGCCGCCCTTCGGCCTGGCGGACGGCGTCGCCTCGCTGGCCACGGCCTTCGCCATCATGACGGCGCTGCACGCGCGGAGGGTGACCGGGCGCGGGCAGGTCGTCGACGTCGCGATCATCGAGCCCATCCTCGCGATGCTCGGGCCGCAGATCACGCGGTGGGACCAGCTGCGCACGGTGCAGGCGCGCACGGGCAACCGCTCGTCGAACAACGCCCCCCGCAACACCTACCGCACGCGCGACGGGCACTGGGTGGCGGTGTCCACCTCCGCGCACTCCATCGCCGAGCGCGTCATGGACCTCGTCGGCCGTCCCGACCTCGCGGCCGAGCCGTGGTTCGCGGACGGCGCCCAGCGGGCGCGGCACGCGGACGTCCTCGACGAGGCGGTGGGCGGCTGGATCGCGCAGCGCGACCGGGCGGAGGTGCTCGCGGCGTTCGAGCGGGCGCAGGCGGCGGTGGCGCCGGTCTACGACGCGCACGACATCGTCGAGGACCCGCAGTTCCGGGCGCTGGGGACGGTGCACGCCATGGACGACCCCGAGCTCGGCGAGGTGCTCGTCCAGGGGCCGCTGTTCCGGCTGTCGGATGCGGACGCGGTGCTCTCCTTCACCGGCCGTCCGCCCGGCGCGGACACCGACGCCGTCCTGTCCGAGCTCGGCTTCACGCCCGACGAGGTCACGGCCCTGCGGGAGCAGGGGGCCGTGTGAGCCGGCCCGTCCTCACGCTGCTCTACGCGCCCGCGGACCGGCCCGACCGGGCGGCGAAGGCGCTCGCGGGCGACGCCGACGTGGTGGTGCTCGACCTGGAGGACGCCGTCGCCCCCGTGGCGAAGAGCGCCGCCCGCGCGGGCCTCGCGGCGCTCGTCGCGGCCCACCCGGGCCGGCCCGTGCAGGTCCGGCTGAACGCCGCCGGCACCTCCTGGGCGGACGCCGACCGGGCCGCGGTCGCCGCGCTGCCCCTGCACGTGGAGGTCCGGGTCCCCAAGGTCGAGCGCGTCGAGGAGGTGGCGGCCCTCGTCGGGGCCCTGCCCGGGCGGCGCCTGCACCTGCTCCTGGAGTCCGCGCTCGGTGTCGAGCGCGCGTTCGACCTCGCGTCGGCGGACCCGGCGGTGGCCTCGGTCGGCCTGGGGGAGGCGGACCTGCGCTCCGCGCTCGGGATCCGCGAGGAGGCGGGGCTGACGTGGGCGCGCGGCCGGCTCGTCGTCGCGGCGCGGGCCGCGGGGCTGCCGGCCCCCGTCATGTCCGTCCACCCGCACGTGCGCGACGAGGCGGGCCTGCGGGCCTCCTGCCGCGCCGGCCGGGCGCTGGGGCTGCGCGGCCGGGCGGCGATCCACCCCGCCCAGCTCGCGCCCATCCGCGAGGAGTTCCTCCCGGCGCCCGACGAGGTCGCCCGCGCCCGCGAGGTGCTGCGCCGGGTCGGGGACGCGCGGGAGGCGGGCGCCGGGGTGCTCGTGCTCGAGGACGGGACCTTCCTCGACGTGGCCATGGTGGCCGGTGCCCGGGACGTGCTCGCGCTGGTCGGGGACCCCGGCGCCGAGGGGCCGGTCGACCCCGCCTGAGCCGGGCGACGGTCGCCCGGCCCGGTCGACCGGCCGACGCCGCCCGGCCCGGTCGCCCGGACGACGGACGGCGGTGCGGCCGACGGGAGGAGCCGTCGACCGCACCGCCGTGGGTGCCGCGGGGGAGCCCGGTCAGGCGGGGGGCGCCTCCACGAACAGCCGGGGCAGGAAGTCGATGGCGGCCTTCTGCCAGACGTCCCAGCTGTGGGGGCCGGGGATGATCGGCGCGAACTCGTGCTCCACGCCGCGGCTCTCCATGGCGGCGACCAGCGAGAGCGTCGCGCCGTAGGTGAAGTCCTGGATGTCGCCGGAGTACACGCGGAGCAGGTTCGTGCCCTCGTTGATGGCCTGGACGTCCGCGGAGGCCGGCGGGGCGCCGAACGCCGACATGGCGCCGATCCAGCCGAACTCACCGGGGTACGCCCACAGCGTGCTGAGCGTCTGGCCGGACCCCATCGACAGGCCCGCGAGCGCCTTGCCGTCGCTCTCGGTGCTGATGTTGAAGGCCGCCTCGGCCGTCGGGGCGATGCGGGTGGTGATCTCCGTCGGGAAGTCCACCCCGTTGCCGTTGGCCATGACGACCACCATCGGGACGATGGTGCCGTCCTGCAGGTGGTTGTCGAGGATGCGGTCGATGTGGCCGACCTCGACCCAGTCGGTCCAGGTCTGCCCGCCGCCGTGCTGCAGGTAGAGGACCGGGTAGGCCTCGGCGCGGGCCGCGTCGTAGCCCGGGGGCGTCCACACGTAGGCGGAGCGCTGCTGGCCGGCGGCGGTGCTCGTGTAGCTCATGACGCTGAGCTCGCCCTGCGCCTCGGCCGGGACCTCGGCGGTGTACCGGCCGCGGAGGGTGTCGCCCTCGACGACGAAGGTGCTCCACGTCGGCTCGGAGGTGACGCGGGTGGGGTTGCCGGCGTCCTTGGAGTCGACGCCGTCGGCGACGATCTTGTAGTAGTAGGAGCCGCCCTCGAAGGCGAGGGAGAGCCGCCAGGAGCCGTCGGCCTGGCGCACCATCGGGGTGCGCGGCCAGCTGCCGGCCGGGCCGAAGTTGCCCCACACCATGACGTTGTTGGCGTCGGCGTACTCGGGGCCGACCTCGAAGGTGACGACGCCGTTCTCGTCGATCCACGGCGTCGGCGTGGAGCCGGCGTCGGGGAGGGCGTGCCGCACGAGCGGCAGGTGACCCTCGCTCGGGCCCTCGTCGTCGACGTCCTGGAAGACGCGCTGGGCGAAGTCGTGCAGGTTCTTCTGCCAGGTGTCCCAGGTGCCGCCGGTCTCCGGGTCGGACCCGTCGGACTGGAACTCGACGCCCGCGGCCGTCAGCTTCTCGGCCAGCGCGACGGTGTCGTCGTAGCCCGGGTCGGTGACGTTGCCCGTGTACAGGCGCAGGACCTCCGTCGACTCGTTGATCTTGCGGACCTTGCTGTCCCGGATCGCGCCGTCGAAGCCGCCGGAGAAGATGCCGACGTGGGAGAAGTCGCGCGGGTTCTCGACGAGGCTCTCGACCGCCAGCGTCCCGCCGCGGCCGATGCCCGCGATCGCGCGCTCCTCGCCGTCCGTCGCGATGTTGTACTCGCGCGCGGTGTCGCGCAGGAGGTCCTTCGTCACCCGCGAGACGCGGTCGAACACGTTGGCGTCCGCCGCGACGACCACCATGGGCTCGATGTCGCCGTCGAGCGCGAGGTTGTCCAGGACCTGCTCGAGCCGGCCCAGCTCGGCCCACTCGCGCGGACCCTGGTCGGCGTCCTGGAGCAGGTAGAGGACGGGGTACGGCTCCGCCCGGTCCTCGTCGTAGCCCGGGGGCGTCCAGACGAGCGCCTCGCCCCCGCTCTTCGGCGCCTGGCCGTAGGTGAAGGCCTCGAGTGCGCCACCGCCCTCCGCGTCCTCGAGCCACTCCGCCCCGGGCCCGGGGACGAAGAGCGTGCTGTACGTGGGCTTCGACGTCACCTCCTGCGGGGCCGCGGGGTTGCGGAAGGCGACCGCGTCCTGGTCGAGCGCCGGACGCGCGAGGTACTGGTAGTAGTAGAAGCCGGGCTCGAGGGGGCCGAAGGTGGCGCTGACGTTCGGCCCGCTGGCGCCCATGTTGTACGTCGTCCACGCCTTGCCGGGGCCGAAGTTGCCCTGCACCGCGACGAGCGGGCTCGCGACGCCGGACGCCGCCGTGACGGCCGCCGACGTCGTCGTGAAGCGGTAGACGTCGGAGACCGGGTTGTTCGGCACCTCGCCCACCCACGGGTCGGCGCTCACCGCGGCCGCCGCGGCGGGCTGCGCCACCAGCAGGGCTGCCGCCCCGACCGCCGTCGCCGCGGCCGCGGCCAGCGCCCTGCGTCCGCGCCCGGTCGCCCCGGGGGTGGCCCCCTGTCGAGATCTCATCACCATTGACTCGCCTCTCATCCGCACTCCGTTGCCATCGGGCACGCTCTCGCGCCCTCTGCGGGGTCCACGGCGACGGGCTTACGACGTCGTAAACTCCCTGCACCGAGGATTTACGACGTGGCAAGACCTGTCAACCCCCCGGGTGCCGAGGGGGAGGACCGCGCGCCGCGTCCTCCCCCTCGGGCGGTCCGCGGTCAGGCGGTGCGGCGGACCTCCTGCACGAAGCGCGCGGAGCGCTCGCGCAGCTCTCCGACCCGCCGCTCGACGACCGCGGCGCGCGCGGCGACGAGGTCGGGACCGGCGGCCGTGCCCACCTCCGTGCGGGTGGGCGTGCGGCGGACGTGCGCGGAGCACGCGAAGTCCGTGCAGACCAACGTGCCGACCGTGTCCCCGCGACGGCCGGGGGCGCCGGCCCGGCGGGCGACGTAGAGGGACACGTCGTCCGTCGCGACGAGGTCGGTGCACCACGCGCAGACGCCGCGGCGCCGGGCACGGCCGGTCCCGGGGTCGGCGGCGCGCAGCACGACGCCGGCGGGCCCGTCGGCCAGCGGGACGACGGCGTAGGCGACGAGGGGGGCGCGGCGGTCGCGCCAGCCCAGCACGTCCAGGCGCTCCCAGGGCAGGGCGGCGAGGTCGGGCAGGGTCGCCTGGGCGGCCTCGCGGCGGCTGGCGTTGACGAAGCAGGCGCGCAGCTGCGCCTCGGTCAGGGGATCCATCGTGGTGTCCTCGGGGGTGGTGGGGGCCACGGGCCCCACGTCCCGCCCGGCGCGCGCACGGGGGCGCGGCGGCAGGGCGCGACGGTCGGGCCGGTGGGGAGGCGGGACGGACCGCACCACCCGGGCCCCGGGCGCGCCGCGCACGACGACGGCCGCCGGCGGGGCGGCGACGGTCGGGCAGGACGACGGCCGTCCCGCGCCCGACGCCCGTGGTCGGGCAGGACGGCGTCAGGCGCGGGCGGCGGGGCGGGGGGCGGCGCGGTGGCCGCGGTGCGCCGAGCAGGCCGGCACGGCCACCTCGCCCCCCACGGGTCCACCCGTCATGCTCGCGCTCCCGGTCGTCGGCGGCCGGGCACCCGGAGGGCGCCGCACGGCCGACGCAGGATCGTACGAGCCGGGTCCGCCGTGGTCCACCCCGTCACCCCCGCGGCCGTGCGGGCCGAGGTGGCCGAGGTGCCGGCGGCCGGCCTCGTCACCCGTCGTCGCCGCTGCTAGCGTCCCCGCTCGTGCCCGTGCCCGCGGACGTGCCGGCCGACGTGCCCGCCGGCGTCCCCGTGGACGTGCCCGCCGACCTGACCGCGGACCTGACCGCTGACCTGACCGTGCGCGCCGCCACGCCGCAGGACGCCGGTCCCACCCGCGACGTCCTCCGACGCGCGATCGCCCGGACCGCCCGCGCCCGCTACGACGAGGCGCAGGTGCGCGCGTGGCTCGACGCCCAGCCCGCTCCCGAGGAGTGGGGGGCCGAGCGCGGCCGCTGGACGACCTGGGTCGCCGAGCGCGGGGGCCGGGTCGCCGGCTTCGTCGACGTGGACGGGCGCGGGTACGTCGCCCGGCTCTTCGTGGACCCGGACCACGGCCGGCAGGGGGTCGGCGCCGCGCTGCTCGCGCACGTGCGCGCCACCGCCCGCGCGGCGGGGCTGACGGAGCTCACGACCCACGCCAGCCTCGTCGCCCGTCCCGTCTTCGAGCGCGCGGGCTTCGGGGTCGTGCGCGCCGAGACGGTCCACCGCGGCGACGTGCCGCTCGACCGGTACCTCATGCGCGCCGACCTCGCGCCCGACCCCCCGCTCCACGGCGTCGAGCACGGCGCCGGGGACGGCGGGGGCGAGGGTGCGGTGGGCGGCGCGGGGGACGGCGCCGGGGACGGCGGCGGCCTCGCCCTGGCCCGCGCCTTCCACGCGCGCGTCGTCGCACCGCTGCTGGCGGCGCACGCGCCGGGCGTGCCCTACGCCGCCGCGCGGGTGGGACCGGGCTCGGAGGTGCTCGGGCTGGACGACGCGACGTCGCGCGACCACGACTGGGGGCTGCGGCTCCAGCTCTTCGTGCCGGAGGACGCGCGCGGGCCCGTGCGGACGGCCCTCGACCGGCACCTGCCCGACCGGTTCGCCGGCCGGCCCGTCCGGTTCGCCCTCACCGGGGACCCGCACCGGCGGCCGCGGGTCGACGTCACGACGGTCGAGGCCTTCGCGCAGGGGCGGCTCGGGTTCGACCCGCGCGCGGCCGGCACCACCGTCGTCGACCGGCTCTCCGTCACGGGCCAGGCGGCGCTCGAGGTCGTCGGCGGGGAGGTCCTCGTCGACGGGCCCGGCGGTCTCACCGCCTTGCGGCAGGCCCTCGCCTGGTACCCCGAGGACGTGGGGCGGTACCTCGTCGCGAGCACGTGGCAGCGGCTGGACCAGGAGCTGCCGCTGCTCGGGCGCGCCGGCGAGCGCGGCGACGAGCTGGGCTCCCGGTGCGTCGCGGCGCGGCTCGTCGACGTCGCGGTGGACCTGGCGTTCCTCCTCCAGCGCACCTGGGCGCCCTACCCGAAGTGGCGCGGCACGGCGCTCGCGGGCACCCCGGCCGGCCCCGGGGTCGTCGCCGACCTCACCGCCGTGCTCGAGGCGACCGGCTGGCGCGACCGGCAGGCGGCGCTCGGCGCGGCGCTCGTCGGGCTGGCCGACGTCCAGCGGGCCGCGGGCCTGCCCACCCCGGACGACGTCGTGGTGCCGTTCTGGGACCGGCCGCACCTGCAGGTCGGGCCGGACGTCGTGCCGTCGCTGCTTTCCGCCGTGCAGGACCCGCAGGTGCGGCGGCTCGCGCCGGGTCTGGGTGGCGTCGAGCAGCTCACGACGAACGTCCACGTGCTGACGCACCCGAGGCGCCGGCGGGCGCTCGTCGCCGCGGTCCACGGCTGACGCCCGGGGCGGCCCCGACGGGCCGAGCTCGGGCCGGGCCCCGTCGGGCGCGGGCTGCCTCAGCCCGTCAGCTCGGCGGCCAGCAGGGTTCGTCCGTCGGCGGACCGCAGCTCGACGGCCGCGATGTCGGCGATCACCGTCCCCGTCGCGGCGGGCACGGTGATCTCGCGCCCGGGGACCGCGGCCCACGTCGCCACCTGCTCGTCGGCGCCGTCGGCCCCCACCACCACGAGCGCGTACGCGGGTGGGTCCTCGTACCGGCCGCCGGTGCCGCCCGCCGGGCCGGGCACGGTCGCGCCCGTCCCGGTGGCGTAGCGGCAGCGCAGCTCGATCCGGGTGCCCCAGGCCACGCTCTCGAGGCGCACGGACGCGGTCACGGGCGAGGGCGTCGTCGGGGCGAGCGCCACGACCGTCCCCGCGGGCCCCTCGTCGCCGACGAGCGCGAGCGGGGAGGCGGGCACGAGGAGCAGGAGGGCGGCGACCGCGGCCGCCGCGAGCCCCCCGACGAGCGCCCGCCGCCGTCTACGCCGCCGCTCGCCGCGGCGCACGGACCACAGGAGCCCGGCGAGCACGGAGCCGGGGACGTGCTCCGACGGCGGGCCGGGGAGCGCGGCGGTGACGGGGTCCGCGTCCGCGATCCGCGCGACGAGGTCCGGCGGCACCAGGTCGAGCAGCGCGGGCAGCGGCCCCACGGCGTCGACGGCCGCGCGGCAGGCGTCGCACCCGCGCAGGTGCTCCTCGAACGCGGTGCGCTCGGGCTCGTCGAGGGCGCCCAGGACGTAGGCCTCGGCGTCGACGGCGAACGGGTCGCTCATGCCGTCACCCCCTTCTCCTCGAGCGCGAGGCGCAGGGCGCGCAGCGCGTAGTGCGTGCGGGACTTCACGGTGCCCGGCGGCACCCCGAGCACGCGGGCCGCCTGCGCCACCGTGAGGCGGCGGAAGTAGCAGAGCACGACGACCTGGCGGTGCTCGGGGGTGAGGCGGGCGAGGGCGTCGGCGACGATCCACCCGTCCAGCACCTCGTCGGTCCAGGTGTCCTCGCGGGCCGGGGGCTCGGGCGGCTCCTCCGTCGGCACCTCGCGGTCCTGGCCCGCCCGCCACTGGTCGATGACGAGCCGGCGCGCGACGGTGAACAGCCAGCCGCGCACAGCGCCGGGGGGCCGCTCGAGCACGTCGGGGTGCCGCCAGGCGCGCAGCAGCGTCTCCTGCACCACGTCCTCCGCGCGCCCCCGGTCGCCGCCCGTCAGGCGCAGCGTGTACGCCCACAGGCCCCGCCCGTGCTCGGCGTGCAGGGCGACGACCACGTCCGCCGTGCTCGCCGCCATGCCGCCCCCTCCCCGTGGCCCCACGTCCGCGCCCGCCCGCACCGGCGCCGTCAGCCGCGCACGGGCTCGCCGTCGGCGGTGAGCACCCACCACACGTCGTTGACGCCCTGGCCCGTGACGTCCCCGGCGGCGGCGTCCTGCGCCCAGTAGTACAGCGGCCAGCCGCCGTAGGTCACCTGCACCGTGCCGTCCGTGCGCTCCACGGTGCCGAGCATCGCGTCGTCGGCCCCCTCGCCGGCCGCGGGCGTGCCCTCGACGAGCAGCGGCGGCCACGCCGAGGCGCACTGGTCGTAGCAGGTGCTGGCGCCGCCCCGCTCGTCCTTGTCGAACATGTAGAGCGTCATCCCGGCCGTGTCGACGAGGACGTCGCCCAGCGAGGTCGTCGCGACGCCCACGCCGGTGGCGCCTGCTGCGTCCTCGGACGCGGTGGTGTCGGGGCTCGCGCTCCCGGTCGGCTCGGTGGTCGGCTCGTCGGCGGGCGCGCTCGACGCCGGCGCGCTCGCCGCGGGCTCCTGCGACGCGCCGCCCGCGTCGTCCCCCGAGGCCCCGGGGGAGGAGGAGCAGCCCGCCAGCACCACCAGCGCGACGAGCGCCGCCGCCCACCGCGTCCGCCGCTCCCCGCGCGGCACGGCGCCTCGTCGCCCGGCCCGCACGCCCCCGCCCTCCGTGCCCCGCCCCACCCGCACCGCTCGTGCCGTGACCATGTCGAGCCCCTCCCGCCGCCGGCTCGCCGTCCGAGCCCGTTGAGGGGGATACGGGGCCGGGATCGGGATGGTTCACCGCACACCCCACACCGCACACCGGGCACCGGGCGCCGCGCACCGCCGACCGGGGTGAACCGTTCGGGGCGGGCGTCCGTACTCCCTGAGGGGCGCCGACCGCCGGCGCCCCTCACGGAGGAGGTGGGTCGTGCGCGCGCTCGTCCTGACCCGGTCGCTGACGTCGGCCGCGGTGATGCTGTCCGGGGTCGTCCACCTCGAGCTGTGGGCGCAGGGGATGTCGGCGCTCGACGTCGTCGGCCCCGCGTTCCTCCTCAACGCCGTCGCCGGACTCGTCCTCGGCGTGGTGCTCCAGCTCTGGGAGCACTGGCTGCCGCTCCTGGCCGCCGCCGGCTTCGGCGCCGCCACCCTCGGCGCGTTCGTGCTGTCGACGACCGTCGGCTTCTTCGGCGTCCAGGAGCGCTGGCAGGGGGCGGCCGTGTGGCTCTCGGCGGTCTCGGAGGTCGCGGCGCTGGTCCTGGGCCTGGTCGGCGCCGGGCTCGTGCTCCGCCGTCGCGGCACGCACCGCGCGGGGCCCGGCGGCGCCGACCCCGCGGCCCGGGTCCGTCCGGCGGTGGTTCGGCGCTGACGGCGCACCCACGGCGGCGTGGCGCCGGGCGCCCCGGCCGACGCCCTCGGCCCGACCAGGTAGCCGTCACGGCCGGCGTCTGGACGCGTCGGCGGGGGCGGTCCTACGGTCGGGCGACGAGCACGACGGCGCACCGCTCACGGACGAGGTCCCCATGGACATGCTGACGGGCCGGGAGATTGCCGACGCGGCGCTGGCCGACTGGCGCAAGCTCGCGCAGGGGCTGCACGCCCGGTACCGGGTCGACGGCTTCGGCGCGGGGGCGCGGTTCGTCGCGGCGGTGGGCGAGGCCGGCGACGCCCTGGGGCACCACCCGCTCGTGCAGCTCGGCCCGTCGTGCGTGGACCTGAAGCTGGTGAGCGCCGACGCCGTGTACCGCGACGGCGGCGGCACGGAGCACGTCGTCGAGTGGGTGACGCAGCAGGACCTCGACCTCGCCCGGCGGATCAGCGCGATCGCCGCGGACCACGGGCTCGTCGCCCACCCCGCCGCGGTCAGCGTGGTCGAGCTGGGCCTCGACACGGCCCGCTCCGCGAGCATCGCCCCCGTCTGGGCCGCGCTGCTCACCGGCGACGCCCAGGCCCAGGGCCGCGGGTCGCCCAGCGACGAGGTCCGGGACGCCACCGGGCGTGTCCCGAACCTGTGGTTCGGGGACGCCGCCGAGGGGGAGGGGCCGCACCAGCGGTTCCACGTCGAGGTCTACGTCCCGGCGGAGGTCGCCGCGCAGCGGGTCGCCGCGGCCGTCGCGGCCGGCGGGACGGTCGTCGACGACAGCGACGCCCCGTCCCTCACCGTCATCGCCGACCCCGACGGCAACCGGGGAGTGGTCTGCGTCGCCTAGACCACGGGCCCGGCGCGCACGACGGCGCCGAACCGGGCCCGGAGCCAGGGACCAGGGGCGCCGGCTCCAGGGTCGCGGAGGGGCTCAGGTGGTCTCGCCCTGACGGACGACGTACCGGATGGGCGGCGGCGCGAGGGGGCTCTCGATGCCCAGGGCGGCGAACGTGCGGGCGGCCAGCGTCCGGGCGATCACCGTGATGTCGTAGCCGATGCTCGTCAGGCGCGGCCAGGAGCTCCGGCCCAGCACGGTGTCGTCCACGCCGACCAGCGCGACCTCGGCCGGGACGCGGCGGCCGGTGCGGTGCGCCGCGTGCAGCAGGGCGAGCGCGACGTCGTCGTTGTAGCACCCGAGGGCGACCGGCGTCGGCAGGTCGGTGTCCGCCACGGCGCCGTCGACGTCGAAGGTCACGAGGACCTGCCGCGGGGTCGGCAGGCCGAGCTCGTCGGCCCGGTGCCGGAAGCCCTCCTCCCGCAGGGAGCCGTACAGGTCCTGACGGCTGTCGCGCACCCGCGCGTACGCGAGCGTGCGGTGCCCCCGCTCGTACAGGTGCTGCGCCTGGAGCGACCCGACCTCGTCCTGCGCGCCGGGACCGGCGACCTTCCCCGCGGGGGGGCGCCCGACGAGGACGACGCCGACGCGGTCGGCGGTCTCGGCGTCGTCCGGTGTCAGCCCGGACAGCGACAGCAGCGCCGCCGGCTGCAGGGCGGCGAGGAACGGCTCCAGCGTGGTCGGGCCGCCGCCGGCGTAGCGGACCACCAGGAGCAGACCCTGCTGCGCGAGCTCGGCGGAGAGCGCGTCGATGAGGTCCTGGTGGTGGCCGCCGAAGGTCGTGTGCCCCACGAGGGCCACGACGACGTCGCTGGTGCCCCGCCGCAGCGCCCGTCCCGCGGCGGCCGGCCGGTAGGCCATCGCCTGGGCCACCTCCAGGACGCGGGCCCGCGTCTCGGCGGCGAAGCGCTCGCCCTTGCCGTTGAGGATCTGGCTGACCGCCGCCCGGGAGACCCCGGCCGCCCGAGCCACGTCCGCGCCGCTGACCGTCACCCGTCCATCATCGCCCCCTCGGGAGGTGTTGACACGATTTAACAAGCCTGGTGTGATGCTCGTGTGAGCGCTCACGCGCTCGTCTCTGCACCTGGCCGACCAGACGGCCCGACCGCACGGATGCGGCGGGGCACCTGTCGTCGACCGGCCCCCTCACGCCCGTCGCGGCTGCCGCGCGCCCGGACGGGGTCGGCAGAGCTCACCCAGCGAGGACGCTGGTCCTCGGGATCGGAGCACCATGCACCTGTCCACCACGCCGCGCCCCACCGACCGGTCACGACCCGTGCGCTGGCGCGCCCTGGCCGTGGGCGCCCTCGTGGCCGCGCTCGGCGTCACCGCGGTCGCCCCCGCGGTCGCCGGTCCGGCACCGGCGGCCACGTCCGCCGGCAGTGCCCCCACCTTCGACGCGGACTACCTGCGCGGGGTCTCCGGTCCCGAGCCGCTGAGGACCGTGAACCTGGCCGGCACCTGGAACTTCACGCCGATCACGAACACCGTCTGCACCGGCGGCGGGCGGTTCGGCCTCACGACCGGACCGTTCCTGTCCTGCGAGGACACGCCTGCTAGCGGGGAGCGCACCCGGATCCGCGTCCCGGGCGGCGGCTGGCTCAAGCAGGGGTGGGAGGACCTGTCCAGGGCCGTCTACCAGCGCACCATCGCCATCCCGATGGTGGCCGGCGACCAGGTCACGAAGCTCCACTTCGGCGCGGTCAACCACCGCGCGACGGTCAGCGTCGACGGCGAGGTGGTCAGCACGCAGATGAGCGCCTACACCGACTCGGTCTTCGACCTGACCGGCTTCGTCGAGCCCGGCAGGACGCACCGGATCGAGGTCCTGGTCGAGGGCCGCAAGCTCTTCGTCGGCGACGACGGGCGCTACACCGTGCCCGAGGGCGCCTCGTGGTCCGACGACGTGGCGCAGGGGATCTTCCGCTCCGCCGACCTGGAGATCTACCCCGCGGTCCACGTGGCCGACACCTTCGTGCGCACCTCGGTCGCCGACGGCACCGTCACCTACGACGTGACCCTCACCAACAGCACCGGGCAGGCGCAGAAGGTCGACCTCACGGGCAGCTTCTCCTCCTGGAACCAGCGGGACTGGAAGTACCCGGCCGTGCCCACCCGGCACGCCGTCGTGCCGGCGGGCACGACGACCACGATCACCGTGGGACCGCTGCGCTGGCGTGCCGGCGCCGACTCCTACTGGCTGCCGAATTTGCCCTACCAGGAGGGCTACACCGCGCAGCTGCACGAGCTGGACGTCCGCCTGACCGCCCGCCCCCAGGGCGCGGGCGTCGGCACCGGTGCGCCCGTCAGCACCTCCGACTTCCGCGTGCGGTTCGGGTTCCGCGAGCTGAGGCAGGTCGGGGCCTTCTACGAGCTCAACGGGGTGCGGATCAACTTCCGCGGCGACTCCCTGCAGGGCGCCAACTACGACAACATCGACCACCACGGCGTCAGCGACGCCTTCGACACGCTGCCCGGCTTCCGCGCGCCCACCCGCGACAACCCCGGTTGGCCCCAGGCGGTGCGCAACTACCAGCGCCTGAACTACAACAGCGTCCGCATCCACCAGATCCCCGCGACGCCCTACATGCTCGACGTCGCCGACGAGCTCGGCCTGATCATCCAGGACGAGACCGCCATCCGCGGCTCCAACGACCGCCAGAACTTCGAGGTCGACGGCGGCCGGCCGAACATGGTCGACCACCTGGCCGACCTCGTGCTGCGGGACCGCAACCACGCCTCGGTGCTGCGCTGGAGCCAGGCCAACGAGCCCGAGATGGACATATTCGACCTCATCGGCGTCGTCGGCGCCAACCCCGGGGCCGGGCCCGAGTTCGACGAGCTGCTCTACCGGACCGTCAAGGCTCTCGACCCCACCCGGCCGATCAGCACCGACGGCGACTCGGCGGACCTGCCCCAGCACGACGACTACACCGTCTTCTGCCACTACCAGGGCGACCAGGGCCAGTTCGCCGTGGGCGCCTACACCGAGAACGTCTGCGACGTCCCGGGCAAGCCGAACGGCCAGGGCGAGTTCCTCTGGAACGTGGACCACACCCCCCAGGGCTTCACCTGGTTCGCCACCGCCGGGCTGCGGATGCGGGAGAAGGGCGCCGAGGACACGCGGCCCTACACCCTGCTCAACGCCTGGACCTCGGTGATCCCCGGTGTCGAGCGCACCGACTTCACGTCCATCGAGCGGGAGTACCCGAACGGGCCGCTGCCGCTGTACGGCGAGGACAACCTGGCCGACCCGTGGAGCAACCCGCAGATCCAGCTCCTGCAGAAGGCGTTCAACCCCGTCGCGGCCGTCGACACCGCCTTCTGGGCCGACAACAGGCTGTCCGACGCGCTGGGGCGGTGGCCGCTGGCCCCCACGACGATCCCGGCCGGGGCCACCACCCGCACCCTGACCGTCTTCAACGACACCCTCGCCGGGGACCAGCTCGAGGTGACGTGGGAGCTCCACGCCGGCACCGCCGACGGGCGGGTCCTGCAGCAGGGTGCGGCCACACCCCGGATCGCACCGGGGACCCGGACGGCGCTGCCGATCACGTTCGACGCGCCCGCCGGGCAGGGCCTGCTGCACCTCGAGGTCACGGTGGCGAAGCCGGGCCAGGGCGTGCTCTTCACCGACAGCAGCACCGTGTTCCAGGTGAGCGCCGGCTAGGACCGCGCGACCAGGACGAGGGCCGGCCCGGGCACCACCGGGTCGGCCCTCGTCCTCGCTCCCGCTGCGGGCTCGTCAGGGCCGAGGGTCGACCCTCGGGCGCGACGGACGACGTCCCGACCTGTCGCCCGACCCCTCGGAGGAACTGCCGACCACCCGCGAAGGCGTCCCCGCCGCCCAGTGCCCGCCGGAGCGCCGACGAGTTCAACGGCGTCCGGCGGTCTGCACGGATCGACCGGCGCATCGAGGAGGACGACATGACCCAGACGACGAGCACCAGCACCGCGGAGCGCTCCGCGACGACGGGCTACGCGCCCGTCAACGGCCTGCAGATGTACTACGAGGTGCACGGGTCGGGCGGCACGCCGCTCCTCCTGCTCCACGGCGGCCTGTTCGACATCGACCAGCAGTTCGCCGACCTGCTGCCGCACCTCGCGCAGGACCGCCAGGTGATCGCAGCCGACTTCCAGGGGCACGGGCGGACCAACGACGCCGACCGGCCCCTCACCACGGCGGGCCTCGCCTCCGACGTCGTCGGGCTGCTCGCCCACCTCGGGCTGGCCCAGGTCGACGTGTTCGGCTTCAGCATCGGCGGGGCGGTCGCCCTGCACCTGGCCGTCGAGCACCCCGACCTCGTGCGCCGGCTGGTGGCCTCCTCCGTCTCCTTCCACCCCGACGGCGACCGAGGGGGCAACAGCGAGGCCGTCGCGGAGATGACCGTCGACATGATCGCCGGGACGCCCATGGAGCAGGCGTACCGCGAGAAGTCCCCCCACCCGGAGAAGCTGCAGGACCTGCTCACCAAGCTCAGCCACTACGACGAGGGCTTCGCCGGATGGTCCGACGACGCCATCCGCGGCATCGCCGCACCGACGCTCATCACGGTCGGCGACTGCGACATGGTGCGGCTGGAGCACGCCGTGCGATTCCTGCAGCTGCGGGGCGGCGACGTCAACGGCGACTTCGAGGGCGTCCCGTCCTCCCAGCTCGCCGTCTTCCCGGGCACCACCCACTTCTTCGGCCTGAGCCGCGCCCCGATGGTGCTCGACGCCGTGACCACGTTCCTCGACACCGACCCCGCGGGGGCGACCGCCCAGGACTAGACGTGCGTCCCGGGCCGTGGTGCTCCCGCGGGCGGTCATCGAAGGCTCTGCCCGCGGCGGGCGGGGCGGCCGTCGAGCGGTGCTTGACCGAGCGCCGGCGCCGCCCGCTGGCCGGGAGGGGCGAGCGAGAGGCCTCGCCGGCCCTGCAGCCGCCGGTGACGCGGTCGCCACCCGGCGGGGCACGGTCGCCGCTCCAGGGGCCGAACGTGCGTCGCGGGCAGCGCGGCCGCCGTCGCACGCCGCGGTCGAGCGGAGGAGTGCACAGCCGCCGCCCGACATCCGGATCTGCCGATGAGCGGGCGTCAGGACTCGCCATGAACAAGCCTGTGACAGGCTTGACGAAGCCGCTCATCCGCGCGTCGAAGGCCCTCAGATCAGTGCCGCCCAAACGCTACGGCCGAGCCCCTCCGAGTCGGAGGCCCGGACACGCGTCGTCACCGGGAACCGCTTAGCGGTTGATCATGCGCTGCATGGGCTCGGGGTAGCGGTCGGGCTGGGCGGGGAGTTCGTCGGCGGCGGCGGTCAGGTCGGCCAGGTCCTGCGCGGTGAGCTCGAGGTCGACGGCGGCGACGTTCTCGGCCAGTCGGTGCTGCTTCGTAGTGCCGGGGATCGGCACGATCCAGGGGTGCTGGGCCAGCAGCCACGCGAGGGCGACCTGGGCGTTGGTGGCTCCGGTGCGCGCGGCGATGGCCGTGAGCAGGTCGACCATGGCCTGGTTGGCGGCGCGCGCCTCCTCGGTGAAGCGAGGCAGGTTCCCCCGCAGATCGCCCTCGGCGAAGGTCGTGCTGGTCCCGATGGTGCCGGTGAGGAAGCCCTTGCCGAGAGGGCTGAACGGCACGAACCCGATGCCCAGCTCGATCAGGGCGGGCAGAATCTCCTGCTCGGGCTCGCGCCAGAACAGCGAGTACTCGCTCTGCAGCGCGGTGACCGGCTGCACGGCGTGCGAGCGGCGGACGACGTCGACGCCGGCCTCGGACAGGCCGAAGGCCTGGACCTTGCCCTCCGTGATGAGGTCCTTGACCGTGCCTGCGACGTCTTCGGCGGGCACGTCGGGGTCCACGCGGTGCTGGTACAGCAGGTCGATGCTCTCGGTACCCAGGCGGCGCAGGGAGTCCTCGACGGTGGCGCGGATGTGCTCGGGCCGGCTGTCGAGCCCTGTGCCGGTCGGGGCCGGGTCGCCGGGCAGGGAGAAGCCGAACTTGGTGGCGATGACGACGTCGTCGCGGAACGGGGCAAGGGCCTTGCCGACGAGCCTCTCGTTGGTGAAGGGCCCGTAGACCTGCGCGGTGTCGAAGAAGGTGATGCCGCGGTCGACGGCGTCGCGGATGAGGGCGATGCCGGCCGCGTCGTCGACGGCGGCGCCGTAGCCGTGGCTCAGGCCCATGCAGCCCAGTCCGAGGGCGGAGACCTGCAGGCCGTCGCGGCCGAGGGTGCGGGTGATCATCAGAGGTTCTCCCGGTTCGGTGGAGTGGTGCGGTGCGGTGGTCACGCGGTGAGCAGGCCGATGGCGCGCAGCCATTCCTGCGCGTCGGCGCGGACGGAGCTACGGGGGTCGGGAACGTCCTCGCCGCGGGCGGCGAAGCCTTCACCGAGGCGTGCGCCGGCGCACCAGGCGGTGTAGTCGCGTTCGGTCCGGCCCAGGCCGCTGACGGCGTAGGTGACGAAGGGGTGCACGCTCGTGCCGGTGAAGTCGAGCGCTTCGGCGACGGTGGCCATGATCATCGGGGGCCGCACGTTCCAGATCGGGCTGCCGAGTAGGATCGTGTCGTAGCCCTGCAGGGAGGTGAGCGGGTTGGCGACCGCCGGTCGGGCGTCGTCGTCCTGCTCCTGGACGTTGCGGGCCACGGTGGCGTCGTAGCTGTCGGGGTAGGCCTCGACGGGTTCGATGCGGTGCACGTCGCAGCGGATGGCCTCGGCGATCATGTCGGCGAGGACCTCGGTGTTGCCGACCGTGAGGTGGGTCCGGCCGCCGTGGAAGTAGTTCTCCCCGGCGCGCGAGAAGTAGACGAGCAGGGTGCGTGAGCCGCCTGCGGTGCTAGGCGCGGTCGTGGTTGCTCCCGGTGCGGTGGAGGGGTCGGGCGCCGGCGACGTGCGGCGAGCGGAGGTGCTTGCCTGCGGCGTGGAACAGGCGGTGAGGGCTGCTCCCAGGGCGCCGGCGCCGAGCAGGAGAGCGGCGCGCAGGACGGCACGCCGGTCGCTGGAGCGGGGCTCGGGAAGTGTCACGACGTGCTTTCTTGCGCGTGCTCGGGCTCAAGCTGGGCGCTGTCGGGGACCGCCTCGGGCGTGCTGGCCCAGCTGGCCAGGAGGTTCAGGGCGCGTTCGTCGAGCGATTCGGGCTCGGCGGTGAAGATGTAGAGCACGAGCCCTTCGTCGGAGGGCAGCTCGAGGGCCTCGTAGGACAGGGTCAGCTCGCCGACCACGGGGTGGTGCACGCGCTTGCGGCCGGTGCGGTGGTGGCGCACGTCGTGCTCGGCCCAGCGGGCGGCGAACTCGGTGCTGCGGGTGCACAGCTCCCCGATGAGGTCGGTCAGGGCCTTGTCGTAGGGGTTCTTCCCGGCCCTGCTGCGCAGGCTGGCCACGGTGTCGGCGGCGGTCTGGTCCCAGTCCAGGTAGTAGTCGACGGCGCGGGGGTTGAGGAACCGGAAGCGGGCGGTGTTGACCGGGCGGGCGGGGTCGTCGAACAGGGGGGACAGATAGGCGCGGCCCAGGGTGTTGGTGGCGACCACGTCGCCCAGGGTGTTGCTTACCCACGCCGGGGACAGCTGGGAGTCCAGGATGGCCTGGATCGCGGGGCGGACCCGCCGGCCGGCGGGACGCTGCCGCACGGCCGTCGTGGTGTTCGCGGCCCGCGCCAGGTCGAACAGGTGCGTGCGTTCGGCGTCGTCCAGGAGCAGGGCCCGGGCCAGGGCGTCCAGGACGCTCTCGGAGGCACCGCGGATGTTGCCCCGCTCGAGCTGGGTGTAGTACTCCACCGACACCCCGGCCCGCTCGGCGACCTCGTCGCGGCGAAGGCCCGGCACCCGACGCGTGCGGCCATCGGTGGCCAGCCCGACCTGGGCGGGGGTCACCTTCGCGCGGCGGGAGACCAGGAAGTCTCGGACCTCGCTGCGATTGTGCATGCACTCACGCTAAGAGCCCTGCTCCGGTACTGGGAGAGGCTGACAGCACCCCCATGGCCGAGGGCGGCAACCGCGGCGACGGTGGTCAGGGGGGTGCTGTCAGCCTCTCCCTGCGGATCCCGGACGTGCCTACCGTCGTTGCCATGAACGAGCTGACTCTGAACAACGGCGTGACGCTGCCGGCCCTGGGCCTGGGCGTCTTCCAGTCCTCCCCCGAGGACACCCGCACCGCGGTGGCCGCGGCCCTGCAGGCCGGGTACCGCCACATCGACACCGCTGCCGCCTACGGCAACGAGCGCGAGGTCGGGCAGGCCATCGCCGCCTCCGGCCTGGACCGCTCCGAGGTCTTCGTCGAGACGAAGGTCTGGATCAGCGACTACGGCTACGAGCAGACCCTGCACGGGTTCGACAAGAGCGCCACCAAGCTGGGCCTGGAGCAGATCGACCTGCTGATCCTGCACCAGGCACTGCCCTCGGACTTCGAGAAGACCCTCGCCGCCTACCGGGCGCTGGAGAAGCTGCTCAGCGACGGCAAGGTGCGGGCCATCGGGGTCAGCAACTTCATGGTCGAGCACCTGGAGCGTCTGCTGGCGGCCACCGACGTCGTCCCGGCCGTCAACCAGATCGAGGTGCACCCCTACTTCGCCCAGCGCGAGGTGCAGGACTTCGGCCGCCAGCACGGCATCCTCACCCAGGCGTGGTCGCCCATCGGAGGCATCACGTTCTACCGCGAGGGCGAGCACACCAGCACTCTGCAGGACCCGGTGATCGTCGCCATCGCCCAGGCCCACGCGAAGAGCCCGGCGCAGGTCATGCTGCGCTGGGGCCTGCAGCAGGGCCGCTCGGTCATCCCCAAGTCGACCAAGGCGAACCGCATCGCCGAGAACATCGACGTCTTCGACTTCGAGCTGACCGGCGAGGAGCTCGCCGCGATCGACGCCCTGGACACCGGCAGGCGCGGGGGGCCCGAGCCCGAGGCCATCACCCTGGGAACCTTTGGCATGCCCATCCCCGAGGCCTGAGCCGACTCCGGCGCCGTCCCCGGCAGCGGCAGCACGTGCAGCCCCTGCCGGGGACGGTCGCCCACCGCTGGGCACAGGTCACACGCACCAAGACAAGGAAAGTCCGCTCCGTGATGAGCAGCCGTGACCCCTCCTCGACCCTCGACGACGCCCCCGTGATCACCTCGGACGAGGCCGGCACCTCGCAGGCAGGGATCGAGCGGACGCATTCGCACCTCGCCACCGCCGGCGGCCACCGCCCTACGCGGCGTCGGCTCGCCGACCGCGCGTCCTACGCAACGGTGGTCGCCGCCCTGGTCCTGGTGTTCGTCGGTTCGGGCGCGCCCGTCCCGCTGTACGCCACCTACCGCCGCGAGTTCGCGGTCAGCAGCGGTGACCTGGCCCTGACGACCGTGGTCTATTTGGCCGTGACGGCCGCGGCCCTGCTGGTCCTGGGGCGGCTGTCCGACGTGCTGGGCCGACGCCCCGTCGCGATCGCTGCGGTGGTGTGCGCGGCGATCGGCCTGCTCGTGCTCACCCGGGTGGACGGCCTGGCCCCGCTGGTGGTCGGCCGCCTCCTGCAGGGACTGGCCTGCGGGACCGCCACCAGTGCACTGGGCACCTACGCACTCGAGCTGGCTCCGGCCCGCCCGGCCTGGGCAGGTCCTGTCGTGACCGCCAACGCCCCGGCCTTCGCCATCCCGTTCGGCGCCCTGGTCTCCGGGACGCTGGTCCAGTACGCCCCGCAGCCGCGTCAGCTGGTCTACCTCCTGGTCGCCGTCGCGCTCGGGCTCTGCGCGATCGCCCTGGGCTTCTGCCGCGACACCGTGCAGCGCACGACGGGCGTGAGGGCGGCGTTGCGGCCCCGCGTCCAACTCCCGGCCGGGCAGGGGTGGGCTGTGCTCGCCGTCTCCGGAGGCCTGGTGGCGACCTGGTCGCTGTCAGGGTTCTTCCAGGCGTTCTCCCCCACGCTGACCGTGGACCAGCTCGGCAGCACCTCCGCCCTGCTCGCCGCCGTCGTTTTCGCCTGCATCGTGGTGCTCTCCCCGCTCGGCGGCGCCCTGGGTGGACGCCTCGCAGCTCCCCGCACCCTTGCCGTGGGGATGGTCGTCTTCGCCGTGGCGGCGGTCGTCATCGTCGTCGCCGTCCACGCCTCGGCCACCGTCGCGCTCCTGGTGGCCTGCCTCGTCGGCGGCATCGCTCTGGGTGCCATCGGCGGGGCGGGGATGCGCCTCATGCTCGCCGGCGCCGAGGCTCACCAGCGCGCGGGCATCATCTCGACCGTCTACCTGATCTCCTACAGCGGCGCCGTTCGCTGGTCACCATCGCCTCGCTCGTCACCGGCGGCAGCACCGAACAACTCGTGGGCCACCTGCGCCTCGCGCGGGAGAACGGTCTGAGCGAAAGCGAGCTCGTCGAGGCGATCGTGCACCTGGCGTTCTACGCGGGCTGGCCCAAGGCCATGTCGGCCATCGCCGTCGCTCAGCGGGTCTTCGGCGAGGACCACGATGACTGACTGGACCAGCGAGCAACTCCGGGCGGTCGACGTCACCGACGAGGTGCAGGTCACCCCGACCGGACCCGACGGGGCCCAGACTCCGGCGGTCACGATCTGGGCGGTGCGGGTCGCCGACGCGGTCTACGTCCGCTCCGCACGCGGTCCCCGCAACGGCTGGTTCGTCCGAGCCAGGACCTCCGGCACCGGCCGCTTCAGCGTCGGGTCCCTCGAGGCTGCCGTCACCTTCGAGTCCGTAGACCCTCAGGACGGCGCGCTGCAGAACCGGCTGGACGCGGCCTACCACGCCAAGTACGACCGCTACGGGCCACGCATCGTCGGCAGCGTCACCGGACCCCTCGCCGCCCAGGCCACCCTGCGGGTCACGCCCGTCGACTGAGCACGACGCCCACCCCACTCCCCCCTTACGAGCAGAGGAATCCACACCATGACGGACACCACCGGCCGCGTCGCGGTCATCACCGGCGCCTCCTCCGGGATCGGCGCCGCCACCGCTCGGGCACTCGCCGCCGAGGGCTACCGCGTCGCCCTGCTGGCGCGTCGAGCCGACCGCATCCAGGCCCTGGCCGACGAGCTGGGCGATGGTGCCATCGCCATCGAGGCCGACGTCACCGACCGGGACTCCGTCGTGGCCGCCGCCACCCGGGTCCAGAGCGAGCTGGGAGGCGTCGACGTGCTCGTCAACAACGCGGGCACGATGCTGCTCGGCCCGTTCTCCTCCCAGCAGCGCGCGGACTACCGCGCCATGGTCGAGGTCAACCTCCTCGGCGCGATCACCGCCACCGAGGTCTTCCTCGACCAGCTCAAGGACGGCGGCGGCGACCTCATCAACATCTCCTCCGTCGCCGGCCGCACCGCTCGCGCCGGCAACGGCGTCTACGCGGCCACGAAGTGGGCCATGAACGGCTGGTCGGAGTCCCTGCGCCAGGAGCTGCTGCCCGACGTCCGCGTCACGCTCATCGAGCCCGGCGTCGTCGACACCGAGCTGCCCACCCACATCACCCACGAAGAAACCCGCGCTGCCGTCCAGAAGGGCTACGACACGGCCAAGGTCAAGCCCGAGGAGGTCGCCGAGATCATCGCCTTCGTCCTGGCCCGCCCGCGCCACCTAGCCATCCACGAGGTCCTGCTCCGCCCGGCCGACCAGCTCGGGTAAGCGCTACTACCACCCTGGGTCGCTGCCCCGACCCTCCGCCATGTCGTCGCGTCTGCCCCGCTACGACTACCGCTCATGCCGTCGCCGTCAGGGAAGTCAACAAGTAGCCGCGTTGAAGGCGGCTGCGCTCGCGCGGATCTGCCGCGTTGAGGGCGGCTACGCTCGCCCGGATCTGCCGCTGATCGTGCGCACCCCCGGTTCACGGTCGTCGGGGCCACGGCGGCCTGGTGAGAGTCTTCATAGGTGCCCTCTGACGCTCTCGAAGAGCTCCGCATGTTGGCGATCAGGCAGCACCTCGACGGTCTCGTCAGGGCTGACCTCCTGATCGATGCCGCTCTTCGCGCCGTCGCCGAGAAGGTTGATGCACCATCACTGCTCGAGCTGGCGGGACTGACGCGCCGAGAGGAACCGGAGGCGCAAGAGCTCTTCCGCGCGATCGTGCGCGAGCTCGACCTGCAGGTGCCGGGTCCCGCTGAGGGGCGTTGGGAGCTCGTGCGCTGGTGGTGTCGCTCGATCGTCGAAGGTGTCCTACCACCCGAGGTGGGAGGACGGCTCATCTGGTCGGAAGGATGGAACGAGCTCGGGTTCCCCGCGAGCCTGCAACCCATCGTGGGCGCGACGAGCGAGTGGGACGACTGGACCCCGGACTGGGATGTCGAGCGCAAGGACTTCGAACGGCAGATCGTGAGGGAAGCCGAGGAGCTCCTCAAGGGTGCTTGGCCACCGCCCGAAGCGATGGGGTCCTCCTGACGCCCGGATCTGCCGCGAAGCGGTCGTTCGGACGGGAGCTTCGCTCGGCTCCACTCCCACCCAGAGGTCTATCGGCGTCGAAGCTGGCAATCCTCGAGACGGCGGAGCGTGGGCTGTTCGTCCGACGGTCCCGCGGAGGAGGACCGCTGCCCCATGCGGCAAGCGTCCGTTCCGGTGCCCGGGTAGCTGCTCCCGATCCGCGGGTGAATATGTGCTGTTGGCGCCGTTCCCACCGGTGGTTCCTGGCAGGGTGCGGCTGAGGTCTTACCGAGACCAGCGAATCTCGAGCGGGCGCGCACGAAGGGGACGAATGCGATGCAACTGGCACGAGGGTTCGCGCGATGGCTGGCGCTCGTGGCTGTCGCTGCCGTCGTACTCATCGCGACGTCGGTCTGGCTGCTCGACAACCCCTGAACCGCCGCTCTACCTGCCCTAGCGCTCGTCGCGGCACTGGCGCCGCTCAACGCGCTGATCCAGCACCGCATGCAGGACCGGATAGCGCGTCGCCAGCTGACGCGCCAAGTCGTTGAGGGGGCGTTACGCACCGCCGATGACTCGCCGCTGGGTCGCGCCGGGCGGTGGCGACACGGGCAGATGCACCTGTCTCCCGGCCGCATACACCTGGTGCCGCTCACGGGTGGGGTGCGCTTCATGAAGGGAACCCCGTTAGACATCGCGGTCGAGGCAGTGCACCAGACGGGCCAGACCACACGGTTGGGTCTCAGCGTTCTCGGCGGCTTGTCCATCCTCAACGCGCCGAGCGCGATCGGGACCATCGAGATCGCTGTACGCCCGGGCATGGAGGAGGCCGTGATCACCAAACTGGCGCCTTAGCCAAGCAGCCGCATCCGCCACGCGGTCATACCTGACGTCGCGACTGAACGTCCGGATCTGCCGCGATCCGGGCGCCTTCGCTTGCCCGGATCTACCGCTGAGCACCACGCGCGATCGAATACCGATGGTGGTCCGCGCTGGCGCCGGACGAGCCCCGTTCGCTCCCGGGATGAGACGACGAGCACGGTTCCGGCGATGAGGTCGAAGAACCGGGTCGAAGAGGAGCTCGCTGGCGTGGCCGGTCCTCACGGAGGTCTAGCTTCTCGGGCCGCGGATCCGTTGGCAGAACTGGACCGACCGGTAGCGTCGACGATCAGCGTGACCGGGCGGCGCGCACGAGCCGGACGGCGCCGTAGACGGCGACGAGCAGGCCCAGCCCTGCGATCAGCCAGTTGGCCCAGAGCGCGGACGTCCCGCGCAGCGGCTCGACCTGGTAGCCGGCGACAGCGAGCCCGAGGACGAGCCACAGCGTCGGCGACCACCACCATCGGTCGCGCAGCGCCGTGCCGCCGGAACCCGGATCGGGCGAGCTGCTGTCGTGCGGGGGAACGGCGTCGCGATCGGTCATGCGCCGACGATCCCACCCGCCCGCGGCCTCTCTACCACCTCGGGCGCGGCGTGCCGCCGGAGAGGCGGACCTCGGCCGACGGATGTCGAGACCGCGTCATCACGGCGCCGGGGCCGGGCCCCCGACGGCGCGAGTGCCCGGCGGGCGACCGTCGTGACGCGGAGGGGGCGGCGGTGCTCGGCAACACGGGCCGCCAGCGGCGGCGAGGGTCGACGACGGCGCGGTGGTTGCCAAACTGGTACGGGCGTGCCACTGTTATGGCACATCCGTACCAACTTGAGAGAGGAGCCCTGCCATGGCCTGGGCGCTCGTCGTCATCGCCGGCCTGCTCGAGACGGGGTTCGCCCTGTCCCTGAAGGCCAGCGAGGGGTTCTCACGGCTCGTCCCGAGCGTGATGTTCGTCGTGTTCGCCGCTTCCAGCTTCACGCTGCTGGCGATCGGTCTGCGCACCCTGCCCGTGGGGTCCGCCTACGCCGTGTGGACGGGCATCGGGGCCGTCGGGACCGCCGTGGTCGGGATGGTCTTCCTGGGGGAGTCGATCGAGGTCCTCAAGCTCGTCTCGATCGTGCTGATCGTGGCCGGCGTGGTCGGTCTGCAGCTCACCAGCAGCGCGCACTGACGTGGCAGCTCCGGCGACGAGGTACGCGCGCGGTCAGCAGCGGCGGGACGCGCTGATCGCCGCCGCCGCCGACCTGCTGCTCGAGCACGGACTCGGCGCGCTCAGCCACCGCGCCGTCGCCACCCGTGCCGGGCTTCCCCTGGCCTCGACCACGTACTACTTCGCCTCTGCCGAGGACCTGCGCGACGAAGCCCTGCAGCACCTCGCGGACACATGGGTCGTCCGGGCGCAGGAGGTGGTCGATCGCCTCCCGGACGACCTCGGCGTCGACCTGGCTGCCCAGGCCGTCGCCCAGATCATCGGCGCGGACGAGTCCAGCGCCCGGATGCTGCTGATGTACGAGCGGTACCTCGACGCGGGTCGGCACCCACGCCTGCGTCCGGTCGTGGTCGCCTGGAACGCACGCCTGGAGCACCTCGTGCACCGCGTGCTGACGCGTGCAGGGCTGGCACCCGATCCGGGCGCGCCACGCCTCGTGCTGGCGGTCGCCGACGGAACCGCGGTGACCGCTCTCGCGGAAGGCTCCTCTGTCCAGGAGGCGGTGACCGGGTCCGTGCACCGGCTGCTCTCGCTGCTCCGCGAGACCCAGGGCGGCTCGACGGGTCCAGGCGGTCTGGACCCGTGGCGGGACTCCTCGACCCACCCCGACCTGTGATCCGCGGGGCGGAGACCCGGTGCGCACGGCGCGATCAGCGCGACGTCCCGATGGCGCGGCGCAGCGGGGGCGCCGACCATGAGGGCGACCTGGTCCGCGACGGCCCGGGCACGGCAGGAAGGGCGACCATGAGCGACGCGGCGCAGGACGCGGGACCCGGGACGACGGGCGAGGGCGGCTACGGCTACCCGAGCCTCGAGCAGGAGGTCACCCCCGAGGTGCTCGAGGCGGGAGCGGAGTCCGACGGTTCGGACGACTCGACGCCCGAGGTCGAGCCGGCCGAGGACGGCGGTGGCGTGCCGGAACCCGGCGAGCTCGACGACGACCCGTCGGCGGTGCCGCCGCCGGACTGAGCGGACGCGACGCCGGTCCGCTCCGTCCGGGGGAGCACGGACGGGCGCTGACGCCGGCCGTGGCGGACGACCCGCTCGTCGTCGGTCGGAGGAGGCCCGGGCGCTGGTGCCGGGTCCGCAGCACGAGCGCTCCCGGTCCGCGCAGCGGCGGTCCGGTCCCGCCACGCCGTCACGGTCGTGTCTCAGGGGGACAGGGCCGCGCTCCGCCGCCGCCCGCGGCCTCCTTAGGCGCTCGCGCGGTCCCGCGTGTCGCGCACCAGGGCGACGAGGGCCCGGCCCGCGAGCATCCCACCGCCGGCGAGCGCGACGGCGAGAGCATCCCCCCATCGCGGGACGACCACCACGGCGACGAGGACGATCACCGCGGTGGTGCCCGTGTGGACGAGCACACGCCGTCGTCGCGTCGGGCCGGGTCGGAGCTCGTCCTCCCGGACCTCCGCGACGACCCCGACCAGGAGGGCCACCGCGGCGATCGCCCGCGGGTCGGCACCGGTGATCACCACCACGGCGACGGCGACCACCACGACGGCCAGTCGTTCGAGGAGCAGGACCCGCTCGCCCGGCCCGGTCGGGACCTCGTCGTCGACCGGTCGGAGGGGACCGGGCGGCACGGGCGACGACGCTTCCACCCGCCCATGATCGCCGGTCGGCGCACCGTGCAGGGGTGGGCGGCGTGTCCGGCTGCGGCCACCGCGGGGACCTCGGTCACCGGACGGCAGGGACCCGTGGTCGACGCGTGCTTCCGCGACCGGAGGGCGAGGTCTACCGTCCGAGCATGAGCCACGACGCTCCTCGGGCCCTCCGCCGTCGCGTCGCCGCCGCGATGGTGTCGGAGCCGGTGGTCTGGGCGCTGGTCCTCGCGTTCGTGTCGGGCCTCGCCGCCGCCTCCGGCGCCCTCAGCGACTGAGGAGACCGCCCGCCGGGCCGGCCGGTGCCGCGAGGGGTCGGGCGGCCCGCGCTGCGCCGCCCCGGTGGTCGCCGCCGCCGACGCCCGGGGGTGCCGCCTCGTCGGAGAGCGGCGGGGCCCACGGCACCGGCCGGTGCCCGACGACCGCGGGCCCCCGCGGGCGGGGGACACTAGGGGGCACCGACCGCAGCTTTCCGACGAGGAGTCCACCGTGCCGCAGGGAACAGTCCGCTGGTTCGACGCCGAGCGGGGGTTCGGCTTCATCGCGCTCGACGACGGGGGCGAGGACCTGTTCGTGCACGCGTCCGAGGTCGTCGACGACGACGGGGCGCGGCTCCTGCGCGAGGGCCAGGTCGTCGAGTTCGAGGTGGGCGCGGGCGACCGCGGCCCCCAGGCGCGCCGGGTCCACGTGACGGGCGACGTGCCGCCGGACGCGCCGCTCGGCCTGCTCGGCGCCGTCACCTGGTACGAGCCGAGCAAGGGGTACGGCTTCCTCACGCCCGAGGACGGGGGGCCGGAGATCTTCGTGCACAGCTCGGCCATCGTGGGCGGCGGCGTGGTCGTCGAGGGCCAGCGCGTGGCGTTCCTCGTCGTCGACGGGGAGAAGGGTCCGCAGGCGGACCACCTGCTGCCGCTCGGCCCCGAGCCGGCCCGGTCCGCGGCGGTCGCCGACGGCGCCGACGGCACCGTCACCTGGTACGACGCGGAGAAGGGCTTCGGCTTCATCGCGCCGGACTCCGGCGGCGGGGACGTGTTCGCGCACGCCCGGTCGCTGGCGGGCGGGCTCGCCGAGCTGGCCGAGGGGGACCGGGTGACCTTCGGCGTCGTCGACGGCGAGAAGGGGCCCCAGGCCCGGGACGTCCGTCTGGTGGGCGGCCCGGCCCCCCGCGGCCGCGCGGCCGCGGCCCCCCGCGACCGGGCCCCGGCCGGCTCCCGGGACCGGGGCGCCGGCGGCTCCCGCGACCGGGGTCCGGCGGGCCCGCGCGGCCGCTCCGAGCGCCCGGCGAACCCCGGTGCCCCCGCCCGGGGCGGCGAGGGCGTCGTCGCGCGCTACGACGCGGACCGGGGCTTCGGCTTCATCACCCCGGACTCGGGTGGCGCGGACCTCTTCGTGCACGTGTCGGTCGTGCGCGGCGGCGAGGGCCTGCAGGAGGGCGACCGCGTCCGTTTCATGGTGCGCCAGAGCGACCGCGGGCCGCAGGCCGACCGGGTCGAGCCCCTCTGACCGACGGCGGGACCGGTCCGGCGCCCGACCGGTCCCGCTCGGCAGGCCCCGCGGCTCCGGGGCGGGTGGTCCGCCGGGGCGGCCGACGTGAGGGTGCGGATCCCGTCGTCGACAGGGGCTTGACCCTGACGCAGCGTCAACCCCCGACGCTCGTCTCATGAGCGCAGAACCCGCCCCCGCACCCACCCCGACCCGAGCCGCCGCACCCGCCGCGGCCTCCTCCGGCCCCGCCGTCCGCGTCCGTGGCCTCACGAAGTCCTACGGCGACCTCGCCGTGCTCCGCGGGGTCGACCTCGACGTCGCCCGCGGCAGCGTCCTCGCCCTGCTCGGCTCCAACGGCGCCGGCAAGACGACCCTCGTGAAGATCCTGTCGACCCTGCTCCGCGCCGACTCCGGCACGGCGTCGGTGAACGGTTTCGACGTCGCCACACAGGCGCGCGACGTGCGCGCCTCGCTCAGCCTCACCGGCCAGTTCGCGGCGGTCGACGGGCTGCTCACCGGCCGCGAGAACCTCGAGCTCGTCGCCCGGCTGCGTCACCTGCCCCGCCCGGGCGCGATCGCCGACGAGCTGCTGGCCCGCTTCTCCCTCACCGAGGCCGGGGGCCGTCGGGCCGCGACCTTCTCCGGCGGCATGCAGCGCCGCCTCGACCTGGCGATGAGCCTCGTCGGGCACCCGGCGGTGGTCGTGCTCGACGAGCCGACCACGGGCCTGGACCCGGAGGCCCGGCTGGGCGTGTGGGCGGCGGTGGCCGAGCTCGCCGCCGGCGGCACCAGCGTCCTGCTCACGACGCAGCACCTGGAGGAGGCCGAGCGCCTCGCGGACCGCATCGCGATCCTGCACGGGGGACGGATCCTCGTCGACGGGACGCTCGCCGAGCTCACCGCCCTGCTGCCGCCCGCGCGCGTGGAGTACGTGGAGAAGCGGCCCAGCCTCGAGGACGTGTTCCTCGCGCTGACGGCGTCGGGACGCGGCGTCCCCGCCGAGCCCTCCACCGCCACGAGCGCCGCGAGCACCACGAGCACCACGACCCGCACCACCGAGCGCGAGGGGGACCTGTGATGGACCGGCACTTCTGGGGCGATACCGCGGTGCTCACCCGACGGTCGCTGACGCACGTGCTGCGCAGCCCCGACACCATCGTCACCACGGCCGTCATGCCGGTGGCCATCATGCTGCTCTTCGTCTTCGTCCTCGGCGGCTCCATCGACACCGGGGCGGGCGCGGGAGCGGGGTCCTACGTGGACTACCTGCTCCCCGGCATCCTGCTCATCACGGTGGCCACCGGCGTCTCCTACACGGCGTACCGCCTGTTCCTCGACCTGCAGGGCGGCCTGCTCGAGCGGTTCCGCTCCATGCCCGTGGCGCGCACGTCGGTGCTGTGGGCGCACGTGCTGACGTCGCTCGTCGCCAACGTGGTCTCGCTCGTGCTCGTCGTGGGCGTCGCCGTGGCGATCGGGTTCCGCTCCGGTGCGGCCGTCCCCGCCTGGCTCGGGGTCGTCGGGATCATGCTGCTCTTCACGCTGGCGCTCACGTGGCTCGCGGTGATCCCCGGCCTCACGGCGACCTCGGTGGAGGGGGCGAGCGCGTTCTCCTACCCGCTCGTCTTCCTGCCGTTCCTCAGCTCGGCCTTCGCGCCCACCGACGCCATGCCCGGCCCGGTGCGATGGTTCGCCGAGCACCAGCCGGTCACCGCGATCGTCGACGCCCTGCGCGCGCTGCTGACGCAGCAGCCCGTCGGCACGGGCATCTGGACCGCGCTGGCCTGGTGCGTCGGCCTGCTCGTCCTCGCGGTCCTCGTCGCGGCCCGCACCTACCGTCGGAAGCTCTCGTGACCGCCGGCCGGCGACCCCTCCCGCCCCGGCGGGCGGGAGGGGCAGGATCGGGACCGTGCTGACCATCGGACAGCTGGCGGCCTACGCGGGGGTGACCGTCCGCGCCGTGCGCCACTACCACCAGATCGGGCTGCTGCCCGAGCCCGACCGGGACCCGTCGGGGTACCGGCGGTACGGCGCGAAGGCGGTCGTCGCGCTCGTGCGGATCCGCACCCTGACGGAGGCCGGCGTCCCGCTGTCGGAGATCGCCCCGCTGCTGGAGGCCGACGAGGAGACGTTCGCCGCCGCGGTCCGCCGCATCGACGCCCGGCTGCGCGAGGAGGTGCGCCGCCTCGAGCGCAGCCGGGCCCAGATCGCCCGGCTCGCCGCCGGCGACGCGCTCGTCCTGCCGCCCGAGGTCGTCGCGTACCTCGACGCCCTGCGCGCCCTGGGCGTCTCGGGCCGCGTGCTCGAGGGGGAGCGCGACGGCTGGATCCTCGTCGCCGCCCGCTTCCCCGAGCAGGTGCTCACGTGGATGCCGGGCAAGCTCGCCTCCCTGGAGGACCCGCAGGTCGTCCGGCTCTACCGGGTGCTCTCCCAGCTCGCCGACGGGGAGGAGATCGACGACGCGCTGCTGGTGGAGGCGGCCGACCTCATGGCCGGCCTGGCGGAGGAGGCCGTGGCCGCCGGCGGGGACGACCCGCTCGGCGGGGCGCAGGACCCTGCCGCCTTCGACCTGCTCGACGCGCTGGCGCTGGAGACCGACCCGCGGATGGTGCGGATGTTCGACCTCATGCGCGAGCGCGGCTGGGCGACGTGGACCCGGCTCGAGCGCGTGCCGGGTCAGCCGGGCGGCGCCCCGCCGCTCCCGGTCGGGCCCGACGTCGCGGCACCCTCGAACCGGTAGCCCATGCCGACCTCCGTGACGAGGTAGCGCGGCCGCGACGGCTCCGGCTCGAGCTTGCGGCGCAGGTTTGCCAGGTGGACGCGCAGGTAGTTCGTCTCCGTCTCGTACGCCGGCCCCCAGATGGTCCGCAGGAGCTCGCGCTGGGTGACCAGACGCCCGGGGCTGCGCACGAGGAGCTCGAGCAGGTGCCACTCCGTCGGGGTGAGGCGGACGTCGCCGGCGTCCGTCGTGACGCGCCGGGCGGCCAGGTCCACGGTGAAGTCCGGCGTGCGGACCGCCGGCACGTCGGGGGAGGACCCGGCGCGCCGCAGCGCCGCCCGGACGCGGGCCAGCAGCTCGTCCATCCCGAACGGCTTCGTCACGTAGTCGTCCGCGCCGGCGTCGAGCGCGGCGACCTTCGCCGCCTGCGCGTCCCGGGCGGACAGCACGAGCACCGGCAGCGTCGTCCAGCCGCGCAGGCCGTGGACCACCTCGAGGCCGTCGGCGTCGGGCAGCCCGAGGTCGACGACCGCGAGGTCCGGCGGCGTGCGGGCCGCCAGCGCCAGCGCCGTCCGGGCGTCGCCGGCGGTCTCGACCTCGTAGCCGCGGGCGACGAGCATGATCCGCAGCGCGCGCACGAGCTGCCGCTCGTCGTCGACGACGAGGATGCGCGTCATGCCGCCACCGGCAGCTCGACGGTCAGGGTGAGGCCGCCGCCGGGGGTGTCCCCGACGACGAGCGTGCCGCCCTGCGCCTCCGTGAAGCCCCGGGCGACCGCCAGCCCGAGGCCGAGCCCGTCGCCCGTGGTGTCGTCGAGCCGCTGGAACGCCACGAACATCGCCTCCCGGCGCTCGGGGGGCACGCCGGGGCCGTGGTCGACGACCCGCAGCAGCACCCGGCCGTCGGCGCTCGCGCCCTCGACCCGCACCGGGGACGTCGGCGGGCTCGCCCGGCACGCGTTCGAGACGAGGTTGGCGACGACGCGCTCGAGGAGGCCGGCGTCCGCGCGGGCCGGCGGCAGGTCGTCGGGGACGTCGACGAGGACGGCGACGCCGCCGGTGTCGGTGCCGAGCACGGCGGCCGCCACGACGGCGTCGAGCGGCGTCGGGGCGAGGTCCACGGCCAGCGCCCCGGCGCGCAGCCGGCTGAGGGACAGCAGGTTGTCGACGACGCCGGTGAGCCGGTCGGCGGACTCCTCGACGGTGGCGAGCAGCTCGTCGCGGTCCTGCTCGGACAGCACCACGTCCCGCTGCCGCAGCCCGGAGACCGCGGCCTTGATGCCCGCCAGCGGGGTGCGCAGGTCGTGCCCGACGGCCCCGAGCAGCGCGGCCCGCAGCTCGTCGACCCGAGCGAGCCGCTCCGCCCGTGCGGCACCCGCCGCCAGCCGCTGCGTCTCCAGCGCCCGGGCGGCGGCGGCGGCGAGCCGCTCCAGGGCCCCGCGGTCCTCCGCGAACAGGCGCGGCCCCCAGCCGTGCAGCTCGACGCCCCCGCCCGCGGCGACGACGTGCGTCGGGGTGCCGGCGGGTGGCGGTCCCACGCGCTCGCGCTCCGCCCCGTCCTCGAGGAGCGCCACCGTGCTCATTCGGTAGGCCTCCGCGACCTGGCCCAGCAGCCGGGGGAGCGACCCCTCCTCGACCGGCCCCGTGCTCGCCCGCGCCAGCAGCGCGGCCTCGACCGCGCGCCGGGCGGCGGTGGTGCGGGACCGGGCGGCCGCGTCAACGGCCAGGCCCACCACCACCGCGACGCCGACGTAGACCGCGAGGGTCACCACGTCCTGCCGGCTGCCGATCTCCAGCGTGTGCAGCGGCTCGACGAAGAAGTAGTTGACGAGCACCGCCGCCGCGACCCCCGACGCCGCCGCCGGGACGGTGCCCCCGGCCGCCGCCGCGAGCACGACCGGCACGAGGTAGAGCAGCACGACGACGGGCAGCGACGGTGCCGGCCGGGCCGCGACGAGCACCGCGGTGAGGACGGCCAGGCCGACCACCGCGGCCACGGACGCGACGAGGGCCCGGCGGCGGCCGGTGCGCGCCAGCCGTCCGTCGGCCGTCGCGCGGGGGCTCGTCATGGCAGCAGTGTCCCCTGCCCGCCCGTCCCGCCCGGTCCGCTCGTCCCCCCGGCCCCTGTCGACGCCGCGACGGGCGTGCGCTCGGGCCGACGTCCCGCCCGGCCGCGCCCCTCGTCGCCCCCGTGCCCGTCCCCGTGCCCGTGCCCCTGCCCGTGGCTCGACGCGAGCTGCCACGGGACGCTGACGACCATGACGCGCCGCTGGAAGAGCAGGCGGGCCTTGAGCCGCAGGGCGCTCTGGTTGTGCAGCAGCCCCTCCCACCAGCGCCCCACGACGTACTCGGGCACGACGACCACGACGAGGTCCTCCGGCCGCTGCTCCCGCAGCCGGGCCACGTGCGCCAGGACGGGACCGGTGACGTCGCGGAAGGGCGAGTCGAGCACCGTCAGCGGCACGGGGACGTCCCGCTCGGCCCACGCGCGGCGCAGCGCGTCGGCCTCGTCGGGGGTGATGGCCACGGTGAGGGCGGTGAGCGTGTCCGGGCGCGTGGCGCGCGCGTAGGCCAGGGCCTGGAGCGTCGGGCTGTGCAGCTGCGACACGAGCACGACGGCGTGCACCCGCGGCGGCAGCGGGATCCCGCCGGGGGCGGGCTCGAGCTCGGCGGCGACCCGGGCGTAGTGGCGGCGGATCGCCCGCATGAGCAGGACGAGCAGCGGGACGGCGAGGACGACGAGGTACGCGCCGTGCGTGAACTTCGTGACGAGCACGACGAGGAGCACGAGCCCGGTCGCCACCGCGCCGGCGGCGTTCACCCGGCGCGAGCGGCGCAGGCGGCGCCGGTCCTCGTCGACCAGACCCGGGGCGGCGAGCGCGCGGCCCCAGTGCCGCACCATCCCGACCTGGCTGACCGTGAAGGACGTGAACACCCCGAGGATGTAGAGCTGGACGAGCCGGGTGACGGAGGCGTCGAACATCCACAGGAGCCCGCCGGCGACCGCGGCGAGCACGACGATGCCGTTGGAGAACGCGAGCCGGTCGCCGCGCGTGTGGAGCTGGCGGGGCAGGTAGCGGTCGTCGGCGAGGATAGCGCCGAGCATCGGGAAGCCGTTGAACGCCGTGTTGGCGGCGAGCACCAGCACCAGCGCGGTCGTGGCCTGGACGAGGTAGAACCCCACGCCCCCGGCGCCGAACACCGCCGCGGCGAGCTGCGCGACGGCCGTGCGCTGCGGGTCCGTCGTGCAGTCGCCCGGGAACCCGACGAGCGCGCACGTGTCTTCGGCGACCCGCACGTGCGCGACGAGCGCCAGCGCGGTGATCCCGGCGAACAGCGTGATGGCGACGAGCCCCATCGCGAGCATGGTGCGGGCGGCGTTCTCGCGCTTCGGCGGGCGGAAGGAGGGCACGCCGTTGGAGATCGCCTCGACGCCGGTCAGCGCCGTGCACCCGGACGCGAAGGCCCGCAGGGCCAGCAGCACGAGCGCCAGCCCCGTGAGCCCGACCTGCTCGGGCCGCACCGTCCACCCGGCCGACTCCGCGACGGGCGGGTCCCCGGCGACGGCCCGGCCCAGCCCGACGGCGACCATGACGAGCACGGCCGCGATGAACAGGTACGTCGGCCAGGCGAACGCCCGGCCCGACTCCCGCACCCCGCGCAGGTTCATCGTCATGAGCAGCGCGACGAGCCCGACGCAGACCACCACCCGGTACGGGTGCAGCGCGGGCACGGCCGAGACGATGTTGTCGACCCCCGCCGCCACCGACACGGCCACCGTCATGACGTAGTCGACGAGGAGCGCCGCCGCGACGACGAGCCCCGCCGTCGGCCCGAGGTTGCGCGAGGCGACCTCGTAGGAGCCGCCGCCGCTGGGGTAGGCCCGGACGACCTGCCGGTAGGACGCCACGACGAGCGCCAGCAGCACGACGACCGCGAGCGCCACCCAGGGCGCGAGGTAGAGGTACGCCAACCCGCCGAGGGCGAGGACCAGCAGGATCTCCTGCGTGGCGTAGGCGACCGACGACAGCGGGTCGCTGGCGAAGACCGGCAGCGCGATCCGCTTGGGCAGCAGCGTCTCGCCGAGGCGGTCGCTGCGCAGGGGGCGGCCGACGTACAGCCGCTTGATGGAGGTGGTGAGCACGTCCCCGACCCCACCCCACGCGTGCCGCGGGGGAGCCGGTCTTCACGCGTCCTTGACGCGGCGCCCGCCGACGTTGACGCCCCCTTGTCACGGAGCCTCCCCGCTGCCTCCCCGCACGGGCAGGACACTGGCCCGATGGGAGGGATCGCCTACGTCCGTCAGCCATGGGACCGGGAACGGTTCCGGCGCGCCTTCGAGGTCGGCGTGGACGGCTTCTCGTTCGACGCCGCGTCGCTGAGGGGTTACGCGATCGACGGCCGGGGGTCGCGGCGCGTCGAGGTCGACTGGGCGTCACTCCCGGTCTCCCTCAGCACGGTGAACACCCGCGGCTGGTCGCCCACCTCGCGACGTCTCCACTCGCTCTCGCTCGAGTCGTCCCCGCGCGAGGACGACCCCGCCCTCGACCTCCGGCCGTTGCTCGCGCTGCCGTCGCTCGCCCACGCGGTCATCACGGGGAGGAGTGTCATCGGCCGCGACGAGCTGGACCGACACATCGCCGACGGTCGTGCGCGGCGACGAGAAGCGCCCTCGCTGCGGCGGCCCCGGCGCACTGCGGACGGCCCGTGAGGCGCTTCGTGGTCGTCAGCGGCCAGGAGGCGGGACGGGGGCCCAGGCGTAGAGGACGGGCTGCGAGAACGATTCGTCGAAGTCGGGATCCCACGGCATCCGGTTCTCGCGGTCGGGCAGCACGAGCTGGCGCACGCGCACCTGGTCGCCGTACTGCTCCTCCGCCACGCCGAGGGGAGCCCTTCGACGCACGGCGGTCCGCAGCTGCGGGTGGAAGGGGCCCTCGAGGAGCTCGACGAGAGGCTGTCCGTCCACGATCGTCGCGCCGCCGACGAGGGCGGATGCGAGGTCATTCAGCACGGCCCCTGCCACCTCCGCCGGAAGGCCGTACACGACCAGCTCCGGCAGGTCCTTCGCCGTCAGACCGGCCGTGTAGTGGAAGTCCCAGGGCTCCTCGTCCTCGGCCGGCACCGTGACCACGAGCCAGCCGTGCTCCTCGATGCGGCGCCGATCCTCCTCCGCGCTGCTGCACGTGCACCACGCGGGGTGGTCGTGCTCGTGCCCGTGCTCCGGAGGCACCGGTGCCTCCGGCTCGGGGCGGGGGCCGCGGAAGGAGAACCTCACGCCGGCGATCGTCGCACGACGCGGTCCCGCTGACCGTCCGGCAGGCCCGTGCCGGACCGGCGACAAGACCCGGAAAGGCGGGTCCGACCGCAGGTGCGGCGTCTCGTGGGGCAGGGCCGAGGGACCGGTCCCGTGATCGTGTCGGAGACGAGGGTGCTCAGGCGCTGACGGGGGTCGAGCCGCGGAGGATGGACGTCATCTTCTTGCCGCGGCCGACCTCGTCGACGAGCTTGTCCATCCAGCGGATCCGCTGCATCAGCGGGTCCTCGATGTCCTCGACGCGGTACCCGCAGATGAGGCCGGTGATGAGCGCGGCGTTCGGGTTCATCGCCGGGGCCTGCGCGAAGAAGGTCTCGAGGTCGACCTGCGCGTCCAACGCCCCCTGGAGGCCGGCCGCGTCGTAGCCCGTCAGCCAGCAGATGACCTGGTCGACCTCGTCCCGGGTGCGGCCCCTGCGCTCCGCCTTCGCGACGTAGTGCGGGTGGATCGCGGCGAGCGGGGTGGCGAAGATCCGGTGTCCGGGCACGGCCACGAGCCTAGGAGACGGGTCCGCGCCGGGGCCAGGGTCCGGCCGGGGTCGGCTCCGGCGGGGCGCTCACGCCGGGGTGGTGAGCGTCGTGAACGCGGCGGTGGGCACCACGCCCTCGACCGCGCGCGCCAGCGCCTCGTCGACGGTCACGAGGACGTCCGCCTGGAGCCGGGCGACCGCGACGTACTCCGCGGCGGAGGTGTCCTCCCACCCCAGGCTCTCGGCCACCTGCCAGGCGACCGCGCGGGAGACCCGGTCGCCGAGGAGGCGTACCTTCAGCGCCGCCAGGCCCTCGAGCAGGTCCTTCGCCTCCTGCGCCGTCCGCTCACCGCGCCGGACCTCGCGGTACAGGGCCGACAGCGCGTGGGACTGCAGGACCTTCGGCGCGACGAGAGCATGCCCCTCGGCGACGACGACCCCGTCCGCGACGATGCGGAGCGCGGTGGCGGCGTCGATGGCGATGCGGGTCACGGGGTCGCCCCCGCGGCCGGCAGAGGGCCGCGGCACAGGCAGAAGGGGTGGCCGGCGGGGTCGGCGTACACCTGGAACACCTCGTCGGTGGTCTCCGGGTCCTCCGCGGCCCTCAGCAGCGTCGCGCCGAGCGCGAGGGCCCGGCGGTGCGCCTCGGCGAAGTCGTCGACCCACAGGTCGAGGTGGACCTGCTGCTGCTGGGGCCCGTCCGGCCAGACCGGGCGCACGTGGTCCGGCGCGAGCTGGAAGCCCATCCGCCACTCGCCGTCGACCACCACCGAGTGCCAGTCGTCCTCGGCGTCGACCGTGCCGTCGAGGAGGGCCGCCCAGAACGCGCTCTCGGCATGGAGGTCGGGGGCGTCGAGCACGTGGACCATCCGCTGGACGCGCATGGGTCGATCCTGCGGCACGGCGCGCGTCCGCGGAAGGCCCGCCCGTCAGCCCCAGCCGCTGGGCCCGCCCGACGCGGACCAGGTGCCGTCCGCGCGCGGGCTGAACCGCACGACGAGCCCGTAGTGGTCGCCCTCCTCGACGTCGAACGCGCACACGACCACGTCGGGGCTGCCGGCGGTCCCGGGCTCGGGGGAGCACTCGCCCGCGCCCGTCGTCGCCCGGGCGGTGGCCCCCTCGAGCGCGACGCCGCCGTCCCCGCCGTCGAAGGTCGCGAGGACCGCGCCGTCGCCGGACCGCCACGCGTCGAGGAAGACCGCGACCGCGTCCCCGGCGCCCGCCGGCCAGCCCGCCGCGGTGCCGGTGGCACCCGCCGTGCCGTCTCCCGTGCCGTCTCCTGTGCCGTCGGCGGACGCCGGGACCGCGGTCGTCGTCGCCGCCGGGCTCTCCGCGGCGGAGGGTGCGGCGCTGACGTCCGTCGCCGCGGGGGCCGAGGTCCCCTCGGAGGTCGTCCCGGGGGTCGCGCCGCAGCCCGGCACCAGGAGGAGGGCCAGGCCGGCCAGGAGTGCCCGGCCCGGCGCGGTCGCGCCCGTGCGGGACCGGTGGCGGCGGGTCGGCCGGGAGGGGGTGGACGGACGGCGGACGAGCGGCACTCGGGCTCCTGATCTGCGGGTGGGGACCGGAGCGGCCCCTGGGCAGGAGAGTAGGGAGCCGTCGGGATCGGCGGGCGGGAACGCGGTCACGGTTGCGGTACGACGATCACGAAAGGGGTGACGGTCGTCGGGCCGGGACGGTCGGCGGAGACCCGGCGCGCTGCGGGTGCGCTCCCCGAGCGCCGTCCGGAGGACCACAGGCGCGTCGGTCGGACGGCAGCGAGGCGGAGTGCGCGAGACGGCCCGACGAGAGGCGGTGCGGCCCGGCCTCCCGCCGGGTAGGAAACAGGCATGCGGACGATCGGGATGGTGGGCGGGATGAGCTGGGAGTCCAGCGCGGTGTACTACCGGCTGGCCAACGAGCTCGTGCGCGAGCGGCTGGGCGGGCTGCACTCCGCCCGGCTCCTGCTGGCGTCGGTCGACTTCGCGGAGGTCGAGCGCCTCCAGGTGGCGGGGGAGTGGGAGCGGGCGGGGGAGCTGCTGGCGGAGGTGGCGCGGGGCGTCGAGGCCGGCGGCGCGGACCTGCTCCTGCTGTGCACGAACACGATGCACAAGGTCGCGGACCAGGTGCAGGCGGCCGTCGGGATCCCGCTGCTGCACCTGGCGGACACCACCGCGGCCGCCGTCCGCGCCGCCGGCCTCGGCACGGTGGGGCTGCTCGGCACGGCGTTCACGATGGAGCAGGACTTCTACCGTGACCGGCTGGCGTCGCACGGCCTGCGGGTGCTCGTGCCCGACGCCGCCGACCGCGCGGAGGTGCACCGGGTCGTCTACGACGAGCTCTGCCTCGGCGTGGTGCGCCCGGAGTCCCGTGAGGCCTACCGTGGCGTGATCGAGCGGCTCGTCGCGGCCGGTGCCCAGGGCGTGGTGCTCGGCTGCACGGAGATCGAGCTCCTCGTCGGCGAGGGCGACAGCCCCGTGCCGGTCTTCCCGACGACGCGCCTGCACGTCGAGGCGGCGGTCACCGCGGCCCTGGACCCGGTGGGGTAGTCGGCCGCGCCGTCGCCGACGACGTCCCCGGAGGCCCCGTCCCCGGGGGCCCCGTCCCCGTGAGCTGCGTCGGCGTCACGCCGGCGGGACCAGGCGGCGCACCTCGTCGTCGACGGACAGCAGGACGGTGCCGTCGGCACGGCGCTGCAGGAGCGCCTCCGGGGCGGCCTCCAGCGCCGTGGCCCAGGCCTCGCGACCGGAGCGGACGTCGCGCGCGACGAGGCGCCGCCCCTCGAGCCGGGCGTCCACGCGCAGCACCCGGCGGCCGTCGGTGACGAAGCCCCACGACTCGACGCCGCGCTCGTCCCGCGCCGACCACAGGGTGCGGCCGTCGGCGGCGTCGAGGGCGACCAGCCCGTCGCGCGTGCCGGCCAGCACGGTGCCCTGCACGAGGACGGCCTGCCCGGCGCGCGCGGAGGCCCGCCACCGGACCTCACCCGTCGTCGCGTCGACGGCGCGCACGCCCTCGTCGGCCCGGCCGCCCTGCACGAGCAGCAGGCCCGGGGCGGACCCGTCGTCGACCTCGGGGACGAGGAGGTCGCCCGCGAGGCGCAGGCGCTCGCGGCCGTCGGCGTCGTGCACCACGACGGAGGGGCGCAGCCCGCGCGCGGTCACGACCGTCGTGGCCGTCGTCCCGTCGGGCAGGGCGAGGGGCGTGCCCCGGGGACGCTCGGCGTCGAGGTCCTCGTCGACCTCCCGGCCGTCCTCGAGGTCGACGACCGTCGTCTCGCCCCCGACCTCCAGGACCAGGGTGCGCGTGTCCAGCCGGCGGGCGGAGAGCCAGGAGCTGGGGGACGCGGCCGACGGGGTGCGCCAGCGCCAGACGGTCGCGCCGGTGGTGAGGTCGGCCGCGGTGACGACCCGGTGCCCGTCCGCCCCCCGGCCCACCCCCACGAGACGGTCCCCGCTCGCCCACCAGCCCTCGCGGGCGGGCAGGCGCACGGTACGCAGGAGCGTGCCCGTGGCGGGGTCGTGGACCGTGAGCGGCACGTCGCCGAGCGCGTCCTGCGACCGGTCCTCGGGGGCCCCGCCGGGGAAGGGGTCCTCGTCCTCGCGGCGGCACACGAGGGGCCCGGTGCCCTCGCGCACGGTGGTGCGGGCGACGCCGGTGCCCGTGGCGGCCACGCACGAGCCGGGCAGCGCGAACGTGCGGGCGCCGGTCGCGGCGTCCACGCCCGCCAGCCCCTCGCCGGAGCGGACGACGAGGGAGCCGCCGGGTCCGGCGGCGACGACCGACCGGCCCGTCGTGCGCCACGCCGTCACGAGCGGACGGGCGAGGTCGACCGACAGGCCGTCGGTCGCCGCCAGCCGCGCCGCGAGCGTCGCCTCCCGCCGGTGGTCGACGAGCAGCCCGCCGCCGCCGACGAGCAGCACGAGCGCGACGACGACGGCGACCCGGCGGCGCCACGACCCCCGGGACGTCCGGCCCGCACCCCGGTGCGCCCCCCGGTCCGGGGACCGGGCCTCGGGTACGGCGGCTGCGGGCTCGGCGACCGGCTCGTCGTCCCAGAGGACCGCGGCCAGGCGGTCCTCACGCACCGGGCACGCCCCCGGCCACGTCCTCGAGGACGCTCGCCGGCCCGTCCTCGCCGCCCTCCCGCGCACCCCCGGGCGGCACGAGCAGCGTGACGGTCCGGTCGCCCGACAGCACCACGCTGCCGTCCGCGCGGCGCTGGAGCGCGGACCCCGCGGCGGCGTCGACGGGGGAGGACCAGACCTCGTGGCCCGAGCGGACGTCGCGCGCCACGAGGCGCCGCTCGCCGCGGGGCTCGTCATCGACGCGCAGGACCCGCCGCCCGTCCGTGACGAAGCCCCAGGCGCGGCCGGCCTCGGCGTCCTCCACGGACCAGCGCTCGGTCCCGTCCGTCGCGTCGAGCCCGACGACGCCACGGCTCGTCGCGATGAGCACGACCCCCTGGACGATCGCCACCTGGCCGCCCTCGGGGTCCGCGGTCCAGCGCACGTCGCCCGTGGCGGCGTCGAGGGCGGCCAGGTCCCGCCCGTCGGAGCGGCCCGGGTCGTGGTGCGCGACGAGGAGCAGGCCCGGCGCCGACCCGTCGTCGGCCTCGGGCACGAGCAGCGCCCCGTCCGTGCGGAAGCGGTCCCCGCCGTCCGCGTCCTCGACGACGACGGCCGACAGCAGGCCGCGGGCGCCCAGGACGGCCTGCGCGGTCCCGCCGTCCCGCAGGACGAGCGGCTCGCCGATGTCGTGCTCGTCGTCCGGGTCGACGTCCACCTCGCGGCCCGTGGACACGTCGACGGCGGTGGAGCGGCCGGCGACCTCGAGCACGACGGTGGTGCGCCCGACGGGCCAGGTCGCGATGCCCGTGCCCGGCGCGTACGGCACGGGGCTGCGCCAGGACCACGTGGTCCGGCCCGTCGGCAGGTCGTTCGTCTGGGCCGTCAGGTGCCCCGTGGCGTCGCGGCCGAGGGCGAACAGCTGGTCGCCGAGCGTCCACCACCCCTCGCGCGCGGGGGCCTCCAGCCGCGACCGCTCGCGCCCGGTGGCAGCGTCGACGACCGTCAGCTCGACGACGGGGGCGACCTCCGCGCTGCCGAACTCGTCCCGCTGGCACACGAGCAGCCCCGTGCCCGGCACCTCCGTCCCGCTCCAGTCCCACCAGGTGGTGCCCTGGGTCGTGGAGCAGCCGCCGTCGCGCCGGTAGACCTCGCGGCCGGTGGCGGCGTCGATCCCCGAGACGCCCCCGCTGCGCTGGACGACGAGCACGTCGCCGGCCGCGCCGAGCACGCCCCAGCCGTCGGTGGACCACCCGGTCACCAGCGGGTCCCCGAGGTCGGGCACGAGCCCGGGTGTGGCGGCCAGCCGCAGGTCCAGCGCGTGCTCGTGCGCGCGGTCGACGGCGAGCGCGACCACGCCGCCCGAGGCGACGACGCCCGCCAGCGCGAGCACCAGCCACCGGGGCGGGCGGGGCAGCGGGCGGCGCGGTGCGACCGGTGGGGCGTCGACGACCTCGTCGTCCCACAGGACCTCCGAGAAGTGGTCCTCGCGCACCGTCACCGCCTCTCCGCTCGCTGCCGCGAGCGTCCCACGGGGGCGTGCCCGTGGCCACGCGCGCGGCGCCGCCGTGGGGGTGCTCTCAGGAGGGTCGTCCCGAGCCGCCGGTGCGCCCCGGGCGTCAGGCCCCGTCGACGGCGGCCGTGAGCGCGCGCCAGGCCCGCACGGCCGGCCCGGCACCCGCGGCGACGCCGGCCCCGGCGGCGAGCACGCCCACCCCGCGCAGCCAGTGCCGTCCCCACCGCCCGTGCACCGCCTCGCCGGCCGGCACGGGGCCGAAGACGTTGCCCGCGTGCGGCCCGACGCGCCGGCGCGAGAGCCCGAGGACGGACATGCCGGGTCCGACGAGCCGGTCGTACAGGCCCGGCAGCAGGCGGAACGCGGCCGTGCCCGGGCCGTTCGCCGGTCCGACGGAGAGCGTCCGGCGCGGCCGGTCGAGGAGCCGCAGGACGGCGCGGGCGTGCTTCTCCGGGGGGTCCACCGGGGGCGGCGGGCGGCCGATGCGGCCGGCGTAGGAGGCGGCCTGCGCGTAGACGGGCGTGTCCACCGCGCCGGGCACCAGCAGGGAGACGTCGACCCCCGGCAGCGAGCGCGCCTCCGCCTGCAGGACCCGGGCGAGGCCGTGGACGCCCCACTTGGACGTGACGTAGGAGCTCATCCACGGCGTGGCGATCTGCCCGAGCAGCGACCCGACGAGCACGAGGTGCCCGTGCCGCGCCGGCCCGAAGCGTGCGAGCGCGGCCCGGGCGACGTTCGCCGTCCCGAGCAGGTTCGTGCTGATGACCTGGTCGAAGACCTCGGCCGGCACCTCTTGGAACCGGCCGTAGGCCACGACGGCCGGGGCGTGCACGACCGCGTCGACCCGGCCGTGCGCGAGCCACGCCCGCTCGACGAGCCGCTCGACCGCGTCCCGCCGGGACACGTCCGTCGGGACGACGAGGACGTCGGGACCGCCGCCGGCGTCGGCGGGCGGGCGGCCCGGGCGCCGGCGCGGGGCGCGCTCGCGGCACTCCTGGGCGACCTGCTCGAGGGCCTCGGCGCTGCGGGACGCCAGGACGAGGGCGTCCCCGCGGGCGGCGAGGAGGTGGGCCGTGGCCCGCCCGATGCCGCTGGACGCACCGATGACGACGACGACGCGCCGGCGGGGGGCGTCGGACGACCGGCGCCGTGCCGGCGGGGCGGCCGCGCGGGCCGTCGGGCCCGTGGCGGGCGTCACGGGCGTCACGGGCGTCACGGGCGTGCGGGACGGCGGGCGGCGCGGAGGGGTCGGCGGCACGGCGCCCAGCCTGCGGTGCCGCGTCGGGGCCCGCACGTCGGGTCGGGCCCGCGACGGCGCGGCTCTCAGGCCGGGGGTCCTCATCCCTCCGGCGGGACGTAGCGCGTGAGGCGCCCGCCGGAGGAGACCAGGACCGACCCGTCGGGCAGCCGGTGCAGCACCGCGTCGCGGTCGGCGGTGGGGAGCGCCCACAGCTCGCGCCCGGTGCGCAGGTCCCGGGCGACGAGGCGCGAGCCGTCCGTCCCGGGCTCGGGCAGCAGCACGGACCGCCCGTCCGTGGCGGCGCCCAGCACGGCGGCCGCCGGGGCCCCGTCCTCGGCGACGGGGTCGTCGCCCGGCCACAGCCGGCGCCCGTCGGCCGCGTCCAGGGCGACGACCCCGCCCTCCTCGCCCCCCAGCAGCACCACCCCCTGCACGACGTCCGCGCGGGCCGCCGCCACGGGCGCCGCCCACCGGGCGTCCCCCGTGGTGCCGTCGAGGCCGGAGACGCCCGGCGGCGCCCCGCCCGACAGGCCCTCCCGGACCACGACGAGCCCGGGGGCGGTGCCGTCGTCGACCCCGGGCGCGAGCAGGAGGCCGGGCAGGCTCCGCCGGACGGTCCCGTCGGCGTCGACGAGCTGCACGAGCGGCTCGTCCTCGACGACGCGCAGGCGCGCCAGGCGGCCGTCGGGCAGGGGCTGGTCGGCGTCGATCCACGGCGCGACGCCCGCGTCCTCCTCGGCCGGGTCGACGGGCTCGCCCGTGGCGGCGTCGAGCACCACCTGCTGCGAGGACAGGTCGAGCACGACCCGGTCCGGGCCCGCCGGCCACGCCCAGCCGCCCGGTGCCTCCGTGGGCGCGTCCGACCGGTAGGTCCACGCGACCGTGCCGGTGGCCGGCTCGGTCGCGGTCACCAGGAGGTGGCGCTCGGCGTCCGCGGCGAAGGTGACGACGAGGTCGCCCACGGCGTCCCAGCCGCCGTCGGCCGGCACGGGCAGCGTGCGCACCAGCGCACCGGTGCGCGCGTCGTGCACCGTGAGGGCGGGGGCGCGCGCCACCTCGTCGCCGTACACCTGCTCCGTCTGGCACAGGACGTGGTCGCCGAGCGGCGCGACGTCCCCCCGGAGCCGCGGCGACGGCCACCCGCCGCCCTGGCAGAAGCCCTCGAGCGACCAGCGCGTCTCGCCCGTCGCCGCGTCGAGCGCCACGAGGCCCTCGAAGCCCTGCACGAGGAGCAGGTCGCCCTCGGCGCCGTAGGTCCCCCAGCCGTCCGCCTCCCACGCGGCGACGAGGGGCCGGGCCAGCCCGACCGTGAGCCCCTCGGTGCGGGCGAGGCGGGCGTCCGTGCGCAGCACCTGGAGCCGGTCGAGCCCGAGGGCGCCGCCCGCGGTGGCGACGAGCGCGCCGGCGAGCGCGAGGAGGGCCCACCGCGGCGGGCGCGGCAGCCGGCGTCCCGGACGGGCCCACGGGGGCGGTGCGGGCGCGGCCGGCGCCTCGTCGTCCCACACCACCTCGGAGAAGTGGTCGTCCCGCGGCACCGTCGCCCCCCGTCCTCTCGTCGTCGGACGGGCCGTCAGGGCCGCGGCCGGGCGGCCCAGAGCAGCCCGCGCTCCACGATGGTGCGGATCGCGGGGACCTCGAGGTCGGCGGTGTGGTGACCGGGCGTGCTGACGAAGACCCGTCCGGCGCCCCATCGCCGGGTCCAGACCGCCGGGCAGACGACGGGCTCGTGCCACGGGTCGCCGGCGCCCGGGTGCAGGGTCGTCGTCGCGAGCACGTCGACGAGGGGGTCCGTGGCGACCCAGTACTGCTCGGACCGCAGCGGGATGCTCGCGAGGCCGGCGACGACGGGGTGGTCGGCCCGCCCGGGCACGACGTCCACGGTGTGGGGGACGACCCCGCCGGGGTGGGCGACGAACGTGCCTCCGACGAGCTGGGCGTACTCCGGGGACTGCCGGAAGGCGTCGACGATCCCGCCGTGCCAGCCGCCCAGGCCCGTGCCGGCGGCGACCGCGTCGCGCAGACCGCGCAGCTCGTCGAGCAGGATCTCCCCGAGGGTCCAGCTGTGCAGCACGAGGTCCGTGCGGTCCATGGTGTCGGCGTCGGCGTAGACCTCGAGGGTGTCCTCGACGAGCACGTCGAAGCCCTGGTCGCGCAGGAAGGGCAGGAAGAGGTCGGTGGTCTCGACCGGGGCGTGGCCCTCCCAGCCGCCCCGCACCACCAGCGCCTGTCTCACAGCGGTCCCCTTCGTCCTCGACGGGCCCGTCGTCCCGGGACGACCTCTCGTGCTCCACCGGTGGGCGCGGCGGCGTCCCCGCCGGCCCCGGCCGACGGTACCCGTCGTCCGCTCACGCGAGGAGCGCGTCGATCGCCTCGGCGGACAGGACGTGCTGCGTCGCCATGACGCTGGCGCCGAGGGCGCCCGCCCGGCCGCCGGTCCGGCTCGCCACGATCCGCAGGTGCTGCGTGGCCAGCGGCAGCGACCGCCGGTAGACGACCTCCCGGATGCCGGCGAGCAGGTACTCGCCCGCGTCGGCGAAGGGGCCGCCGACGACGATGACGGAGGGGTTGAGCATGCTCACGCAGGTGGCGAGCACCTCGCCGAGCGTCCGGCCGGCCTCGCGGACGGCGGCGGACGCCGCGGCGTCGCCGGCGCGGACCCGCGCGACGACGTCCGTGGCCGAGGTCGCCGGGACGCCGGCGGCGGACAGGCGCTCCGCCACCGCCCGGCCGCTCGCGACGGCCTCGACGCACCCGGTGTTGCCGCAGCGGCACAGGACGTCCGCGGCGCCCGGCACGGCGATGTGCCCGAGGTCGCCGGCGGCCCCCTGCGCCCCCCGGCGGATGCCGCCGTCGCTGATGACGCCCGCGCCGATGCCCGTGGCGACCTTGACGAAGAGCAGGTGGTCGACGTCGGGGAACTCCGTGCCGTGCTCGCCCAGCGCCATGAGGTTGACGTCGTTGTCGACGAGCACGGGCACGCCGAGGAGGCGGTGCAGGTGCCCCGGCACGTCGAAGTCGTCCCAGCCCGGCATGATCGGCGGGCTCGTCGGGCGCCCCCGCGCGTGGTCGACCGGCCCGGGCAGGCCGACGCCGACGCTCACGAGGTCCGCGGGCGAGCGTCCGGCCTGCTCGACGAGCTTCGCGCCCAGCGCCGCGACCCGGTCGAGGACGACCTCGGGCCCCGCCGCGATCGCGATCGTCTCGTGGTGGTCGGCCAGCACGGTGGCGGCGAGGTCGGTCACGGCCAGCCGGGCGTGGCTCGCGCCGAGGTCGACCGCGAGCACGACGCGGGCGGAGGGCCGGAAGGCGAAGGTGGCGGGCGGGCGGCCGCCGGTCGAGGAGGCCTCCCCGGCCGGCTGCACGAGCCCGGAGGCGAGCAGGGCGTCCACGCGCGCGGCGATCGTGCTGCGCGCCTGGCCCGTGAGCTGCGCGAGCTCCGCACGGGTCCGGGGGCGGCCGTCGCGCAGCAGCTGGAAGAGCTCGCCGGTGCCCTGGGCACGCACGACGACCCGGGTCAGCTCCTGCATGGCAGCAGTGAAGCACAGCCCTTCGGGTGAGCGCGGTGCTAACCGTGACCTCGAGGTCGCGACTTTTGCTTGACAGCGGGCAGAAGCCCGGTACGTTCCTCGCATGGTCGAAGACGTCCAGAACGGCGACGGCGCCCGCCCTCCGGGGGGCCGCGACGGAGCACCCCTGCTGGTCATGCGGGGCATCGTGAAGCACTTCCCCGGCGCGAAGGCGCTCGACGGCGTGGACCTCGAGGTCCGCCCCGGCGAGGTCCACTGCCTGCTCGGCCAGAACGGCGCGGGCAAGTCCACGCTCATCAAGGTCCTCGCGGGTGCCCACCGCCCCGACTCGGGGGAGATCACGTGGGCGGGCGAGCCGCTCACCCTCACCTCGCCGGTCGCGGCGCTGCGCGCCGGCATCGCCACGATGTACCAGGAGCTCGACGTCGTCGACGGCCTCACCGTCGCCGAGAACGTCTACCTCGGGCACGAGCTCGCGACGGCGGGGGTCACCCAGCGCCGCACGGTGCGGCGACGCGTGGCGGAGGTGCTCGCGCGGCTCGGCCACGCCGACATCTCCCCGCAGAAGGAGGTCGGCGAGCTCTCCGCGGCCGGCAAGCAGGTGGTCAGCATGGCCCGCGCCCTCTCGCACGACGCCCGCCTCATCATCATGGACGAGCCGTCCGCGGTCCTGGACTCGGAGGAGGTCGCCAACCTCTTCCGCGTGGTCCGCGGCCTCACCGCCGCGGGCGTGGCCGTCCTCTACATCTCGCACCGCCTCGAGGAGATCCGCCAGATCGGGGACCGGATCACCGTCCTCAAGGACGGGCGGACGGTCGCGGAGAACCTCGCCGTCGCCGACACCCCGACGCGCGAGCTCATCCGGCTCATGACGGGCCGGGCCGTCGACCAGGTCTTCCCGGCGCGCACGCCCGTGGCGGCCGGCGCGGAGGAGGTCCTCCAGGTCGAGGGCCTCGGCCTGCGCGGCTCCTTCTCCGACGTGTCCTTCACGGTGCGCGCCGGCGAGGTCGTCGGGCTCGCGGGCCTCGTCGGGTCCGGCCGCTCCGAGATCCTCGAGACGGTCTTCGGCGCCCGGCGCGCGACCTCCGGGTCGGTGCGCGTGGGCGGGCGGACCCTGCGGCCGGGCTCCGTGCCCGCGGCGGTCTCGGCGGGGATCGGCCTGGCGCCGGAGGAGCGCAAGAGCCAGGGGCTGCTGCTCGACGAGCCCGTCTACCGCAACGTCACCCTGTCGACCTTCTCCCGCTTCGCGGCGGGCCCCGTGCTCGACGAGAGGGGCGAGCGCCGGGCCGCCGCCGAGCAGATCGCGGCGCTCGAGCTGCGCCCCTCCGACCCCGACCGGCCCATCCGGACCCTGTCCGGCGGCAACCAGCAGAAGGCGATGCTCGCCCGCTGGCTCGTGCACGGCTGCCGCGTCCTCCTGCTCGACGAGCCCACCCGCGGCGTCGACGTCGGGGCCCGCGCCGAGATCTACGCGCTCGTCCACGCGCTCGCCGAGGCCGGCAACGCGGTGGTCGTCGTGTCCAGCGAGATCGAGGAGGTCCTCGGTCTCTCCCACCGCGTGCTCGTCGTCGCCGAGGGGCGCGTCCTGCACACCGGTCCGTCGGACGAGATCGACGAGCACCGGGTCCTCGACCTCGTCATGGAAGGAAGTGCCGCGTGAGCGAGTCCCTCCCGCCGTCGCTGGCGACGGCCGGCGGCGTGCCGCCCGACCCGGATCGGCCCGCCCCGCTCGAGCGGGGCGCCGGGGGCGCCGGGCACGTCGCCGCCCCCGGGCGCCGGGGGCTGCCCGGCGGCGGCCTCGGCCGCAACCTCGGCCTCGTCATCGCCCTCGTGGCGCTCGGCGTCGTCGGCGTCGTGACCGCGGGGGACCGGTTCGCGTCCCTCGACAACGTCATGACGATCCTGCGCCTGGCCGCCATCTACGGCGTGCTCGCCGTGGGCATGACCTTCGTCATCACCGGCGGCGGCATCGACCTGTCCGTGGGATCCGTCCTGGGTCTGGCGTCCGTGTGGGCCTCGACCCTGGCCACGCAGGCGATGACCGAGAGCTTCCACTGGATCGTCATGGTGTTCACCGCGCTGGCGGTGGGGGTGGTGTGCGGCGTCATCAACGGCGCGCTCATCGCCTACGGGAAGGTCGTCGCGTTCATCGCCACCCTCGCGATGCTCGTCGCCGCCCGGGGCATCGCGGAGATCATCGCGAACCGCCGGACCCAGATCGTGGAGGTCGACTCCTTCCTCGACACCTTCCGTGCCGAGCTGCTCGGGGTCTCCGTGTCCATCTGGCTGTTCGCCGCCGTGGCCGTCGCCGGCTGGTTCCTGCTCAACCGGACCACCTTCGGCCGGCGCACGGTGGCGGTCGGCGGCAACCCGGAGGCGGCCCGCCTGGCGGGCATCCGCGTCCGGCGCCACACCCTCTACCTGTACGCGCTCTCCGGCCTCACCGCGGGGATCGCCGGAGTGATGATGCTGGCGCGGACCACGTCCGGGTCCTCCACCAACGGCTCCCTCTACGAGCTCGACGCGATCGCGATGGTCGTCGTCGGCGGCACGCTGCTGGCCGGCGGCCGCGGCACCATCGTCGGCACGGTGCTCGGCGTCCTCATCTTCACGACGCTCACGAACATCTTCATCCAGAACAACCTGTCGACCTCGGCCCAGTCCGTGGCCAAGGGGCTCATCATCGTCGTCGCCGTCCTGCTCCAGCAGCGGCTGGCGACCCGCACCCCGAGGGCCCGCACGTAGCCGCGCGCCCCCTGCGGCCCACGCGGCGGCACACACAGCGGCCCGCACAGCGGCCCACGCAGCGCCCCACCCCTCGTCGCCCGTCCGTCCCACCCACGTCCGCACCACCCGTCCCGCACCGCCCGGAGTCAAGGAGGATTCCCATGTCCGCTCGCACCACCGCCCGCACCGCCGCCCGCACCGCCGCCCGCCCCGCCCGCCGCCGTCCGGTCGTCGTCGCCGGCACCGCGCTCGTCGCCGTCGGCCTCCTGGCCGCCTGCACGTCGAACACCCCCGTCGCCGAGGAGGAGACGGGCACCGGCCAGCAGGCGCCGGCGCAGCCCGCCGTCGCCAACGACGAGCCCGGCGACACCGTCGTCATCGGCTTCTCGGCCCCCGCCGCCGACCACGGCTGGATGGGTGCCATCACCACCGGCGCCATCGCGGAGGCCGACAAGTACGAGGACGTCGAGCTCCGCGTCGCGGAGGGCACGAACGACGTCAACGTCCAGATCTCGCAGATCGAGCAGTTCATCAACGACGGCGTCGACGCCATCGTGCTGCTGCCCTTCGACGGCGCCGCGCTCACCGAGGTCGCCACGGAGGCGATGGAGGCCGGCATCACGGTCGTCAACGTCGACCGCGAGTTCTCCAGCCCCTTCGCCGCCCGCACGACGATCCTCGGCGACAACTACGGCATGGGCGTCTCGGCCGGCACCTACGTCTGCGAGCAGCTCGGCGACCAGCCCGACGCCGTCGTCGCGGAGATCGCCGGCATCGACTCGCTGCCGCTGACCCAGGACCGCAGCCAGGGCTTCGCCGACGCCCTGGGCGACTGCGGCCTCGAGGTCGCCAACCGCGTCGCCGCGGACTTCACCGTCCAGGGCGGGCAGGCCGCCGCCGCGAACCTCCTGCAGGCCGCGCCGCAGATCGACGCCCTGTGGAACCACGACGACGACCAGGGCGTCGGCGTCCTCGCCGCCATCGAGGAGGCCGGGCGCGACGAGTTCATCATGGTCGGCGGCGCCGGCTCGCAGCAGGTCATGGAGCAGATCCAGGCCGGCGACTCCGTCCTCCAGGCGACCGTCGTCTACCCGTCCACGCAGGCCGCCGACGGCATCCGCCTCGCGCGCCTGCTCGTCCAGGAGAAGGCGCTCGGCGACCTCGTCGAGGTCGAGGTGCCCCGCGAGATCCAGCTGTTCGCGCCCGTCGTGACGGCGGACAACGTGGACAAGTACCTGCCGTCGGCCTTCGAGTCCTGAGCCGCGGCCGCACGAGAGGGGCAGCGATGAGCGAGACCGGACCGGGGGCGGACCTCGGGATCGGGATGGTGGGCCACGCCTTCATGGGCGCCGCGCACTCCCAGGCCTGGCGCGTGGCGCCGCGGTTCTTCGACCTGCCGCGCACCCCGCGGATGGTCGTCCTCGCCGGGCGCCGCGCCGAGGCGGCCCGGGCCGCCGCCGAGCGGCTCGGCTGGGAGGGGTGGGAGACGGACTGGCGCCGGCTCCTCGACCGTGACGACGTGCATCTCGTCGACGTGTGCACGCCGGGGGACACCCACGCCGAGATCGCCGTCGCGGCGCTGGAGGCCGGCAAGCACGTCCTGTGCGAGAAGCCGCTGGCGAACACGGTCGCGGAGGCGGAGGAGATGGCCGCCGCCGCGCGGCGCGCAGCCGCCCACGGGGTGCTGGCGATGGTCGGCTTCACCTACCGGCGCGTGCCGGCCGTGGCCCTCGCGCGGCAGCTCGTCGCGGAGGGGCGGATCGGCGAGGTCCGGCAGGTGCGCGCGCAGTACCTGCAGGACTGGCTGGCCGACCCCTCCGCCCCGCTGAGCTGGCGGCTGGACAAGGAGAAGGCCGGGTCGGGCGCGCTGGGGGACATCGGCGCGCACGCCGTGGACCTCGCGCAGTTCGTCACCGGGCAGCGGCTGACCGGCGTCAGCGGCCTGCTGGAGACGTTCGTGCACGAGCGGCCGCACCCGGCCGAGGGCGGGTCGGCGCTGCACGGCGTGGGCGGGGCGGGCACGGGCCCGGTGACCGTCGACGACGCCACCGCCTTCCTCGCCCGCCTGACGGGCGGCGGGATCGCCACCTTCGAGGCCACCCGCATGGCGTGGGGACGCAAGAACGCCATCCGGCTCGAGGTCAACGGCACCGCGGGGTCGATCGCGTTCGACTTCGAGGACATGAACGTCCTGCACCTGTTCGACGCGACGGAGCCCGGCCGCACCGCGGGCTTCCGGCGGATCGTCGTCACGGAGCCCGACCACCCGTACGTGGGCGCCTGGTGGCCGGCCGGCCACGGGCTGGGCTACGAGCACGGGTTCGTGCACCAGGCCGTCGACCTCGTCCGGGCGCTGGCCGACGGCACGCAGCCCGAGCCCTCGTTCGACGACGGCCTGCAGGTGCAGCGGGTGCTCGACGCCGTCGAGCGCAGCGCCGCGGCGGGCAGCACGTGGACGCCGGTCGACGGGGGAGCGGCCCACCGGGCACCGGCTCCCGGGACGACGAGCGGACCGAGCGGCCCGACGACCGACGGGGACGCCGCCGGGACCATCGACGAGAGGAGCGCATGACGTGGCACGACCGGTGACGCTGTTCACGGGCCAGTGGGCCGACCTGCCGTTCGAGGAGGTCGCACGGCTGGCGTCCGAGTGGGGCTACGACGGGCTCGAGGTGGCCTGCTGGGGGGACCACCTCGACGTCTGGCGCGGTGCCGAGGACGACGCCTACATCCAGGACCGGCTCGACGTGCTGGAGAAGCACGGCCTGCAGCTGTTCGCGATCTCCAACCACCTCAAGGGGCAGGCGGTCTGCGACGACCCCATCGACCAGCGTCACCGGGACATGCTCCCGGACGTCGTCTGGGGTGACGGGGACCCCGAGGGCGTCCGGCAGCGGGCCGCCGAGGAGATGAAGCTGACCGCCCGCACCGCGGCCCGCCTCGGGGTGAAGACCGTCGTGGGCTTCACGGGCTCGTCGATCTGGAAGTACGTGGCGATGTTCCCGCCTGCGTCGGAGGAGCTCGTCGCGGCGGGGTACCGCGACTTCGCCGACCGCTGGAACCCGATCCTCGACGTCTTCGACGAGGTCGGCGTGCGGTTCGCGCACGAGGTCCACCCGAGCGAGATCGCCTACGACTACTGGACGACCGTCGCGGCGATGGAGGCCATCGGGCACCGGGAGGCCTTCGGTCTCAACTGGGACCCCAGCCACTTCGTGTGGCAGGACCTGGACCCGGTCGGGTTCCTCTGGGACTTCAAGGACCGGATCTACCACGTGGACTGCAAGGACGCGAAGCGCCGGGTGGGCAACGGCCGCAACGGCCGCATGGGCTCGCACCTGCCCTGGGCCGACCCGCGGCGCGGGTGGGACTTCGTCTCCACCGGCCACGGGGACGTGCCGTGGGAGGACTGCTTCCGCATGCTCAACACGATCGGCTACGACGGCCCGATCTCCGTGGAGTGGGAGGACGCCGGCATGGACCGGCTCGTCGGGGCACCGGAGGCGCTGGAGTTCGTGCGCCGCCTGGCCTTCGACCCGCCGACGGCCGCCTTCGACGCCGCCTTCAGCACCCGCTGAGCCCGCGCACGGCGGCCGTCCCCCTGGGTGGGGACGGCCGCCGTCCTCGTGCGGCGCCGTGCCGGGCCCGGTCGGCCCGTCGAGCGGGGCCGGCGCCCGTCGCGTCGCCTCCGCGGATCAGGGGCGCTCGACGAGGTACGCGACCCCGTCCGGCCCGACGACGCGCTCGTAGCGGGTCTGGAGGTCGGCGACGCGGCCCTCCTCGACCTCGCTCGGCGTCCGGTGGGGGCTGAGGGGATCGCCGACCTGGGCCGGGCCCAGGTACTGCACGAGCACTTCGGTGGCCATGACGGGTACGCGACGGACGTTCATGGAGCGCTCCTCGACCGATCGTGTCGGCGCGACCGGGTGGGCCCGGCCGGGGGCGGGCGACGGCCTCGTCGTCCTCCGTCTCGATGGTGCGGCCCGGCGCCCGGCGCCGCGCACCCGACCGCTGCTGCCGGCTCAGCGCGGGCACAGCGACCCCGCAGGACCTTGGTCCCCGGTCGCCCGCGGCACGGGGTGGACCCTGGTGGAGCCGGTCAGGGCGGACCGGGTGCGACGCGAGGAGGCGATCGTCATGCCGTACGACGGGACCGTGCTCGACCGGGCCGAGGTCCTGGCCGACGTCGAGGTCAGGACCATCCACCACAGCCCGCACGAGGCGTTCGTCGACCTCGGCGTCCGGCCGGGCCTGCGCTCGCCCGACCTGGGGACGGTGCTGCCCGAGGCGCTGCGCGCCCTGCGGCGCGAGGGCGTCCGCCGGGCCGTCATGGCGCTCGAGGCCTCCGACCCCGTCTGCGCCGAGGTGGTCCCGGCCCTCCGTGACGCCGTCGACGTCGTGCGGCAGGTGACCACCCGACGCGCGGGCTCGAGCATCATGCTCACCATCGAGCTCGGCCTCGCCGACGCCGCCTCGCCCACGGCCAGCCCCCGCCCCTGAAGGCCCCCGCACCCGGGCCGGCCCGCACTCGCGGGCCACCCCACCGGGTGCCGGCCCCCGCCTCGAGGCGGGCCACGCCCGGAGCCGTGCCGGTGACGCGGAGCGTCCCGCGCGCCTGCAGTGGCACCGCACCGAGGAGGGTCGTCGCCCTGCTGCGAGAGGGTGCCGCGGCGCCGCTGCTCACGGCGGGCCGACGGACCGTCCGGCGCTCACCGGCCGGCGCTGGCAGGGTGCTGCTCATGTCCTCCCGCACCGCGGCCGTCGTGCTCGCCGCCTTCTTCGCGGCGATGTTCGTCGGGGTCCTCGTGCTCATCGCCCTCCACGGCTTCGACGCGCTGCTCCTGGCCCTGGGTCTCCTGGGCCTCGCCGCGGGGGCGGTGGCCGTCGTGGTCGGGTTCGGCCCCGAACGACGAGCCCTCCGCCGCAGCCGGTGGTTCTAGCCGACTCGAGGAGGTCCCGGCCGAAGGGCGTGGCGCGAGGCTCGGCGCCCACGTCCGGTCGCCGAGGCACGGGCCGCCGACGATCGCTCGCGCCACCGCGCCACCGCGCCACCGCGCCACCGCGCCACCGCGCCACCGCGCCACCGCGCCATGGCCGCTCGTCGCCGTCGACCTCGATCCGCGACCACGCCGAGGTCGCCCCTCGCCCTCGGTCCGCCACCGCGCCGTCGAGGTGCGGCGAACAGCCTCGACCGCCGCTGCCCGCCTCCGCTGCTCATGCGAAGAGCGCGTAGGTCCCGTCGCCGGCGTGTCGGAGCTCTCTGTCCTGCAGGCCCCCGGCTCCCGTTCCGCTGCCCGAGGTCGCGCCCGAGGTCGCGCTCCATCGCGAGCCCGCGCGGAGGCCGCGATCGGCAGGGGTCGCCGAGTTCGAGCCGCACGAGGGTGCCGCCTGGGGCGGCGGTGCGTAGCCGGGTGTGGTGCCGGGAGCGCGCCCGACGGCAGCTCCGTCGGGCCCGCGGAACTCGTACCGGGCCTGGGGCAGGAGGTCCCCGGTCGTCCCGGCGGTGCGCCGTCGAGGCCGGCCGGCGGCAGGGTCGGCAGGGTCGGCAGGGTCGGCAAGGTCCGGTGGCAGGCGGCGGATCGTCAGGTGGTCCTCGTGGACGAGGTGGTGGTGACGGAGGCAGAGCAGGACGGCGTTCT
>NZ_RWJX01000139.1 GCF_004123805.1 Cellulomonas endophytica | reverse complement strand
ACGTAGGTGATGTCGATGCCGTCGAGGTACGCCTCGCCCGCGTTCACGCGCAGCTGCGCCCCCCACGCGTACCCGTCCCGCTTCGACAGGGTCGTCGACTGCCCCGGCGTGTAGCCGTCGAGGACGAAGGGGCCCGAGCCGACGATCGCGCCGAGGCAGCGCTCCTCCGGCGTCCTGGCGTACGAGGACGCGGCGAGGATGGCCAGGTTCGTCGTCGAGGTGCCCTGGAGGAACGCGGCGTTGGGGGTCGCGAACCGGACGGTGACGGTGTCCTCGTCGACGACCTCCGTGGCCTCGTAGCCCGCCAGGTACACCGCGCCGTAGGCGGTCGGGAGCTCCGTCAGCACCGCGGCGCCGCTGTCGAACGCCGCCTTCACCGACTCGGGGCCGAAGGCGGTGCCGTCGGAGAAGGTCACGTCCGTGCGCAGGTCGAACGTGTACTCCGTGCCCGCGTCGTTCACCGTCCACGCCGTCGCCAGCCACGGGACGATCTCGCCCGTCTCCGGGTCCTGGTCCGTGAGGGAGTCGGCGACGTTGCGGATGACCGTGCGGTGCTCGATCCAGTACGTCTGGAAGGGGTCGACGCACGAGAACGCGGCGTTGTCCGGGAAGAAGGCCAGCCTCAGGCGGCCGCCGTCGACGGGCTCGCCCGTCGGGGTGCCGGTGGCGTCGTCGGCCGCGGTGCCGCCGGCGCACGCGGAGAGCGCCAGCAGGGCCGCGGTCGCGGTGGCTGCGGCCGCCGTCCGGCGACGGAGGGGTCGGGTCGTGCGCATGGGTGCGGGTCCTCTGGTCGGGCCGCCGGCGGGTGCCGGCGGGACGGGCTGCGGGGGTGCGGTCTGTGTGTTGGCGGGGTCAGGGCGCGCCGGCGGCGAGCGCGGCGCGCCCGGCGAGCAGCAGCGCGAGGTCGTCCTGCGGCGGGTGGACGCGCGAGGCGAGCACGTCGCGCAGGTGGCGCTCGAGCGGGTTCGACCGCGTGAGCCCGGGGTTGCCGAGGGCGGCGACCGCGGTCTCGACCGCGCCGACCGCGGCGCGCGTGGCGAGCAGCTTGGCGACGACGGCGCGCCCGGCGGCCCGCTCGTCGCCGGCGTCGATCCGGGCGGCGAGCCCGAGGAGCAGCTCCTCCGCCCCGACGAGCTGCGCCTCGACCTCGCCGACGACGGTCTGGATGCGCTCCGTCGTCGCGATGGGGCGGCCCAGCGAGCCGGGGACGCGCTCGTGGGCGAAGCGGACGAGGAAGGCCTGCGCCGCGCGGGCCACGCCCACGTAGAGCGCCGGGACGGACAGGAGAGACCCGTGCGGGAGGTCGCCGCGCCCCTGCTGCTGCACGGGCGTGCCGCGGAAGTGGTCGAGCGGGATCCGGACGCGGTCGTAGACGACGTCGTGGGTGCTCGTCGCGCGCTGGCCGAGGTGGTCCCAGGTCCTCACCACGCGCACGCCGGGCAGCCCGCCGGGGACCACGGCGTGCGCCACCTCCGGCTCGCCGCTCGGGCCGTCGGGGTCGACGGCCCAGACGAGGTGGTACGCCAGGCCCTCGGACCCGGTGGCGAAGCCCTTGCGGCCCTCGAGGACCCAGCCGTCGCCGTCGCGGCGGACGGTCGTGGCGGGCAGCCCGCCGCGGGCCGGGGCGCCCCACTCGGGCTCCGCGCGCACGGCGTTGAGCAGCTGCGGCTCGCGGGCGGAGCGGGCGACGAGGGCGCGGTACACGTCCTCCGGCCACCAGGGCGCGCGGTCCTGGAGCCCGTGCTGCAGCACCGTCATCGCCGCGATGAGCGCGACGGCCGGGTCGCCCTGGCCGAGCGCCGCGAAGACCCGGACCGCGTCGACCGCGGACAGGCCGGGGCCGCCGTAGCGCCGCCCGACGCCGAGCGTGAGGAGGCCGGCCTCGTGCACCGCCGCGATGCCTCGCCACGGGAACGCCGCCGTGCGGTCGTGCTCCTCCGCGGTGCTCGCGAGCCGGGCGGTGACGCGGGCCAGCGCCGCGTCGGACAGGTCGGGCGCCGGAGGCGTGACGAGGGGGTCGGAGGCGTCCGGGCCGGCGGGCGCGTCCGTGGCGGCGAGGGCGTCCGGGACCGCCTCGGGCCCGGCGGCGCGGCGCTCGTCGAGGGTCGTCACGCGGACACCGCCTCGCGGGCGGCCGGCGCGTCCTGCGCCTCGTGCCCCGGCTGGCCGGGCAGCGGCGGCTGGGCGACGACCTCGCCGCGGCGCCCGGTCGCCTCGCGGTGCGCGAGCTCCTCCCGGACGAGCGGCAGGAGGTACCGGCCGTAGTCCACGGCGTCGTTCAGGTTGTCGTACCCGCGGATGGAGATGAGGTCCGCACCGAGGTCGACGTAGTCGAGGATCGCCGCCGCCACGGTCTCCGGCGTCCCGACGAGGGCCGTCGACGCGCCCTGCGCCCCCGTCGCGGTGGCGGTCGGCGTCCACAGCGCGCGGTCGTGCCGGTCCTGCCGCCGCGCGATCTCGAGCAGGCGCTGGGAGCCGACGTTCTGGGGGCCGGAGGCCCCGGGGGTCTGCACCCACAGCCCGGCGCGGGAGCCCAGCGGCTGCCCGGCCCCGGCGCCCCCGCGGCCCTGCAGCACGGCGAGCGTGCGCTCCGCCTTCTCCCAGGCGAGCTCCTCCGTCGGCGCGATGATGGGGCGGAACGTCACCCAGGTGCGCGGGGTGCCCGTCCGGCCGGCCGCGCGGGCGGCGGCCGCCACGCGCTCGATCTGCTGCCGGGTGTCGGCCAGCGGCTCGCCCCACAGGCCGAAGATGTCCGCGAGCGCGCCGCCCTGGGCGTAGGCCTCGTCGGAGGAGCCGCCGACCGAGACCGGGATCGTGCCGTGCACGGGCCGCACCCGGGAGACGAAGTCCTCGAAGGAGTAGTAGCGCCCCGAGTGCGAGAAGGGCTCCGTCTCCGTCCAGACCCGCCGCAGGATCCGCAGGAACTCCTCCTGCCGGGCGTAGCGCTCCGCCTTCGGCAGCCGGTCGCCCTCGCGCGCCTGCTCGGCGTCGTTGCCGCCCGCGATGAGGTGGACGACCGCGCGGCCGCCCGAGAGCTGGTCGAGCGTGGCCAGGGCCTTCGCGGCGACGGTCGGGTACAGCGTGTTGGGACGCAGCGCGACGATCGGCCGCAGCCGCTCCGTGACCTGGGTGAACGCCGCCGCGATGGTGAAGGGGTCGTGCCCGGCGGAGCCGTACGGGACGAGCGAGTAGTCGAAGCCGCCGTCCTCGAGGGTGCGCGCGTAGCGGCGCAGCCAGGCGACGTCGATCGCGGGGTCGGACAGCCCGTTGAGCTCGTTGGAGGCGTTGACGTTGATGGCGGAGATGAACTCGACGGGCATGGTCGTCCTCTGCGTGGGCCGGCCGGAGCCGGCGCGGGTGCGGGTGCGGGTGGCGTGCGGGTGCGGGGAGCGCTGCGGGGTGGTGCGGGTGGGGTGCGGGCGGCCGGAGCCGGCGCGTGCCCGAGCCGGCACGTGCCGGGGTGGGTGCGCGCCGGCACGCCTCCCACCGACACCTCGGCCGCATCGGGGCACGACGGTCGCGCCCGCCGGGGGGCGCCGGTGACGTCGTGCGGGCGCACGGCGGTGGCGCCGGGGGCGGAGGGACCGCGGCGGCGGGGGCGCCCGGGCCGCCGGTGGGCGGGCGGCGCGGGTCAGGGGTGGCCCGGCACGTCCCGGAC
>NZ_RWJX01000138.1 GCF_004123805.1 Cellulomonas endophytica | reverse complement strand
GCGCGAGGCCGCGCGCGACGCGCAGCTCGCCGCCGCCCTCGCCACCCTCGCGCGGGCCGCCCGCGCCGCGCAGGGCGCCGCGGTGCCCGTGCTCGACGAGGTCGAGGACGCGCTCCTCGGCGGTGCCGTGGAGCTGGCGCGCGCCGTGCTGGGCCGCGAGCTCCAGGACGCCGAGCACTCCGCCCGCGCCGCCCTCGCCCGCGTGCTGGAGCACCCGCGCCGGCCCCGGGCCCTCACCGTCCGGCTGCACCCGCGCGACCTCGCCGCGCTCGCGGCGGCCGGCGGCGTGCCCGCGGACGGGGACGTCGTCCTCGTCGCCGACCCCCGCCTGGCCCCCGGCGACGCCGTCGGCGAGCACCCGGACGGGCTGCTCGACGCGTGCCTGGCCGGGACGTTGGCCCGCGCCGCCGAGGCGCTGCGCGACGGGACCGCCCGGTGACCGGCGCCGCCCCCGTGCAGGCGTCCCTCGCCGCCGGCCTGCTCGGTACCGTGCCGACGGCGCGCACCCCGCTCGTCGCGGCCCCCGCGTCCTCCGGCGCCGACCTCCTGGCGGACCTCGTCGCGGCGCCCACGGTGCCCACGGCGGCGCCCACCACGGCGCCCACCACGGTGCCCGCCGTGCCGGCGCGGCCCGCGCGGCCGCTCGTCGACCGGCTGCGCGGCAGCGGGGCGACGACGGGCCGCTGGTCCCGCGCGCTCGCGGCGGCCGCCCCCGACGTCACCGGCCAGGTGCGCAGCGCCGTCGGCCTCGGCGTCGACGTCGTCGGCACGGGCGCCGCGGTGGGGGAGGTCGTGCTCCTGGGCGACGGCCCCGACGCCGTCGAGGCCGAGGTCGTCGCGACCGCCGAGGGCACCGCCCGGTGCATGCCGCTGGGCACCGTCCACGGCCTGCGCGCCGGCACGCCCGCCCGCCCCACGGGCCGCTCGCTGCGGGCGCCGGTCGGGTCCGGCCTGCTCGGCCGCGTCCTCGACGGGCTCGGCCGTCCCATCGACGGCAAGGGCCCGCTGCGGGCCGACGCCTGGCTCCCGGTCGAGGGGGAGGCGCCGCACCCGCTCGAGCGCACCCGCGTCGACACCCCGCTGGAGCTCGGCGTGCGCGTGCTCGACACGCTCGTGCCCGTCGGCCGTGGCCAGCGCCTCGGCCTCTTCGCCGGCTCCGGCGTCGGCAAGTCCAGCCTGCTGTCGATGATCGCGCGCGGCACGGACGCCGAGGTGTCCGTCATCGCCCTCGTCGGCGAGCGCGGCCGCGAGGTCCGGGAGTTCCTCGAGGACGACCTCGGGCCCGAGGGCCTCGCGCGCTCCGTCGTGGTGGTCGCCACCTCCGACGAGGCGCCGCTGGTGCGGCTGCGCTCGGCGTTCGTCGCCACACGGATCGCGGAGGCGCTGCGCGACGAGGGGCGCCACGCCGTGCTCATGATGGACTCGCTCACCCGCGTCGCCATGGCGCAGCGCGAGATCGGCCTGTCCGTCGGCGAGCCGCCGGCGACCCGCGGCTACCCGCCGAGCACCTTCGCGATGCTCGCCCGGCTGCTCGAGCGCGCCGGCACCGGTGCCCAGGGGTCGGTGACCGGCCTCTACACGGTCCTCGTCGACGGCGACGACCACAACGAGCCCATCGCCGACGCCGCCCGGTCCATCCTCGACGGGCACGTCGTCCTCGACCGCCGCCTGGCGACCCAGGGCCACTTCCCGTCCATCGACGCCCTCGGCTCCATCAGCCGCGTGGCCTCCCGGGTCACCAGTCCCGAGCAGCGCGAGGTCGCCCGGCGCCTGCGGTCCGTCATGGCCGCCCGCCGCCAGGCGCAGGACCTCATCGACGTCGGCGCCTACGTCGCGGGCTCGAACCCGCTCGTCGACGCGGCGGTCGCGCACGGCGGCGCCATCGACACCTTCCTGCGGCAGGGCATGGACGAGCGCGCCCCGTCCGCCGACTCCTGGGGCCGCCTCGGCGCCCTCGCCGCCGCCCTCGGGGAGCTCTAGTGGTCGACCGCCGGTTCTCGCTCGCCGCGCTGCTGAAGCTGCGCACGACCGTCGAGGAACGTGCCGCGGGGGAGCTCGCCGGGGCGCGCCGCGTGCGCCTGGCCGCCGCCGCCGAGGTCGACCGCACGCGCGACGAGCTCGCCGCGACGGGCCTCGGTCACGTCTCCGAGGTGCACGTGCTCTCCTCGGGCACGGACCCGCGGATGTGGCAGGCGACGGTCGCCGGCCGGGCCGCCCTCGGGTCGCTGCTCGCGGAGCGGCGCATGGCCCTCGTCGCCGCCCGGGACGAGGAGGAGCGCGCCTCGGCCGTGTGGACCCGGGCCCGCAGGGACACGCGCGCCATCGAGCGGCTCGAGGAGCGGCACACGGAGGCCGTCCGGGCCGCCGAGCTGCACGCGGAGCAGACCGCGCTCGACGAGGTCGCCGGCCAGCGCGCCGCCCGGGCGGCCGTCGCCCGCGGGGGCCTCGCGTGACCGGCGGCCTCGCGGCCGTCCAGGCGCGCGTCGGGGCCATCACGCGGCTCGTCGAGGGGCTCGCCGCCGCGACCGGTGCTCCGGGCTCGGCGGCACCCCTCGGCGCGGCCGGGACCGGCGGCGCCCCCAGCACCACGTCCACCGGTGCGAGCACTGCCACGTCGGCCGCCACCGCGGCGGCGTGGTCCTCCGCGGCGGCGGCGCTCGGCCTCCCGGGTGCCGGCCCGACGGCGTCCGGCACCCCTGCGGGCCCCTCGTCGGGTTTCCCGGGGCTCCCAGGCCTCCCGGGCCTCCCGGGGCTCACGTCGGGCCTCGCGACGGGCCCCACGGTCGGCACCGCGGCCGGGGTCCCGGTGGTCGGCGCCGCCGCCGGGGGAGCGACGGGGGCGGACCTCGTCGCCGCGGCGCAGCGGTACGTCGGCACGCCCTACGTCTGGGGCGGCGAGAGCCTCGCCGAGGGCGGCCTCGACTGCTCCGGCCTCGTCCAGCTCGCGCTGCGGGACGTGGGCGTCACGGGCACCCCCCGCACCGCCCGCGAGCAGATGACCACCGGCACCCCGGTGGCCTCGCTCGACGCGGCCCGCCCCGGCGACCTCCTCGTCTTCGGCGGCGGCACCCACATCGGCATCTACGTCGGCGACGGCCGCATGGTCGACGCCCCGAAGCGCGGGGACCACGTCCGCGTCCGCGACGTCCCCACGGAGCCGACCGCGATCCGTCGCGTGCTGCCCGTCCCGGACGCGGGCACCGGGGCACCGGTCGACCCGGCCGGCGCCACGGGTCCGGCTCCGACCCTCATGTCCGGTGCGTCCGGTGCCGACTACGACACCGCAGCCCTGCAGCGCGCGGCCCTCGGGCTCGCCCTCACCCCCACGGGAGCCTCGGCATGACCTCCGTCCTCGCGACCGACCGGACCCGCACCCCGGGCACCGCCGACGCGACGCCGCGCGCGGGCCGCGCCGGCGCCTCCGACTTCGCCGACCTGCTGCAGTCGCAGGTGGCCCGCGCGGGCGCCGCCGGCGGCCGCGCGGGCGACCTCGCCCGGACCCTCGACCGCTCGGGGGACGGTGCGACGACGGCCGACCGCGCGCTGCAGCGCGCGGCCGCCGACCGCGTGGCCGACCGGGCCGCGGACCGGGCGGCCGCCGACCGTGCCGCGCGCACGGAGCGCTCCGACGAGACGCGCCTGGCGACCCGCCGGTCCGCCGACCGGGCGCTGGAGGCCCGCACCGACCGCGCCGACCGGGCGGAGCGCTCCGCCGCCGCCGACCGTGCCGCCGACCGTGCTGCCGACCGTGCTGCCGCCGCCC
>NZ_RWJX01000137.1 GCF_004123805.1 Cellulomonas endophytica | reverse complement strand
CCGGCGGCGGTGGGGCCACGGCCGGGGCCGCGGCGCGGGGGCCGGCGGGGTGCGCGGGCGGGGAGGGGAGGCGTGGCACGGTCGGTGCTCCCGGGCGGACGCGCGACGGTCCGCCCCCGTCCTCTCGGGCGCGTCCGCCGCCGGCACCAGCCTGGCGCGGGGGCCGGGCCGCCACCACCGCTGGGCTCCGGGACGGGTCGCGGCCGGGTCGCGCGGCGGCCGCGGGCCGCGTCGGGGACGATGGCACCGGCGCGCAGGGCGCGGGCGGAGGGCGAGGTGGCGACCGTGGGCACGGCCCGGCTGCGGATCACGGTCGTGGTCCCGGCCCGCGACGAGGAGCGGCTGCTGCCCCGCCTCCTGGCCTCGCTGGCCGCGCAGGACCGGCCGGCCGACGAGGTGGTCGTCGTCGACAACGGCAGCACGGACCGGACCGCGGAGCTGGCCCGGGCGGCGGGCGCCCGCGTCGTCGTGGAGCCCGTGCCGGGGGTGTGGCCCGCCGCCGCCGCCGGCTACGACGCCGCCACCGGGGACGTCGTCGCCCGCTGCGACGCCGACTGCGTGCTGCCGCCCGGGTGGCTCGCCGCGCTCGAGCGGGCCCTGCTCGACGACCCCGCCGCGCTCGCCGTCACCGGCCCGGGCGTCTTCGCGGGCCTGCCGCGGCCGCTGCGGATGGCCGCGGACGTGCTCTACATGCGCGCGTACTTCGTCGCGGCGGGCGCGGCGCTCGGGGGCGTCCCGCTCTTCGGGTCGAGCCTCGGGCTGCGCCGCTCCGCGTGGCGGGCGGTCCGCGACGAGGTGCACCGGGACGCGGACGTGCACGACGACCTCGACCTGTCCTTCCACCTGCCGCCGGGCTCCACGCGTTACGTGCCCGGCATGGCGGTGGAGGTGCACCACCGGCCCTTCACGTCCGTCCGCGCCCTCGTGCGGCGGTACCGGCGCGGGTGGCGCTCCGTGATGCTGCACTGGCCGGGGCGGGCGCCGTGGGTCGAGCCGCAGCGGCGGGCGCGCGCGGCGCCGGGCCGGTCACCCGGGCGGACCCGGTGACGGGGGCACGGCGGCCCCGGCGGCCCCGGCCGGCCCCGGCAGGTCCGGAGCCGTCCTGTCCGAGCCGCACAAGGGCGGCGCGCGGGGCGTTGTGGGGTCCCTCCCGGCGAACCTACGGTTGCGTAGCCTACGCTGACGTAGGTTGACGACGGCCGCCCCCTGCGACCGCCGACCGCCGTGTGCGAGAGGAGCACCACGTGCCCCGGACCGTGTCGGGACCCCCGCCCAGCACCGCGCCGCCCGCAGCCCTGCGCGTCCCGGACGGGTCGCCGGGCCCCCTGCCCGACGGCACCGGCCCGCTGAGCGACGAGGGGCTCGTCCGGCTCCTCGACCCCGCCGGCGTGCGGCACCCGGACCCGGCGCTCGACCCGTACGTCGCGCACCTGGACGCGGCGGCGCTGCGCGGCCTGCTGCGGGACATGGTGCTCGTGCGGCGGTTCGACGCGGAGGCCACCGCGCTGCAGCGCCAGGGCGAGCTCGCCCTGTTCGCGCCCGCGCTGGGGCAGGAGGCGGCGCAGGTCGGCTCGGGCCGCGCCCTCGCGCCCCAGGACCACGTGTTCCCGTCCTACCGCGAGCACGGCGTGGCGCACACCCGCGGCGTCGACCTCGCGGACGTGCTGCGGCTCTTCCGCGGCGTGGACCACGGCGGCTGGGACCCCGCGGCGCACGGCTTCCACCTCTACACGCTCGTCATCGGCTCGCACACGCTGCACGCGGTGGGCTACGGCATGGGCGTCCAGCGCGACGGCCTCGTCGGGACGGGGGACCCCGCCCGCGACACCGCGGTCGTCGCCTACTTCGGCGACGGCGCCACGGCGCAGGGCGACGTGAGCGAGGCCCTCGTCTTCGCCGCGGTGAACCAGGCGCCCGTCGTGCTCTTCTGCCAGAACAACCAGTGGGCCATCTCCGAGCCGACGACCCGCCAGGCCCGCGTGCCGCTGGCCGACCGTGCGCCCGGCTTCGGGGTGCCGTCCGTGCGGGTCGACGGCAACGACGTGCTCGCCACCTACGCCGTGACGGCCCAGGCGCTCGAGCGGGCGCGCAGCGGCGGCGGGCCGACCTTCGTCGAGGCGTTCACCTACCGCATGGGCGCGCACACCACCTCCGACGACCCCCTGCGCTACCGCTCGCGGGAGGAGGAGGAGCACTGGCGGCGCCGCGACCCGATCGACCGCCTGCAGCGGCACCTCGAGGCCGCAGACGAGCTGCCCGCCGGCTCTCTCGTCGACCTCGAGCACGAGGCCGACGCCCTCGGCGAGCGGCTGCGCACGACCGTGCGGGCGATGGGCCGCCCCGAGGTCGCGTCGATGTTCGAGCACGTGTACGCCACCCCGCACGCCGGTGTCGACGCCGACCGTGCGGCCTTCGAGCGGTACGAGGCGTCCCTGGACGGGGCGCCCGAGGGAGGTCACCGATGACGACCGCCACGCCCGCCCGCACCGGGACGGCCGACGGGGACCCCGCCGGCCGCGGCGCCGCGTCGACGGCCGCCTCGACCGCCACGTCGAGCGCGGCCTCCCCGACCCGCGCCGGCCAGCGCGCCACGACCCACGGCCCCGCCGCGCCCGTCGAGCTGCCGCACGGCACGCAGCGCCTCACCCTGGCGCGCGCCCTGACGCTCGGCCTCCAGCGGGCGCTGGCCACGGACCCGTCCGTGCTGCTCATGGGCGAGGACATCGGCGCCCTCGGCGGCGTCTTCCGCGTCACCGACGGGCTCCAGGCGCAGTTCGGCGAGCAGCGGGTCGTCGACACCCCGCTGGCGGAGTCCGGCATCGTCGGGACGGCCATCGGGCTGGCCCTGCGCGGCTACCGGCCCGTGTGCGAGATCCAGTTCGACGGCTTCATCTTCCCGGCGTTCGACCAGATCACGACCCAGCTGGCCAAGATGCGCTACCGCTCCCGCGGCCGGCTCGCGGTGCCCGTCGTCATCCGCGTGCCCTACGGCGGCGGCATCGGCGCGGTGGAGCACCACAGCGAGGACCCCACGGCCCTCTTCGCGCACACGCCCGGGCTGCGGATCGTCACGCCCGCCTCGCCCGCCGAGGCCTACACGATGATCCAGCAGGCCGTGGCCTCGCCGGACCCCGTGATGTTCTTCGAGCCCAAGGGCCGGTACTGGGAGAAGGGCGACGTCGACCTCGACGCGCCCCTGCCGTCCGCGCACCCCGACGCCGCGCCCGGCGACGGCGGCGGAGCGGTCGCCGGCGACGGCGGGCTCGACCGCTCCCGCGTGGTGCGGGCCGGGACCGACGTCACCGTCGTGGCGTACGGGCCGACCGTGGGCACCGCGCTCAAGGCGGCCGACGTCGCCGCGCGCGAGGGCACGAGCCTCGAGGTCGTCGACCTGCGCACCCTGTCCCCGCTGGACCTCGACCCCGTGGTCGCCTCCGTGCGGCGCACGGGCCGCTGCGTCGTGGTGCACGAGGCACCCGTGGCGCACGGCACCGGGGCCGAGGTCGCCGCCCGGGTGCAGGAGGAGTGCTTCTTCAGCCTGGAGTCGCCCGTGCTGCGCGTCGGCGGGTGGGCCACGCCCTACCCCGTCGCCCGGCTCGAGCACGACTACCTGCCGAGCGTGGACCGGCTCCTCGACGCCGTCGACCGCGCGCTCGCCGTCTGACCCGAGGAGCACCGTGCCCACGTACCAGCAGTTCCTCCTGCCCGACGCCGGGGAGGGCCTGACCGAGGCCGAGATCGTCACCTGGTTCGTCGCCCCGGGCGACACCGTGACGGTCAACCAGGCCATCGTCGAGATCGAGACCGCCAAG
>NZ_RWJX01000136.1 GCF_004123805.1 Cellulomonas endophytica | reverse complement strand
GGCACCGGCGGCGGCGCGGCCGCACGGGGCGTCCCCGCGGCCGGCGGCGGCGACGGCGGCCAGCCCGGGGGCGGCCGCGAGCAGGCGCCGCGTGTACGCCTCGCGGGGCCGGACGAGCACCTCGGAGGGCCGCCCCTCCTCCACGACGCGCCCGTCCTGCAGGACGAGGACCCGGTCGGCCCGGTCGGCGGCGACCGCGAGGTCGTGCGTGATGACGAGCAGGCCGATCCCCCGCTCGCGCACGAGCCCCTCCAGGTGGTCGAGGATCCGCGCCTGGACGGTCACGTCGAGCGCCGACGTGGGCTCGTCCGCGACGACGAGGCGCGGGTGCCCGGCGAGCGCGACGGCGATGAGCACGCGCTGGCGCAGGCCCCCCGACAGCTCGTGCGGGTACTGGCGGGCGCGCAGCTCCGGGTCGTCGATCCCGGCGTCGGCCAGGGCGACGAGGGTCTCGGCGTCGACGGACCGGCGCGGCACCCCGCGGCGGCGGACGGCCTCCGCCACCTGCGCCCCGACCCGGTGGGTGGGGTTCAGGCCGACGGTGGGGTCCTGCGGCACGAGGCCGACGACCCGGCCCCGCAGGTCGCGCAGCGTCCGCTCGGGGGCGCCGGTGACGTCCTGCCCGTCGACCTCGACGCGCCCGCCGAGGACGTGGCCGCCCGCCGGGAGCAGCCCGAGGACGGCGTGGGCGGTCGTCGACTTGCCCGAGCCGGACTCGCCGACGAGCGCGACGACCTCGCCGGGCGCCACCGTCACGGACACGCCGCGGACGGCGGGACGGGCGTCCCGACGGGACCGGCCGTAGCCGACGACGAGGTCGGTGACGCGCACGACCGGCGCCGGCGCGGGGACCACGCCGGGGACCACGCCGGGGACCGGGGCGGCGAGCGCGGCGGCGCCGGCGGGCGCAGCGGTGGTGGCCGTGGTGGTCGCCGTGGTGGTCGCCGTGGTGGTCGTGGTGGTGGTGGTCGTGGGCGCGCTCATCGCTGCACCTCCTCGAGGGTCTTGGCGACGTGGTTGAGGCCGAGCACCAGCAGACCGACGAAGAGCCCCGGCAGCAGCGACAGCCACGGGCTCGTGACGAGGTAGCTGCGCCCGGTGGAGATCAAGGTCCCCCACTCCGCCGCGGGCGGCGCCGCGCCGAAGCCGAGGAAGCTCAGCGCGGCCACGGCGATGATCGCCGCGCCGAAGTCGAGCACCGCGAGCACCGCCACCGGCCCCCAGGAGTTGGGCAGCACGTGCCGCACGAGCACCCGGCCCCAGGACGCCCCGCCGGTGCGGGCCGCCTCGACGTAGGGCAGCGTCCGGACGCGCAGCACCTCGGCACGGGTGGTCCGCGCGAAGCCGGGCACGATGCCGATCCCGACGGCGACGGCCACCGGGAGGGTGCCGTAGCCGACGGCGGTGACGATCGCGAGGGCGAGCAGCAGGCCGGGGATCGCCAGCAGCACGTCGACCGCCCGCATGACGACCGCGTCGACCCAGCCGCCGACGAAGCCGGACACGAGCCCGAGGGTCAGCCCGGCGACGAGCGCGAGGGCCAGCGCGAGCGCGGTGGCCCGCACCGTGAGCAGCCCGCCGTGCAGGACCCGGGCGAGCAGGTCGCGGCCGAGCTCGTCCGTGCCGAAGGGGTGCGCGCCGCTCGGCGGCAGCAGCTTCTCCGCCGGCGACGTGGCGGTGGGGTCGGCGTCGGTGAACAGTCCCGGGGCGAGCGCCGACACGAGCACGAGGACGACGAACGCCAGGGCGAGGAGGAAGCCGGGCCGGCGCAGCAGCGCCCGGGCGGTGGCCGCCCGGCGGGCGGCACGGCCGTGGCCGGTCCCTGCCGACCGGCGCCCCTCCCGCTCGTCGCGGGGGCCACCCGGCGTCGCGGGCGTCGCGGGCGTCCCGTCGGCCTCCGGGCGGGCGGGCGGGGCGAGCGCCGCGCGGGCGGGGGTCAGCTCGAGGGTCATGGCCGCCTCACGGTCGGGGTGTGGGTGATGCGCGGGTCGAGCAGCGGGTAGAGCAGGTCGACGACGAGGTTGACGACGACGAACGCGGCGGCGGCGAGCACGACGACCGCCTGCACGACCGGCACGTCCTGGCTGAGGACCGCCTCCTGCGCGAGGGTCCCCACGCCGTGCCGGGCGAACACCGTCTCCGTGACGATGGCGCCGGTGACGGTGCCGCCCACGAGCAGCCCGAGGATCGTCAGCGTCGGCAGCGCCGCGTTGCGGAAGGCGTGGCGCGCCTGCACCGCCCCGCGCGACAGGCCCTTGGCCCGCGCGGTGGCGATGTACGGCTCGGTGAGCGTCTCCTCCAGGCTGCGGGTGAGGACCTGGGCGAACGCCGCCGACGTCGGGATCGCCATGGTGACCGCCGGCAGCACGAGCGCGGCGGGCCCGGCGTCGCCGGTCGAGGGCAGCCAGCCGAGGGTGAAGGCGAACACCTGGATGAGCAGGAGCCCCACCCAGAACGAGGGGAACGCGACCCCGGCCGAGGGCAGCCGGCTGAGGAACGTCTTGAGCGGCCGCCAGCGGACCCAGGCGGCGAGGTACGCCAGGCCGAGGCCGCCCGCGAGCGCGAGGACGACGGCCAGGCCGGCGAGCTGCAGCGTCCCCGGCAGGCGGTCGGCGAGGAGCTCCGTGACCGGCAGGTTCTTCGTGATGGACGTGCCGAGGTCCCCGCGCAGCGTGTCGCCGAGCATGCCGACGTACTGCTGCAGGACCGGCTCGTCGAGCCCGTACCGCGCCTGCGCCGCCGCGAGCTCGGCCGGCGTGAGCGAGTCGACCTCGACGTTGTTCGCCGACAGGAGCAGCGCCAGCGGGTCGCTGGGGAGCAGCCACAGGATCGCGAACGTCGCCGTCCACGCCGCCCACAGCACGCCCACGGCCTGGAGCACGCGCCCGACGACGTACCGGGCGAGCCCGCGCGAGCGGCGGCCGGCCCCGTCCGCCGGGGCCGCGGCCCGGCGGCCGGGGAGCGCGAGCCCCCCGGTCCGCCGGCCCGTCACGTCGAGGGCGGTCATGCCGGGTCGATCCAGGTGCCCGCGAAGTCGCCGAAGGACTCCGAGGTGAACCGGAACCCGTGGACGCCGCCGGCGAGGGCGGCCGTCTGGACCCGCTCGAACGTCGGGAACGCCAGGGCGTGGTCGAGGTAGAACGCCTGGAGCTCGGCGTAGACCCCGGCGCGGGCGGCGGGGTCCGTCGTCCGCGTCCCCTCGTCGAGCAGCGCCTGCACCTGCGCCGCCTGCTCGGGCGTGAGGGAGGCCTCGGCCTGCGCCTTCGACCCCGCGTACCGCACGTCGACGATCCACTGGATCACGCCCGGGTCGGCGCGCGTGTAGTAGGTGGAGATGAGGTCCCAGTCGCCGGAGGACAGGACGTCGCTGCGCTGGGCCTGGGTGATGACGTCGAGCCGCAGCTCGATGCCGACCTGCTTGAGCTGGTCCTGGATGAGCTGGTCGCCCGCCGTGAAGCCCTGCACCACCGGCGTGGCGAGCGTCAGGCGCTGCCCGTCCTTGTACCGGTAGCCGTCGTCGCCCGTCGTCCAGCCGGCCTCGTCGAGCAGCTCGGCGGCGGCGTCGGGGTCGTGGGCCAGGTCCTCGCCGTGGTCGACGTACGACGGGGTCGTCGTGTCGTAGATGCTCGTGACCGACGGGTGGTCCGCACCGAAGACCGTGCTCGCGTAGGTGGGGCGGTCGATCGCCCGCTGCAGCGCGAGCCGCACCCGCTCGTCGGCGAGCACCTTCCCCTCCGTGACGTTGGGGTAGTAGTTGTTGGCCGGGCCCGGCAGGGAGCGGCTGACCACCTGGGCGCCGGACGCCTCGACGAGGGCCACGTCGTTCTCCGAGATGGGCTGCCGGGGCCAGGCGATCTCGAGCGCGCCCGACGTCAGCTGCCCGATGCGGACGGAGTCCTCCGCGACGTAGGTGATGTCGATGCCGTCGAGGTACGCCTCGCCCGCGTTCACGCGCAGCTGCGA
>NZ_RWJX01000135.1 GCF_004123805.1 Cellulomonas endophytica | reverse complement strand
CCGGCGGCGGACCCGGCCGCGGACGCGGTGGCCGCGACGTCGGGTCCCGACGTCCCGGCCGCCGCGGTCGGTGCTGCGCGGGTGCCCGCGAGCGCAGCGCCGGGGCCGGACGTCACGGCCGCGCCCGTCGCCATCCCCAGCGCGAGGGCCGCCACGACGAGGGCGGCCGCCCCGACGTGCCCCGACGCGACCCGCGCACGACGCACGAGGGCGCGGGCGGGCCGTCGACGCGGCACGGGAGGGGGCACACCACCATGCTCGCACCCGCGGACGCCCCGGCGCGGCGCGGGCGGAGCCCTACGATCGGGCCGTGCACGGCGACAGGCAGGTCACGGACGCGAGGGACGCCGCGCCCACGAGCGGCCCCGTGCCGCGCGTGCGCGGGCAGCGGCTCGCGCGCGACGCCCGCCGCACGCAGGTGCTCGAGGTGGCCGAGGAGCTGTTCTCCACGCAGGGCTTCCACCACGTGTCCATGGACGACATCGCCGAGCGGGCGTGCGTCGGCAAGCCCGTCCTCTACCGGCACTTCCCCTCGAAGCTCGACCTCTACCTCGCGGTCGTCGACGGCCGCGGCGACGTGCTGCTGCACGAGGTGGAGGCCGCCCTGCAGCCCCTCGGGGACGGCCCGGTGCTCGCCGGGGACGGACGCCGGGTGGTCGACGCGGTCGTCCGGGCCTTCTTCGCGTTCGTCGCCGGGTCCGGCGCCTCGTCGAACCTCCTCTTCGAGTCCGACGTCACGCACGACCCGGCCGTGCGCGCCCGGGTGGAGAGCGCGACGGGCCAGGTGGAGCAGCGCGTCGCGACGGTGCTCGGCAGCGCGGCGGGCCTCGCGCCCGCCCCGGCCGGGCTGGCCTCCGTCGCCCTCATCGCGCTCGTGCGCGCCGCGGCGACCCACCACTGGCGCCACCCGGACCGGCTCCCGGCGGACGAGGCGGTCGCGCTCGTGTCGACCCTGTGCTGGGACGGTGTCGTCACCGTGGCCCGCGGCGACCGTCCCGACCGTCCCGACCGCACGGACCCCACGGACCCCACCGACCCGGCCGACCGCTGAGAGGCCGCCGCCCCCCGGTCCGGCCGCCGGGCCGCCGCTGCCGGGCGGGCGTCTAGGATCGACCCGCTCGACCAGGACAAGGGAGACGATGACGGTGGACATCACCATCGGTGTGCAGCACCTGCCCCGTGAGCTCGTGCTCGAGTCGGACCAGACCGCGGACGAGGTGGCCGCGGCCGTCGCCGCCGCGATCGAGGGCGGCACGACGCTGGAGCTGCGGGACTCGAAGGGTCGTCGCGTGATCGTGCCGACCGCCTCGCTGGGCTACGTCGAGCTGGGCTCGGAGTCCAAGGGACGCGTCGGCTTCGGCTCCGTCTGAGCGACGACGACGACGGGCCCCGACCACCGCGGTCGGGGCCCGTCGTCGTCCTCGGACCGTCCCCACCGCCGCCCCCGAGCGGTCCGGGAGCGGTCCGGGAGCGGTCCGGGAGCACCCCGCGCGGTCCTCAGGCCGTGAGGCCCAGCCGCGACATGCGGCGCGTGTGCTCGGCGGTGAGCTCGCCGAAGATCTCCGTGGTGCCGCCGGGGGCCGTGGGCGCACCGGCGGTGGGGCGCGGGTCGGCCGGCGTCCCGGCCGCGCCGGGGCCGGCGGCCGCCGGGCGCGGGACGGGGCGCTCGGCGATGAGGCGGGCGAGCCCGGGGTGCTGCACGACGAGGCGCTGGACCGTCCCGAGCGCCTCCCCCACGAGGCGCCGCCCCCACAGGGCCAGGCGCGCCGTGAGGACGTCGTCGTCCGCGCCCGCGGCGTCGAGCTCGGCGACCGCGAGCTCCGCGTGGGAGGCGTCCTCGAGGACCTCGAGCACGAGGTCGCGCGAGCGCTCGTCGATGCCCGTCGCGACGAGGCGGCAGAAGTCGTCGGCCACGCCGTACCCCACGTAGGCCTTGAGCAGGCGCTCCCACCAGGAGCTGGGCTCGGTGCGCGCGTCGAAGTCGTCCAGCAGGTGCTCGTACGGCCGCATCGCCTCGACGGGGCTCGCCCCGAGCTCGACGACCCGGTTGAGCACGCGGTCCCGACGCTCGACAGCCTCGACCGCGAACCGGCTGAGCTGGAGGCGCTGCTCGAGCGTCGGCGCGACGGCGGCGTCGGCGGCGAGGCGGGCGAAGGACTGGTGCTCGAGCTGGGCGACGAGGCCCAGCAGGTCGACGGCGTCCCGGGCCCGGGTGGCCGCGTCGGCACCGACGCCCGCGTCCGCGCCGTCGGCGGCCGCGCCGACCACCGCGGCGCCCGCGTCCTCGGCCCCGTCCGTGCCGACGTCGGTGCGGCGGTGCGAGCGGGGCGTCAGGGTCATCCGGGCACTGTACCGCCGGACGGGCACCCGGCCGTTAGACTGACGCCGTTCATCGGTTGCCCGGTCGTCACCTCTGTCGATGCACCACCGGTGCCCGTCGCGCCTCACCGCGCGCGGGGACCACTCGGGCCGGCCGGCGCCGCACCCGCGGCCCGTCGGACGAGCGACTTCCGCGATCGGCTGCCGCCAGCCAGCGTGACGCCCCGCCGCGCCGCCACGGCCGCACCCGCGGCCCACGCCGCAGCGCGCCGCGTCGCCCCTCGCAGTGAAGAGCCCGCGTGACGACCCAGACCGACCCCGCCGGCACCGACCCCACGACCGGCACCCCCGACCCCGCCGACACCTTCGTCACCGAGGCGGACGCGCACGCGCGCTCGTCCCTGACGACCGCCTCCTCGGTCCAGGCCGTCGACGCCTCCTTCGCGGACTTCGACGTCCGCCCCGAGATCGTCGCCGCCCTCGCCGACGCGGGGATCACCCAGCCCTTCCCCATCCAGGCCATGACGCTCCCCGTCGCCCTGGCCGGGCACGACATCATCGGCCAGGCCAAGACGGGCACGGGCAAGACCCTCGGCTTCGGCGTCCCGCTGCTGCACCGCGTCGTCGCCCCGGGCGAGGAGGGCTACGACCGCCTCGCCGCCCCCGGCAAGCCGCAGGCGCTCGTCGTGGTCCCGACGCGCGAGCTCGCGGTGCAGGTCGCCGGCGACCTCGCCACCGCCTCGTCCAAGCGGTCCGTGCGCGTCGTCCAGGTGTACGGCGGCCGCGCGTACGAGCCGCAGGTCGAGGCGCTCCAGCGCGGCGCGGACGTCGTCGTCGGCACGCCCGGCCGCATGATCGACCTGCTGAACCAGCGCCACCTCGACCTGTCGCACGCGGTCGAGGTCGTGCTCGACGAGGCCGACGAGATGCTCGACCTCGGCTTCCTGCCCGACGTGGAGCGCCTCCTGGGCGCGACGCCCGCGAGCCGGCACACGATGCTCTTCTCCGCGACGATGCCCGGCGCCGTCGTGGCGATGGCCCGCCGCTACATGACGCAGCCGACGCACATCCGCGCGGCCGCGCCCGACGACGACGGCCAGGTCGTCAAGAACATCGCGCAGGTCGTCTACCGCGCCCACGCGCTCGACAAGGTCGAGCTGCTCGCGCGCATCCTGCAGGCCCGCAAGCGGGGCCTCACGATCGTCTTCGCCCGCACGAAGCGCACCGCGGCCAAGGTGGCGGACGACCTCGTCGAGCGCGGGTTCGCCGCCGGCGCGCTGCACGGCGACCTGGGCCAGGGCGCCCGCGAGCAGGCGCTGCGCGCGTTCCGCCACGGCAAGGTGGACGTGCTCGTCGCCACGGACGTCGCCGCCCGCGGCATCGACGTGGAGGACGTCTCGCACGTCATCAACTACCAGTGCCCCGAGGACGAGAAGACCTACCTGCACCGCACGGGCCGCACCGGCCGCGCGGGGCACACGGGGACCGCCGTCACCTTCGTGGACTGGGACGACCTGCCCCGCTGGGGCCTCATCGACAAGGCCCTCGGCCTGGGCATCCCCGAGCCGGTGGAGACCTACTCCTCCTCCCCGCACCTCTACGCCGAGCTCGACATCCCCGAGGGCGTCAAGGGCCGGCTGCCGAAGGAGCAGCAGACCCGCGCGGGCCTGTCCGCCGAGGTGCTCGAGGACCTCGGGGAGACCGGCAAGCGCACCGCGAAGCCGGCGGGCCGCGACGGCTCGCGCG
>NZ_RWJX01000134.1 GCF_004123805.1 Cellulomonas endophytica | reverse complement strand
GACCGCGCCGACGACCGCGCCGACGACCGCGCCGACGACCGCGCCGACGACCGCGCCGGCGCCGCGGACCGGGCTGCCGACGACCGGGATGCCCCCGACGGCGGTGCGGCGGACCGCGGTACCGACGACCGGGGCACCGTCGACCGGGCCGGACGTCCCGCCGCCCGGGACCCGCGGTCCGCGACGGACGGCGCGAGGGCCTCCGGGACGCCGTCGGGGGACGGCGCGGCCGCACCCGGCGGGCCGGTGACCCCGTCGGCGCCGCCGGGTGCGACGGCGGCGGACCCCGCTGCCGCGGTGCGCGGGCCGGGCGCGCAGGACACGGAGATGCTGCGCCGCCGCTGGCCCGAGGTGCTCGACATGATGCGCTCGCAGCGACGGGCGACGTGGATCCTCGTCAGCCAGAACGCGCAGGTGCAGGACCTCGACGCGACCACGCTCCGCCTGGCCTTCCCGACGGCGGCGCTCGCCGCCACCCTGCGCTCCGGGCAGCACGCCGAGGTGGTCGCGCGCGCCGTCCGCGAGACGCTCGGCTTCGACGTCCGGGTGGAGGGGGTGGAGGGCGGTGCGGCCGCGTCGTCGGCCCGTCCGGCGCCCACCGACCGGCAGCCCGCGGACCGGTCGGCCGCCGACCGGCCTGGGCCCGACCGGCCTGGTCCCGACCGTCCCGGCGACCCCTCCCGTGCGCGGGAGGACGACCGGCGCCGCGAGGACGACCGGCGCCCCGGCGGCGGCTCGACGCGCCCGCCGGCCGTCGTCGCCCCGCAGGACCGGGCGCGGGAGGCCGGTGCGCGCCGGGAGGCGGGCCAGGGTGCCCACGCCGACGGCGACGACCCACACGCGGGCCCCGGCGCCGGCGGCCCCGTACCTGCGGGGGTCGGCTCTCGTGACGGGGTCGGCGCAAGGGTCGGCGCAGGCGCGGAGGCACCGGCCGTCCGCTCGTCCGAGGACCCCGTGCCGGAAGCTCCGGCGGCCGACGACCGCGCCCAGGGCGTCCCGACCGTCGGTGCTCGCGGACAGGACGCCCTGACGGGGGGTGCTCCCGGACGGGACGCCGTGACGGGCGGTGCCGATGCGTCGGAGGCCCCGGCCCCGCGGAGCGCTGCCGCGGACGGACCGTCCGCGGCCGCCCGGTCCTCGTCGCCGGCCGTCCGCGCCCCCGGGATCATGAGCCCGGAGGAGGCCGTCGCGTCCTGGGACACCCCGGCCCCGGCCGCCCCGCCGGTCCTGACGCCGATGGCGTCAGCCGGCGGGCAGGGCACGGCCGTCCGCAGCGACGTCCCGGCGCGCGCCGGGCGCGGGTCGCAGGGTGACGGCGCCTCGTCCGCCGGGGGTCCTGCCGACCCGGACGCCCCGCCGCACGCCCGGGGCGACGTGCCGGCCGCGGCCTCCGCGCACCGCGGCCCGGCCTTCGCGGACGTCCCGCCCGACGACGACGAGCCGCCCTTCCCCGACGACGAGCCGCCGCCGGACGACGACTTCGTCCCGCCGGAGGACCTGGGCCACCGTGGCGGTCGGTCCGCCGGGGCCCGGGGGTCGAGCCCCTCGGCCCCCGGTCGACGAGGCGACGAGGTCCAGCCGTCCCGGTCGACCTCCGGGGGTGTCACGGCCCCGACCACCGCCGCCCCGTCGGCCGCCCAGCCGCCCGCGGGGGCGACCTCGGCGCCGGACGCTCCGCCGGCGTCCGTGCCGGCGTCCGTGCCGGCGTCCGTGCCGGCGCCGCGGCCGCAGCTGCCTACGAGCCTCACCGCGCCCGCGGGCAGCCTGCGCCCCGGTGGTGGCGACCCCGCGCGCGCGGCCGGTGGCCCGGCGCCCGACGCCCGGGGACGGACCTTCGGCCCTCGTGGCGACGGCCGGCCGGCCCCCGAGCCGCCCGCCGAGGACCGGGGCGCACCGGCCGGGCGGGCACGCGGCGCCGCGGACTGGCCCGAGGCCATGGACGAGATGAGCCCGGACGACCCCGACCTCGGGCAGACGGGCCTCGTCGGCGCGCCGCTCGTCGCCCAGCTCCTCGGGGGCCGGATCGTCGAGGAGCCGGACTCCCCGCTCGGCTGAGCGCGCCGCCCCCGGGCCGTCCGCGGGGAGGCCCGGGGGCGGCACGGACCCGGGCCGGCCGCGTCCGCGCGCCCGGACGCCGCCGGCGCGGCACGCCGTAGGGTGGACACGTGTACGAGGGCGCGGTCCAGGACCTGATCGACGAGCTCGGGCGGCTGCCCGGCGTCGGTCCCAAGAGCGCCCAGCGGATCGCGTTCCACCTGCTGGCCGCCGACCCTGCGGACGTGAAGCGGCTGTCGGACGCGCTCGTCGAGGTCAAGGCGCGCGTCCAGTTCTGCGAGACCTGCGGCAACGTGGCCGAGGAGCCGCAGTGCCGCATCTGCCGCGACCCGCGCCGCTCCCCGACGGTCCTGTGCGTCGTCGAGGAGCCCAAGGACGTCGTCGCGATCGAGCGGACGCGCGAGTTCCGCGGCCGGTACCACGTGCTCGGCGGCGCGATCAGCCCCATCGCGGGCATCGGCCCGGACGACCTGCGCATCCGCGAGCTCATGAGCCGGCTCGCCGACGGGACGGTGACCGAGGTGATCCTCGCGACCGACCCCAACGTCGAGGGCGAGGCGACGTCGGCCTACCTCGGGCGGCTGCTCGTGCCGCTGGGGCTCACGGTGAGCCGACTGGCGTCGGGACTGCCCGTCGGCGGCGACCTCGAGTACGCCGACGAGGTCACCCTCGGACGCGCCTTCGAGGGGCGCCGCCGCATCAGCGCATGACAGGCTGACCACCACCGGTCCTCGGGCGGGGGACCGGGGACGACGGGAGGGGGCCGTGATGGCCGACGGACGCACGGAGGACGACGGCCTCACCGCGACGGTGCACGCGCTGCGAGCGGCGCCGCGGCGGGGGCCCGGGCAGGACGCCACGCGACCCCCGGTCGCGACGCCCGGTCCCGCGGGCGGCGCCGGCTGGACCGCCGACGTGGCGGCGACCGACGTCGAGCAGGGCGTCGAGGACGACGTCCTGGAGCTCGCGGCCCGCACCGCCGAGGAGGCCCGCGCCTTCCTCACCACCGTGACGGAGGTGGCCGCCGGCTCGAACCCCGAGCAGGGCCTGCCGCTGCTGCTGCTCGCGCTGTCCGACGTCCTCGCCGCCGGCGCCCGCCTGGGCGCGACGACGGACGTGGTGCCGACGGAGCGCTTCGAGCCGGACACGGGCCCCGACGCCGACCTCGACCCGCTGCGCGAGGCGCTGGCCAACGCCTTCGAGGGCGTGGACGAGTACGTGGAGGTCGTGGACCCGCTGCTCGGCCCCGAGGTGACGGGCGCGACTCTGTCGGGGTCGCTCGCCTCCGTCGCGCAGGCGCTCGCGCAGGGCCTGCGCCACCACGACGCGGGCAACCCCGTCGAGGCGCTCTGGTGGTGGCAGTTCTCCTACCTGTCCGACTGGGGCGACCGCGCCTCCAGCGCGCTGCGCACCCTCCAGGCGGTGCTCGCCCACCTGCGGCTCGACGTCGACGACGACGTCGCCGAGGAGGCCGAGTACGACGCGCTCCAGCCCTAGGGCGCCCGGTCGCCCCAGGCCCGATGCACGGGTGGGCGGCGGGTGGCGACGGGCGGGCGGTGGGCGGCGTGCGGGCCGGACCGGCATGCGGAACCCCCGCGGGGACGCCGGACCCGTCCCCGTACACTCGCGCGCGTCCCCAGCCCGGCGAGCGAGAGCACCACTGTGGCCCTGATCGTCCAGAAGTACGGCGGCTCCTCGGTCGCCGACGCCGACAGCATCAAGCGCGTCGCGAAGCGGGTGGCCGAGGCCAGGCGCGCCGGTGACGACGTGGTCGTCGTGGTCTCGGCGATGGGCGACACGACGGACGAGCTCATCGATCTCGCGCACCGGATGACGCCGCTGCCGCCGCAGCGCGAGATGGACATCCTCCTCACGGCCGGCGAGCGCATCTCCATGTCGCTGCTCGCGATGGCGATCCACAGCCTCGGCGTGGACGCCCGGTCGTTCACGGGCCAGCAGGCGGGCGTCATCACCGACGAGGTGCACGGCAAGGCCCGGATCATCGACGTGACGCCGGGCCGCATCACCTCGGCGCTCGCGGACGGCGCGGTCGCCATCGTCGCGGGCTTCCAGGGCGTCAACCTCGAGACGAACGACGTGACGACGCTCGGCCGTGGCGGCTCGGACACCACCGCGGTCGCGCTCGCGGCGGCGGTCGGCGCGGACGTCTG
>NZ_RWJX01000133.1 GCF_004123805.1 Cellulomonas endophytica | reverse complement strand
CCGCGTGCGACCCGTTGCGGCCCGTCGAGGCTCCACCCCGACTCCACCGCCACCGCGCACGGTGGCCTGCCACATCTCGACGACGTCCAGCGACCCGAACCGGCTGCCGGACACGGAGCGCGCGGCGGTCGGCGCCCAGAGCGCGAGCCCGGCGGCGGCGGGCACGGCCGCCGCGAGGAGCACGAGCTTGTTCCGCTGCAGCACCGCCACCATGACGACGACGAGGACCAGGCCGGCGGCGATGGAGGTCCGTGCCTGCGTCATCCAGGTCGTCACGAGCACCAGGACCACGCCGACGACGCCCGCCAGGCGGCGGGGGGTGCGCAGGACCATCCAGACGAAGAGCGGGAGCACGACGATCAGGTAGGCGGCGAGCTCGTAGGCCCCGCCGAAGGTGCTGATGACGCGGTCGGGCGGGACGGGGCGGTAGACGCCGAACCGGAAGCCGCCCACCAGGCCCGCCGCCTGCAGGAGCGCCACGCCGAAGTGGAAGTGGACCGAGGCCTCGAGCATGGCCACGAGGCCGCGGGCCTCCCGTGCGCTCGAGAAGTACGCCACGCCGCCGAGGAACAGGACGAAGTACTCGTAGCGGCGCAGCAGGAACATCGCGGCGATCGCCGGGTCCTCGACGGTCCCGGCCGCCGTGCCCACGAGGATGCCGACGAGCCCCACCGGGAGCAGGAGGAGCAGCCACACGGTGATCGTCCGTGCCGGCCGGGGCAGCGTGACCCGCCGCGCGAGGAGGTCGCCCAGCACCTTGAGCAGGAGCAGGCTGAGGAGCAGGTCCTCGCCGCGCAGGCCGACGGTCGTGCCGGGGACCGCCAGGACCGTGAGCTTCGGGACGAAGACGATGTAGGCCGCGGTGGCGAGCACGAACAGCCGCGGCGAGGCGACGAGCACGAGCGCCAGCGGCAGGAGCAGCGCGACCGCCGCCGCGGCCACGGCGGCGGTCGTCACGACGGCGTCGATCACGACCGGCCCGCGGTCGTCCCGGCCCCGATCCCCTCGGGGGCGGGGCGCGGTGCCGGGACGGCGTCGACGGCCCCGCGGGCGGTGCCGGGGACGCCGTCGCGCGGCAGCGGCGAGGGCTCCGCCGCCCGGGCCGCGCGCGCCGCGAGGAGGCGGCGCGCCACCACGTCCCGGGTCGCCACGACCGCGAAGCGCGCGGCGATGCCCAGCGGCACGAGGGCCTGCGGCACGGCGCTCCCCCGCGGCGGGTAGTCGCGGAAGAACAGCAGCATGCTCCGGTGGAAGTGCCAGTTGAGCCTGAGCGAGCGGTGCCGGCCGGAGGTGCCGGCCTTCGCGTGGAGGGCGGTCACCGTGCCGTCGTACGCGACCTCCCAGCCGGCGCGGTGGAAGCGCATGCACCAGTCCAGGTCCTCGCCGTACATCCAGTAGCGCTCGTCGAGGAGGCCCACGTCCTGCAGCGCCTCGCGGCGCACGAGCATGAAGGCGCCGTTGACGGCGTCGACGTAGGAGAAGCCGCGCTCGGGCACGTCGGGAGCCGTGTACCGGCTGGGAGCGCCGGGCAGCCTCAGCAGGTGCCGGACCGCGTCCTCCGGGCGCGGGAAGCACCGCTTGGCGGCGTGGTCGAGGGTCCCGTCGGCCTGCTCGAGCCGGGGCCCGATCATCCCGATGGCCGGGTCCTCCGCCAGGCGGCGCAGGAGCGGCCCGAGCACGCCCGGGCCCATCTCGGCGTCGGGGTTGAGGAGCAGGACGGAGGGGGACCGCACGTCCCGGAGCACCCTGTTGTTCGCCCGCGCGAAGCCGCTGTTCCACGGCTGGCGGTGCACGGTGACCTCGGGGAACTCCGCCTCGACGGCGTCCGCCGTCCCGTCACCGCTCGCGTTGTCCACGACGTGCACGGCCAGCCGCAGCCCGGGCTCGCCCGCGCGGCGCAGCGCGCCGAGGCACCGGCGCAGCAGGGCCAGGGAGCGGTAGGCCACGACGACGACGTCGACGTCGACCCCGGGCACGTCGGTGCCGCCGGTGGTGGTGGCGGTGGTGGTGGTGCCGGTGGTGCCGGTGGTGGCGCCGGTGGTGGTGGGTGCGCCGACGCCGTCGGCCCGCTCGGTCGCACCGTCCTGCTGGGACATGTCATCGCTCCTCGGCGCCCGCGCCCGGTCGCGCCGGGTGCCCGCCTGTCGTCTCGTCCGACGTCCTCTGGTCGTCCTCAGGGCTATCGGCACGCGGGCACGGTCGGTTGAGGGCGCCGGGGCCCTCCGCACCGTCACCGCACCGTCACGGCGACGGGGCCGGGACCTGCTCGGGGGCGCCGGGCGGACCGGGGTCGTGCACGGGGGAGGGGACCGGGCCCACGGCCCGGTCCCCTCCCCCTGCTCCGTCATCCGTCAGCGGACGGCTCACGCACCGATCGCGTGCCGACGGCGGGCGACGACGACCGCGCCCGCACCGCCCAGCACGAGCGCGGCCGCGCCGGCGGCGAGGACGCCGCTCTGCGAGCCGGTCTGCGCGAGCGAGCCCTGGGCGGCGGCCGCGGCGGTGCCCGCGGGGGCGACCGTCACCGCCTCGGACGCGAGCACCGCGCCGGAGGCGTCGGCGATGGCCAGGCTGAAGGAGCCGGCCGTCGTGAGGCTGACGTCCCAGGAGACGGTCGAGCCCGTGGCGACCTTCTGGGCCGTCTTCGTGCCCGCGATCTCGATCGCGCTGCTGGGGATGCTCGCGGGGGTCGTGGTGACCGTGAGCGTGTAGGTCTGGCCCGCCTCGACGCCGGTGGCGCCGAAGCCGAAGGCCTCGCCCACGACGGGGGTCGGGTCGGTCAGGACGCCGTCGTAGCCCGGGGCCTCGTACGCGAGGGCGGCGGAGGGCACGAGCGCCACCATCGCGAGGGCGGCGCCGGCCGTGGCGGCCACGTGGTGCTTCTTCATGATCTCTCCTGTCTCGCAAGCTCGTCGGCCGGCGAATCACGCGGCCATGACGTCCACGGCCTCGCCCAGGGCATCGGGCCCGGGGGTGCCGACCTTCAGCAGCCGCCGCGAAGGTCACCCGAAAGGGCGAGGGGCTGCGCGAGCGGCGTGCTCGCGACGACCAGCGGCCCCGCGAGCGCCGCGGGGAAGGACAGCTCGGCCTCGACCGTGACGGCCTCGCCGGGCGCCAGCTCGACCGTGCGCGCCACCACCGCCAGGCCCTCGTGGGTCGCCGACAGGACGCCCGGCACCCCGGCACCGACGGAGACCTCCTCCACCCGGCCGCCGGTGGGGGCGTACAGGAGCACGTTCGTCCGGACGTGCCCCGGGGTGAGCAGGTCGCCGACGACGTACGCCGGCAGGCCCGCCGCCCCCGCGGGGACGTGCGAGGCGAGCGTGGCCCGGACCGTCACGGTCGCCGTGCCGTCGACGCGGCAGGTGCGCGGTCCGACGTCGACCGCCAGCGACTCGTAGAAGCCCGTCTTCGCCCGGCTGCCGTCGTTGAGGTACACCCCGACGACCGGCCCGGGGGCGTCGGCACCCGCCGTGGCCGCGGTGCCGTCGGCGCCGCCGCCCGACGCGCCCCGGACCTCCCCGGCGAGGGCGGTGCCGGACAGCAGGCGCTGCTCCTCGGGGTGCGCGGACCAGAGCAGGACGCGCCCGGGCGACCCGTCCCGGGCGGCCGCGGCGAGCAGGCCCCGCGGGTCCCGCATCCCCTCGAGGACCGCGGCGAAGACCCGCCCGGCGGTCTCGACGAAGAAGGCGTCCTGCTCGGCCGGGTCGCCGACCTCGAGGTAGACGGTGCTGAGCAGCACCCGCACGGCGTTCTCGGCGGTGAGGCGGCCGCCCTCGGCGTCGGCGACGGGCCCGGGCGGCAGCTCGACCGGTCCCGTGGCGCGCAGCAGGGGCTCGAGGGCGGCTGGGTCCACGGACAGCACGCCGTCCACCTCGCCCCCGACCCCCTGCCCCCAGATCGCGCGGGCCAGCTCGGCCGCGCGCGGGAAGTGGGGCGTGAACGTGACGTCCCGCAGGTCGGCACCGAGGTCGTCGCCGAAGAGCCGCCGCTCCGCGTCCGTGAGGGGGAGGACCGGCGCGTCGAGGTTGCCGAGGTCGCCCCCGGCCCTCTGGTCGAGCACGCGGACGGCCCCGTCGTCCGCCCCGAGCAGCAGGACCGCGCCGGGGATCCCGCCCGTCGCCCGCGGCTCCGCGGTGTTCTGGACGAGCACGAGGTAGGTCCGGGGCCCGTCCGCGCCGAGCATCGCCGGCGCGAGGCCGGCGGCGCGGGACGCGGCGGCGGTCGTCGGCGCCAGCCCGTCCAGCGCCCCCCGCAGCTGCGACAGCGGCGCCGCGACGGCCGGCCACAGGTCGGCGTCGGCGGCGGCCGCGAGCCGCGCGCGGCCCCC
>NZ_RWJX01000132.1 GCF_004123805.1 Cellulomonas endophytica | reverse complement strand
GGCGGCGGCTGGCGGCGGCGACGGACCGCCGGGCGGCCCTGGAGGACTGAGACGCGGGCCGCACCCGGCGGCCCCGCCCGGCACGGCCGGCCACCCCGCGCCGGTGCGCGGCCCCGCGCCGTCCCCGCCGCGCCGCCGTACGGTGGGCGTGCTCCGGCGCCCGGGCACACCCGCACCGCCGACCGACCCGCACCCTGCCGCACCCTGGAGGACCCCGTGAAGCTCCGTCACCTGCCCCCGCGCCTGGCCGCCGGCGCCTACGTGCTCAACAGCGGGCTGTCGAAGCGGGGCGCCGACGAGGCGACGGCGGCCGGCATGCACGGGATGGCCGCGGGCGCGTACCCGTTCCTGTCCGAGCTCGAGCCGCAGCAGTTCGTGCGCCTGCTGTCCGCCGCCGAGATCGCGCTCGGCGTCGCGCTCCTGCTCCCCGGCGTCCCGACGCGGCTCGCCGCCCTCGGGCTCGGCGCGTTCTCCGGAGGCCTGCTCGGCATGTACGTCCGGACGCCGGGTCTCCACGGCGAGGGCTGGGACCTGCGCCCGAGCCCCGACGGGATCGGCATGGCCAAGGACGTCTTCCTCGCGGGGATCGCCGGCGGCCTGCTCCTGGACCGCGGGCGCTGACCCGGGGCCCCGACGGTCACGACGAGCGGCGGGCCCGGTCGCGCTTGGCCCGGTAGAGCCGCTCGTCGGCGCGCTGCACCAGGGCGTCAGGGCCCTCGGGACGGTCCGTCCAGCACGCGCCGAGGCTCAGGCGCACGGAGGCGCGGCCGCCGCCGCGCAGGTCCCGGTCGGTCACCGCGGCGCAGACCCGGTCGACGAGCTCGTCGACGGCGTCCCGCTCGACGCCCTCGCAGAGCACGAAGAACTCGTCGCCACCCCAGCGCGCCACCACGTCGTGCGGACGGACGGCGGCGAGCAGGTCGGCCGCCACGGCGACGAGCACCTCGTCGCCCGCCGCATGCCCGTGCACGTCGTTCACGGCCTTGAAGCCGTCGAGGTCGCCGAGCATGACGGCCAGCCCGGGACCTTCGCGGTCGAGCCGGGCCAGGGCGCGGCCGAGGTGCTCGTAGGCGAGGCGCCGGTTCGGCAGGGACGTCAGCTCGTCGTGGCCGGCGAGGTGCTCCAGGCGCCGCGCCGCGTGGCGCTCGGCGCTGACGTCGCGGTACTGGCAGACGACCCGGTCCGGGCCCACGGCCGTGAGGAACACGGTGAAGACCCGGTGGTGCAGGCCGGGGTCCGCCGCGTCGGTCGCGTACTCGACCTCCGTGACGACCTGCCGGCCCGTGCCGAGCAGGTCGAGCATGACCGGGAGCAGGGTGCTGTCCTCCCCGTACGCCTCCCGGAGCCGGAGGCCGACGAGGGGCCGGCCGGCGTTCGCCACCGCGGCGGCGTTCGTCCACAGGTGCAGCACGTCCACGGGCCGCCCGGACCCGTCCCGGACGGCCTCGACCACCACGAGCCCGTCGTGCGGGTGCCGCGCGAGCCCGGCGCCGACGGTCGCGAGCACGTCCGCGTCGGGGGTGCGGTCGCCGGGGTCCACCGGCCGATCGTGGCCGGGTCCCGCAGCCGCGGCAAGGGTCACGAGGTGCCAGGACCGGACGACCGCCCGCGCGGGTGAACGCCGGTCCCCGTCACGGCACCGGGCGCCCGAGGACGATCCCGTCGCCGGCCCCGGGCGCCTCGAGCGGGACGAAGCCCGTGGCGGCGTAGAAGCCGCGGGCCCGGACGTTCGCCGCCGCGACTCCGAGGTGCACGCCGGGGACCCCGCGCGCGGCGAGCGCGGCGACGAGGTGCTCGACGAGGCGCCGGCCGAGCCCGGCCCCCTGGAGGCGGGGCAGCAGGTCGACGTGCAGGTGCGCCGGGTGCGCCGGCAGCCAGGGGCGCGGCCCCGGCGGCGCCCCGAGTGCCGCGAGGAGGGCCCGGTCGGGCCCGTCGGGGTCGAGGCCCTGACGGCGCGGGTCGGCACGCACGCGCGGCCACCACTCCCGGCGGGCCCAGGCCTCGAACGCGAGCGTGTCGGCGGTCGCGACGAGGTACCCGCCCACCCCCTCGGCGTCCTCCACGAGCGTGGCGAGCGACGGGTCGTGCAGCGCGTACGGGACCGCCCAGACGTCGCCGAGCAGGTCGGGGTCCGCCCAGCGGCCGGTGGCGTCCTCACCCGCGTCCCCCGTGCGCCGGCAGACGACGCGCAGGGCGGCGAGGTCGTCGGCGTCCTCCGGGCGCACGGGCCGCAGCCGGGCCGGGGGCGTCGTCACGCCCGGAGGCTAGCCGAGGAGGCGGCGTGACGGGGGGTGTGACGCGCGTCGCGGTCGCGCCCCTCGGCGCGTCGCACCCCGCAGCGACGGACGGGCGGGCACCCTCCCGGTGCGCACGCCCGCCCGGGCGCCGCGACACCCGCGCAGAGAGAGACCCCGCCGTGCTGAAGCAGTCCCGCCCGTCCGCGTCCGCCACCCGCACCCTGACCTTCGCGCTGCCCGCCGCGGAGCTGGAGGGCAGCGTGAGCGTGGTCGGCACCTTCAACGACTGGACGCCCGGCACCCACGTGCTGCGGCGCCGGTCGAACGGGACGGCCAGCGTGGCGGTCACCGTGCCCGCCGGGACCGAGGTGTGCTTCCGCTACCTCGGTGAGGGCGGCCGCTGGTTCGACGACCGCGACGTGGACGCCCTCACCCCCCACGGCGGCGTCGTCCGCGTCTGACGCCCGGGGCCCGTGCCGGCCCGCCCGGAGGGGCACCCGGACCCGGGCAGGGTCGGGCGCTCGCCGGGCCGGACCTCGTCGGGTCAGGGGGCGGTGCAGGCCCAGACGGGCGTCGCCGTGGGGGACGGCGTCACCGAGGGGCCGGGCGTCGCCGTCGGGGCGGGCGGCGCCGACGGGCTCGGCGACGCGGTCGGCGCGGGCGACGCGCCCGGAGCCGTCGTCGGAGCCGTCGTCGGCGCCGGCGAGGTGGTGGGGCTCGGGCTCGGCGATGCCGTCGCGACGGGCGTGGGCGTCGGGCTCGACGTCGGGCCGGGCGTCGGGCCGGGCGTGCCGCCCGTGCTCGGCCCGGCGTCCGCCCCGGGCACGAGTGCGGGGTCCTCGACGAGGACCGCCTGGATGCCGGAGACGATCGGCAGGTCGCGGGAGGCGGCGAAGGCCACGTCGAGGACGCCGTCGGTCACGACGACGGTGCGGGTCAGCACGTGCGCCGTGGCCCTGCCGGCCGTCGCGGCGAGGTCGAGGTCCTGCGCGAGCACGGCACCCTCGGCCGTCACGCCGAACACCCGGCGTCCGGCCGTGGCGTAGTAGTTCTCCTCGAGGAGGACGCCCACGCGGTACGTGCCCGGCGCGGGCACGCGGACCCGGTAGGCGCTCATGCCGACGCGCGAGCGGTGGAACAGGGCGTCGTCGTCCGTGCCGGCCACCCCGTGCGGGGCGGTCGTCGTCCAGCGGCCTCCGACGGCACCGGCGTCGGGGCCCCAGACGCGACCGGCGGAGTCCGTCGTCGTCGCCAGCGTGCCCGCGTTCACCCGGACGGCCGGGGCCTCCTTCACCAGGACGACCTCGAGGGCGGAGACCGTGGCGAGGTTCTTCCGTGCCGTGAAGGCCAGGTCCAGCGTCCCGTCGTGGACGCCGACCCGGTGCGCGACGGTGTAGGCCGCGTGGGGCCCGGCGACCGCGACGAGGTCGAGGTCGGTCACGACCGGCGCGCCCTCGGCCGCCACGGAGAAGACCCGGGCGCCGGGGGCCGTCTGGAAGTTCTCGTCGAGGTGCAGCGTGACGCGGTACACGCCGTCGGTGGGCACGGGCACGGACCAGCCGGTGAGCCCGACGCGCATGCTCTGGTAGAGCGCGTCGTCGGCCGTGCGGGCCACGGGCGAGGTGTCCGCGCTCGTCCGCCCGCCGACGACCCCCGCCGCGGGCGCCCAGGTGCGTCCCGCGGTGTCGGTGTAGGGCGTGGTCGACGCCGCCCGGAGGCGGATCGCGTCGGCGGCGGTCGAGGGCGCGGGCACCGGGGTCAGGGCGGCCGCGGCTGCCGGCACGGGCACGGCGGCCGCCCGTGCGGGTGCGAGGGCGGCGGCAGGCGTCGCGGCGAGGCCCGACGCCACCGCGAGCGCGGCACCGACGAGGGCGGGCAGGACGTGGCGCGGTCGGGTCATGCCCCTCTCGTCGGCGCGTGCCGCCCCCGGCCTGAGCCGCGTCGCCCGGACGGGGGACCGGGGCCGGCCGTGCGTCGCCCCGTCCGCCGCCGGGCGGGACCGGGCCGGTGCCCGGCGTGGGCGCGCGGGACCGGCCCCGCGCGGGGATGATGGGCGGACGACGCACCGGTGCGATCGGGGGACGCCATGCTCGGCACGCTCGCGCTCATGGGCTCGGTGCTCGGCGCCTCCGGGGCGCTGGCGGTGCTCCTCGCCCGGCTGCCCGACCTCCTCGCCCGGCGCCGCGCCGCGGCGGACCCCCTCACGGCGACGACCGCCTGGTCGGCGGCGCTCGTCGCCGCCGCCGGCTGGCTCGTCGCGGCCTCGGCCGGGACCGTCGGCGGCGGCGCGGGGGCGGGCGCGGGCGCCGGTGCGGACGTGGGGGCGCTCGTCGGCGGGG
>NZ_RWJX01000131.1 GCF_004123805.1 Cellulomonas endophytica | reverse complement strand
CCAGTGGCCGCACTGCGGGCCGCGCCTCTTCTCCTGAGGTCCGGTCGCCCGCGGGCCGTCGGCGCGCCTGGCCTAGGCTCGGCGCCATGACCGGCCCCGACGTGCAGGACCCCGCGGCGACCCCCGCCGCGGGCCCGTCGGCCGCCGCGGGGACCCCGGCGGGCGCCGGTGCCCCGGGTGCCGTCCGGCTCCTCGGCCCCGTCGACGTCCGCCGGCTCGCCGCCGCCGCCGGGGTCCGCCCGACGAAGACCCTCGGGCAGAACTTCGTGCTCGACGCCGGCACCGTCCGCAAGATCGTCCGGCAGGCCGACGTCACCCCGGGCGAGCGGGTCGTCGAGGTCGGGCCCGGGCTGGGCTCGCTCACCCTCGGGCTGCTCGAGGCGGGCGCGGACGTCGTCGCCGTGGAGATCGACCCCGTGCTCGCCCGGCTGCTGCCCGGCACGGTCGCCGAGCACGTCCCCGGGCTCGTCGTGGCACCGGGCCCTCCGACCGGCCCTCCGACCGGCCCCGCGACCGGCCCCGCGACCGGCCCCGCGACCGGCCCCGGCGCGCCGCCCGTCCGGCTCGTCGACGCCACCGGCCGCGTCCGCCTCGAGGTGGTGCTCGCCGACGCGCTCGAGGTCCGCGACCTGCCGGGGCCCGCGCCGACGGCCCTCGTCGCCAACCTGCCGTACAACGTGTCCGTCCCCGTGCTGCTCACCTTCCTCGAGCGCTTCGCGTCGCTGCAGCGGGTGCTCGTCATGGTCCAGGCGGAGGTCGCCGACCGGCTCGTCGCCCCGCCGGGCTCGCGGACGTACGGCGTGCCGTCGGCGAAGGTCGCCTGGTACGCGGCCGCCCGCCGCACGGCGACGGTGGGGCGGGCCGTGTTCTGGCCCGTGCCGAACGTGGACTCCGCGCTCGTGCGCCTCGACCGGCGGGAGCCGCCCGCCGCGACCGTGGAGCGGGAGGCCGTCTTCGCGGTCGTCGACGCCGCCTTCGCGCAGCGCCGCAAGATGCTGCGCTCGGCGCTGGTGGGGGCGGCGGGGTCCGCGGAGGCCGCCACGGCCGCGCTCACCGCGGCGGGGGTCGACCCCACCGCGCGGGGGGAGGCCGTCGACGTGGCGGCGTTCGCCCGCGTCGCCGCGGCCCTCCGGGCGGGGGCCGGCACGGCCGCCGGGCGGCCCGGGCCCCGCGACCCTGGCACAGTGGGCGCGTGACGACCCCGCCGCACGGCCCCGCGCGCCGGGGCGCCCGGCTCGCCGCCGTCCCGGGAGGCGACGGACCGCGGCCCTCCGCCCTCCCCGGCGAGGTCCGGGTGCGCGCGCCCGGGAAGGTCAACCTCTCGCTGCGGGTCGGCGCCGTCGGTGCGGACGGCTACCACCCGGTCTCGACGGTCTTCCAGGCGGTGTCCGTGGTCGAGGAGGTCGTGGCCACCCACGCCGACGAGCGCACGCTGTCCGTGTCGGGGCCGCAGGCCGAGCTCGTCCCGACGGGCCCGGGGAACCTCGCGCTGCGGGCGGCCGAGCTGCTCGCCGAGCGCACGGGCATCGACGCGGGCGTGCACCTGCACCTGCACAAGGGCGTCCCCGTCGCGGGCGGCATGGCGGGCGGGTCGGCGGACGCCGCCGCGGCCCTGCTCGCGTGCGACACGCTGTGGGGGGCCGGGCTCGCCCGGGAGGAGCTCGTCGAGCTCGCCGCGGAGCTGGGTGCCGACGTCCCCTTCTCGCTCACGGGGCACACCGCCGTGGGCACCGGCCGGGGGGACCTGCTGACGCCCGCGCTGTCCCGCGGGGAGTTCCACTGGGCCTTCGCCGTGCAGGACGCGGGCCTGTCGACCGCCGCGGTCTACGGCCGGTACGACGAGCTCGTCGCGGCCGGCCGGCCGGCTGCGCAGGTCGACGGCGCGGAGGCGGACGTCGCCCTGCTGCAGGCCCTGCTCGCCGGCGACGCGCACGCGCTCGGCGCCGCGCTCCACAACGACCTGCAGGACGCGGCCGTGGCCCTCGACCCGCGCCTGGCCGAGCCGCTCGAGGTCGCGCGCCGGACCGGGGCCCTCGGGGTGGTCGTGTCGGGCTCGGGCCCCACGGTCGCCGCGCTGGGCCGCAGCCGGCAGCACGCGCTCGTGCTCGCGGCCGCCTTCACCGCCGCCGGCGCCGCCGACCGGGTCCTCACCGCGACCGGCCCCGTCGCCGGGGCGCGGGTCGTCGGGGTGCTCGACACCGGCGCCTGAGCACGGGACCTGAGCACGGGACCTGAGCGCGGGCCCTGAGCACGGGTCCTGAGCACGGGCCCGGGCGACCGCGGGGTAGCCTGCGACCCGCCATGGCCCACCTGCTCGGCGCGGACCGCGTCTCCCTCACCCTCGGCACCCGCACCCTCCTCGACGGCGTCAGCCTCGGGGTCGACGCCGGCGCCCGCATCGGCGTCGTCGGCCCCAACGGCGCCGGCAAGTCCACCCTGCTGCGGGTGCTCACCGGCCGTCAGGAGCCCGACGCCGGCCGCGTCACCCGTGCCGGCGGCACGCGCGTCGCCCTGCTCGACCAGCGCGACGACCTCACGCCAGGGCGCACGGTGCTCGAGGTCGTCCACGGCGGCGCCGACGAGCACACCTGGGCCTCCGACGCGGCGGTGCGCGCGGTGCACGACGGCCTGCTCCCCGACGTCGACCTCGGCGCGGACGTCTCGACGCTGTCCGGCGGGCAGCGCCGCCGCGTCGCGCTCGCGGCCCTGCTCGTCGGGGACGACGAGGTGCTCGTGCTCGACGAGCCGACGAACCACCTCGACGTCGAGGGCGTCGCCTGGCTGGCCCGCCACCTCGTCGAGCGCGGCGGCCGGGGCGGCGCGCTCGTCGTCGTGACGCACGACCGCTGGTTCCTCGACGCGGTCTGCACGCGCACGTGGGAGGTGCACGACGGGGTCGTCGACCCCTACGAGGGCGGGTACGCGGCCTACGTCCTCGCCCGCACCGAGCGGGCGCGCTCGGGCCGGGTGGCGGAGGAGAAGCGGCAGAACGTGCTCCGCAAGGAGCTGGCGTGGCTGCGCCGGGGCGCCCCGGCGCGCACGTCGAAGCCCAAGTTCCGGCTCGACGCCGCCGCCGCGCTCATCGCCGACGAGCCGCCGCCGCGCGACCCGCTCGAGCTCGCCCGGACCGCCACCGCGCGCCTGGGCAAGGACGTCCTCGACGTCGAGGACCTCACCCTGGCGGTCGGGGAGGGCGACGAGCGCCGCGTCCTGCTCGACGACGTCACCTGGCGGCTCGGCCCGGGCGACCGCATCGGCGTCGTCGGCGTCAACGGCGCCGGCAAGACGACCCTGCTCGGCCTGCTGTCCGGGCGCGTCGCGCCGACGGCCGGACGGGTGAAGCGGGGCAAGACCGTCGTCGCCGCCGAGCTGCGGCAGGACGTGGAGGACCTCGACGTGCTGGGCCGGCTCACCGTCGTCGAGGCGGTCGAGCGCGAGCGCGGGCACCTCGTCGTCGGCGGCAAGGAGGTGACGGCCGCGCAGCTCGTCGAGCGGCTCGGCTTCCCGCGCGAGCGCGCCCGCACCCCCGTCCGCGACCTGTCCGGCGGCGAGCGCCGCCGGCTGCAGCTGCTGCGCCTGCTCGTCGGCGAGCCCAACGTGCTCCTGCTCGACGAGCCGACGAACGACCTGGACACGGACACCCTCGCCGCGCTGGAGGACCTCCTCGACGGCTGGCCCGGGACCCTCGTCGTCGTCTCGCACGACCGCTACCTGCTCGAGCGCGTCTGCGACCGGCAGGTGGCGCTGCTCGGCGACGGGTCGGTCCGCGACCTGCCCGGCGGCGTGGAGCAGTACCTCGCGCTGCGTGAGGCGGCGGTCGCCACGGGCGGGACGGCGCCCCGGGGCGCGGCGGTCCCGGCCGTCGAACCCGCGGCGCCCGGGACGTCGGCCCCCGCGGCCCCGGAGCCGTCGGCGGCGGAGGTGCGCGCCGCCCGCAAGGAGCTCGCCCGGGTCGAGAGGCGCCTCGACCGGGTCGCCCAGGAGGAGGCCGCCCTGCACGAGGAGATGGCCGCGCGCGCGACCGACCACGCCGCCGTCCTCGACCTCGACGGCCGCCTCCGTGCGCTGTCCGCCGAGCGCGAGGCCCTCGAGGAGCAGTGGCTGGAGGCCTCGGAGACCGCGGGCTGAGCCTCAGGCGTCGAAGGGGGCCGTCAGGGCGCGCAGCAGGTCGGCGAGACGGGCGCGGGCGGCGGGGTCGAGCCCGGCGAGCAGGCTCTCCTCCACCGCGAGCAGGTCCGCCATCGCGCTGTCGACCCGTCCCCGCCCGGCGTCCGTGAGCTCGACGAGGACGCCCCGGCGGTCGTCGGGGGACGGCAGGCGGCGCACGAGCCCCGCCTGCTCCAGGCGGTCGACGCGGTTCGTCATCGTGCCGCTCGTCACGAGCGTCTGCGTGAGCAGCGCCCCCGGCGACAGGCGGTAGGGCACCCCGGCGCGGCGCAGCGCGGACAGCACGTCGAAGGCCCAGCCCTCCAGGCCGTGCCGGGCGAAGGCGCTGCGGCGCGCGAGGTCGAGGTGGCGGGCGAGGCGGCTGACGCGCGAGAGCACCTCGAGCGGCCGCACGTCGAGGTCCGGGCGCTCCCGGGCCCAGGCCCGCACGATCCGGTCGACCTCGTCGACCTCGTCGACCTCGT
>NZ_RWJX01000130.1 GCF_004123805.1 Cellulomonas endophytica | reverse complement strand
TCCCGACGGCGCTCGCGGCGGACGGCTGGGCCGGCTGGGCCGGCTGGGACGGCGCGGGCGGCGGGCACCGGTGGGGCGCGGCGGTGCGCGCCCACCTCGCGGCGGCCACGGCACCGTTGGGCGGAGCGGCCGCCCTCGCGGCGTCGGCGTCCGCCCTCGCGGCGGACCTGCGGGCGGTGCGGGCGGTGTGGGCCGACGCCGACGCCGCGGCCGCCCGCCTGCTGGCGTCCGTCCGCTCGGCGGCGTGGGGGGTGGCGGCGCTGCTGGAGGGCGGGGTGCCCGGGGTGCCCGGCGTCTCCGGGCCTGCCGGGGGCCTCGGCGCGGCGCTGGCGGCCGCGGTCGCGGCGGGCGTCCCGCTCGCCGCCGTCCAGGGCCTCGGCCTGGCGCTCGGCGGGGCTGCCGGCACCGGGCCCGTCGCCGCCGGGCGGGCGGGGGTGCCCGGCCTGGCCGCGCACCTGGCAGCTGCTCTGCCGCCCGTCCGGACCCCCGTCGTCGAGCGCCTGGGCCACGCGCCGCAGCCGCCGCCGGCGCGCGACGCCGCCGACCTGCTCGTCGCGCTCGGTGCGGTGCGCACGCGCTGGGCCTGCCGGCCCGGTGCCCCCGACGCGGTGCTCGGCCTCCAGCGCTACGACCACCCCGGCGGCGGGCGCGCCTGGGTGCTGCTCGTCCCGGGGACCGTCACCTGGGGCGCGGGCTCGCCCGTGCCGGCCGACACGGCGACGAACCTGCGTCTCGTCGCCGGGCTGCCCGACGAGGTGACCGCGGGCGCCCGCGAGGTCCTGCGGCGCGCCGGGGCCGCGGGGGAGCCCGTCGTGCTCGTCGGGCACAGCCAGGGCGGCATGGTCGTCCAGGCGCTGGCCGCCGCCGGGCTGCCCGGGGCGCGGGCGGTGGTCACCGCCGGGGCGCCGGACGTCCCCGGCCCGCCGCCCGGCGTGCCGACGCGGCACTACCGGCACGCCGCCGACCCCGTGCCGCAGCTCGACGGGCGGCCGGACCGGGTGGCGGTCGACGTCACGGTGGTCCGGCCGGGCGCGGCCCCGCCGTCGGGCGACGGCACGCCCGTGGACGGTGGTCACGGGCTGGGCGCCTACGTCCGGACCGCGCGGCAGGCCGCGGGCCACCCCGGGCTGTCCGCGGACGGGGGTGACGGTGTCGCCGGGGCGCTGGCGGAGGTCCTCGGCCCTCCGGGCACGGTCGTGACGACGCAGGTGTGGCGCCTCACCCGGCCGGCGCCGTGAGGGGCCCGGCCGGCGGGCGGAGCGCCGGCGCGGCCGGTCCGGCGCGGGAGCCCGGCACGGCAGCGGCGCGGTCAGGTGCGGTCAGGTGCGGTCAGGTGCGGCGGGCGCGGTGGCGCTCGTCGGACAGGAGCGCGGACAGCAGCCAGCTCACGACGGACACGATCAGCGCGCCGACGAAGGCCGAGCCGAAGCCGTCCACGCGCAGCCCCCAGGAGGTCAGCTCGGTGAGCCGGGCCGTGAGCAGGAGCATGAGGGCGTTCACCACGAGGTGGAACAGCCCGAGCGTCAGCACGTACAGCGGCAGGGACAGCAGGGCGACGACCGGCTTCACGACGGCGTTCACCAGGCCGAACACGAGCGCGACGAGGAGCACGACGCCCACCCGGGCGGCGACGCCCGCCGCGCCGACGATCTCCAGCCCCGGCAGGAGGAGCGTGGCGACGCCGATCGCCACGCCGGACAGCAGCACCCGCGCGACGAACCCCATGCGCCGATCCTGCCACCGGGGCCCGCGGCCGCGGGTGGCATCCTGGCCCCGTGAGCCGAGCCGCACGCCGCGTCCCCCTGCGCCGGGCCCTGTCCGAGCTGCCCCCGTACGTGCCCGGGGCACGAGTGCCCGTCGGTGCGGCGGCGTTCAAGCTCTCCTCCAACGAGAACCCGTTCCCGCCGCTGCCGTCGGTGGTCGCCGCCGTGGTGGACGCGGCGGCGGACCTGAACCGCTACCCCGACATGTACGCGACGGACCTCGTCGAGGCGCTCGCGGAGCACCACGGGGTGCGGCCGGACCAGGTGGTGGCGGGGTGCGGCTCGGTGGCGGTGCTCGAGCACGTCCTCGACGCGGTCTGCGAGACCGGCGACGAGGTCGTGCTGCCGTGGCGCTCCTTCGAGGCCTACCCCATCGCGGTGCGGCTGGCCGGCGCGGTGCCCGTGCCCGTCCCGCTCGCACCCGGCGCCCGCCTCGACCTGCCGGCCATGGCCGCGGCGGTCACCCCGCGCACGCGGGTCGTCCTCGTCTGCACCCCGAACAACCCGACGGGCCCCGCGGTGCACGCGGCGGAGCTCGACGCCCTGCTGGCGGCGGTGCCGGGGGACGTGCTGGTCGTCGTCGACGAGGCGTACGTCGAGTTCGTCCGCGACCCCGACGCGGTCGACGGCCTCGCGGTGCTCGCGGAGCACCCCAACGTCGTCGTGCTGCGCACGTTCTCGAAGGCGTACGGCCTGGCGGGGCTGCGCGTGGGGTACGCGCTCGCGCGGGCCCGGCTCGCCGCCGGCGTGCGGGCGGCGTCGACCCCGTTCGGGGTGAACGCGCTCGCGCAGGTCGCGGCCCTCGCGTCGCTGCGGGCCGGCGCGGAGATGCGCACCCGCGTCGAGGCGGTCGTCGCCGAGCGCGCGCGGATGCTCGCCGGGCTGCGCGAGCAGGGCTGGGACGTGCCGGCGTCCGAGGCGAACTTCGTGTGGCTGCCGCTGGGTGACGGCGCGTCGGCGTTCGCGGCGGCCGCGGGTGAGGCGGGCGTGCTCGTGCGGCCCTTCGCCGGCGACGGCGTGCGGGTGAGCGTCGGCGAGCCGGAGGCCACGGACCTGCTGCTCGGCGTCACGTCGCGCATGCGGCCCCCCGTCCCCGCCTGACGCGCCGCCCGACGGCCCGACGCGCGGCTCGACGCGCCGCCGCACCGGCGCGGGGGCCGGCTCAGGCGGTGGGCGGTGCGCCGAGGTGGGCCGCGGGGACGGGGCGCCCGAAGTGCCAGCCCTGGGCGAGCGTGCAGCCCAGGTCCGCCACGGCCCGTGCCTGCTCGGCCGTCTCGACGCCCTCGGCCACGACGGTCAGCCCCAGCCCGCGGGCGAGCTGCACGATCGCCTCGAGCACGGGGGTGGCGGTGACGCCGTCGCCGAGCCGGGCGACGAAGCTCCGGTCGACCTTGAGCTGCGTCACGGGCAGCTCCTCGAGGCGGCTGAGCGAGGACCAGCCCGTGCCGAAGTCGTCGACCGACACCTCCACGCCCGCGTCGCGGACGGCGACGAGGTTCGCGCGGACGCTGTCCTCGTCCCGCCCGAGGGTCGTCTCCGTCACCTCGACGACGAGCGCCTGCGGCGGCAGCCCCGCGGCCCGCAGCAGCGCGAGGGTCGCCCCGGCCCACGCGGGGTCGCACAGCTCGCGGTGCGAGACGTTGACGGCCACGGACTGCGGCAGCCCCGCCCGCCCCCGCCAGTCCGCGAGCTGCTGCACGGCCCGCACCAGCACCCAGCGCCCGAGCTCGACGACGGACCCGTCCCGCTCGGCGACGGGCACGAAGCAGTCGGGCGGGACCGTGCCGCGCACGGGGTCGAACCACCGCACGAGCGCCTCGGCGCTGACCACGGTGCCGTCGCCGGGCAGCACGACGGGCTGGAAGTGCACGGCCAGCTCACCGGCCCGGAGCGCGGCGCGCAGGCGGGCCCCGCCGCCGTCGGCCTCCGCGGCGACGACCGTGCGCGCGCCGCCGCGCTCGAGGGCCTCGTACGTGGCGCCCTTGGCCCGGTGCACGAGGCTGGCCGGGCTGTCGCCGCGCACCGGCACCGCGACCCCGGCGGACGCGGACGTCGGCAGGGCGGCCCGGAGGGCGTCGGCGACCCGGACCGCGGCGTCCTCGTCGAGCCCCGGCAGGAGCACCGCGAACTCGTCGCTCCCCGAACGGGCCACCGTGGCGGACGGGCCGGCGGCGCGCGCGGTGCGCTGCGCCACCGTGCGCAGGAGGTGGTCCCCGGCCTCCACCCCGGCGCCCTCGTTGAGGCCCCGGAAGCCGTCGAGGTCGAGGAGGACGACGGCGGAGGACGGCGCCTCGGACCCGCGCAGGTGCTCGGCGAGCACCCGGTCGAGGCCGGCCCGGTTCATCAGACCGGTGACCGGGTCGACCGTCGCCTCCGCGGCGGCGCGCACGAGCCAGCCGACGAGCGCGCCCGCCGCGGCGAACGTGACCTGCATGAGGAGCGCGAGGACGACGGACTGGCCCGTCGCGGCGGCGACGAGCGCGTGCAGGGCGGCGGTCGCCGCCAGGTGCGCGGCCGCCGTCCGCCACGGGAAGAAGAGGAACGCGTCGAGGACGACGAAGAGGTAGAGGCCGGCGATGGCCCCGCCGATCGGCGCGGAGGCCGCCAGGGCGGTGCCGGCGGTGATGACGACCGCGCCGCCGGCGGCGATGACGTGGAAGGACCCCCGCGGCCAGGTGTGCGCCCGCAGCCCGATGACGACGCCCGCGGCGAGCGCCAGGGCGGCCATGACGAGGATCGTCGAGCGGCCGGAGAAGGCGGCCGCGTCCCCGACCCCGACGAAGCCGATGGCGCCGGCCGACGACCAGAGGGCGCCGGCCGTGCGCGCCATGACGCGGGGCGTGGCGACGGAGGTGGCCGCGGCGACGGAGAGCGCGGGGCCGCGCCCTGCGCCGCGGGCCCGGCCGGCACCCGCGGCGGTGGCCGGGGGGGCGACGGCCCGTGCGGGGCCCC
>NZ_RWJX01000013.1 GCF_004123805.1 Cellulomonas endophytica | reverse complement strand
GCGGCCACGCCGGCGACGACGAGCGCGGCGGAGAGGAAGGCGCGCCGCCCGGGGGCGTCGCCGCGCAGGGGGTCGCGCCCGTCCCGGGTCGGCGGGCCGGCGCGGCGTGCGAGGGCGGTGAGGGCGAGGACGCCCGCGGCCGCTCCCACCAGCGAGGGCACCGGTGCGAGCTGCCCTGCACCCGGCCGGCCCAGCGCCGCGGCCGCCGCCAGCGCGCCGAGCCCGACGACGCCGAGCAGCGCGAGCCGGAGGTGGTGCCGCGCGAGCACCCCGAGGCCGGCCGCGAGGAGCGCCACGACGAGCACCATCCCGACCAGCAGCGCGGTCTTGTCAGCCGTCCCGAACGCCGCGATGGCGAGGTCCTTGAGCCACGCGGGCGTGAGGTCGATGAACGCGTCCCCGAGCGCGTCGAGCGGCGCCGCGTCCGGTGCGGTGAGGGCGGCGGCGACACCGGCGACCGCCAGCGTGAGCGCGCCCGCCAGGAGCCCGGCCACCACCCCGCGCAGCGTGGCCGCGGACGTGCGGCGCCGCCCGGGCTCGCGGACGGACCCGTCCGGCCGTCCCTCCGGGTGGCCGGGACCGCGCCCGTCCCGCTCGGGCCCGTGCCCTGCCGGGGAGGGTGGGGCGAGCGGTCCAGCGGCGTCCGTCACGCGCTGAGCGTGCCACCCCGGCGGGTCCCCGTGGGTGGCCCGCCCTCGCCCTCCCCTCAGCGAAGCCCCGCCCCGCCCACCCGCGCCCGCACCCCGTGCCACCCGCGCCCCGCCGCCCCTGCGTCCTCTGCTCTCGCCCGGGAGCCAGTCCCTCGCCCCATCAGCCCCCCTCCTCGCCGCCTGCGTGGAGGGACGCTGCACCGGTGCGGCGCCACGCCGCCGGACGCGCCGGACCGACGGCGTGCCGCGCCGCCGGTGCAGCGTCCCTTCGCTGCATGCGGCGGCCCGAGGGGCCGTGTGCCGCCGCGGGCGGTGCGTATGCCTCGTCGAGGCCGCGGTGCGCCCGGGCCCGCCGGCGTGCCGCGCCGACGCGCGTACCGACCCGGGCGACGCCCTCCCTCGCCGCGCGTGTGGAGGGACGCTGCACCGGTGCGGCGACACGCCGCCGGGCGCGCCGGGCGGACGGCGTGCCGCGCCGCCGGTGCAGCGCTTCTTCAAGGATGCGTCGGCGTGGCGCGGGTGGGAGGGGTGGGGCGCCTAGGGTGCGGCGCATGGACGTGGCGGTGCTCGGGGCGACCGGGGACGTGGGCCGGCAGGTGTGCACGCAGCTCGTCGAGCGGCGCATCCTGCCCACGTCGTCGCGGCTGCAGCTCGTCGGGCGACCCGACGGTGCCTCCGCCCGGGCGGTGCACGGGCTGCGCGCGGACCTCGTCGACGCGTACGACGAGGTGGCGCCCCTGCTCGACGTGGCGCTCGACCCGGCGGACGTGGTGGCGGACGTCGTGGTGGTGTGCGCCGGCCGCACCGCACCCGCCCGCGCCGGCGCGAGCACCGACCGGTCCGCGCTCGCGGCGGAGAACGCCGCCGTCTTCGCCGCCTACGGCGACGCGCTGGCCGCGGGCGGCTCGGGCAGCGAGGTCGTCATCGTCGTGTCCAACCCGGTCGAGCTCGGCGTCGCGGTGCTCGCGGAGCGCCTCGGCCGGCACCGGGTGGTGGGCATGGGCGCCTGGCTCGACACCCTGCGCTTCCGCCGGGAGGTCGCCGTGGAGCTCGGCGTCCGGCGCCACCGGGTCGGCGGCTTCGTGGCGGGCCAGCACGGCGACGACCTCGTGCCGCTGTGGTCGACCGTCCGCGTGAGCGGCCTCGACCGGGCCGAGCGCGAGCGCGCGGTGGCCGCGCTGCGCCGCACGACGACCCTCGACGGCTTCGCCGAGCGCGTGGCGGCGGCGCGGGCCCGGCTGACGCCGCTCGTCGAGCACGACACGGCAGCGGCGTTCGCGCTGGTCGAGACGCTGCCCCCCGAGCTGCGGGTCGTCCTGCAGCCCTCCCTCACGCACCAGAGCGGCGCGAAGACCGCGGCGGGGACGGCCAGCGCCACCATCGACCTCGTCGACACGATCCTCGACGGGCGGGAGATCGTCGTGGCCGGGCAGGTGGCGCTGGCGGGGGAGGTCGTCCTCGGCGGCCGCCCCTGGCACGGGGTGCTGGGCGTCCCGCTCGTCCTGGGCCCGGAGGGGTGGACCCGTGTGCTGCTCGACGCGCTCCCGGACGACGAGGAGCGCCGGCTGGCCGGGTCGGCCGCGCGCATCGCGGAGGCGAGCCGCCCGTGGACGCGGCGGGTGCCGGCATGAGCGACGGGGCGCCCGACGACGGGGTGCGGGAGCCCGTCGCGGCCGACGACGAGGTGCGCTGGGTCGCCTTCGTCCGGGCCGACCACCGCACGGGCACCGTGGCGGCACTGGCGGGCGTCTTCGCCACCCGCGGCGTGAACTTCGACGGGCTCTCCGCCGGAGAGGCGGCCGACGAGCCGGGCTGGGTCGTCGTGTCGTTCCGCGCGACGCCGCGGCGCTGCCGGGTCCTCGAGCGCAGCGTCGGGCGGCTCGCCGCCGTGCACGGCGTCGTCGTGCACCGGGCCGACGACCCCGCCGTCCGCGCCGTCGCCGTGCTGCACGAGGCGCCCGGGACGGGGCGCGTGCCGGCGGCCGGGGCCGCGGTGCGGTGGTCCGGGGACGGGCCCCTCGTCGTCGAGGGGCCGCTGGCGGAGGTCGAGCGGGCCGTCGCCGCCGCGCACCGGGACGGGGTCCGCACCGCGACGCTCGTCGTGCCTCCGCCGGACGTCTGACCCGCCGGACGTCTGACCCGCCGGACGTCTGACCCGCCCGACGCCTGACCCGCCCGACGCCGGCGCCGAGCCCGTGGCCCGGGTCACCGCCCGCGCCGCGGCGGCGACGGCTACCCTGGCACCTGCACGTGCACCACGGCAGCACCCACAACCGAACATGCTGCTCGAACCGTGGCGGGAGAGACCCCGCCCGGCCGTGCCCGCAGCCCGGGACCGGCCGCACGGGGCGCCGTAGGAGCAACCCTCCCCGGGAAACTCTCAGGCACCCGCACCGCCACGGCGAGGCGACTCTGGAAAGCGGTCCGCCCCCGCGCCACCGGCGCGGACGGGCCCACCGACGGTGCAAGCCGGCGCGCCCCGGGCCCTGCGAGGGCCACGGCGGACCGGCCAAACTCTCAGGTCCGCGCGCCCTCCCGGCGCGCAGGTGACAGAGCGGGGAGCCCCTGCCCGTCCCGGCCCTGCGCCGGACGACCCTGCGGAGCCCACGTGACCGACCAGCTCGACCTCGCGCGACCCGACACCGCGACCCTCCCCGACGCCCCCGCCCGCACCGACGGGTCGGCGACCCGCCCGCCCGTGGCCGCCCTGCGCACGCCGGCGGCGGAGGTCTTCGCCGACCGGCACGTGGGCCCCCGCGGCGACGAGACGGCGCGCATGCTCGCCGCCCTGGGCCACCGCAGCCTCGACGCCCTCGTCGACGCGGCCGTCCCCGCCACGATCCGCACGGACCGCCCCCTCGACCTGCCCGCCGCGCGCTCGGAGGAGACGGTCCTCGCCGACCTGCGTGCGATCGCCGCTCGTAACCGGGTCCTCACGCCGATGATCGGCCAGGGCTACTCCGGCACGATCACGCCCGGCGTCATCCGCCGCAACGTGCTGGAGTCGCCCGCCTGGTACACGGCGTACACGCCGTACCAGCCGGAGATCTCCCAGGGCCGGCTCGAGGCGTTGCTGAACTTCCAGACCGTCGTCGCGGACCTCACCGGCCTGCCGACGGCCAACGCGTCGCTGCTCGACGAGGCCACGGCCGTCGCCGAGGCCGTCGCGCTCATGTGGCGCGCCCAGAAGAACGCCGCCGGCACGGTCGTCCTCGACGCGGAGCTGTTCGGCCAGTCCCTCGCCGTGACGCTCGGGCGGGCGGAGGCCATCGGGCTGCCCGTCGTCGTCGCGGACCTCGCGCAGGGACTGCCGGAGGTCGAGGGCCGGCTGCTCGGCGTCGTCGTGCAGCAGGTCGGCGCCTCGGGCCGCGTGCTCGACCTCGGCCCGGTCGTGGCCGCGGCCCGGGAGCGCGGCGCGCTCGTCACCGTCGCCGCGGACCCTCTCGCGCTCACCCTCCTCCAGGCCCCGGGCGAGGCCGGCGCCGACGTGTCCGTCGGCTCGGCGCAGCGCTTCGGCGTGCCGCTCTTCGGCGGCGGGCCGCACGCGGCCTTCATGGCGGTCCGGGCCGGGCTCGAGCGGACCCTGCCCGGCCGGCTCGTGGGGCTGTCCGTCGACGCGGACGGCGCGCCCGCCCTGCGCCTGGCGCTGCAGACGCGTGAGCAGCACATCCGCCGCGAGAAGGCGACGAGCAACATCTGCACCGCGCAGGCCCTGCTCGCGGTCGTCGCCTCGATGTACGCGGTGCACCACGGCCCCGACGGCCTGCGCGCCATCGCCGAGCGGGTGCACGGGCACGCGGTGGCGCTGGGGACCGCGCTGCGCGACCTCGGCGTCGTCGTCGAGCACGAGGTCGTCTTCGACACGGTGCGCGCCGTCGTGCCGGGGGCCGCCGCCGGGGTGCTCGAGGCCGCCGCCCGGGCCGGGATCAACCTCTGGGCGCCGGACGCCGACCACGTCCAGGTCGCCTGCGACGAGCGCACCACCGCCGACCACCTGGCGTCCGTGCTCGGGGCCTTCGTGGCGGCGGGGACGACGACCGAGGACGTCGCCGAGGACGGGTCCTTCGCCCTCGGCTTCGCCCTCGGCTTCGCCTCCGGCGGCACGGCGCCCCTGCCGGACCACCTGCGCCGCACCACGGACTACCTCACGCACCCCGTGTTCCACCGCCACCGCTCCGAGACGGCGATGCTGCGCTACCTGCGGCGCCTGTCCGACCTCGACCTCGCGCTGGACCGCACGATGATCCCGCTGGGCTCGTGCACGATGAAGCTCAACGCGACGGTGGAGATGGAGCCGATCTCCTGGCCCGAGTTCGCCGACATCCACCCCTACGCGCCGGCCGACCAGACGCGTGGCACGGCGCAGCTCGTCGAGGAGCTGCAGGGCTGGCTCGCCGAGATCACGGGCTACGCCGCGGTGTCGGTGCAGCCCAACGCGGGGTCGCAGGGCGAGCTCGCCGGCCTGCTGGCGATCCACGCCTACCACCGGGCGAACGCCGCCGAGGGGCAGCCCGACCGCGACGTCTGCCTCATCCCGGCCTCCGCGCACGGGACGAACGCGGCGTCGGCCGCCCTGGCGGGCCTGCGGGTCGTCGTCGTCGCCACGGCGCCCGACGGGTCCGTGGACCTCGCCGACCTCGACGCGAAGCTCGAGCAGCACGGCCCGCGCGTCGCGGCGATCATGCTCACCTACCCCTCGACGCACGGCGTCTTCGAGGAGCACGTGCGCGAGGTGACGGGCCGCGTGCACGCCGCCGGCGGGCAGGTCTACATCGACGGCGCGAACCTCAACGCGCTCGTCGGGCTCGCGCGCCCCGCGGAGCTCGGCGGCGACGTCTCGCACCTCAACCTGCACAAGACGTTCTGCATCCCGCACGGCGGCGGCGGCCCGGGCGTCGGGCCCGTCGCGGTCGCGGCGCACCTCGCGCCGTACCTGCCGGGCGACCCGACGCCGACCGGGCTCCGCCCGGGGACGGGCGGCGACGACGGGCCGGCGCGGCTCGGCACGCCCGTCTCGGCCGCGCCCTGGGGGTCGGCGGGCATCCTGCCGATCTCCTGGGCCTACGTGGCGCTCATGGGCCCCGACGGCCTGCGCCGCGCCACCGAGACCGCGGTGCTCGCCGCGAACTACCTCGCGACGCGGCTGGCCGAGCACTACCCCGTGCTGTACACGGGCCCGGGCGGGCTCGTCGCGCACGAGTGCATCCTCGACCTGCGGCCCCTGACCGCGAGCACGGGCGTCACCGCCGAGGACGTCGCCAAGCGGCTCATGGACCACGGCTTCCACGCGCCGACGCTCTCGTTCCCCGTGGCGGGCACGCTCATGGTGGAGCCCACGGAGAGCGAGGACCTCGCCGAGCTCGACCGCTTCGTCGACGCCATGGTCGCGATCCGCGCCGAGATCGACGAGGTCGCCGCCGGCCGGTGGGCGCTGGCGGACTCGCCGCTGCGGAACGCCCCCCACACCGCGGCCGCCGTGACCGCGGACGTGTGGGACCGGCCCTACGGGCGGGAGCAGGCCGCCTACCCGACGCCCGCGGTCCGCGCCGCGAAGTACTGGCCGCCCGTCCGCCGCGTCGACGGCGCGCACGGCGACCGCAACCTCGTGTGCGCCTGCCCGCCCGTGGAGGCGTTCGCCGAGGACGCGGTGGACGGGGTCCCCCAGGACGCGGTGGCCGAGGGCCTCGCCAGGGCGGGGGTGCGCGCGTGAGCCTCGACCCGGGCGTGCCGGCCCCCGACGACCGCCGCTCGCCCCTGCACGAGGAGCACGTCGCCCTCGGGGCGGCCCTCGTGCCCTTCGCCGGGTGGCTCATGCCGCTGCGGTACACCTCCGACCTCGCCGAGCACACCGCGACGCGGACCGCCGCGGGCCTGTTCGACCTGTCGCACATGGGCGAGATCGCCGTGACGGGCCCGGGGGCGGGGGCGGCGCTCGACGCCGCCCTGGTGGGGAACCTCGGCGGCCTGCGCGTGCACGGCGCGCGCTACACGATGCTCTGCGCCGAGGACGGCGGCGTGCTCGACGACCTCGTCGTCTACCGGACGGGGGCGCAGGAGTACCTCGTCGTGGCGAACGCGGCCAATCACGCGGTCGTGCTCGCGGCGCTGACGGAGCGGGCGGCGGCGTGGGCGGCGTCCGCCGCGGGCGGGGCCACCGGCACCGCGGCCGTGACCGTCACGGACCGGACCGACGCCACCGCGCTCGTCGCGGTGCAGGGCCCCCGAGCCCTCGACGTCCTGCGCGCCACCGCCGGCCTCGCCGAGCCGGCCGACGCCGGCGGTGCGGTGACGGCGGCCGGTGCGACGGCGCTCGGCACCGGGGGCGAGGCCGGGACGGCCGGCGGGCTCGCCGCCGACGGTCCGCTCGCGACCCTGCGGTACTACGCGTGCCTGCCGGTGACGTTCGCCGGTCGCCCCGTCCTCGCCGCGCGGACGGGCTACACGGGCGAGGACGGCTTCGAGCTGTTCCTCGACGCCGCCGACGCCCGCGCGCTGTGGCGCGCGCTCCTGGCGGCGGGCGCCCCGCTCGGCCTCGTGCCGGCCGGGCTCGCCGCCCGCGACAGCCTGCGCCTCGAGGCCGGGATGCCCCTGTACGGGCACGAGCTCGACACGACCACGACGCCGTTCGAGGCGGGCCTGGGCCGCGTGGTGCGGCTCGACAAGACCGACGGCGAGGGGCGCCCGGTGCCCTTCGTCGGGCGGGCGGCGCTCGCGGCGCGCGCGGGGTCCGCACCGGCCCGGGTGCTCGTCGGGCTCCAGGGCCTGGGCCGCCGCGCCGCGCGGGAGGGGCACCCCGTCCACGCCGGCGAGGCGCCCGACGCGCCCCGGGTGGGGACGGTGACGTCCGGTGCGCCGTCCCCCACGCTCGGCCACCCCGTGGCGATGGCCTACGTGACGCCCGAGGTCTCCGGCGCGGGCACCGCGCTCGCCGTCGACGTGCGGGGCCGGCGCGAACCCGTGCGCGTGGTGCCCCTGCCCTTCTACCGTCGTCCCCGCTAGACCCCGACCCGCGTCCCCCCGGCCCCCACCTCCGTCACCGCCCGCGCAAGGAGCACCGATGACCGCCGAGCTGCCCGCCGACCTGCACTACACCGCCGAGCACGAGTGGCTGCGGGACGGTGAGCCCGCGACCTTCGGCATCACCGCCGTGGCGGCCGACGCGCTCGGCGACGTGGTCTACCTCGAGCTGCCCGCCGTGGGCGACACCGTGACGGCCGGCGCCGTCGTGGGCGAGATCGAGTCGACGAAGTCCGTCTCCGAGCTCTACTCGCCGGTGACCGGCACGGTCGTGGAGGTCAACACGGCCGCGGTGGACGACCCGTCGGTCGTCAACGGCGACCCGTACGGCGCCGGCTGGCTGCTCCGGGTCGACGTCGAGGCGACCGGGGACCTCCTCACGGCGGAGCAGTACGCGGCGCAGAACGCCGGCTGAAAAACTGCTCGTCGAACCCGCGTCATGACCGCGGGTGCTCGCGCTCTCTTGGACACGCACGAAGCGAACGACCCCGCACGGGGGGTCGTCCGAGTCTTGGAGGGTCCAGATGAGCACCATGGTCCAGCTGCGCGAGCCCGCGACGACGTCCCTCGCCCCCGGCCTGACGCGTCGCGAGCGCGTCGTCCTCGCCGAGCTCGGCGAGGACGTCACGCTCGAGGAGATCGCCACGCGCCTCTTCGTCACCCGCAACACGGTGAAGTCGCAGGTGCGCAGCGTCTACAAGAAGATCGGCGCCTCCACGCGCTCCGAGGCGGTCGCCTGGGCCGTCGAGCACGGCATCCGCTGACCCTGGTCCCTCCGACGAGGGTGGCGAGCGCCACCCCCGTCCCCGGCTGCGGGTGCCCGGACCCGGCACCCGCGGCTGGCAGGATGCGGGCATGACCGCCCCCGTCCTCGTCGTCGCGGCCGCCCTCGTGGACGACCTCGACGAGCCGCGCACGCTCCTCGCCGCGCGGCGGTCGTCGCCGGCCAGCCTCGCCGGCCGGTGGGAGTTCCCCGGTGGCAAGGTCGAGCCGGGCGAGGACCCCGAGGAGGCGCTGCACCGCGAGCTCCGCGAGGAGCTCGGCGTCGCCGTCGGCCTCGGCGACGAGGTGCCCGGCCCCGAGCAGGGCCTGTGGCGCATCAACGACGGCCTCGTCCTCCGGCTCTGGCTCGCGGAGGTCGTCCGCGGTACCCCCACCCCGCTCGTCGAGCACGACGAGCTGCGCTGGCTGCCGTCCGGGCAGTGGCTCGACGTGCCGTGGCTGGACGCCGACGTCCCGATCGTCGAGGCCGTGCGCCGCCTCGTGGACGCGGACGACGCCGCCTGAGGGTCCGGCCCCTCCTCGAGCCCTCGGCCCGCACGCCGGCGCCCGGCGGTCCTGCCCCGCCCGGCGCCGCGATCGCCGTGGGCGAACGCGCTCGGAAGGTCTTGGCACTCCCACCCGCTGAGTGCTAGAAAATTCTCGTAGCCGCGACGCGGTGACGGCCACCGCCACCGCGTCAGCGCCAGGGACCCCGGGAGGTCCGGGGTCCTCCGACGAGGAGGTGAGGGCAGTGGCTACGCGTCTCGACCCGTTCCAGGAGATGGACCGGCTGCTCGGGCAGATGTTCGCCGCCGACCGCGCGACGGCCAGCATGCCGATGGACCTGTACCGCTCCGGCGACCACTACGTGCTCCACGTCGACCTGCCGGGGGCCGACCCGGGCACGATCGACGTCGCCGTCGAGGACCGCACCCTGACGATCCGGGCGCAGCGCACCCCGCGCACGGAGCAGGACGTGCAGTGGCTGGCCAAGGAGCGGCCCGTGGGCACCTACGCGCGTCAGCTGACGGTGGGCCGCGGCCTCGCGCTGGACCGCATCTCCGCGACCTACGCCGACGGCGTGCTCACCCTCTCGATCCCCGTGGCCGAGGAGGCGAAGCCGCGGCGCATCGAGGTGCAGCACGGCGGCTCGTCGTCGCAGATCACGACCGGCGCCGCGCAGCCCGAGGGCGCGCAGGCCTGACCGGCCGGGACCACGAGGGCCCGGGCCGCCACGACGGCCCGGGCCCTCGCGCGCGCGTCAGGGGCGCAGGCCGCGCTCGGCGTGGTGGCCGCGGTAGACGCCCGTGCGCAGCTCGATCGTCCACGCGTCCAGCGTCGGCATGCCGGCCCGGCGGGCGACGGCGATCTCCGCCTCGACGTCGTAGGGCACCCGGACGAGCGTGAGGGCGAACGGGTCGGCCGTGGTGCCGCCGGGGACGCCCTCGAGGACCGCGTAGGACGGCACGGGCTCGTCGAGCGGGTTGCCGGCGCTGCCGACGTTGAAGAGGGTCCGGCCCTCGACGGTCTCGACGTAGGCGTCGTGGACGTCGCCGTAGCCGACCATCGTCGGTGCCGGGCCGGGCCCGGTGAGCTCCGTCGTGGCGAACATGGCGTCGAACTGCTCGTCCGTGTGGGTCCGGTGGACCCGCGTGTAGACCCCCTGCGCCGAGGCGTGGACGAGGCGGATGCGCCGCCCGCTGAGCTCGAGGTGGTGGACGAGCGGGAGCTGCCGCAGCCAGTCGCGGTCGCTCTCCGTCAGCTCCGCCCGCCACCACGCGACGTCGGGGTCGCGCTCCGGCGGGGCGTCGGGCAGGAAGTCGTCCCAGTTGCCCCGCACGGTGACGGCGCAGCGCTCGCGGGTCAGGGCGATCGCCGCCGACCCGCGGGGCCCCTTGCCGGCGACGTCCCCGAGGTTGATGACCGTGCGGATGCCCCGCGCGGCGATGTCCGCCAGGACCGCGCGGTACGCGGTGAGGTTGCCGTGGACGTCGGAGACCAGCGCGATGCGCTCCAGGTCCGGCACGTGCCCTCCTCGCGGTCGCGGTCGACGGTGCTGCCCGCCGGCGGACGACCGGGCCCCAGGGTACCGAGGGGTCGCCGGCCGCGCGGGCGGTCCGGCGCCGCTCAGGGCCCGGTCACGGGGTCCACCCCCGGGTGCCGCAGGGCCGGCAGGGTCACCAGACGGTGCAGCGACCACCACGCGAGGGGGGCGTAGCCGAGCAGCGCCGGGAGCGGACCCTCCATGCGGAGCCACGTGCGCGCGCCGCCGCCGGCCGCGGCGTCCACCCCGTGCTCGAGGACGACCGTGAGGGGCCCGGACGTCACGCGCCACGTCCACCGCCGCCCGGGGGCGTCGACGGCCAGCACGACGAACCGCGCCGTCACGCCCAGCGGCCCGTGCACCCGGCCGCGGGCGCCGGCGGTGAGCGTCGCGTGGTCGCAGCGCACCCGGAGCAGGTGCGGCGACCACGCCGGCCACAGCGCGACGCGGTCGTACCGCTGCCACGCCGTCGCGGGGTCGACCGGACCACGGGCGCGCAGGACGACCGGGCCCGCCCCGGCACGGCGTCGCAGGCGGTGCAGGAGGGGGAGGGGCACGCCACGAGCATCGCGCCCGCACCCCGGCGCCGCCCGTCGAGGGGGCGGCACCGGGGCGGGCGCGGCTGCGGCTGCGGTCAGACCGTCGCGGCGACCGCGCGGCTCTCGCGCACGGCCCGCGTCGCCGCGACGAGGTGCGCGAGCGCCGGCTCGACCTCCTCGTAGCGCCGGGTCTTCAGGCCGCAGTCGGGGTTGACCCACACGCGGGCGGGGTCGATGGAGCGGACGGCCTCCGTGAGCAGCTCCGTCACCTCCGCGGTGCCGGGCACGCGCGGGGAGTGGATGTCGTAGACGCCCGGGCCGATCTGCCGCTCGAAGCCCGAGGCGGCCACGTCGCCGAGGATCTCCATCTTCGAGCGCGCCGCCTCGATGCTCGTGACGTCGGCGTCGAGGCCGTCGATCGCGTCGATGACCTCGCCGAACTCGGAGTAGCACAGGTGGGTGTGGACCTGCGTCTCGTCGCGCACGCCCGCCGTGGCCAGGCGGAAGGAGCGCACGGACCACGCGAGGTAGTCCGGCTGGTCGGCGCGGCGCAGGGGCAGGAGCTCACGCAGGGCGGGCTCGTCGACCTGGATGATCCCGATGCCGGCGGCCTCGAGGTCGGCGATCTCGTCGCGCAGGGCGAGCGCGACCTGGTCCGCGGTGGCGCCCAGCGGCTGGTCGTCGCGCACGAAGGACCAGGCGAGGATCGTCACCGGACCCGTGAGCATGCCCTTCACCGGCTTCGGGGTGAGGGACTGCGTGTAGGAGGACCAGGCGACCGTGATGGGCGCCGGGCGGGACACGTCGCCCCACAGCAGCGACGGGCGCGTGCAGCGCGAGCCGTAGGACTGCACCCAGCCGTTCTGCGTCACCGCGAACCCGTCGAGGTGCTCGGCGAAGTACTGGACCATGTCGTTGCGCTCGGGCTCGCCGTGCACGAGCACGTCCAGGCCGAGCCGCTCCTGCAGCCTCACGACGCGGCGGATCTCCGCGCGCATCTCGTCCTCGTACTGCTCGGCCGTGAGCTCGCCCTTCCCGAAGGCGGCACGCGCCCTGCGGATCTCGGGGGTCTGCGGGAAGGAGCCGATCGTCGTGGTCGGCAGGGGCGGCAGGGCGAAGCGGGCCGTCTGCGCCGGCTCGCGCTCGGCGTAGGGGGTGCGGACGGCGTCGGCGTCCGTGAGCGCGGCCACGCGGGCGCGCACCTCGGGGCGCACGACGCCGGGGGCGGCGGCCCGGCCGGCGAGGGCCTCGGACGCGGCGCGGAGCCGGTCGTGCACGGCCTCGCGCCCCTCGACGAGGCCCTCGGCGAGCGTGACGACCTCGTCGACCTTCTGGTCGGCGAAGGCGAGCCAGGACGCCAGCGTCGGGTCGAGCTGCGGCTCGTCGGCCACGTCGTGCGGCACGTGGAACAGGGACGTCGACGTGCCGACGGCGACGCCGCCCGCGCCGAGCCGCTCCAGCCGCTCCAGCAGGGTGAGCTTCGCGTCGAGGTCGGCGCGCCAGACGTTGTGGCCGTCGACGACGCCCGCGACGAGGGTCGTGCCCTCGAGCCCGGGCACGGGGGCCCCGGGGACGCGGCCGCGGACGAGGTCGAGGCCGACCGCCTCGACGGACGTCGCGGCGAGCACGGGCAGGGCCGCCCCGAGGTCGCCGTAGGGCGCGGCGACGAGGAGCGCGGGCCGCTCGGGGCGCGCGAGCTCGTCGGCCAGCACGCGGTAGGCGGTCGCCGTGGCGGCGAGGAGGGCCTCCGGCGAGGCGTCCACGGAGTCGGAGACCAGCGCCGGCTCCTCGAGCTGCACCCACGTCGCACCGGCGGCGGCCAGCGCCCGCAGCAGCTCCGCGTACACGGGCAGCAGGTCGGCGAGGCGGTCCAGCGGTGCGAAGCCCTCGGGGCTGCCCTCGGCGGGCTTGGACAGCGCGAGGAACGTCACCGGCCCGACGAGCACGGGCCGCGTGAGCACGCCGTCGGCGAGGGCCTCGGCCAGCTCACGGACGGGGCGGTCGGACGCCAGGCGGAAGAGCGTGCCCGGGCCGATCTCCGGGACGAGGTAGTGGTAGTTCGTGTCGAACCACTTCGTCATCTCCAGCGGCAGGTCGTCGCCGCGGCCGCGGGCGACGGTGCTGTAGCCGGCCAGGTCGAGGGAGCCGTCCGGGCCGACGAGGTCGGCGAAGCGCTCCGGCACCGCGCCGACGGTGACGGCGGCGTCGAGCACCTGGTCGTAGAAGGAGAAGGCGCTGGGCACGGACGCGTCGTCGGCGCGCAGGCCGAGCTCGACGAGACGGGTGCGGGTGCGGCGGCGCAGGGCCGCGGCGGTGGCCTCGACCTCGTCGGCGGAGGTGCGGCCGGCCCAGAACGCCTCGAGGGCCTTCTTCAGCTCGCGGCGCGGGCCGATGCGGGGGTAGCCCAGCACGCTGGCGGCGGGGAAGCGGGGGGCGGGGGTCGCTGCGGAAGTCACGGTGGCTCTCCTGGTCGGGACGCGGGCGTCCGGTCGGGGGTCCGGGTCACCCCGGGGCGGTCGGGTCCTGCGGTGGGTCGGGGGTCGCCTCAGCCGGCGACGAGGGCGGCGGGGGCCCGGTCGGCGCCGGCGGGCCGGTCGGCCGGAGCCCCGACGACGGTCCCGACGCCGGTCCCGACGACGACCCCGGGGCCGGCGTCGGGGCCGGCGTCGGCCTCGTGGTGGTGGCCGGCCAGGCCCGCGCGCGCCAGGGCGTCGAGCGGTGCGCGGTGCTGGTTGAAGGTGTACAGGTGCAGGCCGGGGGCGCCGGCGTCGAGGAGCCCCCGCAGCAGGGCCGCGGTGGCGTCGACGCCGACCGCGTACCGGGCCCGGGCGTCGGGCGCCGCGTCGAGCCGTGCGAGGAGGTCCGTCGGCGTCGGGACGCCGGTCAGCCCCTCGAGGCGCCGCAGGCGCGCGGGGTCGGTGGCGGGCAGGACGCCGGGGATGACGGGGATGCGCACGCCGGCGGCCCGGGCCTCCGCGACGAGGCCGGCGTAGTCGTCGGCGGAGTGCACGACCTGCGTGATGGCGAAGTCGGCGCCCGCGGCCTGCTTCTCCAGCAGGGAGCGCACGTCCTGGGCGCGGGTGCCGCCGGTGGCGTGGTTGCCGCGCGGGAAGGCGGCCACGGCCAGCGACAGCGGCCGGACGGTGGCGCGCACCGCCTGGGCCGGGCTGGCGGCCACGCGGTCGGCCTCGATGCGCCGCAGCAGCGCGACGAGCTCCGCCGCGGTCTCCACGCCCTCGGGGTGCGGGGTCCACGCCGCGTCGTCGGCCGGGGGGTCCCCGCGCAGGGCGAGGAAGGCGCGGACACCCTCGTCGAGGAACTCCCGCACGACGGCCGCGACCTCCTCGCGGGAGGTCCCCACGCAGGTGAGGTGCACGATGGCGGTGAGCGAGGTCTCCCGCAGGAGGCGGCGCACGAGCGCGCGCGTGGTGGCGCGGGTGCTGCCCGAGGCCCCGTAGGTCACGGAGACGAAGTCCGGCCGCACGGCCTCCAGGGCCCGCACCGTCTCCCACAGGCGGGGCTCGGCCTGGGGCGTGCGCGGCGGGTACAGCTCGAAGGACAGCGTGGGGCGCTCGGCCACGGCGGGCAGGTCCTCGGGACCCGTGGGGCAGCGGTCGGTGCCGTCGGGGCAGGGTCGGTCGGTCATCGTCGGGACTCCATCGGTCCTGGCGGAAGCACCCGCACCCTGCAGGAGGGGGGTTGCTGCGGCGTCACCGTGCCAGGTCACTCGGCCGCTCTGGATGGTCGCGAGGAGGCTAGGAGCGCCCCGACGCCGCGACAAGAGTGCGTCCACGGGTCGGACACCTCGTCCTACCTGGTGGGACCGCCCCTCGCGCGGGGGAGGTCCGCGCCGCGGCCGGGCGCCCGCCCGTGGACCGCGTGCGCGCGCCCCGCGGGCGAGGCCGTGGGGGCCGAGCCGGTACCGTGACCACGAGACACGTCGACGGCGGAGGGACAGCGGTGACCCGCTCCACGATCATCTACACCTACACGGACGAGGCCCCGGCGCTGGCGACCCACTCGCTGCTGCCCGTCGTCGAGGCCTACGCGGCCCAGGCGGGCGTCGCGCTCCAGACGCGGGACATCTCGCTGGCGGGCCGGGTCCTGGCCCAGTTCCCCGAGCGGCTGACCCCGGAGCAGCGGGTCGGAGACGCGCTGGCCGAGCTCGGCGCCCTGGCGCAGACGCCCGAGGCCAACATCATCAAGCTGCCCAACGTCTCCGCGTCCGTGCCGCAGCTCAAGGCCGCGGTCGTCGAGCTGCAGTCCCAGGGCTACGACCTGCCCGACTACCCGGACAACCCGGCGACCGACGAGGAGCGCGAGACCCGCGCGCGGTACGACCGCGTCAAGGGCAGCGCCGTGAACCCCGTGCTGCGCGAGGGCAACTCCGACCGTCGGGCCCCCGCCTCCGTGAAGCGGTACGCCCAGCAGCACCCGCACCGCATGGGCGCGTGGACGGCGGGCTCGCGGACGAACGTCGCCACGATGGGCGAGCACGACTTCCGCTCGAACGAGCAGTCGTTCGTCGTGGCCGAGGACGGCGCGCTGCGCATCGAGCTCGTGACGGCCGACGGCGCCACCCCGGTGCTCAAGGAGTCCGTGCCGGTGACGGCCGGCGAGGTCGTCGACGCCACGTTCCTGTCCGTGGCGGCGCTCGACCGGTTCCTCGAGGAGCAGGTCGCCCGCGCCAAGGCCGAGGGCGTGCTGTTCTCCGTGCACCTCAAGGCCACGATGATGAAGGTCAGCGACCCGATCATCTTCGGCCACGTGGTGCGCACCTTCCTCCCGACGCTGTTCGCCGAGCACGGTGCGACGCTGGAGGCCGCGGGCCTGTCCCCGAACGACGGCCTCGGCTCGCTCCTGCGGGGCGCCGAGGCGCTGCCGGAGGCCGAGGCCATCCGCGCGGCCGTGGCGAAGGACCTCGCCGAGGGCCCGGCGCTCGCCATGGTCGACTCCGACAAGGGCATCACGAACCTGCACGTGCCGAGCGACGTCATCGTCGACGCCTCCATGCCGGCGATGATCCGCACGTCGGGCCACATGTGGGGCCCCGACGGCCAGGAGGCCGACACGCTCGCGGTCATCCCCGACTCCTCCTACGCCGGCGTCTACCAGACGACGATCGACGACTGCCGCGCCCACGGCGCCTTCGACCCGGCGACCATGGGCTCCGTGCCCAACGTCGGGCTCATGGCGCAGAAGGCCGAGGAGTACGGCAGCCACGACAAGACGTTCGAGCTGCCGGCCGCCGGCACCGTGCGGGTCGTCGACGCCGCCTCGGGCGAGGTGCGCCTGGAGCACGAGGTCGAGGCGGGCGACATCTGGCGCATGTGCCAGACGAAGGACGTGGCCATCCGCGACTGGGTCAAGCTCGCGGTGACCCGCGCCCGCGCCACCGGCGTCCCGGCGGTGTTCTGGCTCGACGAGGGCCGTGCCCACGACGCCAACCTCGTCGCCAAGGTCCGCGAGTACCTGGCCGAGCACGACACCGACGGCCTGACGATCGAGGTCCTCGAGCCGTCCGCCGCCACCCGCTACTCCCTCGAGCGCATCCGCCGCGGCGAGGACACGATCTCCGTCACCGGCAACGTGCTGCGCGACTACCTCACCGACCTGTTCCCCATCCTCGAGCTCGGCACGAGCGCGAAGATGCTGTCGGTGGTCCCGCTCATCCACGGCGGCGGCCTGTTCGAGACGGGCGCGGGCGGATCGGCCCCCAAGCACGTGCAGCAGCTCGTCGCGGAGAACTTCCTGCGGTGGGACAGCCTGGGCGAGTTCCTCGCGCTCGCGGTGAGCTTCGAGCACCTGGCGACGACCACGGGCAACGCGCGGGCCCAGGTCCTCGCCGACACCCTCGACCGGGCCACGGGCACGTTCCTGTCCGAGAACCGCAGCCCCGACCGGAAGGTCGGCGGCCTCGACAACCGCGGCAGCCACTTCTACCTGGCCCTGTACTGGGCCCAGGAGCTGGCGCGGCAGACGCAGGACGCCGAGCTGGCGGCGGCCTTCGGACCCTTCGCGGAGCGCCTCGGCGCGGCGGAGGCGACGATCGTCGAGGAGCTGCGCGCGGTGCAGGGGTCGCCGGCCGACATCGGCGGCTACTACCGCACGGACGCGGCGAAGGTCGCGGCCGTCATGCGGCCCTCGCGCACCTTCAACGAGGCGCTCGCCACCCTCGCCTGACCGGACCGCACGCCGGCCGCCCCCGGGGCGGCCGGCGTGCGGACCCGCCTAACCGGCGGAAGGGGCCCGACAGCGCGGCCCACTGCAGGAGGACCACGGTCTTGGCGTCCGCGACCGCTCCGGTCGCGATCCCCGCCAGCGCCTCGTCGAAGGACATCTCGACGACCTCGACCTCCTCGCCCTCCTCCGCGACGCCGCCGCCGGCCCCCGTGCGGTCCTGCGGCCGGTACTCCGCGGCGTAGAAGTGCACCCGCTCCGTGACCGACCCGGGGCTGGTCCACAGGTCGAACAGGTGCTCGACCCGGTCGAGCACCACGCCGAGCTCCTCCGCCGTCTCGCGGCGGACCGCCGTGAGCGGGTCGTCCTCGTCGAGCAGTCCGGCGGCCGTCTCGAGGAGCAGGCCGTCGGGGTGCCCGCTGACGTAGACGGGGAAGCGGAACTGGCGGGTGAGCAGCACGGTCCGGCGCGTCGGGTCGTACAGCAGGATCGTGGCGCCGTCGCCGCGGTCGTAGGTCTCCCGCTGCACCGTGCTCCAGCGGCCGTGGCGGTCGCGCTGGTCGAGCGTCGTGCGCCGGAGCACGTGCCAGCCCGATGCCAGCAGCTCGACGTCGCGCACGACGACGTCGGGGTTCCCGGTGAGGTCGCGGCCGACCCGGTCCAGGCCCGTGCGCCCCCGCGCGTCCGGGACGTCCAGACCCGGCCCGGACCGGACGACGGGTGGCACGAGGGCTCCGGGGGTACGCCCCGTGGTCGGGGCGGGCGGAGCGGGCGGGCGCGGAACCATCATCGTCATGGGTATGACTGTAGAAGAACACGCACGAACGTGGAAGAACAGGGATCGCGAGACCCCGGCGAAGCGTCACGGGCACGACGGGGCCCGGGCCGTGCGACCCGGGTCTGGCCGGAAGCGGACAGAAGATCCTCCTGGGAGTGGATACGGCGCCCTCGCCGGCCCGGCTACGGTCGGCGCGCCGGCCCAGCACGGGTCGTCGGACGGGGGGCGCGAGGATGCGTGCAGGGACGTGGTCGGTGGTGACGGGGGCGCTGGTCGCGCTCGCCGTCGCGGGGTGCTCGTCGGGGGACGGGCCGGCGGCGGAGGAGGAGGCCGAGATGGGCCCGATCAGCCGCATGATGCAGGAGGCGTACGGCGAGCCGGACGAGCAGCAGATGGTCGACCAGCAGGCGCAGGTGGAGGACCTCGTCGCCGCCTGCATGGCCGAGCAGGGCTTCGAGTACACGCCCGTGGACACGAGCGGGCAGTCCTTCGTCGTGCCCGAGGACGGCGACGTCCCGGAGTGGGGGAGCGTCGAGTTCGCCGAGAGGTTCGGCTACGGCATGACCACGAGCGACGAGCTCGCCGAGGCCCAGGGCTACGACCCCTCCGTGGAGGAGGAGATGCCCGTGAACCCGAACGACGAGCGCGTCATGGCCATGGGCGAGGGCGAGCAGCAGGCGTACTACGAGGCGCTCTACGGCGTCCAGACGGGGACGACGTCCGAGGACGAGCCCGTCGAGTACGACTGGACGACCGCCGGCTGCAGCGGCGCCGCCCAGCACGAGGTCTTCGAGGTCGAGGTGGAGGGCACGGACACGCAGGACCTGCAGACGCGCCTGGGCGAGATCTACGAGGACGCGCAGCAGGACCCGCGCTACCGCACCGCGCAGCAGGAGTGGGCCACGTGCATGGGCGACGAGGGGCACGACTTCACCGCCCCCGAGGACGCGCAGCAGAGCATCAGCGACGACCTCAACGCGATGTGGGAGGCCTCGACGACCGGCGAGGTCGACGAGGCGGTGGAGGCGGACCTGCGGGAGCGGGAGATCGCCGTGGCGGTCGCGGACGCCGGCTGCCGGGAGGGTGCCGACCTCGACGGCGTGCTCGGGCAGGTGACGAGCGACCTGGAGGAGACCTTCTACGCCGAGAACAAGGCCGAGGTCGACGCGTGGGTCGCCGCGATGCAGGAGAAGAACGGGTCGTGAGCACGTCGTCCTCCCCGTCCCCGTCCCCGTCCCCGTCCCCGTCGGCGCCCGTGCCGTCGTCCTCGGCCACCGGCGGCCTCCGGGGCCGGCGCGCCGTCGTGGTGCTCGCGCTCGTCGCGGTCCTCAGCCTGGGCGCCGGGCTGCTGCTCAGCCGGTTCGTCGTGTCACCGGGGCAGGCGGCCGCGCGGGCGGCGGCGCCCACCGCGGGGGCGATCACCGTGCCCGTGGAGAGCCGCACGATCGCCAGCACGGTCGTGCTGCGCGGCGACGTCGGCTACGACGACCCCGTCGGCGTGCGGCTCGAGCAGGGCGACCTGGGCGGGCCCGCCGTGGTCACGGGTCAGGTGCCCGCGGTGGGGGCGTCGCTCGACGCCGCCTCCGTGGTCCTCGAGGTGGTGGGGCGGCCGGTCGTGCTGCTCCCCGGCGACCTGCCGACGTACCGCACGCTGCGGGCGGGGGTCTCCGGCCCCGACGTCCTGCAGCTGCGCGCGTCGCTCGGCGCGCTGGGCATCGGCGCCGGCGACCCCGCCGAGGACACGTACGACGCGGCCCTGGCCGAGGGCGTGCGCGCCCTCTACGCGCGCGTCGGCTACGAGCCGCCCCCGGTCGACGCCGAGGTGGCGTCGGGCGTGGAGGCCGCCCAGGAGGGGCTGCGGGCGGCGCAGGAGGCCGAGACGGACGCCCGTGCGGCGCTCGCCACGGCGCAGCGCGGCACGGTGACCGCCGCCGAGCGCGTGCGGCTGGACGGGGACGTCGTCGTCGCCCGCACCGGCGTCGACTTCGCCCGCCAGCAGTGCGCCCTCGCCGTCGAGGAGCGGGACCCGACGGTGGACTGCACGGCGCCCGCGCTCGCGGTGCTGGCGGCGGCCCTCGACACGGCCGTCGCCGCCCGCGCGGCGGTGGACGTCGCGCCCGACACGCGCCCGGAGTCCGCGGCCGTCACCGCGGCCGCGACGGCCGTGACGCGTGCCCGTGACGAGCTGCGCACGGCGCAGGCCCGGTCGCTGACCCCGCTCCCCGCCGCCGAGGTCGTCTTCGTGCCGACCCTGCCGCGGCGCGTCGACGCCGTGGCGGTCCAGCGCGGCCAGACCGCCACCGGGGACGTGCTCACGCTCTCGGGCGCGACGATCCAGCTGCGCGCGCAGGCCTCGGTCGAGGAGGCGGACCTCATGCCCGCCGGCACCACGGGCACGGTCGCCGTCGACGGCACGGACGTGCCGGTGACCGTCGCGGAGATCACCGCCGCCGCCGCACCGGAGCCCGCCGAGGGCGGCGACGGGGCCGAGGGTGAGGGGGACCCCGGCACCGGCGCGGTCGACACGGGTGAGCGGACGGTCGTCCTCACCTTCGGCGAGCTCACGCCGGAGCAGGCGTCCGCGCTCCAGGGCCAGAACGTGCGCGTGACGATCCCGGTGAGCTCGACCGAGGGGGAGGTGCTGGCCGTGCCGCTGGCCGCGCTCACCGCCGGGCCCGGCGGCGAGAGCCGGGTGGAGCTCGCGGGGGAGGACGGGACCGGCCGGCTCGTCGAGGTCGAGACCGGCCTCGCGGCGGACGGCTACGTGGAGCTCGCCTCCTCGGCGGAGCCGCTGGCCGCCGGCGACCTCGTGGTCGTCGGGGTGCAGGCGGGCGACGACCGGGCGGGACCCGGCGAGGACCGGGACGCCGACGACGAGGGCACGACCGCGGACGCGGGATGAGCGTCGCCGACCTGCTGTCCGACGACGCGGGCACGCCCTCCGGGCGGTGGCGACCCCGGCGGGGGGCGCGGCGGGGCGCCGTGGCGGACCCCGCGCCCGGTGCGGGCACCCCGGCGGCACCCGGTCCGGACACGTCTCCGGTCCTCGAGCTGCGGGGCGTCGCCCGCTGGTTCCCGGGCGCCGAACCGGTGCACGCCCTCCACGCGGCCGACCTCAGCGTCGCCGCGGGGGACTACCTGTCGATCGTCGGCCCCTCGGGCTCGGGCAAGTCCACGCTCCTGAACCTCCTCGGCCTGCTCGACCGGCCCTCCGCGGGGGAGTACCTGCTCGACGGGACGCCGACGGCGCGCGCCCCCGAGGCGGTGCGGACCGCGCTGCGGGCCGGGCGCATCGGGTTCGTGTTCCAGGCCTTCCACCTCCTGCCCCACCGGACGGTGCTGGAGAACGTGCTGCTGGCGACCCTGTACTCGGGCGTCCCGCGCCGGGAGCGGCGCCGGCGGGCGACGGAGGCCCTCGAGCGCGTCGGGCTGGGGCACCGGACCGGGTTCCTGCCGCCCCTGCTGTCCGGCGGCGAGCGGCAGCGCGTGGCGGTGGCCCGGGCCGTCGTCACGGTGCCGGGCGTGCTGCTCGCCGACGAGCCCACGGGCAACCTCGACTCCGCCAGCACGGGGCACGTCCTCGACCTCTTCGACGAGCTGCACCGCGACGGGCTGACGCTGCTCGTCATCACCCACGACGCCGACGTCGCGGCGCGTGCGGGGCGCCGCGTGCGCATCGCCGACGGCCACCTCGAGGAGATCGCGTGACCACGGCGACGGGCGACCCGGCGACGGGGACGACGGCGGGCGGCCCGACGGCGGCGACCGACGGCGCCGCGACCGGTGCGACCGGGACGGCGGGGGACGCACCGTCCGGCCCGGTGACCGGCGGTCACCCCGGGAGACGGCCGCGGGTGCCGCGCGGCGACCGCTTCGGCCCGCGCGACGTCGTCGGGGAGGCGCTGGCCGGGACGGGCGCGCGCCCGGGTCGCCTCCTGCTCACCGTGCTCGGGACCGTGCTCGGCATCGCCTCCGTGGTCGTCACCCTCGGCCTGGCGCAGACCGCGGCGAACCGCATCAACGAGCAGTTCGACGCGGTGGCGGCGACCCAGGCGGTGGCCCGGCCGGAGCAGCGGACGACGTGGTCGGGCACCCAGCGGGCCGTGGGCACCCTGCCCTGGGACGCCGCCGAGCGTGCGGAGCGCATCGCCGGCGTGCGGGCGGCCGCGACGGTCTCGGACGTCGACCTGCGGGGCGCGACCGTGTCCGCCGTGCCCGTGAACGACCCGGCGGCACCGCCGCAGACCGGCCCGGCGGTCGTGGCCACGTCGCCGGGGCTCCTCGCGGCCGTCCGCGGGGAGCTGTCCCAGGGGCGGTTCTTCGACGCCGGCAACGACCGGCGCGGCGACCGCGTCGTCGTCCTCGGCGCGACCGCGGCGGAGCGCCTCGGCATCAGCCGCGTCGACCGGCAGCCCGCGGTGTTCCTGGGCGAGCGGGCGTACCAGGTCATCGGCATCCTCGGGGACGCCCAGCGCCGCTCGGACCTCCTGGGCTCGGTGCTCGTGCCGGAGGGGACCGCCCGGGCGGACCTCGGGCTCGTCGCCCCGGGGGAGGTGCAGATGCTCCTCGCGGTCGGGGCGGGGCCCGTGCTGGCCGAGCAGCTGCCGACGGCCCTCGACCCGGGGGCGCCGGAGACCATCGACGTCCAGGCCCCTGCCCGCCCGGCCGGGGTGCAGCAGGACGTGCAGGCGGACGTCAACGTCGTGTTCCTGGCCCTCGGCGCCGTGGCGCTGCTCATCGGCGGCGTCGGCATCGCGAACGTCACCCTGCTGTCCGTCATGGAGCGCACGGGCGAGATCGGGCTGCGGCGTGCGCTCGGGGCCCGCCGGCGCGACGTGGCGGCGCAGTTCGTCCTGGAGTCGGCGGTGGTGGGGGCGCTCGGCGGCGTCATCGGGGCCGCGCTCGGCGTGGCCGTGGTCACCGGGGTGTCGGCGGTGCAGGACTGGACGCCGATCCTCGAGATGCGGCTCGTGGCCGCGGCGGCCGTGGCGGGCACGCTCGTCGGGCTGCTCGCCGGCCTCTACCCGGCGCTGCGGGCGGCCCGCGTGGAACCCGTGGCGGCGCTGCGCGGGGGTCTCTAGCCCCTGCCCGCGAGCACGACGGGGCAGCCGGCGAGGTGGTCGTCGACGACGCCGCACGCCTGCATCGCCGCGTAGGCGGTCGTCGGGCCGACGAACCGGAAGCCCAGCCGCTTGAGCGCCTTCGCCAGCGCCACGGACTCCGGGGTGCTCCCGGGCACCTCCGCGAACGTCGCGGCGCGGGGCCGGGGTCCGGCGGGCGCGTGCGACCACAGCACCTCGTCGAGCGTCCGGCCCGCGGCGTGCAGCTCGACGAGGGCGCGCGCGTTCGCGATCGTCGCCGAGATCTTCGCGCGGTTGCGCACGATGCCGGCGTCGGCCATGAGGCGCTCGACGTCGTGCTCGTCGTACCCCGCCACGGTGACCGGGTCGAACCCCGCGAAGGCCTCCCGGAACGCCGGGCGCTTGCGGAGCACGGTGATCCACGCGAGGCCGGACTGGAAGCCCTCGAGGGCGAGCCGCTCGAGCAGGGCCGTGTCGTCGTGGACCGGGACGCCCCACTCCTCGTCGTGGTAGCGCTCGTAGAGCGGGTCGCCGTCGCCGAAGCAGCGCCGGCCGGCGGCGGGGCGTCCGGGGTCGGCGTCGCCGGCCGGTCCGGTGGTCGGCGCGGGTGCGGCGGCGGCCGTCAGCCCGGGGTCGGACGGGGCCGCGGCGGTCGGGGTCGTCGTCATGGCGCGATCCTGCCCGGTCCCCCCGACGGGCGGGGACCGGGCAGTGCGCCTCGGGGGGAGGGACGCCCCGCCGCGGGCTGGGGGCGGCCCGGGGGGCCGTCGGCGCGACGGTCCGCCTGCCTCGTCAGCGCAGGACGACCGCGAAGCCCCCCGGCGGCAGGACGACGGTCGCGGCCCCGTCGAGGACCCGGGCCCGGACGAGCCGGCCGTCGGCGTCGTGGACCGTGACGGTCGACGCCCTGCCGGCCGTGCCGACCGCGACGGGCTTCGGCACGGGCGCCGTGGAGGCGAGGAGCTCGCCGGACGCGCCGTCCGCACCGGACAGCGCCAGCCGCTGCACCCGCGGCCGCACGAGCAGCGCGTCCACGGTCGTCGTCCCGCCGGCGCCGGTCAGGGCCCCGGTGACCGTGACGTCCGTCGCGCCGACCCCGAGGAGCCGGGGCAGCGGCACGGGCAGGAGCGCGCCGGGCGCCGCGGTGATGCCCTGCTCCCCGACGGCGGGCGCCAGGGTGCCGAGCGTCCGCGCACCCGACGTCCACGTCGAGGTGGCGACGGTCTCCCCGACGAGGAGCACGGGCTCCACGGTGCGCGGCCCGCGCCCGGCCGGGACGCGGACCGAGGCGCTCTGCCCCGGCGCGACGACGAGCCCCGCGCCGCCGCTCCAGCGCGACTCGCCGGTCCAGCCGTCGGCCGGCGTGAGGACGGTGCCCGTGCCGGTGGCGGTCTCGGCCTCCACGACGACGAGCCCGTCCCGGTCGGCCACCGACGTCAGCGACGTGGCGAGGGCGGCCACGTCGGGCGCGTCGTCGAGGGCCAGCATGGTGAGCAGCCCGTGGATCGTGCTCTCCGCCCCGGAGTTGGGGTTGGCGCGGCCGTCGGGCTCGACTCCGTCGAAGGTCACGCCCGTGGCGGGGTCGTAGGTGGGAGCGCCGGACCGGTTCGTCCCGAAGAACCACGAGGCCGTCATGCCCGCCAGGGCGCGCAGGCCCGCGGAGCCGGTGGCGTCGGCGACCGCGAGCAGCGACTGCACGCGCGAGTCCGCGCCGTAGGCGATCTGCACCGTCTCGACGGGGGCGGGCAGCCACCCGTTGTCGGGGCCGCCGGCCGCCAGCAGGGTCGTCGTGAAGGAGACGGAGTCGTCGACGGCCGGCGCGAGCAGGTCGTCCCGGTCGAGGACCTGCGACGCCGCGGCCAGGGCGGCCGGCATCTGCGAGGCCCACGCGTGCCACAGGGAGCGCGACTGCGCCCACGGCAGGACCGCGCCGTAGGGCCAGGTGCGGGCGTCCCCGGCGCCCAGGGCGGCGACGCCCTCGGCCAGCTGCGCCAGCGCGTCGCGCGCCCCCGCGTCCTCCGGCCCGACGGACGGCAGCGCGTCCACGTAGGCGGCCAGGCCCAGGACGGCCTCCGCGGAGGCGTCCGCGCCGTCGACGACGAGCCACGCCGGCACGCGCACGCCGTCGGCGACGGCGTACTGCCCGTAGCGGGACAGGGAGTCGCGCTCGAGCGCCGCCACGCCGAGGCGCAGGCGGTCGGCGAGGAAGGCGGCGAAGGCAGGGTCGGCGTCGCGGAAGGCGGCGTACCCCTCGCCGAGGGCCCAGAGCGTCCGGGCGGTCCAGTAGCTGTTGGCGCTGTCGGAGGGGTCGGGCAGCTCGACGGGCTCGGGGCTGGGGTTCAGCGTCCCGTCGGGCTGCATCCACAGGACGACGTCGCCGGCGTCCGGCCCCGTCGCCGTCTGGAGGTAGGCGGCCGAGCGCAGCAGCTCGTAGGCGCTCGTCCGGCTGCTCCTCTCGCCGGTCTGCACCCAGTGCCGGACGTACACGACGGCGGCGCGCGTGACGTCGTCGGCGTTGTAGGCGCCCTGGCCCCAGTAGCCCGTCTCCGGGTCGAGGGGCCCGCCGCCCACGCGCTGGAACGCGCCCCCGGGGCGCGCGTCGGCGTACGTCCACGGGAACGTCAGCGCGGGCTCCTCGTCGAGCCGGTACGTCGTGTGCCCGGGCGTCGGCGGCGGCGTCGCGGTGTCGAGGAGGTCGTCGAGGTGGTCGAGGTTGGCGAGGGGGCCGTCGGGGGGCGTCACGGCGAGCGGCGCGGTGACGGGGGCATGGACGGCGGGTCCGGCGGCGGGTCCGGCGGCGGGTCCGGCGGCCGTGGCGGCCGTGGGCACGAGCGTGAGCGCCAGGGCGGTGGCCGCGGCGATCGCCAGGGCGCCGGCCCGGGTGCGTGGGGGGGTGCGTGCGGGGGTGTGTGCGGGGGTGCGGACGGGTGCGCGTGCGGTCATCGTCGACCGCCTCCTTCGGGAGGGGGTGGGGGAGCGGGAGAGGGCGGTGGGGGCGCGGGTGTCAGACCCGGTCGAGGCGGGCGACCCCGATCCGGGAGTCGGCCATGCCGTAGAAGACGTAGGGCACGCCCTCGACCTCCTCGATCGCGGTGGGGAAGACGACGTTCGGCACCATCCCCACCCGCTCGGCGGAGGTCTCGGCGACGAGGAGCGGCTCGGACGTCCGGGCCACCACGCGGGACGGGTCGTCCGCGTCGAGCACGAGCGCGCCGGCGGCGTAGTGCACGTCCTGCTGCTGCGCGAACGCGTCGTCGATGGTCCCCGTGACGCCGTGGTGGAGGACGAGCCAGCCCTCGGGGACGCGGCGCGGCGGCGGCCCCGCGCCGATCTTCAGCTCCTCGAAGGGGAAGGCCGGGCCCGCCACGAACCGGTGCTGCCCCCACCGGGCGAGGGCCCGCAGGTCCCGGCGCACCGCCTCGAGCGGCACCCAGGAGATCCAGACGGACTGGCGCCCGTCGGTGACGCCCGCCGGCAGCGGGCTGCCCTCGCCGGGCACCGTGGCGCCGATGTGCCACATGGGCCGGTGGAGCACGGCGAGCGACTCCCGGCCGTCGGGGGCGACGAGCGGCTCGGGGAAGACCACCGTGTCCTTGTTGTGGAAGAGGCCGAGGTCGGTGTCGAGCGCGTCGTCGTACTCGAAGGTGACGGGGCCCAGGCGCCGCCAGGTGCGCAGGTCCTCGCTCACCGCGACCGCCGTGCGGGGCCCCAGCGGGCCGAAGGCGACGTAGGTCATGACGTGCAGGCCGAGGGCGGCGACCCAGGTGAGGCGCGGGTCCTCCACGCCGGCGTGCGTGGCGCCGCGCTCCCACCCGCGGTCGGGCGCGAGGACGACGCCCTGCCGCTCGACGCCGACGGGCACGCCGTCCTCGACGAGCACGCGGGCGAGGCCGATGCGGGAGACGTTGCCCGCGGCGACGAGCCGGGGCAGCAGGTAGAGCTCGCCGTCGGGCCCGCGCCCGGAGCCCGGGTTGAGGACGCCCTCCGCCTCGAACGGGTCGTCGGGGTCGGGGCTCATGACGGTCCCGAGGCGCGTGAGGCGGTAGGGGACGGTGGCGCTCGCGGGCGGGGGCGCGTGGGCGGAGGAGGGGGGGACGGACGAGGTCACGGGTCAGCCCTTCACGCCGGACCCGAGGTCCGTCGAGATGAAGTACCGCTGGAAGACGACGAAGAGCACGACGACGGGCGCGGCGAGCACGACGGCCCCGGCGAGGATCGCGCCGAACGGGTTGGCGGCCGTCGCGGCGACGTTGGAGATGTAGTTGGCCAGGGACACCGCGAGGGGCTGCAGCGCGGCGTCCTTCGTGATGAGGAAGGGCCAGAGGAACTCGTTCCAGGGACCGATGAACGTCAGCAGGCCCGCCGTGACGAGCGCCGGGCGCACGAGCGGCAGCGCCACCCGCAGGAGCAGCCGGATCTCGCCGGCCCCGTCGATGCGCGCCGCCTCGAAGAGCTCCTTCGGCACCTGGAGGAAGTACTGCCGGAAGATGAGCACGGCCGTGGAGTTGATGGCGAACGGCAGGATCATCCCCAGGTGGCTGTCCGCCAGCCCGTAGTCGCGCGCGATGAGCACGTAGAGCGGGATGAGCAGGAGCTGGAAGGGCACCACCTGGACGAGCAGCGCCAGGGCGAACGTCGTCCCCCGGCCGCGCCACTCCAGCACGGCGAGGGCGTACCCGACGAGGACCCCGAGCACGAGGGTGCCCAGGAGCACCCCCCCGGTGAAGAGGCCGGAGTTCACGAGGCCCGTGAGGAGCCCGATGCGGCTGTCGATGGCCGTGTAGTTGGCCGTGGTGAGGTTCGCCGGGTCGGGGAACGCCCCGGCGAGGGTCGGGTCGGGCGTGCGCTGGAGGGACCCGATGACCATGTAGGCGAAGGGGAAGAGGAAGGCGAGCGCGCCGAGCGCGAGCACGACGCCGCGCAGCACCGTGGGCCCCCGGCCGAGCGTGCGGTCCATCAGCGGTCCCCTCCCGCGAAGCGGTTCTGCAGGCCGGCGAGCACGAGGACGGCGAGCACGAGCACCACGCCGATGGCCGCGGCCTCGTCGGGGTACCCCTGCTCGATCCCGCGCTGGTACATGAGGAGCACCGGCGACGTGGAGGCGCCGTTGGGCCCGCCGCCCCCGGTGAGCAGGTACGGCTCCGTGAAGAGGTTGGCGCCGGTGACCGTCGAGACGAGGAGCACGAGCAGCGTCGCCGGCCGCACCCCGGGCACGGTGACGGTCCAGAAGGTGCGCAGCCGGCTCGCGCCGTCGGTGGCGGCGGCCTCGTAGAGCTCCTTCGGCACGTTCTGCAGCGCGGCCAGGTACAGCAGGATGTAGAAGCCCAGCTGCTTCCAGGTGACGAAGAGGGCGATCGAGGGCATCGCCCACGTCTCGTTGATGAGCCACGACGGGTCCGGCGCCAGAGGCCCGAGCAGCCGGTTCACCAGGCCGCCGGAGCTGAAGAGGAACAGCCAGACCCCGACGACCGCGACGCTCGCCGCGACGTAGGGGAGGTAGAAGGCCACGCGCAGGAAGCCGCGGAAACGGACCACCCGGTTCAGCGCCGTCGCGAGCACGAGGCTGAGGACCACCGTGAGCGGCACGTTGATGAGCAGGAAGACGCCGACGTTGAGGAACGACCGGCGTACGTCGGCGTCGGTGAGCACCGCGACGAAGTTGTCCAGCCCGACGAAGGGCCGCTCGACCGCGACGCCCGGCGCCGTGAAGAAGAAGTCGTGGAACGCGATGTACAGCGCGTAGCCGAGCGGGTAGGCGAGCACCAGGACGACGAAGACGAGGTACGGCGCCGAGAGCAGCAGCCCGAACGGGTTCCGACCCAGGATGCCGCCCGACGACCGGCGCCGGGGTCCGCCGGACGCGCCGCGCCGGGCGCCCCGCCGCGCGGGGGCAGGCGCTCCCGGCGCCCCGACGGCGGTGCTGCCGCCGGCGGGGCGGGCGGGGAGGGTGGAGGCGTCGCTCATGGCTCCTCAGCCCTGGGCGGCGAGCTCGTCGACCTCGGCGGCGGCCGCGTCGAGCGCCTCGCGGACGTCGGAGCGGCCGAAGATGACGCTCTCGGACCACGCGTCGCGGATGGTCTGCAGCATCGCCACGGTGTTGGGGCCGGCCGGCACCTCGACGGTGCGGCTCGCCTGGTCGCCGAACCTCTCGTAGGCGGGGTTGGCGGCGAAGTACTCCGCGTAGGTCGTCGACAGGTCGGCCCGGATCGGCATCTGGCCCGTCGTCTCCAGCAGCGCCGCGTCCTGCTCCTCGCCGGTGGCGAACTTCAGGACCTCCCAGGCCGTGCCCTGGTTCTCGCACGCGGTGTACAGGCCGATGTTCTTCGCGTCGGAGAACGTCCAGGTCTCCTCCGGCGCCGTCCCGTCCTGCGTCGGCACGGGGACGGCACCCCAGTTGACGCCCTCGTACACCTTGACGGCCCAGGGCCCGACGATGGACATCGCCGACACCCCGTCGGCGAAGACGTCGCCCTGGTACTGCTCCTGGCTGCTGAGCCCCTCGTCGTACAGCGTCCGCCACAGCTCGGCGACGGCGTAGCCCGCGTCGGAGTCGAAGGCCGCCTCGCCGTCCTCGACGAACCCCTGGCCGCCGGACTGCGCCGCGAACATGGGCAGGAAGTCGAACTGGCTCTGGAAGAACTCGCTCGTGGGCGCCGGGCTGATGGCGAACTGCGCCGCACCGGACTCCACGAGCGTCCGCGACGCGGCGAGGAACTCGTCGTAGGTGGACAGCGCGGGGGCCTCCGGGTCGAGGCCCGCCTGCGTGAAGAGGTCCTTGTTGTAGAAGACGACGACGGGGTTCGACTTCCAGGGCATCTGGAAGTACGCGCCCTCGGCGTCCTGGTACTGCGCCGCGACGTCCCCGCTGCGCTCCTCGATGTACGAGGCGCCGTCCTCGAACCCGGACAGGTCGACGAGGCCGCCCTGCTTCTGGAACTGGCCCACGGCGCTCGGCGCGGTGTTGAGGACGAGGCAGGGGGCGTTGCCCGCGGTGATCGCGGCGCTGATGACCTCCTCCGACGAGGAGCCCGCGGGGATCTCCTGGCCCGTCACCTCCTCCTCGGGGTGCTCGGCGTTCCAGGCCTCGACCATGGCCTCGCCCCAGGCCACCTCCTGCTCGTTGTTCGAGTACCAGATGGTGATGGGGCCGGTGGCGGTGCGGGCGTCGTCGCCGCCGCCGCCTCCCGCGTCCCCGCCGCCGGAGCAGGCGGCGAGGCCGAGGGCGGTGACGGCGGCGGCGCCGATGGCAGCGGTGCGACGGTGCACGGTGTCCTCCTGAGGACGACCCGGCGGTGCCGGGCGAGGTGGTCGGGCGGTGCGGTGGGGCGGCGCGCCGACGCGGACGGGCCGGCCCCGCCCGGAGGGCCTGCCGGGCGCGGCCGTGCTGCAGGTGCGGGCGCTACGGACCGTGCTGCGCTGCGGGCGTACGGGCGCTGCGGCGCGGGCCGGCGCGTGCAGCCCGTCGTCGGGTCGTCTCCGTCCGGCGCGCCGCGTCGGTGCCGGCGCCGGGACAAAAACGTTTCGGTGCTCGACCGTAGCACGGGCGTACCGGCTGGCAACCCCCCTGCGGCACGCCGGTCCGCGACCGGTCCCCGGTGGCGGAGCCGGCTGGGTCGGCTCAGCCCGGTGCGGGGCCCGTCGAGCCGCGCACGAGCAGGTGCGCGGGGGCGACACGGACGTCCTCGCCGGCCGTCCCCTCCACCGCCGCCAGCAGCAGCCGGGCGGCGGCGGCCCCGATGACGTGCGGCGTCGTCGTGAGGGTCGTCAGGCCGGGGCGGACGTACGCGCCGAGCTCGATCCCGTCGAAGCCGGCGACGGAGAGGTCCTCCGGGACGCGCCGGCCGCGCCGGTCCGCCTCGGCGACGAACCCGATCGCCGCGAGGTCGTTGGCGCAGAAGACCGCCGTGGGCGGGTCGGGCCGTCCCAGCAGCACGGCGGCCGCGCGGGCCCCGCCCCCGTAGGTGAAGTCGGCCTCGACGACGACCCCCGGGTCCTGCCCCGCGGCGCGGAGGGCGGCCCGCCAGACCGCGGCCCGGTGCACCGCGTGCACCATCCGCGCCGGTCCCGCCACGTGCGCGAACCGCCGGTGCCCGAGCCCGACGAGGTGCGCGACCAGCTCCGCGACGCCCCCGGCGTCGTCCTGCCGCACCGCCGGCAGCGCGCAGCCGGGCTCGGGGTTCACCGCGACCGCGGGGAGGCCGAGCCCCTGCACCAGCGGCAGGCGCGGGTCGTCGACGACGAGCTCGTCGAGCACGACGCCGTCGACTCGGCGGTCCCCGGCGAGGCGGCGGTAGCGGTCGAGCGTGTCGCCGCGCGAGGCGCCGATCTGGAGGATGAGCGCGTACCCGGCCGGGTCCAGGACCTGCTCGAGACCCCCGATGAAGCCGCCGAAGAACGGGTCGGACCCCAGCACCGCCGGGTCGCGGTGCACGACGAGGCCGACCGCGAACGCGCGCCGGGCGCTCAGCGAGCGGCCGCGCAGGGAGGGCACGAAGCCGAGGTCGTCGGCCGTGCGGCGGATGCGGGCGCGCGTCCTCTCCGACACCCCGGGCCGACCGTTGAGGGCGCTGGAGACCGAGGAGATCGACACCCCGGCCGCGGCGGCCACGTCGACGATGGTCACGCGCTGCGTCATCGTCCCTCCTCGCCCGCCGGACCTCCGATGCTAGGCGTGCGTGCGCCGGGCCCCGCGTCCGACCCCGTGCCGCTGCCGCCGTCGCTGCCGCCGTCGCTGCCGCCGTCGCTGCTGCCCCGACGGTGCCGGCACGTCCTCCTCAGCCGTGCGCGTGCGCACGCCCCACCAGGGCGTGGAGGTCCGGGCTCGCGGCGATGCCCAGCTCGGCGTCGAGCTGGCGGTTGTAGATGGTGAGCTGGCGGACGGCCTCGCTGACGTTGCCCTCACCGAGGTAGGCGCTGATGAGGGCGCGCTGGGCGGACTCGCGCAGCGGTTCGGCGCGGACGGCGGCGAAGGCCGCCGTGATCGCCTCGGGGTACCGGCCCAGCCGGCACAGGGAGCCGCTGAGCGTCTCGAGGGCGTGCATGCGCACCTGCCGCTGCCGTTCCCGGTCGATGACCAGCCACTCCTCGTCCCACGTGGGCAGGAGGTCGTCCTCGAGCACGGTCACGGCGCGCGCGTCGGGCTCCGTGACGTCCCCCCGCATGAGCTCGTGCGCGTACGTCCGCGCGTCGCGCAGGTCCACGTGCAGGTCCGCGTCGAGGGCCACCTCGCGCCGGTCGCACGTCAGGAGGCCGCCGTCCACCGCCCGCACCTGCCACACGGCGTTGCGCAGGTTGGCCTGGGCCCGCTGCTCGGGGACGTCGTGCCAGAGCGTGCCGGCGAGCGCCGACCTGCTCTGCGCCGCGAGGCGGACGGCGAGCAGCGCGAGCAGCCTCTGCGCCTGCACCGGCAGCGATCGGGGCCGGCCCGCGACCACGAGCCGGAACTCGCCGAGGAGGCAGAGCCGGGGCTGGGCTCGTGTGCTCTCCATGAGGCCTCCAGGCGTCACGGTCGAACGGTGCACGCAGCGCGACGGTGGTCGAGGCAGGTGCGGGACGCTCGCCGGGACGCGACCCGGACGGCGCCTCGCCAGCATAGGGCTCGTGCCGCAGCCCCCGCAGTGGTCCGTCGTCGTGGTGCGGGCGTGGGTCGGGACCGAGGGCCTGCGGATCCGGATGCTCGCGACGGACAGCGCCGGTGGGGAGGCGGAGGCCGTGGTGGCGACCTCGCAGGCCGCCACCGACGTGCTGGGGACGTGGCTCGGGGACCTCACGTCCGGGAGGCACCCCACGCCGCGACCGTCCCGGCCGCCGGGCCGACGGCGTCGCCCGGGCGCCGACGACGACCACCGGGACGGTTCCGTGACGTCCGCGTGACGCGGGTCGGACGCGCGTCGGACGCGGGGCCGGACGCGGGCCGGACGCGGGCCGGACGCGGGCCGGACGCGGGCCGGACGCGGGCCGGACGCTCGCGGGGACGCGTGCTGCCTACCGTCGGGGACCAGGAGAGCAGGGGGATCCATGAGCGCGCACGCGACGACCACCGACGGCCTGGCCGGCACCGCCTGGACTCCGGCGCAGGCCCCGTACACGACCAGCCCGTTCACCGCCGCGAGCGTCCTCGGTGCCGCGGTGCCGGTCGGGGAGCTCGAGCTCGGGTCCGCGCGCGGGCTGGTGACGCCCTTCGCGCACGGGCTGGCGTCCCTGGACGAGGTGGCGCTGGAGGACGAGGCGTTCGAGGCGCTCATGGCGGAGATGGAGGACGAGGGCTTCGCGGAGGCCCTCGACGCCGTCGCCGACGAGGTCGCCGGGCGGCACCTCGCCGGCTCCGACGGGCTCGGGAGCCAGGCGGAGGCGCTCGCGGCGGCCGACGCGGACGCCGAGCAGTGGATGGAGGTGCTCGCGTCCCGGGCGGACCGGCTGCTGGGCGCGCTCGAGGCGCACTTCGGCGAGCGGCCCGTGGAGGGCGTCACGGACGGGGAGATCGACGCGGTGACCGGGTCCGCCGGGCTCGAGGACGAGGCGGCGGGTCCCCTCGACGCCCAGGAGCTCTTCCTCGCGAAGCTCGTGAGCAAGGTGAAGAAGGTCGTCAAGGGCGCCGCGAAGGTCGTCGGCAAGCTCCTGCCGATCGGCAAGCTGCTCGGGGTCCTCAAGAAGGTCGTGCGCCCCCTGCTGCGACGGGTGCTCCAGAAGGCCATCGGGAAGCTGCCGCCGGACCTGCAGCCGGTCGCCCGCCGGCTGGCCGCCCGCTTCGCCGGCCGGTCGCCCGGCGCGGGGTCCTCGACGGGCGCCGCGGCGCCGGTGCCTGCTCCCGCGGGCCCGGCGGCGCCGCCCCCCGGGGCTGCGGTGCCCGGGGACGACGGGGGGGCGGACGCCGGCCCGCCGGTCCCCGCCGATGCCGCGGGGACGGCACCGGCGGCGGAGGAGGAGGGGGCGTGGAGCTCGCGCCGGCTGGCCGGCAGGCTCGACGCGACGATGGCCGAGGCGGTCCTGGCACCGGACGACGCCGCGGTGTCCGAGCTGCTCGCCGAGCTCGAGCAGGAGACCGCTGCCGTCGCCACGTCGGCCGGGGAGGACCCGGTCGCCGCACTGGACAGCGCGCGGCGTCGGCTCGTCGACCAGCTGCTGGAGGCCGAGGCCGGGACGCCCCCGGTCGAGCAGATGGAGCAGTTCGTCCCGGCCGTGATGGCGGTCATGAAGTTCGTCAAGCTCGGCGTCAAGGTCGTGGGCCGCAAGCGCGTGGTCGAGTTCCTGGCGAAGCTGCTGGCGACGCTCGTCAAGGACATGGTCGGTCCGCAGGGCGCGCTCCAGCTGTCCCGGCACGTGGCCGACGTGGGGCTGCGTCTCGTCGGGCTCGAGGCCGAACGGGCGGCCGGCGGCACCCTCGGCGCGCAGGCCCTGGTCGCCACCGTCGAGGACACGGTCCGGGAGGTGATGGCGATGCCGGCGCGGTCGCTGGAGGACGAGCTCCTGCTCGAGACCGCCGTGCAGGAGGCCTTCACGGCCGCCGCCCTGCGGCACGTCCCTCCGCAGCTCCTGCGGCCCGACCTCGTCGAGTCCCAACCCGAGGGGGACCGCGGCATCTGGGTGCTGCAGCCGCGGACCGGGGCCGCCCGGTACCGCTACAAGAAGTACACGGTGGTCCAGCCGGTGGTGCTGACCCCGGGCGTGGCGCGCGCGATCACCTTCGCCGACGGCGGGACGCTCGAGGAGCGCCTGCTCGACGCCGGCGCACGCAGCTGGCCCGTGCAGGCCGAGGCGCACTTCTACGAGCTGCTCCCCGGCGCGCAGCTCGGGCACCTGGCCGCGTTCGAGCTGGAGGGCGAGGGCATCGGCCCGTCGGAGGGGGCGCTGGAGTTCGAGAGCCTCTCCGCCGCCCGGCCGCTGCCGTTCCGGCACCCCTCGCCCGGCGGCGGCGCCGGGCCCCGGGGCCCGTCCGCGGGTGCGCGCGTCGTCCGGCTCAAGGTCCGCGGGCTCCGTCCGCGCCCGCAGCGCCGCTTCACGGTCCGCCTGGACCTGTCGGGCCCCCGACCGGTCCTCGACGTGCACCTGCGGATCGGCGAGCGGGTCGCGCACGAGATCGTCGGGCACCTGGAGAAGCGCCGGCTGCCCCAGGTCGTCACGACCGTCCGGGGGCTCGTCGGCCCTCCCGCCCGGCAGGCGCTCGCCGAGACGCTGACGCGGGTCCTCGGCCGGCACGGCGTGACCCTTCCCGAGGGTGGCGCGGCGCGCCTCGCGGACGCCCTGTGCGAGAGCCTGCTCCGCACGGTCGCGCAGCAGCTGCACCAGTCGGCCGCGGCCTTGACCACGGCCGCCCAGCACCCGGACCGCGGCGTCACCCTGACGTTCGCCTTCACGTTCGAGGGCAGGCAGGCCCTCGGCCGGGCGCCGTCGGACGACCCGACGCTCGCGATCCGCAGCGGGGCGCGCGGTGACTGAGGCGGCCGTGGGCCGGACGCGTCTGGAGATCACCCACTGGCGCCTGGCGGCGGAGGCCCTGCTCGACCTGGACGAGTTCGCCGCCCCCGAGGCCTGGGCCGGTCTCGAGGCCTACCTCCAGCGCGGCATCCGCGAACGTCTCACCGCGGTGGCGTCGTCCGTGGCGCACGAGGCGGGAGCCCTGGAGCGACGGGCCGCGGACGGTCAGGACCCCGACGGCCTGCGGGCCGGCGTGCTGGCCCTGCGCCGCCGCTACCTGCAGGTCGAGACCATCATGGACTTCTACGGCGACGCGATCGGCTCACGGACCAGCCCGTCGCTCCGCGCCCTCCTGCGGGGTCTCGACGTCCTGGCGGGCGACTCGATGGCCACCGCCCTGGCACCCCTGGGCATCGCGGCCCCGCCCGCGCTCGTGTACGTCGACAAGGGCCTCGGCGCGGCCATCCTCCGGGCGGGCATCCGGCTGTGGGACGAGGCGCACCCGTCCCCGGCCGCGGCGATCAAGCTCACGCGCCACAACCTCTCCTACCCGACGGCCCTGCTGCACGAGACGGGCCACCAGGTCGGCCACCTGACGGGCTGGAACACGGAGCTGGCCGAGGGGCTGCACGCCGTCCTCGCGCCCCGGTCGGCGGAGGCGGCGGAGCTGTGGGGCTCGTGGGCAGGCGAGATCGCCGCCGACGTCCACGCCTTCGCGCAGGCGGGCTGGGCGCCGGTGTCCGCGCTCGCGAACGTGGTCGACGGCCCGACGCCCGAGGTGTTCCGCATCCGCCTCGGCGACCCGCACCCGTTCGCCTGGCTGCGCGTCATGTTCAACGTCGCCCTGTGCCGCAGCTGGTACGGCCACGGGCCGTGGGACGCCGTCGGGGAGGCGTGGTGGCACCGGCACCCACCGGGGTCGGCGCCCACGCACGCCCGGGAGGTGGCGAGGGTGAGCGTCGAGGCCATGGGTGAGCTCGTCGACGTGTGCACCCGCCGGCCGTCCCGGGCCTTCCGCGGCGCGCCCCTGTCGCGCGTCCTCGACCCGCGCGCCGTGTCCCCGCAGGCCCTCCGGGACCTGGAGCGTCGTGCGGGGGACACCCTGCTCACCTCGGAGTACCTGCGCCGCCGGCACGCGGTGGCGATCCTGTCGGTCCTGTCCACCCGCGCCGTCCTGGACCCGGGGCGCGCGGCCGAGCACCGCCGGGCGCTCGCGGCCTGGCTCCGCACCCTGGGCGCGGATGCCGCGCCACTCCAGCTCGTGCCGCCCCGCGTCGCATGAGCGAGCACCCGCCCCGAGGAGGACCGATGAGCACGCCCACGCAGGCCCAGCTGCTCGAGCAGCTGGTGAGCCTCACCGACGCCGTCAGGAGGCTCGCGGAGCACACCGCCCCGGAGCCGGTCGTCACCGGTGCGGCCGAGGCCGACCGCGTCCGCGCACGGGTGGCTTTCAGCTACCGGGCGCTCGGCACGCTGACCGGTCGTGTCAGCACGACGGGCACGGCGTTCGACGTCCCGGTCGTCGGCGCGTTCCGGCGACGCGGCTTCGTCCTGCTGACCCGGCTCGTCCCCGGGGCGGAGGTCGCCGAGCTCAGGGCCGGTGCGCGGAGCGAGGTGCTGCGGATCCACCCCCTGCGCAACCGGGACGACGACATCGACCGGCTCGTGGACCTCGTGGACCTCGTCGCGCTGCGCGCGGACCCGGACGGCCCCCCGGACGGGCCCCCGACCGGCCCCCCGACCGGCCGACCGGCGGTGGACGTCGCCCCCGGCAGCACGCCGGGCGTCGACGCCCTCCCCGTGGACCGCCCGGGCGGCTCCGACGACCCGAGCCGGGCACGCCCCCGGTTCGGACGGGTCGGGGTCGTGCTCCCGGAGGCCTTCTCCGACTCCGACCCCATCGGCTCCGTCGTCGTCATGCGGTCGAGGCGCGGGCCCCTGCTCGCGTTCGGGCCCCGTCTGGCCGCCCTCCCGGCGGTCCCCACCCACCGACCCGTGTGAGAGCAGGACGTCGCCATGTTCCTCAGCCTCGCCAAGCTGTTCGCCGACGCCGGCGGCACCCGCGACCAGGTCCTCCTCGTCCACCCCCTCCAGCTCAGCCGCTGGCTGGACGAGGCCTGGGGCGCCGCCGCCCTCGTCCCGGAGCTGCCCGTCGGCTTCCCCTCGACGAACGCACCGTTCCTCGGCGACGCGGCGATCGTCGGGGCCCTCGGCCTCCCGGCGCAGCCGCCGCCGCCGTTCCTGCTGCAGCCGTCCGGCATCGTCCCGCCGGATGCCGGGTCGTGGGCGTCGGTGACCGGTCCGCCCGACCCCGGGGTCGGGCTCTTCTGGCACCACCTGGTGTACGCGTACCTCGTCGAGTGCACCGGCGTCGTCGCCGTCTTCACCGAGGTGGTGCGCCGGCTGACCGCCGGGGAGACGCTGGGGACGCTCGGCGTCGACAGCGCGCGGTGGCTGCGGACCACGGAGGAGCTGTTCCTGCGCGACCCGCCGCTGTTCTCCGTCGCGGGCGTGCGGAGCGAGGTCCGTCCCGACCCCCGGGTCAACCGGCGCAACGCCTACTGGCGGATGTTCGGCATGGACCTCCCCCACCCCCTCCCGGCAGCCGGCGGCGGTGACCCGGCGCAGCAGGACTGGAAGGCGCACACCGGGCTCGGGGTGAACACCGACTTCCGGGCGAAGTGGTCGGAGCTCCTGCGGCAGGTGTGGCTGGGCCAGGAGAACTTCGGCAACACCTCCGGCGCCAACCCGACGGACCCCTCCTACGTCGCGTTCCTGTGCACCGCGCTGAAGGACAGCATGAACAACCGCCGCCGGGGCGGGCAGCTGGCCCGCGAGGAGTTCGTGCACGTCACGGCCCTCAGCTGGTTCCAGCTCACGCTCGAGGCCGACACGCCGATCGTCGTGGACCTCCAGGCCCGCGCCTCCAGCCCGGCGGACCGGCTGGCGATGGTCGCGCAGCGGGTGGGGATGGCCCCGGCCCCGCGCTCCCGGGAGCTCCTGGAGCTGGCGGAGCCGGTCTCGAGCGTGCTGCGGGCGATCGAGCTCGGCCTGTTCGACGACCCCGTCGCGGCCGGCACGCTCTTCGACCGCAGCACCACGCTCGGCGTGGAGATGGGCGACCTGATCAACCTCTGGCAGTCGGCCACCGGGGAACGCGTCAAGGACCGGCCCGGCGCGGGGACCGTGCCGATCAGCGCCGCGCAGCCGCCGAGCGCGGCGCAGCCCCTGCGGATCCCGGCCCCGGCCCCTGCGCCCCCACCGGCAGCACGGCCGGCCCTGGTGACGGCGGCCGCGTCCAACGGTCTCGCGCGGTGACCGGGCGATGACCAGCGTGTGGAGCGAGCACGAGGCGTCACCGTGGCCCGTGTCCCTCGAGTTCGAGGCCCCGGGGCCGGGGCAGGCCCTGGAGTCGCCGTTCGCCGGGGCCGCCGCGACGCCGGCTCCGGCGGACGGGGCGTCGTCGGGCGCGGGGTCGGGCGGGCCCCGCGGGGCGGCGGTGCCGGCCCTGGCGCACGAGGCGCCGGACCCGTCGCGCGGCGAGCGGCCGGGGACGGCCGGTCGTGCCCCCGACGGAGCCCTGTGGGTCCCGGGGGCGGAGCGCGTGCGCAACCCCCGGTCGGCCGGCGGCACCTACCTGGACTCGCCGTGGCGCTTCGTGTTCCACACCGTCGAGGGGGAGCCGTCCGTGGACGGCTTCCGCCGGCTGGCGGCGCACCACCCCAACCCCCCGCACCTGTGGGCGATGCCGTCCGCCGACCTGCTGCTGCAGACCGTCCCGCTCGACCGGTCGGCCTACGCCCTGGCGAGGCCCGGCACGACCCCCACGAACCGGTTCCACGCCGTCCAGGTGGAGGTCTGGGGCTTCGCGGCCAGGATGGGCGGCACGCCGCCGGAGGTCCTCGCGTGGCTGGCCGACCGGCTGCTGGCGCCGGTCGCCCGCCTGGTCCCGCTCGACCTGACCCACGTCTCGCCCGTCGCGCCGGGTGAGGCGTGCTACGGGACGGCCTCCCGCTGCCGGATGTCGGTGCCCGAGTGGCGCGCGTTCGACGGCGTCACCGGCCACCACCGGGTGCCCGACAACACGCACTGGGACCCGGGAGCGCTCGACCTGCCGGCGATCGCCGCGAGGGCGAGGTCCACGCTCGAGAGGGGCCCGGGTGGCCCGCCCGGCCGCTCCGACGCACCGGCCGGGGGCACCCAGGAGCTGCTGGCGGACCACGACGGGCCCGGGTTCGCGTCGGAGGCCTGGGCCGAGGACGAGGCGTCGGACGGCGTGCCCGGTGGCGCGGGGTGGTCCGAGGCGTCGCCGTCGGCGGAGTGGCAGGAGACGGAGGTCTGGCTCCCCGCACCGCCCGGTCTGTCCGTGGGGACGGCGGCGGACCTCGCGGCGCTGCGGGCGGCGGTGCAGGGCGGGCAGCGCGACGAGACCGTGCTCACCGACCTCGTCCTCTTCCGACGGCACCCGGAGCGCGGCGGGCGACCGCTGTCCGTGACCGAACCGGACTTCGCCCGGCTGAGCCAGGAGTGGTTGCAGATCCGGGACGTCCTGGTGCGACCCCTCCTGGGCGGCTCGGCCCCGCCCGCCACGGGTGCGCCGGCGACCCCGCCGGCCACCCCGCCGGGCACCGCACCGGCCCCCGGTGCGCCGGCGACCGGCACCCCGTCGGGATCGGCGCTCCGGTGGGCCACCAACGCGAACAGCGCGGCCGTCCCCGCCTACGCCCAGCGCGTGCTGACGGAGATCGTCCGGGCCGCCGGCCTGTCCCAGGTCCTGGTGTCCAGCACGCAGCGGACCCCCGCCGACCAGGCCCGCGTGATGTTCAACAACATCCGCCAGCTCGGTGTGCAGAGCCAGCTCGACCTGTACGGCTCCGCCGGCGACAAGGTGATCGGGGTGTACGTCGCGTCGACGGCCGCGCGGCGCACCGATGCGCAGATCATGGCCGACATGGAGCGCAAGGTCGTCGAGCTCGGCCCGCCGAACGTCTCCCGGCACACGGCCGACCCGGACGTGCTCGCCGTCATCGACATCGCTCCCAGCTCCGTGACCGACAAGGCGGCGTTCGAGCGGGCGGTCAAGGCCGACGCCCGGGTGAGCCTGTTCCTCCAGCCGCCCACGGACCCGGCGTACCACGTGGAGATCCCCGTCGTCCGGTGAGGCGCGGCGCGCTGCAGTGACTACCGTGGCGGCGTCGCGGGCCGTCGTCCGCGGCCTGCCGACCGTCAGGAGGACCTGTGCCGCACACCGTCCGCGGAGTCGTCGCGCTCGCAGAGGGGGCGCCCGTCGAGACCGTCGACGTCGTGGTCCCCGACCCCGGCCCCGGCGAGGCCGTCGTCGACGTCCGCGCGTGCGGGGTCTGCCACACGGACCTGCACTACCGCGAGGGCGGGATCAGCGACGACTACCCGTTCCTGCTCGGCCACGAGGCCGCCGGCGTGGTCTCCGCGGTGGGCGAGGGCGTCACGCACGTCGCGGTCGGGGACACGGTCGTCCTCAACTGGCGCGCGGTGTGCGGGCGCTGCCGGGCCTGCCGGCGCGGCGAGCCGCAGTACTGCTTCGACACGCACAACGCCGCGCAGCGCATGACGCTGACGGACGGGACCCCGCTGAGCCCCGCGCTGGGCATCGGGGCGTTCGCGGAGAAGACCCTCGTCCACGCGCTCCAGTGCACGAAGGTCGACCCGGGCGTCGACCCGGCCGTCGCCGGCCTCCTGGGCTGCGGCGTCATGGCCGGCATCGGCGCGGCGGTGAACACGGCACCCGTGCGGCGCGGCCAGACGGTCGCCGTCATCGGCTGCGGTGGCGTCGGCTGCGCCGCGGTCGCCGGGGCGGTGCTCGCCGGTGCGCGGCGGGTCGTCGCGGTCGACCTCGACGAGCGGAAGCTGACCTGGGCGCGCGAGCTCGGCGCCACGCACACCGTGCACTCGGCCGGCATGGACGAGGGCGAGGTCGTCGCGGCGGTCCAGGCGCTGACGGACGGGTTCGGCGCGGACGTCGTCATCGACGCCGTGGGCCGGCCCGAGACGTGGCGGCAGGCGTTCTACGCGCGCGACCTCGCGGGCACCGTGGTCCTCGTCGGGGTGCCGACGCCGCAGATGACGCTCGAGGTGCCGCTGCTCGACGTGTTCGGCCGCGGCGGCGCCCTGAAGTCCTCCTGGTACGGCGACTGCCTGCCCGAGCGGGACTTCCCGGCGCTGCTCGAGCTCTTCGCGCACGGGCGGCTGCCGCTCGACGCGTTCGTCTCCGAGCGCATCGGGCTCGGGGACGTCGAGGCCGCGTTCGCGACCATGGGCCGCGGCGAGGTGCTGCGCTCCGTGGTCGTGCTCGAGGGGGCGGGGGCATGAGCACGCGCCTGGACCACCTCACGACCTCGGGGACGTTCAGCCTCGACGGCGAGACCTTCGACGTCGAGAACAACGTGTGGGTCCTCGGCGACGACGACGAGTGCGTCGTGGTCGACGCGCCCCACGACGTGGAGGCGATCGCCGCCGCCGTCGGCGACCGCGACGTGCTGGCGGTCGTGTGCACCCACGCCCACGACGACCACGTCCGCATGGCGCCCGAGCTGGCGGACCGGTTCGACGCGCCCGTCCTGCTGCACCCCGCCGACCGGCCGGTGTGGGAGCTCACGCACGGGGGCGTCCCGACGGAGGACCTCGTCGACGGCGAGGTGCTGCAGGTCGGCGACGTCGAGGTGCACGTCCTCCACACGCCCGGCCACACGCCGGGCGCGGTCTGCCTCTACGTGCCCGAGCTCGAGACCGTCCTCACGGGCGACACGCTCTTCGCCGGCGGCCCCGGCGCCACCGGCCGGTCGTTCTCGGACTTCCCGACGATCGTCGCGTCCATCCGGGACCGCCTGCTCACGCTGCCGCCGGCCACCCGCGTCCTCACGGGGCACGGTGCGTCGACGACCATCGGCGACGAGGCCCCCCACCTGCAGGAGTGGATCGACCGGGGGCACTGACCACCGCCGGGGGGCGGCCCGTGCGGGACCGGGGTGATGATGGGGCGGTGGACGAGGTCACGGAGAGCTGGGCCGGGCGGCTGCTCGTGGCCACCCCGCGCCTGGAGGACCCGCCGTTCCGGCGGGCCGTCGTCCTCGTGCTCGACCACGGCCCCGACGGCGCGTTCGGGGTCGTCGTGAACCACCCGCTCGAGGTCGACGTCTCCACGGTCCTGCCCGGCTGGCAGAGGTTCGCCACCGCGCCCGGCCGCCTCTTCCAGGGCGGCCCGGTCGGCCTCGACAGCGCCATCGGCGTCGCGGCGGTGCCCGCGGGCCGGGCGGCGCCGGACGGGGTCGACCGGATCGCCGGCGCCTTCGGGCTCGTCGACCTCGACGCGGAGCCGGCGTCGCTCGCCCTGCCGGGCCTGCGCATCTTCGCCGGCTACGCGGGGTGGGGCCCGGGGCAGCTCGACGGGGAGGTGGAGCTGGGCGCGTGGTGGGTGCTCGACGCGCTGCCCGACGACCCCTTCACCCCCGCGCCGGACGACCTGTGGTCCCGCGTCGTGCGCCGGCAGGGCGGCGACCTCGCGCTGCGCCACCTCTGGCCCGAGGACCCGGAGCTGAACTGACGGCGGGGCCGGGTCCCTCATCCCGGCGAGGCCCGGGCGGCGGTGCGGACGCGGTCAGCGCAGCGCGGCGAGGGCCTTGCGGATGCGGGTGGCGGACACCGGCACGGGCGTGCCCAGGGACTGCGCGAAGAGGCTCACGCGCAGCTCCTCGAGCTGCCAGCGGACCGCGTCCAGGGCGGCGTCGCGCTCGGCGTCGGGGGCGGCGGCCCGCGCCCGGGCGACGGCCTCCCGCCACAGGCCCTCGACCTCGTGCACCTGCCAGGCGAGGTCGGCGTCGCGGCGCGGGTCGGACGCGGCCTTCTCCAGGCGGTGGCGGGCGGCGCGGAGGTAGCGGCCGAGCTGGGGGAGGCGGTCGGCACCGGTGGCGAGCACGACGCCGGGGGGGACGAGCCGGGCCGTCTGCTCCCGCACGTCCTGGGCGGTGGCGAGCAGCGCCAGGCTCGTCGTCGCGCGGACGGCCGCCTCCGTCTCCCGCCAGGCGGTGAGCACGCCGACGAGGTCGCCGACCAGCCGGTGCACGTCGCCCTCGAGGTGCGCCCGGACGTGCGCCCGCAGCGACGCGTACGCCTCGGCGCTGCGGACGCGCTCGGGGTGCGGCCCGCCCGCGGTGGCGGTGAGGTGCTGCGCGACGAGCCGGTCGACCGCCGCGAGCTGCACGTCCTCGACGAGCGCCGCGGTGCTCGGGTAGGGCGTGGCGGCGAGCGCGAGGGCCTGCTGGCCCGTCCACCGGCTCGTGACGCGGGCGGTGGCCAGCCCGACGTCGACCAGGAGCAGGCGGCGCAGCCCGGCGCGCGCGGCGGCGGGGACCGCGGCGGCGTCGGCGAGGGTGCGCAGCGCGACCGTGGTGCCCCCGCCCCCCGCCGCCCCCGTGCGCGGCGCGGGCTCCTCGACGAGGGTCGGGTACGCGCGCACGGGCACGCCGCCGACCGACGTCGTGAGGACCTCGGGCAGCGTGCCGCCCGGCAGCTCCGGCCACGTCGTCAGCCCCGTGCGCTCCAGGTCGGGCGCCGGCGCCGCGGCGGCGGCGGGTGCCGAGGGCACCGGTGCGGCGCCGGGCGCGCCGGGCGCACCCGGCGCGCCCGGTGCAGCCACCCCTGGGCCCTCCCCGGCCGTCGGCCCGGCCGCACCGGCACGGTCGCGCCCGCGGTCCCGGCCACGACCGCGGCCACGTCCGTCGCGCGCCCCGTCGGGCCCGCCCGCCGGTGCCGCGGGTCCACCGCCCGCCGTGCCCATGGCCTCCGCCATCGCCGCCTGGACCGCGGTTCGGACCGCGGTCGAGACCGCGTCCTGCGCGCGGCCGGCCAGCCGCCGCTGGAGGAGCAGCAGGTCGCGGCTCTCGTCGAGCACGCCGCCGCGGTCGCCGACGACGCGGAACGTCATGCGCAGGTGCGCCGGCAGCCGCTCGGGGTCGATCGCGTCGGGCGGCACCTCCACGTCCCGCACCGCCCGCACCGCCTGCGCGAAGGCCTGGGCGAAGGAGGGCGCCGCGTCGGCCGCGCGCACCGTGTCCTCCCACGAGGCCAGGTGCTCGCCCATCCACGCGTCCACCTGCCGCGCCACGTCGGGCGCCGGCACGAGCTGGACGCGCACGGGCTTGGGCAGGGCGCGGATCGTCGCGGTGAGGAGCTCGGCGCGCACGCCCGGCACGAGCCAGTCGAACCCCTCGGGCCGTACGCGCGAGAGCGTGACGAGGGGGACGTGCACCGTGATGCCGTCGGCCTCCGTGCCGGGCTCGAACTGGTACGTCAGCGGCAGCAGCAGGTCGCCCTGCGGCCAGCGGGAGGGGAATGCGGCCTCGTCGATGCCGTGCGCCTCGGGGGCGACGAGGAGGTCGCGCGTGAACGTCAGCCGGTCGGGGTCCTGGCGCCGGGCGCCCTTCCACCAGCGGTCGAAGTGCGCCGCCGAGACCACGTCCTCGGGCACGCGCTCGTCGTAGAAGTCGAAGAGCACGTCGTCGTCGACGACGAGGTCGCGGCGGCGGGCGCGGGCCTCGAGCGCCTGCGCCTCGGCCAGGAGGCGGCGGTTCTCGTGGAAGAAGGCGTGCGGGGTCGTCCACTCGCCCTGCACGAGGGCGTGCCGCAGGAACATCTCGCGCGCCAGCGGCCGGTCGACGTGGCCGAGCAGGATCCGCCGCTGCGCGACGATCGGCACCCCGTACAGCAGCACCTTCTCGTCCAGGGTCGCGGCGCCCTGCCGGGTGGACCACGCCGGCTCGGAGTACGTGCGCTTCACCAGGTGCGCGGCGAGCTCCTCCGCCCACTCCGGCTGCACCCGGGCCACGTCGCGGGCCCACAACCGGGACGTCTCGACGAGCTCGGCCGCCATGACCCACGCCGGGGGGCGCCGGGCCAGGCCCGACCCGGGGAAGATCGCGAACCGCGCGCCGCGGGCGCCGAGGTACTCGTTGCGGCCGCGGCGGTCGGGCCGGGCGGGCGTGCGCTCGTCGCGGCCCCGGCCGCGGCCGCCGGTGGCGGCGACGTCGGTGGCCTCCTGCATGCCGAGCTGGGACAGCAGCCCGGACAGCACGGACTGGTGGATCCGGTCCGCGTCCCAGCCCCAGCGCGTCTGCTCCGTGGCCTCGACGGGCTCCTCGTCGGCGTCGGCGGCCGCCGGGGCGTCGGGTGCCGCCGCCGTCCCGTCGGCCGGGTCCGACGGCGCCGGTGCGGCGGTCCCCCGCCCCGGGCGACCGGGTCGCGCGGCCAGGGCGTCGTCGCCGGTGCCCACGACGGGCCGGTCGGTCGGGCGGGGCGCGCCCTTCGCGTCGATGCCGAGGGGCTCGGCGAGGTCGCGCAGCTGCGTCACCACGTCCTGCCACTCGCGCAGCCGCAGGTAGTTGAGGAACTCCGAGCGCACCTGCCGCCGGAACGCCGACCCCGACAGCGCCCGGCGCTGCTCGCGCAGCCACGTCCACAGGTTGAGGTAGGTGAGCAGGTCCGACGAGGGGTCGGCGAACCGCCGGTGCAGCGCGTCGGCCTGCTCGCGCTGCTCGGCGGGGCGCTCGCGCGGGTCCTGGATCGACAGGGCGGCGGCGATGACGGCGACCTCGCGCCCGACCCCGCGCCGCCCGGCCTCGACGAGCATCCGGGCCAGCCGCGGGTCGATGGGCAGCTGGGCCAGCGCGCGGCCGGTGTCGGTCAGCGACAGGCGCCCCTCGACGTCCAGGAGCGCGCCGAGCTCGGTGAGCAGCGCGACGCCGTCGCGGACGGCCCGCACGTCCGGCGGGTCGACGAAGGGGAAGTCGACGACCTCGTCGGGCGAGGCGACGACCCCCACCGCGATCATCTGGAGGATCACGGAGGCCAGCGACGTGCGCAGGATCTCCGGCTCCGTGTACTCGGGCCGGGACCGGAAGTCCTCCTCCGAGTACAGCCGGATCGCGACGCCGGGTGAGAGTCGCCCCGAGCGGCCCGAGCGCTGGTTCGCCGAGGCCTGGCTGATGGGCTCGATCGGCAGGCGCTGCACCTTCGTCGCCTTGGAGTACCGCGAGATGCGCGCGGTCCCGGGGTCGACGACGTACCGGATGCCCGGGACGGTCAGCGACGTCTCCGCGACGTTCGTCGCCAGGACGATGCGGCGGGCGGCGTGCGCCTCGAAGACCCGGTGCTGCTCCGCGGCGGACAGCCGGGAGTACAGCGGCAGCAGCTCGACGGCCTGCGGGTGGCGGGGGTCGCTCACGCGCGGGCCGAAGGCGCCGCGCAGCCCGTCCTCCGCGTCGCGGATCTCCCGCTCGCCGGACAGGAACACGAGGACGTCCCCGGGGCCCTCCGCGACGAGCTCCTCGACCGCCTCGACGATCCCCGTGACGAGGTCCTTGTCGGCGCCGCGCGGGGCGGCCCCGCGGCCCGGGCCCGCCCCGGCGGAGGCCCGTGCCCGGGACCCGGCCCGCGCGGGGGCGGCCGCAGCGGCACCCCGGCGCCCGGGGCCCCGCGTCGCGTCGCGGGCGCCCGCGTCGTCGGCCTCGTCGAGGTCGGCCCTGTCGTCGCCGATGCCCAGCTCCTCGGCCTCCCGGTCGGGGGACAGCGGGCGGTACCGGATCTCGACGGGGTACGTGCGGCCCGTGACCTCGACGACCGGCGCCGGCAGGCCCTCGGGGTGCTCGGGCGTGGGCGGGGAGGCGAAGTGCCGGGCGAAGCGCGCCGAGTCGATCGTCGCCGAGGTGATGACGAGCTTGAGGTCGGGGCGGCGCGGCAGCAGCCGGGTGAGGTAGCCGAGGATGAAGTCGATGTTGAGGGAGCGCTCGTGCGCCTCGTCGACGATGAGGGTGTCGTACTGGCGCAGCAGCGGGTCGCGCTGGATCTGCGCGAGCAGGATGCCGTCCGTCATGACCTTGACGAGCGTGTCCTCGCTGGACTCGTCCGTGAACCGCACCTGGTAGCCGACGACGCCGCCGATCGACCCGCCGAGCTCCTCCGCGATCCGCTCGGCCACGGAGCGGGCGGCGATCCGGCGGGGCTGGGTGTGGCCGATCTGGCCCGCGCGCCCCCGCCCCAGCTCGAGCGCGATCTTCGGCAGCTGCGTCGTCTTGCCCGAGCCCGTCTCGCCCGCGACGACGACGACCTGGTGGTCGCGGATCGCCGCCGCGATGTCCTCGCGCCGGGCGCTGACGGGCAGCTCCTCGGGGTAGGTGATCGTCCCGAGGTCGACCGCGGCCCGGTGGGCGGCCGCCCGCTCGAGCCGGGCGAGGAGGCGCGCCTCGTCCTCCGGGCCCGTGCCGGACCCCCGGCGCCCGCCGCGGGTGCCGCCGCCGCGGGCGCCCGCCCCACCCCCGGCACCGGCACCGCGCGCACCGCCGCCACCGCCCCGGCGGCCGCGACGGGACCCCGGGTCGGGCGAGGGGCCGGACGGGCCGGCGGCGAGGGACGTGCTCACGACCGCCCATCCTCCCAGGCCGGTGCAACTGCGCACGGCCGGCCTGCGCCGAGGGGGTGACGTGCGCCCGGTCCCCTCGTGGAGGGGACCGGGACGAACGATGGGACGGGCGAGGGGCGCGACCGCGGTCCTGACGGGGGCCACCACCGGGCGGCCACCCTCCGGCCCGTGCCGGCACGACCAGGAGGACGCCCATGCCCGCGCGACGCGGACCCCGCGGGGTCCTCACCCCGGCCCTGCGCAGCGCCGGGTTCGCCGCGGCGTACCTCGTCGCGCTCCTGCTGGGCCGGGCCACCGCCGGGGACGCGAGCCACCTCTCGCTCGTCTACCCGGCGGCGGGTGTCGCCGCCGTGTGGTTCCTCGCGCAGCGCCGGCAGCCGACGGCCGTCCTCGACCACGTGCTGCTCGTCGGCCTCACCCTGGCGGTGAACCTGCACGACGGTCTCCCGGTGGCGACGTCGGTCGGCGTCTCGCTCGCCCGGGTGGCGCAGGTGCACGTCTTCGGCCGCCTCCTGCGCCGCTGGTGGCCGTCGGGCTGGGGGCAGGCGCGCGCCCTGCCCGTGCTCGCCCTCTCCCGCGACGTCTGGCCCCTGGTGGGGGCGTCGGTCGTGTCGGGGCTCGCCGCCGCGGTCTTCTCCTTCACCGGTGCCGCGCTCGGCGGCGGCGCCGCCACCCCGCTCGTCGCCGTGCTGCTCGTGGTCCGCGCCTCCGTGAGCGTCCTCCTGCTCGGCACCCTCGTCCTGCGGCTGACCCCGCTGCTGCTGCCGGGCGACGGCGAGGCCCGGGTGCCCCTCCGCGAGCGCCTCGACGTGCCGCACGGCACCCTGCGGCAGCTCGAGCTGGCGCTGGCCGTCGTGCTGTCGGCCGTCGTCTGCGGGGTCGTGTTCAGCGTGCTCGAGCTGCCCCTCGCGTTCTGCCTCTTCGCCGTCACCCTGTGGATCGCCCTGCGGTTCTCCACGACGATCACCGTGCTGCACGACTTCGTCGTGAGCGTCGTCGTCGCCGTGGTCACCGTCGCCGGGCACGGCGCCTTCGCCGCCATCGAGAGCCGCGCCGAGGAGGTGCTCGTCGCGCAGGCGTTCGTCGCCCTGCTCTCGGTGGTCGGCCTCGCGCTGAGCACCGGACGGGACGACCGCGCCGCGCTCGCGGCGGAGCTGCGGGGCCGCGCCCTCGAGGCCGAGGCGACGACCCGCCGCGTCCAGCGCCTCGCCGACGCCTCCACGGAGATCGCGGCGGCCGCCGACCCCCGCGCGGCCCTCTGCCACGCGGTCGCGGGCGTCACGGGCGCCGCCTCCGCCTTCCTCATGGAGCCTGACGGGCACGGCCTCCTCGTCTCGACGGGCGCGCACGGCTGGGACCGGCCCGTGCGGCTGAGCATGGCCGACGAGAGCATCACCCTCGACGTGTACTGCTCGGGCGTCCCGGACTTCGTCCCCGACGCCGGCCGGGACGCCCGCGTGGCGCCGACCGTCCGCGAGACCGTCGGTGCCGCGTCGCTGGCCTGGCAGCCCGTGCGCGCCCGCGGCGGCGTGACGGTGGCGGTCCTCGTCGTCGTCCTCGCCGACCGGCGCACGGGGCTCGACGAGCGGGACGCGGCGATGCTGCAGACCCTCGCCGGGGAGGCGTCGCACCTCATCGAGCGCGCCGACCTGCTGGCCCGGCTCGAGGTGGCGGCCGAGCGCGACCCCCTCACGGGCCTGCCGAACCGGCGGCGGTGGGACGCGACCGCCAGCGGCGAGATCGCGCGCGCCCAGCGCCACGGGACCCCGCTGACCTTCGCGATGATCGACCTCGACCACTTCAAGCACTACAACGACGCCCACGGGCACCTCGCGGGCGACGACCTCCTGACGGAGTTCGCCCGTCGCGTCGGGCTGGTCCTGCGGGAGATGGACACGGTCGCGCGGTGGGGCGGCGAGGAGTTCGCGCTGGCCCTGCCCGGGTGCACGGCGTCCGACGCCGCCGAGCTGGCGCGCCGCATCCAGGCGGTCGTGCCGGCGGGGCAGACGTGCACGATCGGGGTCGCGCAGTGGGAGCCCGGCCTCACCTCCGACGACGTGGTGGCCCGCGCGGACGGCGCGCTCTACCGCGGCAAGCGGGGCGGGCGCGACCTCGTCGCCGTCCACGGTCGTGCGCTGCCCGGCGTCATCCCGTCCCCGAGCGGCGCCGCCGGGCTCTGACCGGCTCCGTGGCCGGGGGTCAGCGGCGGGTCCGCCGGACGACGGCGCGGACGCCGAGCACGGCCGCGCCGACGGCGAGGACCCAGGGCCCGCCGACGACGACGGGGTCCAGGGGCGTGTGGGACAGGTCGGCCCGGTGCTCGCCGAGCCGGCTGCGGACGGGGTGCGCGCCGCGCTCGCCGAGCACGCCGCTCTCGGTGACCGGGTCGTCGGGGTGCGCGGTGGCGAGCGAGCGCAGGTGGGCGCCGGCCGACTCGATGCGGTCCCCGGCGAGCAGCAGGAGCCAGTGGGCGGCCCGCGCCTCGGAGTAGCGGGCGTACGCGAGCCGCTTCACGGCGCCCGAGAGGCCGTGGAGCGGCTGCGCCGTGCCGAACACGGGCGTGAGGCGCAGGTGCTCCACCGAGCGCTCCCGGGGCCGGAGCTCGGGCTGCTGCTCCGGGAGGGGCTCCGCGGCGATGACGGCCTCGTCGGGGACCTCGCGCGGGAAGGCGGGGCGGTCGCGCGGGTCGAGGTCGACCCCCCAGCCGGGGATTCGGGCGCGCAGCTGCTCCGTGGTCTCGGGCAGGGGCGGCTTGCGGGCGGTGTACGGCACGGCGGGCCTCCTCGGGCTCTCGGGTCAGTCCTGGCCGGGCACGACGGCGGCCTTGATGCAGCCGTCGAGCTTGCTGGAGAACACGTGGTAGGCCTCGGCGATGTCGTCGAGCGGGAACGTGTGCGTGAGCAGGTCGCTCGGCGTGAGCAGCCCGGCGCGCACGTGCTCGAGCAGCCGCGGCCACTGCCGCTTCACCGGCGTCTGGTTCATCCGCAGGGTGAGGCCCTTGTTCATCGCGTCGCCGAACTTCACCGCGCTGAACATGGGGCCGTAGGCGCCCATGACCGAGACCGTCCCGCCCTTGCGCACGGCGTCGATGGCCCAGTTCAGCGCGATCGGGGAACCGCCCTGGAGCTTGAGCTTGGCGCTCGTGACGTGCTGGAGGAGGTTGCCGTCGGCCTCCGCGCCCACGCAGTCGATGACCGCGTCCGCCCCGAGGCCGCCCGTCATGCGCTTGAGGTGCAGCACGACGTCGTCGACCTGCGAGAAGTTCACCGTCTCCGCGTAGGCCCACGTCCGGGCCTTCTCGAGGCGGAAGTCGAGGTGGTCGACGACGATGACGCGCCCCGCGCCCATGAACCAGGCCGAGCGGGCGGCCGTCAGCCCGACCGGGCCGGCACCGAGCACGACGACGACGTCGCCCTCCACCACGTCGGCGAGCTGCGCGCCGAAGTAGCCGGTGGACACCGCGTCGGTGAGGGGCACCGCGTCCGCGTCGGACAGCCAGTCCGGGATCACCGACGGGCCCACGTCGGCGAAGGGCACGCGGACGTACTGCGCCTGCCCGCCGTCGTAGCCGCCGGTCGTGTGCGAGTAGCCGTAGATGCCGCCGACCGCCGTGGCGTTGGGGTTGACGTTGTGGCAGTTGGAGTACAGGCCCCGCGCGCAGAAGAAGCAGGTGCCGCAGTAGACGTTGAACGGCACCATGACGCGGTCGCCGACCTTCAGGTTCTCGACGGCCGAGCCGACCTCGTCGACGACGCCCACGAACTCGTGCCCGAACGTGTGCCCGATGCGCGTGTCCGGCATCATGCCGTGGTAGAGGTGCAGGTCGGAGCCGCAGATGGTGGCCAGCGTGACCCGCACGACCGCGTCCTGCGGGTGCTCGATGCGCGGCCGGTCCTTCTCCTCCACGCGGAGCTTGTACGGGCCTCGGTAGACCATGGCCTTCACGTGGGCGCTCCCGTCGTCGGGCCGCCTCCCCGTGGCTGGAGGTCCTGCGGCGCACCGCCAGGCTCGCACGGCTGCCCCGGCGCGCAACCCGCGCCGGGGCGCCCGCCCGGGCATACTGGTCACCAGGTGCGCCGGGAAGTCTGGTCGGCAGTCCCCTCGGCGACCCCGCCGGGACCGTGGACGCCCGCCCGACCCCGAGGAGCCCCGTGACCGCGCACGCCCCCGCCCCGTCCCGCAACCCCGTCGCCCGCTTCGGCGCCTGGGCGGCCCAGGAGACGACGGGCGGCCTCCTCCTCATCGGGGCGGCGGTCCTCGCCCTCGTGTGGGCGAACTCCCCCGCGCGGGACGGGTACGCGGCGCTGGCCGGGACCCGGCTGGGACCGGAGGCGCTCCACCTGGACCTCACCCTGTCGACGTGGGCCGCCGACGGGCTGCTCGCGATCTTCTTCCTCGTGGTGGGCCTGGAGCTCAAGCAGGAGATCGTCGCCGGAAGCCTGCGCAACCCCCGCCAGGCCGGGGTGCCGGTCCTGGCGGCGGTGGGCGGCATGGCGGTCCCGGCGCTGCTCTACCTGGTCCTCGTGCAGGTGCTGGGCGACCCGGCCGCCGCGCACGGCTGGGCGATCCCCGCCGCCACGGACATCGCCTTCGCGCTCGCCGTGCTGGCCATCTTCGGCCGCGGGCTGCCGGCCGCGCTGCGCACCTTCCTCCTCACGCTGGCGGTCGTCGACGACCTCCTGGCGATCGTCGTCATCGCCGCGTTCTACTCCAGCGGCCTCGTCTGGGGCGCGCTGGCCGGGTCCGCCGCGCTCGTCGCGGTGATCGGGGTCCTCGTGCGCCGGCGCCGCCCGCCGCTGTGGCTCGTCGCGCCGCTCGCCGTCGTGGCCTGGGTCCTCATGCACGAGTCCGGGGTGCACGCGACGATCGCGGGCGTGCTCGTCGGGCTCGTCGTGCCCGCCCGGCCCGTGCACGGCGAGGCGCTCTCGCGGACGGAGCGGTGGGGCCACGCGTGGAGCCCGGTGTCCGCCGGCTTCGCGCTCCCGGTGTTCGCCTTCTTCTCCGCCGGCGTGAACCTCGTCGACGGCGAGGGCGTCGCGCAGGTGCTCGGCCAGCCCGTCGTGGCGGCGGTGCTCGTCGGGCTCGTCGTCGGCAAGGTCGTGGGCGTCCTCGGCACGACGGCGCTGGTGACGCGGCTGACGCCGCTCCGGCTGGCGGACGCGATCGGCCTGCGGGACCTGCTGCCCGTCGGCCTCCTGGCCGGCATCGGCTTCACGGTCTCGCTCCTCGTCGCCGAGCTGTCCTTCCCCGACTCCGAGCACACGGACGGCGCGAAGATCGCCATCCTGCTCGCCTCCCTCCTGGCGGCCGTCCTCGGTGCGCTCACGCTGCGCTGGGACGCCCGCCGGGCGCGCGACGCGGACATGAACCGCGACGGGGTGCCGGACGTGGACGTCGCGCGGATCGGGGACGTCCGGCCCTGACGGCGGGCCCCCGGACGTGCCGGTGCGGGGGCGGCGGGGTGGTGCCGCCACCCGTCCGGACGAGCGCCGGGGCCCGGCCGGTCCGCCGGGGACGGCGGTGCGCCACGATGGGGTCCATGACGGGAGGGCCGGCGGGCGCGGGCGGGGCGGCCGAGGCCTCCCTGCTGCGCGTGCGCCTGTCCGCCGTCCTGGACACCACGCTGGACCCCCTCATCCTCGTGCGGCCGGTCCGCGAGGGCGACAGGGTCGTCGACTTCGTCATCGACGACCTCAACGGCACGCACGCGCGCGCCGGCGGCGACCCGCGGGCCCAGCGGATGCGCCTGCCCGAGCGGTCGCCCGAGCTGTTCGCCCTGTACCGGCGCGTGCTCGCCACGGGCACGACGCAGGAGGCGCGGCGGGTGCGCATCGAGGGCCACCCCGAGGACCCCACGTCGGCGAGCGGCTGGGCCGACGTCCGCGCGACCGCGGTCGCCGGTGACGTCGTGGTCTCCTGGCGCAACGTCGACGCCGACGTCCTGGCGGAGCGGGCGCTGCGGGAGCAGGCCATGCAGGACCCGCTGACCGGGCTGCCGAACCGGCGCGCGCTCGTGGGGCTGCTCGCCGCCGCCTGCGCCGCCCACGTGCCGTTCGGCGTCCTCTTCGTCGACGTCGACCGGTTCAAGGAGCTCAACGACCGGTACGGCCACGCGACGGGCGACGCCGTCCTCGCCGCCACGGGTGAGCGGCTGCGGTCCGCCCTGCGGGGCGACGACGTGGTCGGGCGGCTCGCGGGGGACGAGTTCGTCGTCGTCGCCCCCCGGGCCGGCACCCGGGAGGACGTCGGTGCGCTCGCGGCCCGGGTCGTGGACGCACCCGCGCCCACGGGCGCCGGCGCCCCGGCCCCGTCCGTGAGCGTGGGCGCGCTCCTCGTCGACGACCCCTCGGCCGACGTCGACGGGGTGCTGCGCGCGGCCGACGCCCTCATGTACGCGGCGAAGCGCGAGGGCGGCGGCCGGGTGCGGGTCGGGGGCTACCCCCGGGGTGCGGGCGGCACGCACGACGCGTGACGGCGGGGGTCCGGCGGGGCCTGCGGTCTAGACGAAGCCCGGCAGCGACTGCCAGGCCCCCGGTGCCGGCTGGACCCCGTCGCGCACGACGGTCCCCTCGATGAGGCCGTAGGGGCGGTCCGCGGCGTGGAAGACCTCGTTCGGGTTCTCGAGCCCGAACGGTGCGAGGTCCACGAGGAAGTGGTGCTTGTTCGGCATGGAGAACCGCACCTCGGCGGCCGCGGGCAGGGCCTCGAGGACCGCCCGGCCCATGGCGAAGAGCGTCTGCTGCAGCGCGAGCGAGTGCACCTGCGCGAAGGCCTCGAGCAGGGCGGCCTCCGCGGTGGCGAACGCCACGTCGTAGTCCGTGCCCGCCTCGACCGCCTCGGGCAGGTACCGCCAGCGCGCGGTCACGGACGTGGCGAGGATGCGGTCGTCCGTCTCGGCGAGCGTCGTGTAGCGGTCGCGGGGGAAGCCGGAGAACGCGCTGCCCGTGCTCTTGAGCACGACGAGGTCCGTCACGCCGGCCAGGACGTGCGTCGCGGCGCCGTCGATCTGCACGACGGCGGTGCGGGTGCCGCGCCCGGCGCGCACGAACGCGTGGTCGTGCTCCGCGCCCCCGGCCACGATGCGCTCCCACGTGTGCCGCTGCGCGTGCCAGATCCCGCCCTCGACGGCGTCCTGCGTCGCGACGAAGTGCCGCCCCAGCCGCAGCAGGAAGTCCTCGGGCGCCCCGACGCCGTGCTGCTGGGCGAACGCGTAGACGGTGTTCTTCTGCGTGTCCGTGGCCAGGACCGCGCTGTTGTCGCCCGTGTAGTAGGACTCCTCCAGCGCCGCGCCGCGCAGCTGGCTCGAGACGGTCAGGTCCTCGACCGTGTGCCGCGGGGTGTCGCGGGTGACCCGGACGAGGCGCACCTCGGCCTTGCCGTACTGGTGGGCGCCGAGGCTGAACCCGTCGGGCTTCGGCATGCGGGCGTCCTCCGGCTGGGGTGCGGGTGATGGGGTGCGGGTGCTGCGGGGGGACCGCCGCCCCGTGACGCTAGGTCGTCCCGGGCCCCGGGGCGATGTCCCGCAGGTAACAGCCGCGTTACCGCCGCGCCGTGCGGTCCCCGGGCCGCCGTGCGGCGCGGCGGGCCCCGCGCCAGACTCGGCAGCACGACGGCACGGGCCCACCTGGACGCGGGCCACGGCGCACGGGCGCAGGACGCCGCGGACGACGAGCCGCGGGGGTGCGCGGGCGGCCCGTCGAGGCGAGAGGGGTCACGATGACGCAGGCCACGGCTCAGGGCAGGGACCAGGGGACGGACCAGGGCGGGGGGACGGCCGGCGCGCCGACGCCGGACCCGCGGGAGGTGCCGGAGGTCCACGACCCCGAGCGCGTGCTGGTCGTCGGAGGCGACTCCGGGATCGGGCGGGCGGTGGCCGTCGCGCTGGCGGCGCCGGGGCGGCACGTGGCGCTCACCTACAGCTCCGACGAGGCCGGCGGGCGGGCGACGGGCGAGGAGGTGGAGGCCGCGGGCGCCACGGCGCACGTGCGGCACCTCGACCTCGCCACGCCGACGGACGGGGCGGCCGTGGTGGAGGAGCTGGCGGACGCGATGGGCGGGATCGACGCGCTCGTCCTGTGCTCGGGCACGGGCTCCTCGCAGCTCGTGCTCGACCTGCCCTTCGAGCAGTGGCGCGAGGTGCTGACGATCGACCTCGACGGCTTCTTCTGCTGCCTCCAGGCCGCCGCCCGCCGGATGGTGGCGTCGGGGCGCGGCGGGCGCGTCGTCGCGATCACGAGCGTGCACGAGCACGCCCCCCGCGTCGGCGCCGCGGCCTACTGCGCGGCGAAGGGCGGCCTCGGGCTCCTCGTGCGCACGGCCGCCCTCGAGCTGGCCGAGCACGGGATCACCGTGAACGCGGTCGCCCCCGGGGAGATCGCCACGCCGATGACGGGGCAGACCGACGACGCGCCCACGCGCGACGCCCGGCGCCCCGGGATCCCCGTCGCCCGGCCGGGGGACGCGCGGGAGGTCGCCGCGGTCGTCGAGCTCCTCTGCTCGGCCCGGGCCGCCTACGTGACCGGGGCCTCCTGGGTGGTCGACGGCGGCATGCTCAACATGGGGCCCATGGCCGGCTCCCACCTGACGCAGGACGACTGGCGGCGCCCGTGAGCCCCGACCGGTCGGGGTCCGAGGGTGAGCGCCGCGCCCTGGCCGCCCTCGAGGCCGCCGGCGTGCCCTTCGCCGTGACGCGGCACGGGCGCGTGGCGTCCCTGGCCGAGGCGGCCGCCGCGCGCGGCGTGGCCCCGCGCGACCTCGTGAAGACGCTCGTGGTCCGGCGCGGCGACGACGACTTCCTCCTCGTGCTCGTGCCGGGGGACCGGACGATCTCCTGGCCGAAGCTGCGCTCCCTGCTCGGCGTGAGCCGGCTGTCCATGCCCGACGCCGAGACGGCGAAGGACGTCACGGGGTACGAGCGCGGCACCATCACGCCGTTCGGCTCGACGACCGCCTGGCCCGTGGTGGCCGACAGCCGCGTCCGGGGGCGCACCGTGTCGCTGGGGGCGGGCGCGCACGGCGTCGGCGCGACGATCGCCGGCGACGACCTCGTGACGGTCCTGCACGCGACCGTCGCGGACGTCACGGAACCCGAGGGCGACGACGGCCCCTGAGGCGGGCCGGGCCGCTGCGCCGCGCACCTCGCTGAGGTGGTCCTGAGCCCGCCGGGGCCGCTCGCGGCGACCGTGTCGGTGCCCCGACGTAGCGTCGGCCCGGTGACGTCACGGGGCCCGGCCGACCGCCTGACCTGCCGATGTCTTCTCATCACCCGGTAGGGTGATGCACCGCGCGCAGCGCTCCCACCCGTGGGAACGTGGTGCGCCCCTCACCCGTTGGACCGGACGACGCTCGGGAGCACGGCGGCCGGCACGACGCGGACGCACCGGAGCGCCCGCGGCACGGGACCCCCGAGGACTCCTCGCGCCGTCCGGCGCGCCACGGCGTCGCGCCGGTCCCCGTCGCGACGCCCGCAGGACACCAGACGACGCAGCACGCACCACGACAGACCCACGCCGACCGTGCCCCCACGGCGGACGGGGCGGAGGAGCACCACCCATGACCCAGCTCGTCACCGGCGCCGCGGCCGGCAGCATCGTCGTCGAGGCGGAGGGCGGCACCACCGTCGTCCGGCTCGTCGGCGAGATCGACGGAGCCCTGCGCGACCAGGCCAGCCACGGCATGGGCCTGGCGCTCTTCGCCGACCAGCGCGTCGTCATCGACGCGACGGCCACGACCTTCATCGACTCCTCGGGGCTGGCGTTCGTGCTCCAGCTGCACCTGGCCGCCCAGGAGGCCGGCATGGAGCTGCGGCTGCGGGACCCGCGCCGCGTCCTGCGCGACGTGCTCGACACCGTCGGGCTGGCCGAGCACATCCCCGACGAGGAGCCCGCCGCCGGCTGAGGGCCGGCGGGGCGGGGCGCTCGGCCGGCCCCGCCGCACCGGCGCCCGGTCGGGCCGGTCAGCCCCGTCAGCCCGTCAGCCCCAGAGGCGCCGGGTGGCCAGCTCCGCCCCGGCGACGAGGGCCTCGAGCTTCGCCCAGGCGATCTGGGCGTGGACCCGGCCGCCCAGCCCGCAGTCCGTGGACGCGACGACGCGCTCCCGGCCCACGCGGGCGGCGAAGCGCTCGATGCGCTCCGCGACGAGCTCGGGGTGCTCGACGACGTTGGTCGCGTGCGAGACGACGCCCGGCAGGATCAGGGCGTCGTCGGGCAGCGTCACGTGGTCCCACACGCGGAACTCGTGCTCGTGGCGCACGTTGGCGGCCTCGAACGAGAAGGCGCCCGCGTGGACCTGCAGCATCGTGGCGACGATGTCCGCCATCGGCAGGTCCGTCGTGTGCGGGCCGTGCCAGGAGCCCCAGCACAGGTGGAAGCGGATGCGGTCCTTGGGCAGGCCGCGCAGGGCGTGGTTGAGGGCCTCGACCCGCCGCTCCGCGAACGCCACGTAGTCCGCCACCGACGGCTCGGGTTCGACCTGGTCCCAGCTCTCGGCGATCGAGGGGTCGTCGATCTGCAGGACGAGGCCCGCGTCGAGCACGGCCACGTACTCCTCCCGCAGGACGTCGGCCCAGGCCATGAGGAACGCCTCGTCGTCGCCGTAGTGCTCGTCGGCGATGCGGGCGGCGGAGCCGGGGGCGAGGGCGGTCACGAACCCCTCCGGCGCGCCCGTGGCGTCCAGCGCGCCTCGCAGGTTCGCGACGTCGGCGGCGATGGACTCCTGGCCCGTGTACGTCAGGGGGCCGGTGCACTTCGGGAAGACCGGGGGCTCGCCGTGGAAGATGCCCGAGGTCGGGTCGCCGTACGCCTCGGCGAAGCGCTGCTGGTCCCGACGGTGGGAGAAGCCGGTGAGCCGCACGTGGCCGGGGGCGGAGCGGACGTCCGCGGTGGCCCACGCGGCGCGCTCGTCGAGCCTGAGGCCACCCGTGCGCTGGAAGGAGTAGGACCACCAGGCGCCGAAGTCCATGGGGGAGCTCATGGCCTTGCCGTACTCGCCGTCCCCCGGCACGGAGATCCCCAGGGCCCGCTGACGCGCGACGAGGGAGCGCACCTGCTCGCGCAGCAGGTCCCCGAAGTCCTCGGCGGGCTCCCCGGCGGCCCGGGCGCGGTTCGCGGCGATGAGCTCCGGGGTGCGGGGCAGGGACCCGGCGTGCGTGGTGAGGATGCCGTCGGCGCTCGTGAGCATGGCGGGACTGTAGGTCGGGTCCCCACCACGCCGAGGGGGCGTCCACGGACGTGTCGGTGGCCCCGTCTACCGTCGCGGCCATGCGGATCCTGCACACCTCCGACTGGCACCTGGGGCGCACGCTGCACGGCGTCGACCTGCTGGGGCACCAGGCGGAGTTCGCCGACCACCTGGTCGGGACGGTGCGCGACGAGCGCCCCGCGGCCGTGGTCGTGGCGGGGGACGTGTACGACCGCGCGATCCCGCCCGTGGAGGCCGTCGCGCTCCTGTCGGACACCCTTTCGCGGCTCGCGGAGCACACGGTCGTCGTCGTGACGTCGGGCAACCACGACTCCGCGACGCGCCTGGGCTTCGGCGGCGCCCTCATGCGGGAGCGCGTGCGGCTGCGCACGGCCGTGGCGGACCTGCACCGGCCCGTCGTGCTGCCGGGGGACGACGAGGACGTGCTCGTCTACGGCCTGCCGTACCTCGACCCGGACACCGTGCGCGGCACGCTGGCCGAGGACCCGTCGCGGCCGCTCGCCCGGTCGCACGCGGCCGTCCTCGGCGCGGCCGTCCGGCGGGTGCTCGCCGACGCGGCCGCCCGCCGGGACGCGGCGGGCGGCCGGCCGCAGCGCGTCGTCGTCGCGGGCCACGCCTTCGTCGTCGGCGGCGAGGCGAGCGGCTCGGAGCGGGACATCCGCGTCGGCGGCGTGGACGCGGTGCCGGCCGGCGCGTTCGCCGGGGTGGACTACGTCGCCCTCGGGCACCTGCACGGCCCGCAGGTGGTCCCGGGGCCGGAGGGGACGGTGCTGCGCTACAGCGGGTCGCCGCTCGCGTTCTCCTTCGGCGAGCGGCACCACCGCAAGTCGAGCGTGCTCGTCGACCTGTCGGGCCCCGCGGCCCGGGCGGAGCTCGTCGACGCCCCCGTGCCGCGTCGGCTGGCGGACGTCACCGGTCCGCTCGTGGACGTCCTCGGCGCGGGCGGCGCGGACCACCGGGACGCGTGGGTGCGCGTGACGGTGACGGACGCGCTGCGCCCGCCGGACCTGTACGCGCGGGTCCGCAGCGCGTTCCCGCACGCGCTCGTGGTCCAGCACCGCCCCGCGGAGCGCGTCGAGCACGCCCGCCCCGTGCTCGTCACCGCGGCGCGTGACCCCTGGCGGGTGTCCGCCGACTTCGTCGAGCACGTCACGGGCCGCGCGCCGGACGAGGCGGAGCTCGCGGTGCTGCGTCGCGCGTACGAGGACGTCGTCGCGGCGGAGCGGAGCGCCTGATGCACCTGCGCTCCCTCACGCTCCAGGCCGTCGGCCCCTTCGTGGGCCGCCACACGGTCGACCTCGCCGCGCTCGGCGCCTCGGGCCTGTTCCTCCTCGAGGGCCCCACGGGCTCGGGCAAGTCCACGCTGATCGACGCGGTCGTGTTCGCGCTGTACGGCAAGGTCGCCTCCGACGCGACGAGCGACGAGCGCCTGCGCTGCACGCGGGCGGCGGACGACGTGGAGAGCGTCGTCGACCTCGTCTTCGAGTGCGCCTCGGGGGTCTACCGGGTCCGGCGCACGCCGTCCTACGTGCGCGCCAAGAAGCGGGGCACCGGCGTGGCGCGGCAGCAGGCGTCCGTGCGGCTGTGGCGCCTGCCCGCCGACGCGGCCGACGGTCCGCCGGCGGACGTGCTCGACCCGGCCGCCGCCCCGCCGGGGGAGCTGCTGTCCGCCCGGCTGGACGAGGCCGGCCACGAGCTGCAGCGCGTCGTGGGCCTCGACCGCGCGCAGTTCGTCCAGACGATGGTGCTGCCGCAGGGGGAGTTCGCGCGGTTCCTGCGGGCCGACCCCGAGGAGCGCCGCGTCCTGCTGCAGCGGATCTTCGGCACGGAGGTCTACGAGCAGATCGCGGAGCGCCTCGCGGCGATGCGGCGCGAGGGCGAGCGGTCGCTGGAGGCGGCGCGGGCCGGGGTGGCGTCCGCGGTCGCGCGGACGGTCGGCGCGGCGCGTCTCGACGAGGACGAGCGGGCGGGCCTGGAGGCGTCGCTCGCGGCCCCCGACCTGGCCGACGCGCTGGCCGCCGAGGTCGGCCGCCTGACCCTCGCCGCCGAGGGGTCGGCCGCGGCCGCCGCCGGTGCGGCGTCGGCGGCGGTCGGCGCCCGGACGGCCGTGGAGGCGGCCCTCCGGTCGGCGGAGACGGCGCACCGGCTGTGGCGACGGCTGGCCGAGCTCCGCGTGCTCGACGCGCGGCTGCGGGCCGAGGCCGGCGTGGCGGCGGAGCAGGAGGCCTCCCTGGAGCGTGCCCGGGCGGCCGGGACGGTGCGCCCCGCGCTCGCCGCGGCGGACGCGGCGCGGGTGGCGGCGGACGCCACCGGGAAGGCCCTGCGCGCCACCCTCGACCTCGTGCCGGCCGGCCTGGCCGGGCTGCTGCCGCCGGGGACGGTGCTCGAGCCGGACGGCGTGCCTGCGGCGGGCGGCACCGACGGTGGGGACCCGGGCGTCGACGCCCTCGTGGAGGGCGGGCTGCGCGCGGCGCTCGTGGTGCTGGAGCGGGACGCCCGGGCCGCGCTGGCACGCCTGGACCGGCCGCGCCGCCTGGAGGCCGAGCTCGAGGGTCGTCGCCGCGAGGTGCGGGACGCCCGGGACGGGCTCGACGACCTGCGGGCCGCGGTGGCGCGGCTGGGCGTCGAGCTCGACGCCCGTCCTGCCGCCCGGGCGCTGCTGGACGGACGGCGTGCCGCCGTGGGGGACGCGTCGGGCGCCCTGGTCCGCTCCGAGGCGGCCGTGCGCGAGGCCGAGGCGCTCGCCCGGACCGTCCTGCGGCTGGAGGAGGCGCAGGGCCTGCTCGAGGACGCCCGGCAGGGGGCGACGGAGGTCGCCCGGGCCGCCCGCGCGGCCGTCGACGCCGAGCGGGACGCCCGGGCGCGCCGCATCGCCGGGATGGCGGGGGAGATCGCCGGGGACCTCGTCGCGGGGGAGCCGTGCGCCGTGTGCGGCTCGCCGGAGCACCCCGCCCCGGCTCCCCTGGCCGCCGACCACGTGACCGCCGCCGACGTCGACCGGCGGGCCCGGGAGCGCGAGGCCGCGGAGGCCCGGCTGGAAGCGGCCCGTGCCCGGGTCACGGAGGCCGAGGCCCGGGCCGGCGCGCTCCGGGACGCGCTCGGGGGCCTCACGCCCGACGCCGTGCTGACCCGGCTCGCGTCGGCGGCCGCCGCGCGCACGGCCGCCGACAGGGCCGTCCGGGAGCACGACGCCCTGGTCGTGGCCCTCACCGAGCACGACGCCGCGACGCAGGCGCTGCGGGCGGAGCGCGCGGCCCTCGCGGAGCGGCTCGCGGGCGCCGAGAGCACCGTCGTCGCGCTCGCCCAGGCGCTCGACGAGGCGGAGGCCGAGGTCGTCGCGGCCCGGGACGGCCACCCCACCGTGCACGCGCGGCACTCGGCGACCGCTGCCGTCGTGTCGGCGGGCGAGGACCTGCTGCGCGCCCTCGACGAGCACGCGCTCGCCCTGCGGCAGCGGGCCGACCGGGAGCGCGAGAGGGCCGCGGCGCTCCTCGCCGGAGGCTTCGTGGACGCGACCGGGGCTCCGGACCCGGCGGCCTGCCGGGCGGCCCTCCTCGAGCGGGGCGAGCAGCGACGCCTGGAGCAGGCGGTCCGGGAGCACGCGGACGCGGTGGCCGCGTGCGCCGGCGGGCTCGACGACCCCGAGCTCGCGGTCGTCGCCGCCCTGCACGAGGACGACCTGCCCGACCCCGTGGCGCTGCGCGCGGAGCTGGCGGAGCGGTCGGGGGAGGCCGAGGTCGCCACGCGCGCGTGGCACGCGGCGCGCGACCGCGCCGACGCGCTGGCCACCCGTGGCGCGGAGGCCGTCGCGGCGGCGCGCGCGGTGGACGCCTCGGTCCGCGCCGCGGCCCCGGTCCACCGGCTCGCGGGCCTGACCTCCGGCACGGGCCCGGACAACCCGCGCGCCCTCTCCCTGGCGACCTTCGTCCTGGCCCGGCGCTTCGAGGACGTGGTCGAGGCCGCGAACGAGCGGCTGACCGTGATGTCCGACGGGCGCTACCAGCTCGAGCGGTCGGAGGACCGCGAGGACGTGCGCTCCCGGCGGACGGGTCTGGCCATGCGCGTGCTCGACCACCGTGCGGGGGCGGCTCGTGACCCCCGCACCCTGTCCGGCGGCGAGACGTTCTACGTGTCCCTGTGCCTCGCGCTCGGCCTCGCGGACGTCGTCGCGGCCGAGGCGGGCGGCATCGAGCTGGGCACGCTGTTCGTGGACGAGGGCTTCGGCTCGCTCGACCCGGAGACGCTCGAGCTCGTGCTCGCCGAGCTCGGCCGGCTCCGGGCCGGGGGGCGCACGGTCGGGATCGTCTCCCACGTGGAGGCCCTCAAGCAGGCCGTCGCCGACCGCGTCGAGGTACGTCCGCGCGGGGACGGTACGAGCACGCTCGCGGTGCGCGCCGGATGACCGGCCGCACGGGGATCAGGCCCGGGTCACCAGGTCCAGCCGCGGGCGGTCAGCTCGACCTCCTCGCGGAACCGCTCGACCTCGTCGAGCGGCCCCTCCCGGTCCACGCGGATCCCGGCGAGGCCGCACGCCTCGGCCAGCAGCGCGTCGTACGCGAGCTGGCAGGCGAGGAGCCGGGTCGTCCGCGCGTACGCGTGCGGGTCCTCCTCGAGCTCGCGCACGTTGGAGAGCACCGCGCTCAGGCGGGCCTGCACCTGCAGGGCCTCGAACGGGTCGAGCGGGGTCGGTTCGACCCCGCCCTTCGCGCGGCCGTTGACGGGGCCCTGGACCAGGGCGCCGCGGTTGGTCCCGCGCGCGGGGAGGGCCGGTGCGAGCGGCGCACGACCGGGCCGGGGGGCCGGGACGTAGCCGAGATCGGCACCGGGAACGGGGCGACGGGCGGTCGCGTCCGCCGGTGTGGGGACGAGCATCCACACCAGCCAGAGCGCGGCCGACGTCACCATGGTCACGACTAGCAGCAGCACCCACGTCATCGTGTGTCCTTCGTCAGCTGGGACCGCCAGTGTAGGCGACGTCACACGGGGCGGCGACCACAAGCGGACAGCGCCGGGCCGCACCGGGCCCCGGGGCGCGCGCCTGTCGACGCCCGGCAGCCGCGTCGGGGAGGATCCACGCATGTCCCACAGGCCCGAAGAGTCGCTGCTGCCCGCCGCGGCCGAACCGGACGCGCCATCCACAGGGGGCGGCCGCCGCCGCCGTCGGGGCTGCCTGCCCGCCCTGGTGGCGCTCGTCCTCCTCCTCGTCCTCCTCGCGGTGGGCGCCCTCCTGGCCGACCGCTGGGCGCGGGGCCGGGTCGAGGACCGGGTCGTCGCGCAGGTCGACGACGCGATCGCCGGCGAGGGCACGGCGGCGACGGTCGAGGGGTTCCCGGTGCTGACCCAGATCGCCGGCCGGAGCCTGGACCGCGTGCGCGTCACGGCCGACGCGGCGCTCGTCGCGGGCGTGCGCGCCGAGGACGTGCGGGTCGACGCCCGGGACGTCGGCCTGGGGGAGGACGCCACCGTGCGGGCGGCGACCCTGCAGGCGTCCCTGCCGGAGGCCTCGGTGCAGGCCCTGGTCGACCGGCACCTGGCCGGGCGTGCCGAGCAGGACGTCGTCGTGCAGGTCCGGGACGGCGTGCTGACCGCGCGCACGGAGGTCGTGGGCGTGGACGTGGGGGTCGACCTGGCGCCGACGGTCGTCGACGGGACGCTGGTCGTCGACGTGACGACCGCGCGGGTCGCCGGGACGGCGGTGGCCGTCGAGGAGCTCCCCGGGAGCCTGGCGGAGCGCCTCCAGGACCTCGCCGTGCCGGTCGAGGGGCTCCCTGCCGGCCTGGAGCTGACGGGCGCCCGCGTCGTCGGCAGCACGATCCTCGTCGAGGCGGTCGGCACGGACGTCCGGCTCGAGGACGCCGGCGCGCTCCCGTGACGGGTCCTGCCCGGACGGGTGCGGCGTGACGGGCTCTGACCCGACGGGTGCGGCGTGACGGGCCCTGACCCGACGGGTGCGGCGTGACGGGCCCTGACCCGACGGGCGCGGCGTGACGGGGGTGCCCGGGCCGGCCGCGGACGCCCTGGCGGCCCTCACCGCCGTGGCGGCGCCCCTGCCCCGCCCGCACCTGCTGCTGACGGCGCTGCTCGTCGCCGCCGTCCTCGTGCTGCCCCGGGCGTGGCACGTGGCGCGCCACGGGCTGACGATCGTGCACGAGGCCGCGCACGGCGTGGTCGCGGTCCTCGTCGGCCGTCGGCTCGCGGGGATCCGGGTGCACTCCGACACCTCGGGCCTGACGGTCTCGCGCGGGCGGCCCCGGGGGCCGGGCATGGTCGCGACCCTGCTCGCGGGCTACCCCGGGCCGGCCGTCGTCGGCCTCGGTGCGGCGGCGCTGCTCGCCCAGGGCCGGGCCGTCGCGGTGCTGTGGGGGCTGCTCCTCGTCGTGGCCCTCGTCCTGGTGCAGATCCGGAACCTCTACGGGCTGTGGGCCGTGCTCGCGAGCGGTGCGGTGCTCGCGGCCGTCACGGTGGCGGCGCCCGAGGGGGTGCGCGTCCTGGCCGCCCACGCCGTGACCCTCCTCCTGCTGGCGGGGGCGCCCCGCGCGGTGCTGGAGCTGGCGCGCGAGCGCCGCCGGGTGCGGCGGTCCGGGCGTCGCGACGTGTCGGACGCCGGCCAGCTGGCGACCCTCACGCACGTGCCCGGGGCCGTGTGGGTGCTCGTGCTCCTCGCGGTGTGCCTGGCGGCGCTGGCCGTCGGCGCCCGGTGGCTGTGGTTCGCGGCGGCGTGAGGGTCGCATGGGCACCGCACCGGCGGGGTCCTCACCCCTCCGGTGCCCCCACGACCACGCACCGGTCGAGCCACCGGGCGAGCGCGTCGCGCTCCGCGGCGGTGACGGCGAGCCCGTAGGCGGCCTTCACGCGGACCTGCCGGGCGACGTAGGCGCAGCGGTAGCCCGTGCGCGGGGGCAGCCAGGTGGCGGCGTCGCCCGCTCCCTTGCGCTGGTTGGCGTCCCCGTCGACGGCGAGCAGGTTCGCGGGGTCGTTCGCGAAGCGCTCGCGCCGCTCCTCGCTCCAGCCCTGCGCCCCCTTCTGCCACGCGTCGGCGAGCGCGACGACGTGGTCGACCTGCACCTCCGCCGAGTCGGGCCCGCGCCGGAAGGCGATGCTCTCCCCGGTGTAGGGGTCGAGGAGCGTGCCGGACAGCACGGTGCACCCGTCGGCGGGGTCGATGCGCGGCGCCCGCAGGTCACGGGCGAGGACGTCGTCCCTCGTGCCGCACCCGTTGCCGTCCACGTCCGCCCAGGGGGTGCCGAAGGCCGAGCGGTCGTACCCGGTGAGCGGTGCCCGGCCCTGCACGACGAGCGCGGCCAGGTCGGCGCGGGCGCGTGCCAGGTCCGCCGCGGTGACCGGGTGGTCGGCGGCCTCCCGGGCCGAGCTCCACGTGGGCAGCCCGGTGCCCGCGGCCACGGCGAGCGCGAGCACGACCAGGAGCAGCCCGGTCCAGCGGCGCACCGGCCGTCGTCGCGCCCGTCCCATCGGTCCTCCGTCCTCGCCCGTGCCGTGCCGTGCCGCGCCGTGCCGTCGGACCGCCCGCCCGGGCCGTTCGGGCCCGGCGCGCCGGGTGCGGGGGCCGGGCAGGACGGTGCCACGCACCGCCGACACCGGGAGGGAGGACGCACGGCGTACCGGCAGGGGTGGGTCAGGGACGGGGCTGGGGGCGGCTCGGTCGGCACCGTCGGCGCCCGGTCGGCGCCCGGTCGGCGCCCGGTCGGCGCCCGGTCGGCGCCCGTCAGCGGGTCGGGGCGACGACCGTCGTGACGGTGCCGGCGGGCGGGGCCGCGGGCACGGGGTCCGTGGCGGCCCCGGCCAGGCCGGCGCCGACGAGGACGGCGGTGACGAGCGCGAGCGCGGCGGCGGCCATCCGGGTGCCCAGGCGCCCGTCGCCCGGCACCACGCGCGCGGGGCGGTCCTCGCGCCGGTCGCGGGGGCGACGACCCCGCCGGCCGGCGCGGCCCTCGTCGCCGGGGCGGGGGGTGGGGACGCGGGCCGGCTCGACGCCGAGCGGCAGGCGCAGGGCCGGCGTCCCGTCGTCGGGGGCACCGGGCCCGGGCAGCGCCGCGGCGTGGTCGACGCGGTCGGCGGGGGGCAGGCGGAGGGAGGGGGCGGCGGGTCCGGGGTGCCGGTGGGGGCGCAGGCCGCGCGGGAGGTCGGCGGTGGAGAGCAGGGAGCCTTGCGGGCGGGCGACGAGGGCGTGGACCAGCCCGTCCGTGACCGCGGCGGACTCCTCGGGCGTCAGGCGGGCGGGCAGGGACTGCAGGATGCCCGGCAGTGCCGCGGTGCCGACGACGGCGACGCCCCGCGCCCCGCCGACGAGGGGGTAGACCTCGTGGGGCGAGCGGGCGTCGGGCACGCACACCACGGCCGCGACCGCCCAGCGCTGACCCGGGGGCAGGAGCGACGTGACGACGCCGCCCGCGAGCCCGACGGCCCGGCGGGCCCGCTCCGTGCGCCGCTCGAGGCGGGCACCGCGCCCGGTGACGGAGGCCACGACGACGACGCCGCCCGGGCCGACGACGATGCACTCGGCGCCCGCGCCCGGCAGCTCGGCGACGCGCGGCCCGTGCAGCACCGTCCAGCCCTCCAGGCGCCGGGCGACCGGCCGTGCCGCGGGGCGTTCGTCCATGCTCATGGTCCCTCCCTTCCCCCCGGCCTATCGGCAGGGGGAGAGGGGCGCGCGAGGACGGGGGGCCGCGCGAACGGGTGAGATCAGCGGCGGCCGCGGCGGCCCCTCGCGGCGTCCTTGCCGTCCTTGCCCGTGTCCTTCGCGTCCTTCGCGTCCTTCGCGTCCTTCGTCGCCCGGCCCGCACCTGCGCGGTCCTTCCCCTTCCCCCCGCCGGCCGGGGCAGCCGGCGCGGGGTGCAGGACGGCGGTGACGGCCGCCCACAGGTCGGCGTAGGCGAGGGCGGCGGGCGTCCGGGGTGCGAACGCGGCCAGGGGCGCCCGCAGCTCCCCCATCCGCTCGACGGCGACCGCCGCCGGGACGACGACGTCGAGGACCTCGGGCCGCGTGCGGGGCAGGTCCGCCACCGCCGCCCGGTGCGTCGCCTTGCGCCGGTCGACCATGGACAGGAAGGCCCGCACCGGCACGTCGCGCCCCTCCTCGGCGACGAGCTCGAGGACCTGGTCGAGGGACCGCAGGGCCAGCGGCGCGGGGGGCAGCGGCACGAGCACGAGGTCGGCGGCCCGCAGCACGTTGCGCGCGAGCAGCGACGCGCCCGGCGGGCAGTCGAGGACCGCGACCCCGTACCGGTCGCGCAGCGGGTCGAGGGTCGCGGTCACCCGCCGCTCGGACCGCTTGGCGGCGTCCAGGACGAGCTCGAGGTCGCGCAGGGACCGGTCGGCGGGCAGCACGTCGAGCCGTTCCCACGCCGTCTGGCGGAGCGCGGCCGCCGCGGTGCTGCGCCCCTGGACGAGCGCCTCCGCACCCCCGCGCAGCTTCGGCTTGACCTCGAGGAGGTGCGTGGCCGCGCCCTGGGGGTCCAGGTCCCACAGCAGCGTCTCGCCCGCGGCGGCGGCCGCGTGCGCGAGGTTGACGGCGGCGGTCGTCTTGCCGACGCCGCCCTTGACGGACCAGAGGGCGACGACGTCCATGTCGGCGCACGCTAGCGGCCACGGCGGCCCGGCGGGGGCGGCGCGCCCGCCGCGCGGTGCCACGTGCTTGACGGGCCCGGGCAGGCATGCGGAAGGCCTCGACGCGCGCCGACGAGGCGCACCGGCCGCACGGACCGGGCGCCGGTGCTCAGGTCCGGGGCGCGCCCGCCGATGGGTCCCGGGGGAGCCGCCCGGGTGCCGCGGCCCCCGGACGGAGGTCGACGGGTGGCGGGCGAGCGGCCGCGGGGGGACGACGCGCGCGCGGCGTGGGTCGCCGAGCTCCTGCGCGTCCCCGGCCGACACCCCCTGCGCGACCTCGGGGCGGTGCCGACCGTGGGCCTCGACGTCCGCGCCGGCTGGCCGGACCTCCTCGCGCGCGTCGCCGACGGGTCGCCCGTGCGCCTGCTCGGTCGCGTCGACGCGGGTCCTGCCCCTCTGTCCCCGTCGGCGGAGACGGACGGCGCGCTGCGCCCCCGCACCGGCACCCCCGCAGAGGACGCGGAGGTGCCGGCCCGGCTCGACGCCCTGGCCCGGGGCGCCCGCTCCGCCGACCGTCGCCTCGGCGGCCCCGACCTCGTCCTCGCCCTCGGCACCCTGACCGACTGCGGCGGCGCGCCGGCCTGGTCGGCGGCCGGCGGCGGCTCGCGCGTCGGGCGCGCGCCCGTCGTGCTCGTCCCCGTCCGGCTGCACCGGGACCCCGGCGCGGCGGACGAGGTCTGGGAGGTCCGTCCCGACGAGGGGCGGCCCGTGCGCGTCAACGGCGCGGCAGGCCGGGCGCTGGCGGAGGACCACCCCGCCCTGGCGGCCCTGCTCACGGGCACGCCCGTGGTCCCGGTCGACCGGGTCGCGGACTTGCTCGACCGGGTGGCGGCGGCCCTCGCCGGTAGCGGCACCCTCCCCGACCGCACCGGGCGCACCGACGGCACCGAGGGCACCGACGACCTCGACGACACCGCCGGCACGGCGCGGGCGACGGCCGAGCCCGCGCCCCCGCTCGAGCTGCTGCCGACCGCGGACCTCGTGCTGCTGCCCCTCGCGGTGCTCGACGCGGCGACGGCCGTGCGGTCCGCCGACGTGCTGCCCGAGCCGTCCGACCCCGACGGCGGCCCGCGGCGCGGGCTCCCGGTGGTCGAGGTGCTCCGCACGCCGGCGGGGCCGGGCGGCACCGGCGCGGTCGCGGACCTGCTCGTCGAGGCGCTCGCGGTCGGCGGGACGGTGACCGCCGTCGCGACCGGCGACGAGGAGGTCGGCGCGCTCGCGTCCCGGCTCGACGCGGCCGCGCTGCGCCCGTTCGCCCTCGACCTCACCGGCCGGGGGGCGTCCGCAGCGGGCCTGCGGGCGCAGCTCCGCGCCGCCGGGGCACCACCGGCGCACCTCCTCGAGGGCGCCGCCGGGGCCGCGGGGGAGCACGCCGCCCTCGTCGCCCGGCTCGCGGCCTCCGACGCGCTGGCCCGCACCCCCGGGCCCGCCGGCACCAGCGCCCGGGACGCGTCCGGGGCGGTGCTCGAGCTCGAGGCGGTCCTGCCGCCCGAGGCCGTGGCCGCCGCGCAGTCCCTCGCGCTGCCCGACGACGTCGCGACCCGGGCCGACCGCCCCGCCGCCCTGCTCGCCGCGGCCGCCGCGCTGGCGGAGGCGCTGGGCACGGAGGGCGACGAGAGGGCGTGGCGGCCGGAGCGCCTCGACCGGTGGACGCCCGCGGTCGCCGACGCGGTCGTGGCCGCCGTCGCGCGCCTCCGGGCGGCGGAGGGCGCGCTCGTCGAACCGGCCCTGCGGTCCCTCGCCGCCCGGGCGGCGTCCGCGGAGGAGCTGCACGCGCTCGCCGGCTGGGTCGGCTGCGGCGTCACCGCCGTGCCCGTGCCCGTGGCGGAGGCCGGACGGGTGTGCGACCCGGCGTGGCAGGAGGGCGCGGCACGGCTGCGGACCGAGCTCGCCGACCTCCGGGCCGCGCACGCGGCGGCGCTCGGCCCGTTCGTGCCGGGCGTCCTCGACCTCGACCTGGGCTCCCTGCTCGAGGAGCTCGACGAGGGGCCGGCGCCCGGGTGGCTCGCGCGCGCCACGGGCCGCGGTCCCGGGCGTGCGCGCCGGTCGGTGGCGACTGCGGGGCGCCTGGCGCCGTACCTCCGGCCCGGCGTGCGCCTCGACCCGCGGGACGTCGGTGCCGTCGTGGCCGCCCTCGTCGCGGCCCGCGAGGCCGCGCGCCCCGTCCGGGCGCGGGCGGCCACGCTCATCGGGGCCGCGCCGGCCCCGACCTGGAACGCGCTCGACGACGCCCAGGCGGACGCCCTGCTGCGCCGGCTGCGCGCCTGGGAGGCGGCGGCCGCCGTCGCGGGCACCGCGGGAGCCGACGAGGCCGACCTCGGCGCGGTCCTGCGGGCCGCCGGCCCCGGGGTCGGGCCGAGCGGGCCGGGCAGGGCCGCCGCCACCGCCGCGGCCGCGGTCCGGGACCTCGCCGTCGCCGTCGAGGACGTCCTCGACGCCCTCGGGATCCCGGCGGCGGAGCAGGCGATCTGGCTGCGGGGTCGTCCCGTGCTCGACGCGGCCGTCGAGGACGGACCGGCGATGGCGGCGGACGCCGTCGCCGGGCTGCCCGGGCTCCGCCGCCGCGTGGGGCTGCGCCTCGCGGTGGCGGCGGTGCGGGACGCGGGGGCGCCCGGCCTCGTCGCCCTCGCGCTGCGGGAGCCGGCGGGCGGCCGGCGCACCGGCCCGACGACCGGCCCGACGACCGGCCCGACGACCGGCCCGACGACCGGCCCGGCCGATGACGCCGACCGCGGCGTGCGCCCCGAGCACCTGCGCGACGTGGTGCGCCTGGCGGTGCTGCGCCGGGTGCTCGACGAGCGCCGCACGGCGCTGGCGGCGGCCCCCGCCCGCCTCGGCACGGCGGGCGCCGGGGTCCTCGTCGACCGCCTGGCCGCGCTCGACGAGGCGCAGCGCACCGCCGCCCGCGCCACCGTCCCGCACCGGCTGCTCGGCCGCGTGCCGGGCGGGCCGGACGAGCGCGCGGAGCTGGCGGCGGACCTCGTCGGGGACCTCGACCGGGGCGGGCTGCGCGGCCTGCTCGCGGCACGGGGCACCGAGGTCGCGGGCCTCCTGCCGGCCGTGCTGAGCCCGCTGGACCTCCTGGCCCCGGCGCTGCCGGCCGTGCCGGAGGGGGGCCTGCTCGTCGTCGACGACGCGGGCCGGGTGCCCGCCTCCGCCGTGGCGAGAGCCGCCGGGCGGGCGCGGCGGGTCGTCCTCGTCGAGCGCCGCGGTGGCGCGGAGGCCCTCCCGGGCTCGGCCCTGGACGTCTTCGGCCCCGGAGCCGGGTCCGTCGAGCCCGACGCCGGACGGCGCCGGCCGGAGCTGCGGAGGCTGCCCGCCGGGCCGGCGTGGGAGCGGCACCGGGCGGCGGTGGTCGCCGCGCTGGAGGCGGCCGGTCTCGCCGTCGCCGACGGCACGGGCCCCGACGGGGCGGTCGCGGACCTGGCGGTGTCCGTGGCCCCGGGGCGTCCTGCCCTCGCCGTCCTGCTCGAACGGCCCGACGGGCCGCGCGCCGACGTGGACCTGGCGGCCTGGCTGCTGCGGGAGGCGGCCCGGGACGCGCCGGCCGTGCGCCGCGCCGCCTGGTGCGGGGTGCGCACCCTGCACCTCGCCGACTGGCTCGTCGACCCGGCGGCCGTCGTCGCGGACCTGGCGGCCGCCGCGGGAGGCACGGCGGGCACGGAGGGCACGGGAGGCACGGCGGGCACGGGGGCCGCGGGCGGCGCGATCACCCTCCCGAGTGGCGCCGGTCGGTGACGTGCGGACCATGGAGACATGGCTGACACCACCGCACCCGACCCCCGCGACGCGCACCCCGGCACCGAGGCGCAGCAGCCCGACGACCTCGCCCCGCCCGGCCTCACGGGCGAGATGAGCACGGAGCCCGACCACGGCGAGGAGAGCTACGTCGGCCACGACCGGCTCACCGGCCGCAAGGCGCTCATCACGGGCGGCGACTCCGGCATCGGCCGGGCGGTCGCGATCGCGTTCGCCCGCGAGGGCGCCGACGTCGCCATCTCCTACCTGCCCGAGGAGGAGGAGGACGCGAAGGTCACCGCGTCGTGGGTCGAGAAGGCGGGCCGGCGCGCCGTGCTCCTGCCCGGCGACATCCGCGACGAGGCCTTCTGCACCCGGCTCGTGCAGGACGCCGTCTCCGGCCTGGGCGGGCTCGACCTCCTCGTGAACAACGCCGCGTACCAGATGGCGCAGCCGGGGGGCCTGGAGGACATCACCACGGAGCAGCTCGACCGGGTCTTCAGGACGAACCTGTACGCGATGTTCTGGATCACCAAGGCGGCGCTGGAGCACCTCGGCGAGGGCTCGACGATCGTCAACACGAGCTCCGTGCAGGCCTTCCAGCCGAGCCCGCCCCTGCTCGACTACGCCACGACGAAGGCGGGCATCCTCAACTTCACGAAGGGCCTGGCCCAGTCGCTGGCGGAGCGCGGCATCCGCGTCAACGCGGTCTGCCCCGGGCCCGTCTGGACCCCCCTCATCCCCGCCACGATGCCCGGGGAGAAGGTCGACGAGTTCGGCGGCGACACGCCCCTGGGCCGCGCGGGCCAGCCCGCCGAGATGGCGCCGGCCTACGTCTACCTCGCCTCGCCGGACTCGAGCTACGTCACGGGTGACCGCATCCTCGCCACGGGCGGCAAGATCGTCTGAGCCCGCCGGCGGCGCGGCGTGCGCGGGCTCGCGCCCGCCGGCGCCGCGCCGCCCGGTCCACAAGTGACGCCCACCTGCGCCGACGCCCGCTGCGCCGACCGGGCGAGACGTCGCCGGGCACCTCCCCGCCCGGGCCCCCGGGCCGATGGGACGGGCATGAGCCCGACACGACCCGGCAGGAGCGGTGCCGTCGTGCACCCCGCGGCCGGTCGTGGGGCGGCCGAGGCGCCCCGGCGCGACGTCCCGGTGGTCCGGGCGGTGGCCGGCGGCGCCGTGCCGGCCGAGGTCGCCGCGGCGGTCGTCGCCACCACCCCGACCTTCGTGTGCGTCATCGGGGCCGGAGGCGCCCTGACGCACCTCAACCCGGCGCTCGAGGCCGCCACGGGCTGGACGACCGCCGAGGTCGCCGGACGTCCGTTCTGGGAGGTGCTCCCCGTCGCGCACGAGGTCGCGCCCGCCCGCGACTGCGTCGAGCGCGCGCTCGCCCACGGCGAGGCCGACGCGCAGGAGGGCGACTGGGTCGACCGGCACGGCGGCACCCGGCGGATGTCGATGCAGCTCAGCGTGCTGCGCGACGAGCACGACGCCGTCACGGCCCTCGTCAGCGTGGGCTTCGACGTCACGGCGCAGCGCCAGGCGGAGGCCCGCCTGCGCGCCCGCGCCCGGACGGACGAGCTCACGGGCCTGGCGAACCGCAGCGGTCTGGCGAAGGCGCTGCGGGGCGTGCTGGAGGACCCGACCTCACCTGGCTGCGGCGTGCTCTTCGCCGCCCCCTTCACGACGGTGCACGGCCTCGTGCGTCTCGGCATCAGCGTGGGCACCGCCCTCGGGGGGCCCGGCGCGACCCCGCAGTCGCTGCTCGCCGCCGCGGACCGGCACATGTACGGCGTGAAGAGCCGGCGCCGTGCGCGCCGGACGAGGAGGGCCCCGGTCGGCTGACGGCCGACCGGCCGGGGCGCGTCGCGCCCGCCGGGTCCCTCCCGCCGGTCCCTCCGGTCGGGTCCCTCAGGCGAAGCGGTCGGGGTCGCCCGCGCCCACGCGGACCACCTCGGGCGCCCCGTCGGTGAGGTCGACGACCGTGGTCGGGGTCGTCCCGCAGTCACCCGCGTCGACGACCGCGTCCAGCACCGCGTCGAGCTCCTCCTTGATCTGCCACCCCTCCGTCAGCGGCCACTCCGCCCCGGGCATGAGGAGCGAGGAGGACAGCAGCGGCTCCCCGAGCTCGCGCAGGATCGCGGCGACGACGGGGTGCTTCGGGATGCGCACGCCCACGGACCGCTTCTTCGGGTGCGCCAGCCGGCGCGGCACCTCCGGCGTCGCGGGGAGGATGAAGGTGTACGGCCCGGGCGTCGCGGCGCGGATGGCGCGGAAGGCGCTGTTGGGCAGGTCGACGAGCTGCCCGAGCTGCGCGAAGTCCGCGCACACGAGCGTGAAGTGGTGCTTGTCGTCGAGGCCGCGGATGCGCCGGATGCGCTCGGCCCCGGCGTGGTCGTCCATCCGGCACCCCAGCGCGTAGAGGCTGTCCGTGGGGTAGGCGACGACCGCGTCGTCGCGCAGCATCGCGACGACCTGCTGGATCGCGCGCGGCTGGGGGTCCTGGGGGTGCACGTCGAAGTAGCGCGCCATGGGGCCACGGTAGGCACGCGGGGCGCCGCACGCCCCCGGACGACGCGGGGCGGCCCGGCACGACGACGCCCGCGCCCCCTCGGGTGGGTGTGGGGGGACGCGGGCGGGTCGGGGTCGGTGCGGCGGCGCGGGCCCGGGTCGGACCCGGCCCCGGGCGGGGGTCGTCAGGCCGCGGGCGACGCCCAGAGGATGTCGACGACGAACACGAGCGTCGACCCCGGGGGGATGGTCCCCTTGTCCTCGTCGCCGTAGCCGAGCGCCGGCGGGACGACGAGCAGGACCTGGCTGCCGACGGTCTTGCCGGCGAGGCCTTGCGACCAGCCCTCGATGACGCCGCCGGTGAGGTTGGCCGAGAAGGGCGCGCCGCGCTCCCAGGAGGAGTCGAAGGGGGTGCCGTCCCACAGGGCGCCGCTGTACTGCACGACGACCGTGCCGCCCTCGGGCACGACCGCGCCCGTGCCCGTGACGAGGTCCTGCGACACGAGCTCGGTGGGCGTGTCGCCGGCGCCCGCGGCGATCGTCGGGGTGCCGTCCTCCGCCAGCGTGACGGCCGGCAGGCCCTCGACGGGCGGCACCGCGGTGCCCGAGGCCCGGGTCGGCAGGTCCTCGGAGCCGGCCACGTCGACGACGACGACGCTCGTCGCGGTGCCCTGGTTCGCGCCGTAGAGCAGCCGCGAGCCGACCGGCGCCCCGACGAGCTTCTCGACGAGGCTCGTCGGCAGGGAGGAGCCGTCGAGCACGAGCGACTCGGCGCGGCCCTGCTCGTAGGTGGAGCCCTGCTGCGTGCCGTCCTCGCCGGAGAACCACGTCGAGTGGATGGAGATGACCTGGCCCTCGGCCAGGGCCGCGCCCGTGCCCTCGGCGAGCAGGAGGGCGGCGTCGCCCCCGATCGCGAAGGGCGTCTCGGGCAGCGTGATCGTCGGCGCGGCGCCGGCGTCCCCGGCGACCGTCACGCCCTCGAGCGCGGCGAGGTCGGCGGCGGGGTCGGCCGAGGGGGCCGGCTCGCCGGAGGCCGAGGCCGTCGCCGCGGGCGAGGCGCCTCCGTCCGCGTCCGAGGCGGCGGAGCAGCCGGCGAGCGCCGCCAGGCCGCCGAGGGTGAGCGCGGCGCCGGCGGCGACGAGCTTGCGGACGGTGCTGCTACGGCGCACGGGAGGGTCCTCCGGAGGGGGTGGGGTGCCGCCCACGGGCGGCCGGTCCGCCCTCGACGGTACGCGACGTGCCTGGGAGCACCCTCAGCGCGCCCGGCCCCCGACCGGCCCGGCCGTCCCGTGGACGGCGCCCTCCGGCACCCGGCCGCGCCCCCGGGCCCGGTCCCCGGCCAGCGCCGCCAGCACGCCCCCGAGGACCCGCGGCCCGGGCACGCCGGGGCCCAGGGCCGTCTCGACGAGGGCGTCGAAGACGCGGGGGTCGCGCCGCGCCGCGCGCACCGCCGCCGGGAGCACCCCGGGCACGTCGACGAGGCGCGCCAGCCCCGCGGTCGTCGCGGAGTGCCGCCCGAGCAGCCGCCGCAGGGCCCGGCCGTACGTCGCCCCGGGGTCGGGCGGAGGGGCTGCGGCCACCCGGCCGGCGAGGGCGCCGCTGGCGACGGCGTAGTAGATCCCCTCGCCGCTCAGCGGGTTCACCAGGGCGGCGGCGTCGCCGGCGAGGAGCACCCGTCCGCGGGGGTGCGGCAGGCGTGCGGGGGTCAGGGGCAGGTGCGCGGCCCGCCACCCCGTCGCGCCGTCGGCGGCCCCCGGCAGCAGCGCGTCGAGCCGCTCGAGCAGGTGCGCCCGGGTGGGCACGGGGCCGCCCCGGGGGTCGAGCGTCTCGCCGTAGCCGACGTTGGCCAGGCCGTCGCCGCGGTCGAAGGCCCACGCGTACCCCAGGCCCCGGCCGCCGCCGAAGCGGATCACCTGCCGCCCGCGGTCCTCGCGTCGGGTGGGCGCGTACCCCCGCAGGGCCAGCGCGGTGCGGCCCGACGGCCCGCCGCCGACCGCCCGCCGCACCGCCGAGTGCACCCCGTCGGCGGCGACCACGACCCGGGCCCGCACGACGCCGTCGAGCACGACGCCGTCGGGCGTCGTCGCCACCGTCCGGACACGGTGCCGCCGCAGCGTCGCGCCCGCGGCCACCGCCGCCGCGACGAGCCGGGCGTCGAGGGCCGCGCGGGGCACCACGAGGGCAGGGCGGGCCATCGTGCCCGTGACGGCGACCGGGCCGGCGTCCAGGTGCAGGTCCGGCACGGGGACGCGGTCGTCGAGCAGGCCGGTCACGCCGAGGCCGGCGAGCACGTCGAGGGTGTGCGGCGCGACCCCGTCGCCGCACGCCTTGTCCCGCGGGAAGTCGTACCGGTCGAGCAGCAGCACCCGTGCACCCGGGCGCTCCCGGAGCGCCGCGAGCGCGGCGGTCGCCCCCGCCGGCCCCGCCCCGACGACGACGACGTCCCACTCCTCCCCCACGGACCGGTCCGGGGCCGCGCCCGGCGGCTCGGCGTCGGCCCTCACGGGTGCGACGGGAGGTCGTGGCCGGTCGCGTTCATCTCCCGTTCCCCGCCCCCGGACCACTGCGCGACGAGGAGCGTCGCGTCGTCCTGCAGACGCCCGTGCTGGTGGTCGAGCACGCCGTGGACGACCTGGCGCAGGGTCTCGGGCGCCGGCTCGCGGGACGCCGCGGACCGCTCGAGGGTGTCCGTGAGGCGCTCGAGGCCGAAGAACCGGCCGTCCTCGTCCCGCGCCTCGGTGATCCCGTCGGTGTGGAGGACGA
>NZ_RWJX01000129.1 GCF_004123805.1 Cellulomonas endophytica | reverse complement strand
GGCCGCGCCGGAGCCGCCCGGGGCGCCGGGGGCGGCCGGGGTGCCGGCGCCGGCGGGCGCTCCGGACGAGCCGCCGTCCGCGCCGTCGGCCGGGGCAGGCCCCGGGGCGGGTGAGGCCCAGCCCGGTCGCGGTGCGTCGTCCTGCGGCGTGCTCATGCGCTGCTCACCTCGGTGTCGCTCGCTCCTGTGCGGCACCCACGGCCGCGGCTGCCCCGTCGCGGTCATCGTGCCACGGACCACCGACGCGCCGGGGCCCGTCCCCAGGGGTCGGGCGCCGCGCGCGACGCCGGGCCGGACGGGCCGTTCCGCCGGACGGGTGCGCAGGCCAGCCGGACGGGGGACGGCGGGGCGCGGTCCCCGGGGGCCCCGCGGTGCGATGATGACCGGCATGAGAGGTCGCGTGCTGGTGGTCGACGACGACACCGCCCTGGCCGAGATGATCGGCATCGTCCTGCGCTCGGAGGGCTTCGAGCCCGTCTTCTGCGAGGACGGCGACGAGGCGCTCGGCGTGTTCCGGGCGTCGCAGCCGGACCTCGTGCTGCTCGACCTCATGCTCCCCGGCAAGGACGGCAACGAGGTCTGCCGGCTCATCCGCGCGGAGTCCGGCGTCCCCATCGTCATGCTCACCGCGAAGTCGGACACGGTCGACGTGGTCCTCGGGCTCGAGTCCGGGGCGGACGACTACATCTCCAAGCCCTTCAAGCCCAAGGAGCTCGTCGCCCGCGTGCGTGCGCGGCTGCGGCGGACGGACGAGCCGGCGCCGGAGCACCTGACGATCGGCGACGTCACCATCGACGTCCCGGGCCACCGGGTCGTGCGGGCGGGCCGGCCCGTCCAGCTCACCCCGCTGGAGTTCGACCTCCTCGTCGCCCTCGCCCGCAAGCCCTGGCAGGTCTTCACCCGCGAGGTGCTCCTGGAGAAGGTCTGGGGCTACCGGCACGCGGCCGACACGCGCCTGGTGAACGTCCACGTGCAGCGCCTCCGCTCGAAGATCGAGACGGACCCCGAGCGCCCGGAGATCGTCGTGACGGTCCGTGGCGTCGGCTACAAGGCCGGCGCGGGGACATCCTGACCGCGCCGCGCGGGCGGGCGGGCGCGCCGTGAGCGTGCGGGTGCCGCGGACGCGCCCCGGCCGGGTGCGCCGGTCGCGCGTGGCGTGGCGGCTCCTGCGCCTGCGTGCCGTGCGACGGCTGCGCGGGCTCGTCCGGACGTGGCGGACCTCGCTGCAGGTCCGCGTCATCGCCGCGACGATGGCGCTGGGCGTGCTCACGCTGGCCGTCGTCGGCGGGTACGTCGGCCTGCGCATGCGCGACGGGCTCTTCGACGCCCGCGTGGACCAGGTGCTGCGGGAGAGCGCACGGAGCACGCGCCAGGCGCAGAGCACCTTCGACTCCTCGACGGCGACGACGGGCGCGGACGTGCAGGAGCTCCTCTACGACGTCTCGGCCGCGCAGCGCACGGGCGGCAGCGGCACCCGCGAGGTGTTCCTCCTGCGGGCACCGGGCCAGTCCGCGCCCGTGCCGGCCGGCGCCGCCGCCTCGGACGCGTCCCTCGTCGGGCTCGTCAGCCCCGACCTGCGCGAGGCCGTGGCCGAGGGCGGGCAGCACTGGCAGTCCGTGGAGCTCCCGGCGGCGGGCGGCCCCGTGCCGGCCGTGGTCGTCGGCCAGGGCGTCGACGTGCCCGTCGTCGGGTCCTACCAGCTCTTCTTCCTCTACAGCCTCCAGGCGGAGCAGGAGCGGCTCGACCTGCTCCAGCGCACCCTGCTGCTCGCGGCGGTGGCGCTGGCGGCGCTGCTGGGCGGCATCACCTGGCTCGTCACGCGGCAGACGGTGCACCCCGTCCGGGCGGCCGCCCGCGTCGCCGCGCGCCTGGCCGACGGGCACCTGACCGAGCGTCTCGTCGTGCGCGGCGAGGACGAGATGGCGACCCTGGCGCGTTCGTTCAACGAGATGGCGGCGGGCCTGCAGGACCAGATCCAGCGGCTGGAGGACCTCGGGGCGGTGCAGCGGCGCTTCGTGTCGGACGTCTCGCACGAGCTGCGGACCCCCCTGACGACCATCCGGATGGCGGGGGAGGTCATCCACGCCTCCCGCGACGACCTCGACCCGGCCGCCAAGCGCTCGGCCGAGCTCCTCCAGATGCAGCTCGACCGCTTCGAGGACCTCCTGGCGGACCTCCTGGAGATCAGCCGCTTCGACGCGGGCGCCGCGGTCCTCGACGTGGAGAGCACGGACGTGCGCAGCGTCGTCGTCCGTGCGGTGGAGAACGCGTCGCCGCTGGCCGAGCGCCGCGGCTCCTGGCTGCACGTCGACCTGCCCGACGGCCCCTGCGTGGCGGACGTCGACCCCCGCCGGCTCGAGCGCGTGCTGCGCAACCTGCTGGGCAACGCGGTGGAGCACGCGGACGGCACGCCCATCGAGATCACCGTCGGCGCCGACGCCGCGGCGGTCGCCGTGACGGTGCGCGACCACGGGGTGGGGATGTCGCCCGAGCAGGCCCGGCACGTCTTCGACCGGTTCTGGCGGGCCGACCCGGCGCGGGCCCGCACGACGGGCGGCACGGGTCTGGGCCTGGCCATCTCCGTGGAGGACGCGCACCTGCACGGCGGCTGGCTCGAGGCGTGGGGCCGGCCCGGCCACGGTGCGTGCTTCCGCCTGACGGTGCCGCGACGCGCCGGCATCGTCCTCACGGGCTCGCCGCTGCCCCTCGAGCCGGCGGACGGCGCCGTCGCGGCGCCCGCGGTGGGGCGCGGGCCGGACCCCGCGGCGCTGCCCGTGCTCGCCCACGACGAGGACGACGACCGGGACGACCGCGACGAGGACGACGAGCGCGACGAGCGCGACGACCGCGACGACCGGGGTGGCGCGGCCCCGGCGACGGGCGGCGCCGGCGGCACCCGCCCGTCCGGGCCCGCGGCGGCCGGGGCGACCCGGTGAGCCGCGCCCGGGCCGCCGCCGCGCGGCCGCGGCGGCGAGGGGTCCTGGCCCTCGTCGTGGCGCTCGCCCTCGGGCTCGCGGGCTGCGTGTCCGTCCCGACGCGCGGCCCCGTCGTCGAGGGGGACGCGCAGGTGGAGGACGCCGGCGGCATCGACGTCCTCGCGGAGGGTCCCCGGGAGGACGCCCAGCCCGTCGACATCGTCCAGGGCTTCCTCCTGGCCGGGGCGGCCGGGTTCTCCGACGACTTCGTCGTCGCCCGCGAGTACCTCTCCGGCGACGCGCGGGCGGGGTGGTCGCCGCTGGAGGGCATCGTCGTCGCGGGGGCGGTGGACCTGCGGCAGACGTCGGACACGGAGGTGACGGCCGCCGTCCCGGTCGTCGCGCTCGTCGACGGCGACGGCCGGTACACGGAGGCGGCCCGCGGCGCCGCGCAGACCGTGACGTTCGGGCTCGTGCAGGGGTCGTCGGGCCAGTGGCGCATCTCCTCCGCGCCCGACGGGCTCATCCTCACCCGCGCGGTGTTCGCGTCCCAGTACCGGGCCGCCCCGGTCTACTTCCTCAGCCCCGACGAGACGCTGCTCGTGCCCGAGACGCGCTGGTTCCCCACGCGCAACCTCGAGACCGCGGTGGTGCAGGCGCTGCTCGCCGGGCCGTCGCCCTGGCTGCGGGACGCCGTCACCACCGCCGTGCCCGAGGGCGTGCGCCTCGCGCCGGGGGCCGTGACGGTCGACGAGGCGGGCGTCGCCGCGGTCGGCCTCGAACCCTCCGCGGCGGTGCTCGCCTCCGACCGGGCGCTGCTCCTCGCGCAGCTCGAGGCGACGCTGGAGCTCCCGCGCGTGGGCGCCGTCCGGGTCACCACGGGCGGCTCGACGGGCGGGGTGCTCCTCGAGGGCGCGGCGGACGTCACCACCGGCACGACCCGCGGCGTGCTGGAGGTCCTCGACCGGGACGGCGGCCTGCTCGAGCTCGCGGGCGGCCGGCTGGCCCCCGTGGCGGACCTGGGCCCGCTGCCCGCCGGCCTGCGCGCGCCCGCGCGGTCCGAGGACGGGCTGCTGCGCGTGGGGCTCTCGCCGCAGGGGATGGTCACGGTGCCGGCCGCCGAGGGCACCTCGCGCGTCCTGCTGGCGCGCGGAGACCTCGTCGCGCCGTCCGTCGACCGCGCGGGCTGGGCCTGGACGGCCTCCGGCGGCGAGGGCGGCGGCGTGTGGGTGGCCGCCGACGACGGCACGGTCGTCGAGGTCACCGTCGGCTGGCTCGCCGACCGGCGGGTGCGGGCGCTGCGCCTGGCCCGCGACGGGGCGCGCGTGGCCGTCGTCTCCGAGGGCGCCGACGGCGTGGCGGTCGACGTCGCCGGGGTGCTGCGCGACGCCGAGGGTGCGCCGCAGGGCCTGGGCGAGGCCCGGCGCGTCGGTGCCGCCCTCCAGGACGCCTCCGACGTCACCTGGGTGGACGCGACGACGCTCGCGGTCGTCGGGCGGACCGCCGCGGCCGCGGCCGTGCACCTCGTCCCCCTGGCGGGCGAGACCGTGGCGCAGCCCGAGCTCGCGGGGCTCGTGGACGTCGCGGCGGGCCGCGGGGAGCGCAGCCTCGTCGTCACGACGACGGACGGCGAGCTGTACCGCCTCGACGGGCCGAGCTGGGTGCGCGTGGGCGACGAGAGCGGCCTGCACGACCCGGCGTACCCGGGCTGATCCCGCCGCGACGGTCCGTCCGCCGTGCGGGCGTCCGCTGCTGCACTGCGGGAGCGGCCCGGCGGCGGCCGGGCGACGGGCGTCCCGTCGCC
>NZ_RWJX01000128.1 GCF_004123805.1 Cellulomonas endophytica | reverse complement strand
GGGCGGCGGCGGGACGGGCGCGCCGGGGCCGGCCGCGGCGTCGGGCCCGGGCGCACCGCCCGCGGCGGCGACCGGGTCGGGCGCGGACGCCGCCGCGTCGGGCGACGGTCGCCGCTCCGGCGGCGGGAGACGGTCCGCCGCCGGTCGCGGGTCCTCGCTCACGCGACGCGCTGCAGGGCCGCCACGGCGGGTGCGAGCAGCTCGGCGGCACGGGCCTGGGTGGCCCGCACCTCGTCGTCCAGGTCCGCCGACACCAGGCGCAGGACGGCGCCCGCCGGGTCCTCGGCCGTGCGCAGGTCGACGTTGTGGCGCCAGCCGAGGTCGCGCAGCAGCGGGTCGAACTTGCGCGAGTAGGCCAGCGGCAGGGCCGCCGTGCCCGTCGACAGCGCGTTGAGGCAGGCGTGCATGCGCGAGCCGATGACGAGGCGTGCGGCACCGACGACGGCGCGCACGTCGTCGAGGTCGGTCGGGACGACCACCTCGACCTCGGGGCTGTCGAGCAGGGCCGCGACCTCGTGCACGGCGGGCACGTCGTTGTCAGCCACGTGGGAGTCCAGCACGTGGGCGAGCAGCCCGACCCGGCGGCCGTCCGCGAGGAGGCCCCGCGCCACCGTCAGCACGTGCGCGCGGTACTGCTCGTGGTCGACGTGGTTGTTGGGCGCCCAGAGCAGGCCCGAGACGTTGAGGAGCACGTCGCGCTCCGGCGCCGCGCCGGCGGCCGGCTGGGGCAGGGCGAACACGACGTCGGTGCTCAGCACGTCGACCGGGCGGCCGAGGCCGTCGGCGTACGCGGCGGACACGGAGTCGCGCGCCATCACGGCGGCGGCCCGGCGCATCGACCAGCGGGCCAGGGTGCGCGCCTCGCGGGCGCCGAAGGGCCCGATCGTCTGCGGGCCGAGCACCACCGGCACGCCGGCCTGCGTCGTGAGGTCGGCGAGCAGGCTCTGCGTGCGCAGCCGCTTCATGCCGTAGATGTCGGCGAAGCTGTCCCCCGCTCGGGTGTCGATCGCGAGGTCGAAGCCGCCCAGCCACTCCTGGAGCTTCGAGGGGCGGGAGACGCGGTCCTTGACCACCCGCCGCCAGTCCCCGACGCCGACCGGCGCGGGCCCCTGGCCCCACGCGAGGTGGACCACCTCGACGCCCGGGAAGGCCTGCTCGGCGAGCGCCGCGCTGCCGCGCGCCAGGGCACGGACCCCCAGGTTGGAGGAACGGTCGTCGGCCCACAGCGTCAGGACGCGCACTCGCGATCCCCGTCTCTGCTCACGGTTCGGCACCAGGGTGCCCTGTCGAGCCGTGAGTGTAGGCGGGGGGCCTGACAGGACGTCCGGGCGAGAGGCGTCGGGGCGGTGTCACGTCGGTCACCCCCGCCCCGTCGCGGCCCCGCGGGCGCGGTCCGGGTGGGTAGGGTCCGGCACGACCGCGCAGGTCGCGCAGGCTCAGGGCCGCGCCCGTCGCGGCCGGACGGAGGACGCATGACCGGCACCGCCCCGGCCCCCCGCACCGACGGGGGCGCGCCTGGCCCCGACGCGCCCGACCTCACGGGCGTGGCGGTCGTCGTCGTGAACTACGGCTCGAGCGACCTGCTCGCCGAGAACATCCCCCGCTGCGGCCTCGCCGGCTCCGGCGCCCGGGTCGTCGTCGTGGACAACCGCACCACGGAGGCCGAGCGCGAGCGCCTCCTCGCCCTCGGCGCCGACCAGGGCTGGGACGTGGTGCCCGCCGCGACGAACCTCGGCTTCGGCGGGGGCATGAACGTGGGCGTCGCGCACGCGCGGGCCGCCGGCGCCGACGTCGTCCTCCTGCTCAACCCGGACGCGTGGCTGCCCCCCGCGGACCTCGCCGCGCTCGTGGACGCCGCCCGCGCGGAGCCGACGACCCTCCTGTCCCCCGAGATCGTGCGCCCCGACGGCACCCCCTGGTTCCGGGGCGCCTGGATCGACGTGCCGCGCGGGCGCACGCGCACCGGCACGCCGCCGACGCCGCCGGAGCACCCGTGGCTCGTCGGCGCGTGCCTCGTCCTGCACACGGACCTGTGGGAGCGCATCGGCGGGTTCGACGAGCGGTACTTCCTCTACTGGGAGGACGTGGACGTCAGCTGGCGCGTCCTGGCCGCCGGCGGCGCCCTGCGGGTGCTCGGCACGGCCACCGCCGTCCACAGCGTCGGCGGCACGCAGCGCACGGAGGGCAAGTCCCCCGGCTACTGCTACTGGAACACCCGCAACCGGCTGCTCTTCGCCGCGCAGCACCTCCCCCGCGCCACCGTCCTGCGGTGGGCCCTGCGCACCCCGTTCTACGCCCGGGAGGTCCTCCTGCGCGGCGAGCGGACGCTCGACCGGCGGATCGTCGCCCCGTTCTGGGCGACCGCCCGCGGCTCGCTCGCCGGGCTCGGGCTCGCGGTCCGGGCCCTCGTCCTGGGGCCCGTGCCCCGCGGCTGACGGGCGCCGGCGCTACGCCTGCCGGTAGGGCGCCAGGTAGGGGTTGGCGGCCAGCTCCGCCGCCACGGTGCTCGTCGGGCCGTGCCCCGGGACGACGAGGGTCTCCGGGGGCAGGGTGGCGACGACCTCGGCGAGGGTCGTCCGCATCCGCGCGTCGTCACCCCCGGGCAGGTCGGTGCGGCCGACGGAGCCGGCGAAGAGGACGTCGCCCGTGAGGGCCACGGCCCGGCGCCCTCCCGGCCCGGCGGGACCGTCCGTCGCCACCTCGACCAGGTACAGCGTCGCGCCCTCCGTGTGGCCCGGCGCGTGCCGCGCCACGAGCCGCACGCCGCCCCAGGCGAGCACCACGTCGGGCGTGCGGGCGTCCGCGGCATCGCCGAAGGGCTCGACCCGCGTCGGCGCGACGTAGGCGCCCGGCGCGAGCCCGGCCGCCGCCAGGGCCTGGCCCAGCGGTCCGGTGGGGTCGTGCGCGGCGCGGCCGAGCGGGCCGAGGGTGCCGAACGGGTCCGCGAGCCGGTGGGCGTCCGCGGCGTGCAGCACCACGGGCACGTCCCACGCCGCGGCGAGGGGCCCGGCGCCCCACGTGTGGTCGGCGTGGCCGTGCGTCGCCAGCACCGCCGCCGGCCGCCACCCCTGCGCGCCGACCACCTCGGCGACCCGGTCCGCCACCCCGGCGCCCACGTCGACGGCCACGCAGGTCCCGTCCTCGCCGACGAGGAGGCAGCAGCGGGCGCCGAAGACGGGGGCGACGAGCTCGAGGAGGCGCACGGCGCCGACGCTAGCCCGCCGGGGCCGCCGAGAGCCGCCGGCCTCCCCGGCGGGCCGCCGACGCGCGTCCGGTCGCGGACGTCGGCACGTCGGCGACCTGCCCCTCTGCCTAGACTGTCCGCGGTTCGCCCGAGAGGGTGGTGACGGACGAGGTGACGGGGCCCCGCGCCGGGGCCGGGACGAGGAGAGGTGCGTGTCCAGGGAGCGCGATCGGGCGTACGAGCGGCGCCGGTACCAGGAGTGGCAGGCGCGGCAGGCCGAGCGCGCCGCGGCCCGGGCACGGCGGCGCCGGCAGGGCCTCGCGGCCGCCGGCGTCGGCGCCCTCGTGCTCGCGGGCGCCGTCGCGACGGCGGTGGCCCTCAGCCGTGACGACGGCGCGCCCGGCGCTGCGCCGAGCGCGACGACGGGTGCTGTCGACCCCGCCCCCACCGCCGCCCCCGAGCGCGTAGGCAACGGCGGCGTGGTGCCCGACGCCGCCCTCGCCGAGGGGCGCACCTGGACCGGGACGATCGCCCTCACGCAGGGCGAGGTCGGCGTCGAGCTCGACGGCGCGGCGGCCCCCCAGGCCGTGGCGAACTTCGTGACCCTCGCGCAGGAGGGCTACTTCGACGGCACGGAGTGCCACCGCCTCACCACCTCGGGCATCTACGTGCTGCAGTGCGGCGACCCGACCGCCACCGGCACGGGCGGCCCCGGCTACACGTGGGGTCCCATCGAGAACGCCCCGGAGGACGACACCTACCCCGCCGGCACCATCGCCATGGCGCGGGTCGGCGGCGACGACAGCTCCATGGGCAGCCAGTTCTTCCTCGTCTACGAGGACTCGCAGATCCCCTCCGACACGGCGGGTGGTTACACCGTGTTCGGCCGCATCACGTCCGGGTTGGACGTCGTGCAGGCCATCGCCGACGCGGGCACCGAGGCCGGGACCGAGTCCCCGGTGTCCGACGTCATCATCCAGAAGGTGGAGACCCAGTGACCCAGAACCCGCTCCCGACGCCTGCCGACCGGCCCGCGGACGAGCCCGAGGCCACGGTCTCCCCCGCCGACGACAGCGCCGTCGCACCCCTGGTGGACGCGCCGGTCGAGGACGCGCCGGTCGAGGACGCCCCCGTCGACGAGACCGTCCCCGCGGACCCGGCGGCCGTCGACGCGCCGGGGACCACCGGCGACGTCAGCACCGAGGACGTCGTCTCCCCCGAGGACGTGGCGCCCGCCGCGGACACGCCCGCCGAGGACGCACCGGCCGAAGACGCACTTGCCGAGGACGTCGACGCGGTGGCGGACGTGCCCGTGGAGGCCCCGCCGGCGGCCGACGCGGACGACGCCTCCGCCCCCCTGCCCTCGACCGGCGTGCCCGCCGCCGAGGAGCCCGTGGACGAGGCCGCCGACGCCGCGGACGACGCCGTCGCGGGCGTGGCCCCGCTGGACGGCGCTCCTGCCGACGCCGCGGCGGACGCCGCGGTGGCCGAGGTCGCCACCGACGAGCCCGTCACCGACGAGCCCGCCACCGACGAGAGGCCACCAGGACCTTCCACCCGCGCCGCACGGCCTCGAGAAACTCCGCAAGCTCCAC
>NZ_RWJX01000127.1 GCF_004123805.1 Cellulomonas endophytica | reverse complement strand
CGGCTGCCCCCGCACCGGCCCCGGCCGCCCCCGCGCCGGCCGCCCCCGCACCCGCACCGGCCCCCGGCGGCGGGTCGTCGGGCGCGTACGGGCTCGGGACCGGGACGTCGCGCGGCTCGGCGGCGCAGGGCGTCGCCGCGGTCGAGGCGGCGCGCACGAAGATCGGCCTGCCGTACCTGTGGGCGGGCACGGGCCCGGACGGGTACGACTGCTCCGGCCTGACCGGCTTCGGGTGGCGCGCGGCGGGGGTGAACCTCCAGCGCACGTCGCGCCAGCAGTACGTGCAGGTGAAGAAGATCAGCTACGCGGAGATGCGCCCGGGGGACCTCGTGTTCTGGGGGTCGGACCCGAGCGACCCGCAGTCCATCCACCACGTCGCGATGTACGCCGGGAACGGCAAGATCGTCGAGGCGGCGCGGCCGGGCACGCTCCTGCGCGAGGTGCCCATGCGGTACGCGGGCTCCATGCCGTTCGCCGGCCGCCCCTGACCCCGCCGAGGGCGGTCCGCGCGGAGCCGGGCACGACGGGTCCGGCACGACGAGGGGGTCCCCACCGCTGCGGTGGGGACCCCCTCGTCGTGGGCGGCGCGCGCCGGTGCGCGCCGTGCGGCTCAGTGCGTGTCGTAGCCCGCGTCGATGGCGCGCTGCCGCGACCGCTCGATCTCGGCCTCGGCCTCGGTGCGGCCCGTCCAGTAGGCGCCCTCGACCGACTTGCCCGGCTCGAGGTCCTTGTAGACCTCGAAGAAGTGCTGGATCTCCAGGCGGTGGAAGTCGGACACGTCGTCGATGTCCTGCCGCCACGCGGCCCGCTGGTCCCCGGTCGGGACGCAGAGCACCTTGTCGTCGCCGCCGGCCTCGTCGCGCATCCGGAACATGCCGAGGGCGCGGCACCGGATGAGGCAGCCGGGGAACGTGGGCTCCTCGAGCAGCACGAGGGCGTCGAGCGGGTCCCCGTCCTCACCGAGGGTGCCCTCGATGAACCCGTAGTCGTCCGGGTAGCGCGTCGAGGTGAACAGCATCCGGTCGAGGCGGATGCGCCCCGTGGCGTGGTCCACCTCGTACTTGTTGCGCTGGCCCTTGGGGATCTCGATCGTGACGTCGAACTCCACGGCTCTCCCTGTCGCTGGCGCGCCGGCGCGGTCCTGCCGCGGCGCGTCGGGTCGTCGCAGCGCACGGTTGGCCGTGCGCCGCCGGGCCCGACAGTAGTCTGCTCGCGGCTCGCCCGGGGAGCCGCGGGCTCCCGCACGGGGCCGAGGCGGGGACGCATTCACCCGTCGGCCACCCCCCGGACGCCGACGACGAGGGGGCGGGCATGGCCGGAGCGGCACGGGCGGCGGGCGCCGCCGCGCTCGTCGTGCTGCTGGCCGGCGGGGCCTACGCGACCGCCGACGCCCTCGACGCCGTTCCGGGCGTGCTGACCCTCGCGGCGCCGCCGGCCGCCCCCGCGCCCTTCCCGACCGCGCCCGGGGCCGTCGTGCCGTCGGCCGTGCCGACGGCCCTGCCGCCGCTCGACCCCGCCGCCCCGCTGCCCGACCCGGCGGCGGTGGCGGCGCTCGTCGACGGGCTCGTCGCGGACCCGCGCGTGGGGCCGGGCGTGGGCGTCCTCGTGGCGGACGCGCTCACGGGCACGACGCTGGCCGAGCGCGGGGCCGACGGCGCCCGCGTGCCCGCGTCGACGCAGAAGGTCCTCACGGCCGTCGCGGCGCTGGAGACGCTGGGCGCCGCCTCGACGACGACGACCCGCGTCGTGCGCGGGGCCGGCGACGCGGTCGTCCTCGTCGGCGGCGGCGACATGATGCTCGGCGCCGGCGCGGGCGACCCCGACGCGGTCTCCGGGCACGCCGGGCTGGGCGACCTGGCCGACCGCGTCGCCGCGGCCCTCGCGCTGGAGGGCGTGACGAGCGTGACGCTCGGCGTGGACGACTCCCTCTTCCCCGGGCCGACGCTCAGCCCGGGGTGGAAGCCGGAGGACGTGGCCGCGGGCTACGTCGCGCCCGTCACCGCGCTCGCGGTCGACGTGGCGAAGCTGGGGCCCGGCGAGTACCCGCCGCGCGCGCCGGACCCGTCGCTGGCGGCGGCACGCACCTTCGCCCAGCGCCTCGCCGAGCGCGGGGTGACGGTGCGCGGCGCCCCGGCGCGGGCGGTGGCGGCCCCCGGGGCGCCGGAGCTCGCCAGCGTGACGTCGGCCCCGCTGTCGGAGGTGGTGCACCACTTCCTCGACACCTCGGACAACACGATCACGGAGGTCGTCGCGCGCCAGGTCGCCCTCGCCGAGGGGCTGCCCGCGAGCTTCGACGGCTCCACGCAGGCGGTGCTGCTGGTGCTGGGGCGCCTCGGGCTCGACACGTCGGGCGCCCGCCTGGCCGACGCCTCGGGGCTGGCGACGGGCTCCGCGCTCACCGCCCGGCTGCTGGGGGACGTCCTCCTGCGCGTGGTCGACCCGGCCGCGCCGCAGCTGCGGGGGATCGCGGCGGGCATGCCGGTCGCGGGCCTGACCGGCACCCTCGCCGACCGCTACACCCGCTCGGACGCCCGGGGGCTCGTCCGGGCCAAGACCGGCAGCCTGCCGGGGGTGACCGCCCTGGCCGGCACCGTCGTGGACGCCGACCGCCGCGAGCTCGTCTTCGTCGTCCTGGCCGACGCGACGGGCGCGGCGGGGCAGGGGCCGCCCCGGTCGGCGGTGGACGGCTTCGTCGCGGCGCTCGCGGGCTGCGGCTGCCGCTAGGGCGTGCGCGCGGGCCCACGTCACGCTCCCGGGGAGGTCCGCCGCCGCGGCGCACGGCTACCGTGACGGGGTGCCGCCCGCCGAGCCCGTCGCCCCCGTCGACTGGGACGCGGCCGCCCGGCTCGCGGCCCGCCTGGCACCGCCCGGGCCCGCGGCGGGGCGGGCCCAGCTCGAGGACCTCGTCGCCGGGCTGCGCCGCTCCGCCGCCGCCGCGGCGGGGCACGTGGCGCTCCTCGCCGAGCTGCCGCCCGCCGACGGCCGGCCGCCCGCGGAGGCCTCCCGGGTGCACGTCGTCGACCGGGCCCGGTGGAGCCGGGCCAACGTCGCGACCTTCGCCGCGCTGACGGAGCCGGTCACGGCCGCGATCGCCGCCCGCGACCCCCGCGCCGCCCAGGTCTCGGCGGCCGGCCGTGCCGCCGGGGCGGCGCAGGTCGGCTCCGTGCTGGCGCTTCTGTCCGGCAAGGTGCTGGGGCAGTTCGACCCCTTCGTGGCAGGGCCCGGGGAGCCCGGCCGGCTGCTCCTCGTCGCCCCGAACGTCCTCGCCGCCGAGCGGGCCCTGGGCGTCGACCCGGCGGACTTCCGCCTCTGGGTGTGCCTGCACGAGCAGACGCACGCCTTGCAGTTCGCGCGGGCGCCGTGGCTGGCCGCCCACCTGCGGGAGCGGGCGGCGGGGCTGGGGGCGGGCCTGGCCGAGCGCGTCCTGCCCCGCGACGGGCGCGAGGACCGTGACGGGCGTGGCGGGAGCCGGGGCCGGTGGCGGGGCGGCGCGCGGGGGACGAGCGGGCGCCCCGGCGACGGCGGGGCCCCTGGCTGCCTCGCCGGCCTGGAGGAGCTGGTCCGGGGGGTCGACCGGGCGCTGCGGGGGCCGGGCTCGCTGGGCCTGCTGGAGCTGCTGCCCGCGCCCGAGCGGCGGGCCCTCGACGAGGTCACGGCCGTCATGTCGCTGCTCGAGGGGCACGCGGACGTGACGATGGACGCCGTGGGGACGGACGTGGTGCCGACGGTCCGCCACCTGCGGCGGCGCTTCGAGGCCCGGCGCGACGCCGCCGGCCGGTCCGTCGGCCCCGAGCGCGTGCTGCGCCGGCTCCTCGGGCTCGACGCCAAGCTCGCGCAGTACCGCGACGGCGCGCGCTTCGTGCGGCGCGTGCAGCGCCGGGTCGGGCTCGCGGGCCTCAACGCCGTCTGGGACGACCCGGCGCACCTGCCGACGCCGTCGGAGCTCGCGCGCCCCGCGGACTGGGTCCGCCGGGTGCACGGCTGAGCCCTGCGTCCGTGACCGGGCCGCACCCCGCCGTCGCCGCCGTGCGGACGGCGGTCCGGCGGGGGCTCGCCGACCTGCCGCCGGGCGGGCTCGTCCTCGTCGCGTGCTCGGGCGGGGCCGACTCCCTCGCGCTCGCCGCCGCGACGGCGTTCGTCGCGGAGCGGTCGCGCCGCCGCGGGCCCGCCCCCGGGCTGCGGGCCGGGGCGGTCGTCGTCGACCACGGCCTCCAGGCGGGCTCGGCCGCCGTGGCCGCGCGCGCCGCGGAGGCCTGCCGCGGGCTGGGCCTGGACCCCGTCGAGGTGGTGGCCGTCGACGTCGCACCCGTCGGGGGCCCGGAGGGTGCCGCCCGCGCCGCCCGCCACGCCGCGCTCGCGGACGCCGCCGCCCGGCACGGCGCCGCCGCCGTGCTGCTCGGGCACACCCTCGACGACCAGGCCGAGGGCGTCCTGCTCGGGCTGGCGCGCGGCTCCGGGCCGCGCTCCCTCGCCGGCATGCCCGCGCGCCGGGGCGTGCTGCGGCGCCCCCTGCTCGGCCTGCGCCGGTCGCAGACGGCCGCCGCCTGCACGGCGCTGGGGCTCGAGCCCTGGCAGGACCCGACGAACGCGCCCGGGCCCGGGGCCCCGCGCCGCAGCCGGGTGCGGGGTGAGGTGCTCCCCGTGCTCGAGGCGGTCCTCGGCCCGGGCGTGGTCCCGGCGCTCGCCCGCAGCGCCGACGCCTCCCGCGAGGCGGCCGACGCCCTCGACGCGCTCGGCGCCGCGCTCCTGGCGGCGGCGGCGTCGGCGGCGTCGGCCGGGGAGCCCGACGCCCGCCCCGGCGCGGGGCTCGACGTGGCCACCCTCGCCGCCGCGCATCCCGGCGT